>JAHEIL010000020.1 GCA_024639405.1 Crocinitomicaceae bacterium | reverse complement strand
TCTGACGGTACGGTTACTGTTTGTAGAAACCAACCTTTCAACTTATTAGCTGGTTTAGAAGGAAATGCTGATTTAGGTGGTCAATGGTACAACCCAAGTAATGTTGCAATGACAACATCAAATATTTTCTCTAGCAACATCCCAGGACAATACAACTACACATATATTACAGGAAATGGTGTTTGTCCAAATGATTCAGCAACAGTATTGGTTGATGTGTTAATAACTTGTAACTGGATTGGTTTAGATGAAACTGAAATGTCTAACTTATCATTGTATCCAAATCCAACAAACGGATTAGTTTATGTTTCAAATGAAGGTTCTTCAGTCGTTTACAACTATACAATTACAGATGCTCAAGGTCGTGTTATTGCAAATGCAAACAACGCTATCAAAGGAGCTGCAAAAACTGAAATCAATTTACAAGGTAAAGAAACAGGAATCTACATGATCCGAGTTTTCAATGAAAATTCAGAAAAAGTATTCCGCGTTGTTTTACAATAATTGAATAATATTTTTTAAGAAAAGGAGATCTTCGGGTCTCCTTTTTTTGTTTTATTACAATTGAATCAATGAACTTAGCACTTTAAATAATTATTAGTTAGTATAGTTATGAAAAGTTTAACTTGTATAAAAAAAGGGAAAGGTATTAGTTAAGTTTCAAAACAAGTTTTTACCTTTAAACAATATTCTGCGCTATGAAACATTTGCTATTATTGATACAGTTCGTTCTTGTTGTTTTTACATTTGCTCAGCCGTATGCTGGAACAGAAAAAGTAATAAGTAATACAGCTTCTTTGAAAGGAGCGCAATGTACGCCACCAAAAACAACTACTTTTTTAGAAGTCAATAATGTACGTGCAATGGTGCATACAGCTGGAAATTTATGGCAAGTTCCCAATCAAAATTATTCAAAATATGAAGTTCCTAAAAATTCGGGAATCATGGCTTTGTTTACGGCTGCTTTATGGCTCGGCGGAACAGATATCAATGGACAATTAAAAATAGCTGCATTACGTTATAGAAATGGTCAAGATTACTGGACTGGACCACTTTCAAAAGTTGAAGCAGAAACAGACGCAGAAACCTGTTTCAAATACGACAAGCATTTTATTACTACGCAGGATATGATTCGTGAATTTAACGCTTGGTATGAAGCTGGTGTTAATGATGCTGCGAATGGAACTCAAACTCAAACGCTCTTATTTCCAAATTATAAAATACCATCGATTATTAAAGAATGGCCCGCACATGGTGATGAATCTAAAGGTCAAGATTTTTATCTTGCACCTTTTTTCGACCGAGACAATGATGGGTTTTATGATTATACAAAAGGAGATTATCCTTGGCACGACATTAATAAAACCAAAGATTGTAAAACAGATCGAAGAGTTTCTTTGTACGGAGACTTAAATTATTGGTGGGTAATGAATGATAAAGGTAACATTCATACAGAAACTGGTGGTCAACCAATTGGAATGGAAATTCGCGCACAAGCATTTGCTTTTGCTTCCAACGATGAAATCAATAATATGACTTTTTACAACTATGAATTGATTAACCGTGGAACTCAAACATTATTTGACACGTATTTTGGGTTCTTTACAGATGGCGCCTTGGGAAATCCAACAGATGATTATGTTGGTTGTGATGTGAATCGAGGTTTAGGATATTATTACAATGGTAATAATTTTGACGCCAATTTTGCTGGATACAAAGGTTATGGAAATTCGCCTCCTGCTGTTGGTGTAGATTTTTTTGAAGGTCCTTATCAAGACAATGATGGCATCGACAATGCATTTGGAATTGGTTTAAATGAAGCTTTAAATGGGATTGGTTTCGGCGATCAAATCATCGACAATGAACGATTTGGAATGCGTCAGTTTTTATATTATTCAAATACGACTAATGGCGCCAATCCAAATCAAACAGATCCGATCGTCAATTCTGATTATTACAATTATTTAAGGGGATTTTGGAAAGATGGAACTCCTTTTTATTACGGAGGAAGTGGTCACATTTCAGATCCTGAGGCTAACATCAACGTTCCATGTGATTTTATGTTTCCTGGAGACACAGATCCTTTGGGATGGGGAACAAATGGTGTGCCACAAGCACCATGGACAGAAGTTTCAGCAGGAAATGTTCCCAATGATAAACGATTTGTTCAATCTGCAGGTCCTTTCGTTTTAAAACCTGGCGCGGTGAATAACATTACAGTTGGTGTTGTTTGGGCACGCGCAACTACAGGTGTTCCAATAGAATCTGTAAGTGTGTTGCAGCGCGCAGATGACAAAGCACAAGCTTTGTTTGAAAACTGTTTCAAGGTATTAGAAGGTCCACACGCTCCGAATTTAGCGATCCAAGAATTAGAAAACGAATTGATTTTAACCATTTCAAATCCCGTTAATTCAAACAATTACAAAGAGCATTACAAAGAATTTGACCCATTTATTGTGGCTAGTAATCCAAATGCAGATAAATACTACCGTTTTCAAGGGTATCAAATATTTCAAGTGAGAGACAAAAGTGTTTCAGTTTCAGATTTGGCGAATCCTCAAAAAGCAAGATTGGTTGCACAATGTGATTTAAAAGATTCTGTTGCTCGTTTGATTAATTTTGAATATGACAATGATTTGCAAGCAAGTTATCCTGTAGAACGTGTTAAAGGAGAAAATAAAGGCATTAGCCATAGCTTTAAAGTGAGTAATGATCAATTTGCAGTAGGAAGTAAAGAACTCGTTAATTTTAAACGGTATTATTATTTAGCGGTGAGTTATGCCTACAATAACTATAAAACATATTCACCAGATGATCCTGACGCATTGGATGGTCAAAAAAAGGTTTATTTGTCAAGTAGAAAAGCTGCTCTTGGAGAAATTCGTGTTGAAGAAGGTATTCCTCATAATCCAATGCCTGAAGCAGATGGAACCTACTATTCTTTGGATTATGGCGATTCTCCTGAAATCACCAAACACGATGGACATGGAAATGGTGGCTTGATTCAACGATTGACCGAAAATTCTATTCAAACTATTCTAGAAAACGGAACATTTGACGCTCCTGTTTACCAAAAAAACAATGGTCCAATTCAATTAAAAGTAATCGATCCGTTGAATGTGGCAGATGGTTATTTTGAATGTAAATTCAACCATTATACTCCAACTTCAACCAATGCAACAGATACTGCTTCTTGGACAATCTATCGCTATTCAGAAAAAGGAGGGAATTTGTTAGACAGTGTAACTTCAGAAGAATTAATTGCAATTCAAAATGAACAATTGATTCCACAATGGGGAATTTCAGTTACTATTACACAAGTAAAATATTACCAAGTATTACCTGGTAATGCAACAAATAGTGCCACAACAATGTTAGGCAGTAGCATGACATTTAAAGATTCTTCTTTGCAATGGTTAACATTTGTAAAAGATAATGATATTTATTTCCCAACAAATTGGATTCGATCTGGTTTCTATACATCAGTTACAACTGATTGCACACCGAATTCGCCCAATTTTTCAAACCCTTGTTTTTACAATGACGAAAGTGGTTTTGACAATGAAAAGGTTTTCTCTAAATTGTTAAATGGTGGAATTGCTCCACATCGATTGACCGGTTATCAAGCTGATTACATGCCGCTGTGTTATTACAAAATGACAAGTCCTGGAAATGCCCGAACGTATGCAAGTATCAGTTTTTTACCAAGTGTAAAAATTGTCATTACAGCTGATCAATCTAAGTGGACTCGTTGTCCTGTTTTAGAAATGGGACGTGCCACTGCGTTGAATTTAGGAAATGCAGAACCTGGTGGATTAAGAGAAAGTCAAAGTGTTGGCAAAGATGGTCAGCCAGATGGAACAGGAACTGGGATGGGTTGGTTTCCTGGCTATGCAATTGATGTTGAATCAGGCGCGCGTTTGTACATGGCATTTGGGGAAAATTCATTTTTAGCTGCTGAAAATGGAAGTGATATGATTTGGAATCCAACGACTCGTTTGGTTGATCAAACTGGAACTCCTTTGATGGGAGGAGTTCAGCCGTTTTATGTATTTGGATATAACCAAAAAACGATCAATAAATTCAATGCAGGGTTTGATTTCCCTGCCTATAAACCAATAGAGGCAGAAGCCTTGAGTACAAATTTCTTGTATCAATCGATTTTAAATTTTGATGCATCTGATGCATCCATTGCAAATGCATCCAAAAGAAATGTATATGGAAGTTTAGCTTGGATTGCATATCCACTATTGAAAGCAGGTCAAAAAATAAATGCTACTGACGTTACAATACAGTTAGATGTTGCCAAAGAATACAAGAATTATATAGGAACAAATGAAAATTCTGCACAACCTATGTATTCGTGGAACATGTCAAAGAATAGAACGATAACGGCGAGTCAACAAGCTTTGAGTGATGCATTAAAATTAATTAACGTTGTACCAAATCCATATTATGCTTACTCAGAATACGAAACGAGTAAATTAGACAATCGAATTAAAATCACGAATTTACCCGAACGATGTACAATTCGAATATATTCTTCTCAAGGAAAGTTAGTGAAATCAATTTTTAAAGACAGTGAAGCAACATTTCAAGATTGGACCTTAATGAATGAAAAGGGCATACCAGTTGCATCTGGAATTTATTTAATCCATGTAGATATTCCAGGAATAGGGGAAAAGGTTTTGAAAGTATTATTAGCGATGCGATCGGTAGATTTACATGGCTATTAAAGTGGTAAACTGACTCTAAATGTTGTCCCACTATCAACCTGAGATTCTAATACAAATACTTTTCCTTTATGGTATTCGGTAACTATTCGTTTTACTAATGAAAGTCCGAGTCCCCAACCGCGTTTTTTAGTAGAAAATCCTGGTTGAAAAATTGCTTTGAGTTTTTTCGGATCAATTCCTTTTCCTGAATCTTTGATGTCGATGTGCGCCCATTCAGGCGTTGAATGAATGTGAATCGATAATTTTCCGCTATTTTCCATGGCGTCAACGGCATTTTTACAAATGTTCTCAATGACCCATTCCATCAACGGAGCATTGTGTCTCAAATAGATATCAGTTTCAGCAACAAATTCAAACGTTACTTTGTCAGAGATACGTGGTCGTAAGTAATCCACTAAATTTTTTACCGTTTCAACAAGTGAACTTTCTGTCAATTTCGCGCCAGAACCAATCTTAGAAAAACGATCTGTTACTTTCTCCAATCGATCGATGTCTTTTTGCATTTCTCTCGGAATCATCGGATCAATTTCTTGCGCATCCAACAACTGCACCCATGCCATTAAAGATGAAAGCGGCGTTCCTAACTGATGTGCTGTTTCTTTTGCCATACCAGCCCAAACTTGGTTCTGTTCAGCTTTTCTAAACGTACTAAAAATCAAATATCCAATTAAAATAAACAACCCAATAATAAAAAAGATGATGTAAGGGAAATACTGTAATAATTTCAATTCAGGACTATCGTCAAAGTATAAAATATTTTTTTGTCCGTTTTTAAAATCTATAATTAAAGGTTCGTTTTCCAGTTTTAATTCAGCAAGTGTAGTTTTAAATCGTTTTTTAGTCAATTTTTCTTTTGCTAGATTACTACCGACAATTTCCCCCGATTTATCATCAATTAAGAGCACAGGTACAAGTCCTTTGTTTTCAATTAATTCTTGATTAAACGAACTTAATAATGAATCCCTATTGTTTTCAAGTGCTTGAATTTCTTTCGTGTCATTGTAAACATAGGTCATAAATAAACCTTCATACACTTCAATTGTAAATGGTTTATTCACTTTTTTCCATCGATCGGCTAACTTTTTTAGGGAATCTTCAAAGATCAGTTGAAGTGTTTTTGATGTAACATTTGGGTGTGTTAGTCTGAGATCTGTTGTATCAAAATCGATGTTAATACTTCCTGATATTTGTTGTTGGTCATCCAATAAAATGACAGGAATATCTTTATTGTTATTGATTATTTTTAATGGAAAAGTAAAATCAGGCAGCTTGTCTTCTAATAAATCCAAGGGTGTTGCTTTTGAAACTTCTTTTGTCGCTTCAATCCACCACATCATTTTTTCACGTTCTTTTATTCTAAGTTTAGAAAATGTTTGATCTGTTAAGCGAACCAATTCAAGTTTCTTTTTGATGGCATCTGCCCATTGTTTTGCGCGTGCACGTTCTTGATCTCCAACTTTACTGACGATCGAATTTGATATAAACAATGAAATTCCAACCAATAGAAGAGCTACTGCAATTAATGCAACTTTCCATTTTTGTTTATTTGAATATAAATTCATCGTGTCGCTAATTTAAAGAGAATTTTTATCAAAGCTAGTTTTTGAAGGGTATTTCATTAAATTTGTGCTTCTAAATTAATTCTTATGCGCACGCAATTAAAAAAACCGCTAGTTATTTTCTTTCTAAGTATTGTGTTGATTGCCTTGCCTTTGTTTTTATTACCCTTGAATTTATTTAATGGAGAAATTGTTTACCAACACGCATTGGTTGAGCAGAAAGTTGCTGCACCATTAAGTTTATCTTATTTTATTGGAATTGGTTATGACCAACAAGACATGGTTGGTGTCAAAGAATTTTATTTGGTAAAAGATGGAATTATTTTAGCTGTTCTATTTTTAATTGGAATTCCAGCAATCATAGCTTACCGTTTCCATTTGAAACGATAAGCCAGAAAATTATTTGTTATAGTTTTATTGTAATAAAGTGCGTATGTTCACTTTTTGATCGATAATTCCATTCAATTCAGAAATTGCCACTCGAATTTGTTCCATAGTGTCACGATCGCGAATAGTCACGGTATTGTCTTCCATCGTTTGGTGATCAATCATCACACAGAAAGGAGTTCCAATCGCATCTTGACGACGGTAGCGTTTACCTGGAGAATCTTTTTCATCGTATTGACAGTTGTAATCAAATTTCAATAAATTCAATACTTCCATTGCTTTTTCAGGAAGTCCATCTTTTTTAGTTAAGGGCATTACTGCTACTTTAATAGGAGCAAGTGCTGCAGGAATACTCAATACAGCGCGTTCAGAGCCATCTTCTAATTTTTCATTCTTGTAAGAAGCGCTTAATACCGCTAAGAACATTCTATCTAAACCTACAGAAGTTTCAACTACATAAGGGACATAATTTTGATTCAATTCAGGATCGAAATATTGTAATTTCTTCCCTGAGAACTGTTCGTGTTGTTTTAAATCAAAATCAGTTCTTGAATGAATTCCTTCCAATTCTTTGAAGCCCATTGGAAAATTAAACTCTATATCAGCAGCGGCATTGGCATAATGCGCCAATTTAATGTGGTCGTGAAAACGGTAGTTGTGATCACCCAAACCTAATTTTTTATGCCAGTTTGAACGCGTTTCTTTCCAGTATTCGTACCACTTCATTTCTTCGCCTGGACGAACAAAAAACTGCATTTCCATTTGTTCGAATTCACGCATTCTAAAGATAAATTGACGTGCAACAATCTCATTTCTAAACGCTTTTCCTATTTGTGCAATTCCAAACGGAATTTTCATTCTACCTGATTTCTGTACATTTAAGAAATTAACAAAAATTCCTTGAGCTGTTTCTGGACGCAAGTAAATCGTTGACGCATCACCTGCAACAGAACCTAATTCTGTTGAGAACATCAAATTAAATTGGCGAACTTCAGTCCAGTTTTTAGAACCTGAAATCGGACAAACGATTTCTAAATCAACGATTAAATTGTAAACGCCTTCCAAATCATTATCTTCCAATGTTTGACGCATTCTGTTTTCAATTTCTTCTATTTTTTGTGCGTTGCGTAATACATTAGGATTGGTAACACGAAATTGAGCTTCATCAAATGAATCGCCAAATTTCTTACTTCCTTTTTCAACTTCTTTTTCAATTTTTTGACGAATCTTTTCAATGTGTTCTTCAATTAAAACGTCAGCTCTATAGCGTTTTTTTGAATCTTTGTTGTCTATTAATGGATCATTAAAAGCATCAACATGTCCTGATGCTTTCCATGTAGTTGGATGCATAAAAATTGAAGCATCAATTCCAACAATGTTATCGTGCATTTGCACCATTGATTTCCACCAATATGATTTAATATTGTTTTTAAGTTCTGACCCTAATTGTCCGTAATCATACGTTGCAGCCAATCCATCATATATTTCTGATGAAGGGAATACAAAACCATATTCTTTTGCGTGAGAAATGACTTCTTTTAATTTATCTTCTTTTTGTTCCATGTTAACAACGATTCTATTCGTACTTTATTAATTTGAAAATGAATTATTTGACATTTTCAAGTATTTGTTCTATGTAATTCAATATTTTTTCTTTCCCAAAAGCAGACTCTGCCGAAGAAGTAAATACTGGAGGTAATGCTTCCCAATACTTCAACATTTCTTTTTTGTATTTTGCCAAATTCTTTTGCAGTGCTGAGGAAGAAAGCTTGTCGATTTTTGTAAAGACCATCGAAAAAGGAATTTGCTTTTCTCCACACCAATTCATGAATTCTAGATCTATTTGTTGCGGTTCTAAACGACAATCTAACAATACGAAAACATTTAATAATTGCTTTCTTTTTGTAAGGTATTCAGCAATAAATTTTTCCCATTTTTCACGTTGCACTTTGGACGCTTTCGCATAGCCATATCCTGGTAAATCGACCAAAAACCAATGATTATTTATTATGAAATGATTGATAAGCTGTGTTTTACCTGGTCTTCCAGATGTTTTGGCCAAGTTTTTATTATTCACCAACATGTTGATCAAGGAAGATTTTCCCACATTTGAACGACCGATAAATGCAAACTCTGGACGCTCTTCATCCGGGCATTGCTTATAGTCTGTGTTGGAAATAACAAATGTTGCTTCTTTGATTTTCATGCGATGATTTTTGTGCAAATATACGTTTTTGTTCCTATTTCTAAGGCTAATTCTGTTAAATATTAGCAGTTTGAAAGCCATAATCTATTTAAATTGTAACTTTGTGTTTTAAAATTCTAATGATGATTCGAAGTATCCTTTTTTTCTCTTTACTTGGTTTATTTGTAGCCTGTAATTCAACTCCAGAAACAATTGTCTTGCGCCGTGAAAAAGTCGTGAAAACAACTAAAACAAAAGTTATCGGTACAAGAAAGATGACAACTGAAATTGAAGGAATGACCTGTGAGATGGGTTGTGGTGGAAGTATTCGTAAAGCCTTAAAAGAAACAGGTGGTGTTGAGCGCGTTCAATACGACTTTGTCGAAGGAAGAAAAAAGCAAGTAGCAATAGTTACGTATGATGCTGCTAAAATTGATCATCAAAAAATGCTTCAATTGATTCAATCAATCAATGAAAAACAATTTTCGGCGAAGTTATTGAAGGATGAATTAATCATCAATTAATTAGCATAATTTGTAAAGTGCTGGAATAAAAATAATACAGCCTATTACAAACGCAAAAAGCGCAGCGATTAAAACAGCTCCTGCAGCAATATCTTTTACTTTTTTAATTGACTCATTTTGAGTTGGTGTTACATGATCACATAATTTTTCTAAGGCAGAATTGATTGCTTCTAGCGTCATTACCAAAGCAGATGTGATGAATAAAACCAGCCATTCTATTCGATTTATATTTAAGAAAAGTCCAAGAATAATAACAAAAAGAAAAGCTATTAAATGAATTTTAAAGTGGCGTTCATTTTTCAGCAAAATTCGAATGCCATTCAACGCAAAACCAACACTTTTTATAAATCGCTTCATTTTTCTTGTAAAAGTATAAAAACACTTTGATTTTCTTATTTTTCCCCTTAATTTTGTACCTCGTTCATTATTTGATAGCAAAACTTATGAAGAAAGGTGGAGGGACAGGCCCTGCGAAACCTTGGCAACCCTCAATTTTGAGAAGGTGCCAAATCCAATCAGTCATTGACTGAAAAGATAAGTAGATTCAGTCTTTTGACTCCTCTCTTTTTTCATAGCACAATACACTATGGAAACAATTCAAGACATACTTCAACACCGCATTCTTATTCTCGATGGAGCAATGGGAACAATGATTCAACGCCATAAACTTGAGGAAAACGATTTTCGAAAAGGTTGGTTTGAAAACCACGAAAAACCCTTGAAAGGGAACAATGATTTGTTGTCGTTAACGCGTCCTGAAATTATCAAAGAAATTCATGCCCAGTATTTTGAAGCGGGAGCAGATATTGCAGAAACAAATACTTTTTCAGGAACGTGGATTGCACAAGCTGATTATGGATTAGAAAAATATGTATATGATATTAATTTTCAATCCGCTAAAATCGCACGAGAAGTTGCGGATGAATTCACGCATTTAAATCCATCAAAACCTCGCTTTGTAGCTGGTTCAATTGGGCCAACCAATAGAACTGCTTCCATTTCTCCTGATGTGAATGATCCTGGATTCAGAGGAATTACTTTTGATGAATTGGTGCATGCGTATTCCGAGCAAGTAAATGCGTTGATGGATGGCGGCGTTGATTTGTTATTAGTAGAAACTATTTTTGACACACTCAATGCGAAAGCGGCTTTATTTGCAATTGACGAAGTATTTGAACAACGTGGAAAGCGACTTCCAATCATGGTTTCAGGCACAATCACCGATCAAAGTGGACGAACGTTAACAGGACAAACTACGGAAGCATTTTTAATTTCAATTGCTCATATCCCGCTATTAACTGTTGGATTAAATTGTGCATTGGGTGCTTCAATGATGCGACCTTATTTACAAATATTAAAACAAAAATCTCCGTTTGGCGTCAGCGCACATCCGAATGCAGGATTACCGAATGAATTTGGAAAATATGACGAAACCCCTGAAATGATGGCAGAACAAATCAAGTCTTTTTTAGATGAAGGTTTGGTCAATATTATTGGTGGATGTTGCGGAACAACACCAGAACACATCAAAGCGATTGCGGATTTAGCGGCAGAATATCAACCTACTTTATTACCATCAAATTCATGAAATCATTACTTCAATTATCTGGACTAGAACCATTAATTGTTACTTCAGAAAGTAACTTTGTAAACATTGGTGAACGAACGAATGTGACAGGATCGCGTGCTTTTTTGCGTATGATCAAAGAAGGTGATTTTGAAGCTGCACTTGCTGTGGCAAGAGATCAAGTCGAAGGAGGCGCTCAAATCATTGACATCAATATGGATGAAGGGATGATAGATGGGAAAGAGGCAATGGTTAAATTTTTAAATTTAATCGCTTCAGAGCCTGAAATCGCTCGTGTTCCAATTATGATTGATAGTTCTAAATGGGAGATAATTGAAGCAGGATTAAAATGTATCCAAGGAAAAGGAGTCGTAAATTCAATTTCTTTAAAAGAAGGAACCGAAAATTTTATCGCTCAAGCCAAAAAAATAAAACGTTACGGTGCAGCTGTCATTGTGATGGCATTTGATGAGAATGGTCAAGCAGATAGTTTCGAACGAAGAATCGAAATCTGCGAACGTTCTTATAGAATTTTAAGAGATGAGGTTCAGTTTCCCGCAAACGACATCATTTTTGACCCTAATATTTTCCCTGTAGCAACGGGAATGGCGGAACACAATAACAATGCACTTGATTTTTTCAAAGCAACACAATGGATTCGTCAAAATTTACCTGGAGCACATGTAAGTGGTGGTGTTTCAAATGTTTCGTTTTCTTTTCGAGGAAATGACAAAGTGAGAGAAGCCATGCATGCAGCATTTTTATACCATGCTATTCAGCATGGAATGGACATGGGAATTGTAAATCCAACGATGTTAGAAATTTATTCGAATGTTGACAAGGAATTACTTGAGTTTGTTGAGGATGTATTGTTAAACAGAAGAGAAGATGCAACAGAACGCTTATTGGAATATGCTGAAACTGTAAAAGGGGATGGTAAGAAAAGAGAGATTGATCTAAGCTGGAGAAACGTTTCTGTTCAAGAAAGATTGGCCCACGCATTGGTGAAAGGGATTGTTGATTTTATCGATGAAGATGTAGAAGAATGTCGCCAATTATTTGACCGACCTATTGAAGTAATTGAAGGTCCTTTGATGGATGGCATGAACATTGTCGGCGATTTATTTGGCAGCGGTAAAATGTTTTTACCACAAGTTGTAAAGTCAGCACGTGTGATGAAAAAAGCGGTTGCCTATTTGTTACCGTTTATTGAAGCGGAGAAAAATGGCGTCCGACAAGCAGCTGGAAAAATAATCATGGCTACTGTAAAAGGCGATGTACACGATATTGGTAAAAATATTGTTGGAGTTGTTTTAGGCTGTAATAATTATGATGTGATTGACTTAGGAGTGATGGTTCCATTTGAAAAAATCATTCAAGCTGCGATTGATGAAAATGCGGATGCGATAGGTTTAAGTGGTTTGATCACTCCTTCATTGGATGAAATGGTTACTGTAGCCAAAGAAATGGAGCGAGCAAACTTGTCAATTCCTTTATTAATTGGAGGTGCAACAACATCAAAAGTGCATACAGCTGTTAAAATTGATCAACATTACACAAAAGGTCAAACAATTCATGTGTTAGATGCTTCGAGAGCAGTGACTGTCGTTGAAAGCATGTTGGGGAATAAAAAAGAGGCGTATGTTAGTGCTTTAAAGGAAGAATACACTCGTGTTCGAAATCACCATGAAAAACATAGAGGAGCAAAGCAGTTATTGAGCTTAGACGCTGCAAGAGCAAACAAATTGAACATCGATTTCCAGCAGAAAGATTGCATTACTCCAAAAAAACTAGGGATTTCAACTTTTGATGATTTTCCACTTCAAGATTTGATTGCTTATATTGATTGGACACCTTTTTTCCAAACATGGGAATTACACGGTAAATTTCCAGCTATTTTATCTGATGAGGTGGTGGGAGTTGAAGCAACTCAATTATATGAAGATGCACAAAAGATGTTGACTCAAATTATAGGTGAAAAATGGTTAAAAGCTTCTGCAGTTGTAGGTTTATTTCCTGCAAATTCTGTTGGTGACGACATCGAAATTTATGCAGACGAAGAAAGAAAAAATCCGATACATCTTCAACATACCTTGCGTCAACAAACAAAGAAAACGGCAGGTCAACCAAATTTAGCGTTAGCAGATTTTATTGCGCCAAAAGAAACTGGAATTTCAGATTATATCGGTGGATTTGTTGTTACTACTGGTTTGGGAATCGATGCACACATTGAACGATTTGAAAAAGACCACGATGATTACAATTCAATTTTGTTGAAAGCATTGGCTGATCGTTTAGCTGAAGCTTTTGCTGAATGTTTACATGCTGTTATTCGAAAAAACTATTGGGGTTATGCAGCAAACGAACACTTAAATGCAGAAGAGATTATCAAGGAAAAATACCGCGGTATACGTCCAGCGCCAGGCTACCCAGCTTGTCCAGATCATACAGAAAAAATCGGCTTATTTAAATTGTTGAATGCAACAGCAATCACAGGTGTTTCGCTCACAGAAAGTCTAGCAATGTTTCCGACAGCGTCAGTTTCTGGTTGGTATTTTGGGCATCCTGAAGCGAGTTATTTTGGATTAGGTAAAATTACAGAAGAACAAGTGGAAGATTTATCCAATCGTAAAAAGATGCCCTTTGAACAAATGCAACGTTGGTTGGGAAGTGTCCTAAATTAATTTTACATTTGTTGAAATTGAAGCATGAAAGTTAAAATTTACACAGACGGTTCTGCAAAAGGAAATCCTGGTCCTGGCGGCTATGGAATCGTTATGAAGTTTAATGATTCAATCAAAGAATTTGCAAAAGGTTATCGTTTAACGACCAATAACAGGATGGAATTGTTAGCAGTAATTACAGCTTTGGAAAATATGAAAACCAATCAATATCCGATTGAAATTTATTCAGACTCAAAATACGTCATAGATTCAATCACCAAAGGATGGGTTTTTGGATGGAAAACGAAAGGATTTAAAGGCAAGAAAAACGCAGATTTGTGGTTGCGGTATTTAGACTTGCATACAAAATTTAACCTAACTTTTCATTGGGTAAAAGGCCATGCTGGTCATCCTGAAAACGAGCGTTGTGATTTACTTGCAACTACTGCTGCTGATCATCCACCACATCTTATTGATGTTCAGTTTGAAAAAAATCAAGAAGAAAATACGGCTTTATTTTAAAAGTTCAACATTCCCGTTTTTAATCAAACACGCTTTTGTAAATGTATAAATCAAAGGATGAGGAATCTCTCTTGTAGATGAAATTTGAGGAGTAAATGCGCAGGCTAAAAAGAATACATGCTTTTTTAAACTAATAACTTCTGGCTCTTCAAATTGATTGTACGCTTCCACGTCTATTATTTCATCCGTCAAAGATTGAATAAGTTGAGGATAAAGACTATAACGAGACGAAGTTAGTTCATCCGTACTTCTGTTTTCATACAAATGAATAAATTCTTTAGAATGCGGAACAAGTTGAACGCGCTCAAAATGATTGCCTTCAATTAAATTATCTGAAATTAATTTTTCTCCCTGTGTATTCAACTGAAAAGAATTGATTAACACTTCCAACAATTGTTTATAGCCTTCGCCAGTAATTAAAACGGGTGATTTAGAGTTCATTAATAAACGAATAATTCCATTTAAGAAAAATGCATTTTGTACAATTCCTGGCGCAATCCAAACTCCATCAAATTGATCAAAATAGCTTGTTTTTTGTTGAGCAGCTTCATTTAGTTTAACCCAATAATAATTGACGTCTATTTCTAAGAAATGTTCAGCATGGTCCAATGCTAAGTTAGTCGCTTGGTGCGAATTAAATGTGAAATTGTAATCACCAATGATTGCTATTTTAAGTCGATGACTCATAAACTTTATGCAATAAAAAAAGCTGAATAATCAGCTTTTTTTATATTATCGTTTGAACCAACCTTGAAACTTTGCATTTTCAAATTTTAAGGATTGTAAAACAGGATTTGCTGGATCTGTAGTATCTAAATGATAAACATAACAATTGAAATCACAAACAAATTTTGAATAATCACCCAAAGCATCTGATGCTTGTTTTACTTGCGAAAAAGCTACATTTTGAGCATTTGGTGAAAGCGCATCTGATTTCCAGATGTTTCCATTTATATCTCTGTAAGTCACTTCAAAACCTGCTGCACCTAAGTTAGAATAAGAAGGTGATAAGTTCGTCAAAAAGAAGTTGTTAAAGATTGACAAAGTTGGATCTGTTGTTGTGCTTTGATCCCACAATACACTTCCCATGCCAATTTGAACCATCACTGGAGTTTGATCTGAAATCATTGCTGCATAATACGTAGCACTTGATAATTGTGGCGGTGGTAACAATAATTTTGCTTTAGATTGATAACAATAATAGCCGTTTACATTTTTTGTAAATTGAACGTCTGTGTTGTTTATTGTTCCAGTAAAATTGCAATCTAATTTCACAGTTGAAGTTGGAGCAGGAATAACCTCGTGTTCAATACAAGAAGATAAGCAGAAAACTGCTGTTAGTAAGGAAAATACTCCAAATTTTAATTGTCTCATTTTTTGTAATTTTTAAGTAAAGTTTCACCAAATCAAGAAAAACTCACTACGAATATACGTTTAAAACCAATAAAAAGTTGCTGGTTAGAAAAAATCTTTTTAAAATCTGTACAAATTCTGTCTAAAACTCAAAAAAAGTATAATTATTAGAAATCGTCATTTTTTTAATAAGTATATTTACAGCGTTATTCATTGGTAAATGTGGTGAAATTAATACAAGTAATTTCAAAGAATATTTTAAATTCATTTGTAATTACTAAAAAACAATCTTACCATTACCAGTTGACGACATCAATACCACTTGTGTGATTGATAATATGAAAAATAAATAAGCAAATTTTAATTAAAAATTGATGCAACCTCTTGTATATTTCAGAGATTTAGGACTTATTGATTATAAGGAGGCTTGGGATTTTCAAGAAACTATTTTTAACAATACGATTCAAGAAAAAATTCAAATCCGTAACGGAGATCAATCATTACAAACCAAAAATTACTTGTTATTTTGCGAGCACCCTCATGTTTATACATTGGGTAAAAGTGGAAGCGAATCCAATTTATTACTCAATGAATTGGAATTAGAGCAAGAAGAAGCAACTTTTTATAAAATTAATCGAGGCGGAGACATCACTTATCATGGGCCTGGTCAATTAGTTGCATATCCAATTTTTGATTTAGACCATTTTTTTACAGACATTCACAAGTACATGCGTTTTTTAGAAGAAGCCGTGATACAGACATTGGCTGATTTTGGAATTATTGGTGGTCGAGTTGAAGGTTTAACAGGTGTTTGGATTGAAGGTGACACACCAAAAGCCCGAAAAATCTGTGCATTAGGCGTGAAAAGCTCGCGCTGGGTTACCATGCATGGAATCGGTTTTAATGTCAATTCTGATCTGAATTATTTTTCACACATTATTCCATGTGGGATCGATGATAAAGCAGTAACATCTATGCAGCAAGAATTGGGGCGAGAATTGGATATCAAAGAAGTTTCAAGTGTTTTAAAAAACAAATTAGCTCAACTCTTTGAATTTGAGTTAACAGATTGGAAATAATCAATAGAATGAAAGAAGGATTAACAGGACCAATAGTTGAAAACGTAGCAGTAGCTGTCGTTCAAGAACTTTCAGAAAACAATGAATTTATTTACAATGCCTATCTCTTGAATTTAAGAGACGACATTATGGAAGGAATAATCATTTCAGTTACTGGCTATGGAAAAAACCCTCAGTCTGGCGAGCAATTAAAAACCGCAACATTAAGACATTCCTTGGAAGTTTTGTTGCCGAATGAAGCAGCAAAAATTGAACCAATGATGGAAGAAGTTTTTGCTATTGACAATGAGTTTTGGATTAGTTTTTGGGTCAATGATGATTTATTTGACAAAAAATTTGTCTTTCCAGCTGGAACAATAGATCCATTAAAAATGGAACTCATACCATTATTAGGTTTTAAAGGTTCATTATTAAAATAGCTGTGAAACAAATAGTTTTATTAAATAGCATCCTTTTTTTAGTTTTATTACCTTTTAAATCTTTTGCTCAAAAAGATTCATTGAACAATAAAAAAGATTCTATACAGAAATTAAAATTTTCATTTTTAGTAGATGCCTATTTCAGCCATGATTTTTCCTCAAATAAGCATTTGAAACCTTCTTTTAGTTATAATTACAAGCGGAACAATGAGTTAAACTTCAATTTAATTTATTTTAAAACGGCCTATCTTTATAAAAACAAGCGTGCAAATTTAGCTTTTCATTCAGGGAATTATGCCCAGTATAATTATTCAAACGAACCTGATTTACTTCAATTCATAAACGAAGCATCTGTTGGAATGAAAGTTTCAAAAAAACATGAAATTTGGCTAGATGCGGGAATTCTTCCTTCTCATATTGGGTTTGAAAGCGCGTTAAACACAGATTGTCAGACGCTTTCAAGAAGTGTGTTAGCTGAAAATTCACCGTATTATGAAACAGGTATTAAATTAAATTATAGCCATCCTTCAGAAAAATGGTCTGTCAATTTGTTGGCATTAAATGGTTGGCAACGCATCGCTTCTAAAACACCATCTTTTTCTCCTTCTATTGGACTTCAACTTAATTATACACCATCTAAAAAATGGTTGTTTAATTACAGTAATTTTATTGGGAAAATAAATGACTTAACTCCATATTTAAGAAACTATCATAATTTTTATTTTCAGTTTAAATCAACTTCTAAAATCAATGTTACAGGTGGGTTTGATCTTGGTTTTGATAGGCGTAACAACCAAACATCTAATTGGAAAGTTTTGGTCTTAATTGTTCAAAAAGAACATTCAAAACACATAAAATATGCAGGTAGGATTGAATATGTTCACGATCCTTATAACACAATTATTCCTTTTGAAGGTGCTAGTTCTACTAGAAAAATGATTGTTTGTTCCGCAAATTTTGACTATTGGATCTTTAAAAAATTAGTTGTTCGTTTGGAAGGGAAATATTCGCATAGTAATTCTAAAATTGTAGATTTTTCAACTTTAAACAATTGGTCAACAATAGCAAATGTAAGTTATGTTTTTAACTAATATTTGCAATCAAATCATCGAGTGATTTAATTTGATTGACGTTATTATTAATTTTCGAATAATGTAAGTTGATTTGATATCCTCCAGCAATAATTAAAGTAGAACCAATTTCTTTTTTCAATTGATTGAAGTAATCAATAATAAATTGTTCTTCTATGGCAGTCAACCATGAAGTTAATATAGCTTTTGGTTTTAAGAAATGGATACTTTCAATCAATGAATCATAGGGAAGACTTTGCCCAAAATAAACTGTATTGATACCTTTTTTACGCAATGTAAATTGGTAAAACAACAAGCTTAATTCGTGCCATTCATGTTCTGGCAAATACAACAAAATGGGTGCTTCATTGGAGGATGGAATTTCAAGTTTATCAATTTCAGCAATAATTTTTTGACGAATTAAGGTTGAGATAAAATGTTCTTGTGCTGGATTTATCGAACCGACAATATACATCACACCTATTCTATCTAAAAAAGGAATTAAGACTGTGGTAAATGTGGATTCTAAACCAATTTCATCGATGCTATTTTGAATGATATTTTTAAAACTAATTTCATCTAAATCAATAAGAGATAAGATTAGTTTTTGTTCATTATTATTTGCTGTCTTGGTCCTTAATTCGTTCACTTTTTCATACCGTTCCCTTGGTGTCATATCAGCAATTTTCGATATTTTCACCTGGTTATTGTATAAAATAGAAATCGACAATAATTCTCTCAGCTCTTCATCAGTATACTTTCTAATTTGTGTATCTGTTCGGTTGGGCGCGATTAAATTGTAGCGTTTTTCCCAAATACGGATAGTATGAGCTTTTATTCCAGATAGAATCTCTAAGTCTTTTATACCGTATTCTGCCATTTATCTTTTATTAATTTGTATCTTATTTTAAGTTAACATTTAAAAAGTATAATTGTTTTAATTAACGTAACTTTTTTTTGGATAACACGTATTTTCAAAACGAACAACTCTATATAATTAATATATGAATTTAAAACATTTATTACTATTTCTTGTGTCTTCGTTTTTAATTTTAGCGTCATGCCACACTACTACAGAAGAAAAAAGTCAAGAAATCACTTACTTTGATAATGATTACTACGAGTATAAAGGTGTTCATCTTAAGCAATATGCTTTGCCCGCTATGATAATGGTTCCCGATGAAACAGCAGACATTGGCTCATCAACTGAAGTAGAAATTAATCATGTTGAAAATGATTTTAGATGGGATCTAAAAATTGGAGAAAAATTTTTAATTCACATGGAAGATTTTGGCAACAATAAAAACTTGGTTGAAGCTAAAAAGAAAGAGTTAAATAATAAAGATTGGTTTGAAATAAACTACTTGGTGAACGAAAAAAACATCATAGTTTATGAGAAAAAATTAAAAGTAAAAGGCATTAACAATGCTTCTTCTAAAGTAGGAGTAGAACATGTTAGTTACCATGTATATGCAGAACAAATTATCGACGGTATTAGTTACGAATTAAGAAATTCAGACGATGGAAATGATAAAGAAATGGTTCGTTGGATTGCAAAATCGATCAAATCATTTAAACCATTAAAAACGAAACAATAAAAATCATTTTTTTCATTCTTTCATTTTCTTTTGATTAATTTTGTAGCGATGGTAATAGATCGCGAACAAATAATTAATGTCTTAGGTACAATTATTGAACCGGATTTAAAAAAAGACATAGTTTCACTAAATTTAGTGGAAGATATCCAATTTTCAGCTACTTCAATTGATGTCGTAGTAAATGTTTCAAACCCAGCATTGCATGCACGAAAACGCATGCAAGAAGCAGTTGCATTTAATTTGAAAAGAGTGTTTGGGAAAGACATTTCAGTTACATGTGACGTAAAAGGAATTCCAGCTGAAGCTCAAAAGGTAAGACGTAAAATTTTGCCAGATGTTAAAAACATCGTTGCAATTGCTTCTGGAAAAGGAGGTGTTGGAAAATCAACAGTAACAGCAAACTTAGCTGGAGGTTTAGCAAAAGCGGGTTACAGAGTTGGAATAGTTGATGCGGATATTTACGGCCCTTCAATGCCAACCATGTTTGATGTGGTGAAAGAACGTCCGGAAATGATTGATGTAGAAGGAACAGCTATGATCAATCCAGTCATGAGCTATGGCATTAAAATTTTATCAATTGGATTTTTTACGGAACAAGACAATGCAGTTGTTTGGAGAGGTCCAATGGCAGCAAAAGCTTTAACACAATTATTTACAGACGCTTATTGGGGTGAATTAGATTATTTGTTAATTGATTTACCTCCAGGTACAGGTGACATTCATTTGTCTTTGGTTCAAACGGTTCCTTTAGATTGTGTTGTGATTGTTTCAACTCCTCAAGAGGTAGCTTTAGCAGATGCAAGAAGAGGCGTAAACATGTTCCAAATGGAATCGATTAATGTTCCAGTAGCTGGAATCTTAGAAAACATGGCTTGGTTTACCCCATTAGAATTGCCAGAAAACAAGTATTATATTTTCGGTAGAGATGGTGCTAAAAACTTAGCTGAAGGAATGAATGTACCGTTTTTAGGGCATATTCCATTGGTCCAAAGTGTTCGTGAAGCAGGTGATTTAGGCCGTCCTGCAGTATTCCAAGAAAACACACCTATTTCAACAGCATTCGATGAAATTGTAACAACATTTGTTGAAAAAGTCAAAGCAGTTAAAAAAAACTAAGATGAAATCAGAAAAAGAGTTAGTGCTTGAAAAAGTAAATTTTGCGATCGAACAACTTCGTCCTTTTTTGCATGACGATGGCGGAGATATGGAATTGGTTGATATTACTGAAAATGGCATCGTACGTGTTCGTTTATTAGGAGCTTGCAGCGATTGCTCAATGAGTGTGATGACTTTAAAAGCTGGATTAGAAGAAGCATTAAAAAGTTCTTGCCCCGAAATTAAAGGTGTAGAATCATTTAATGAACAAACAGTCAATTAATTAAAAATAATAGAATAAAAAAAAGCTTCTCATTGAGAAGCTTTTTTTGTTTTAAAGAGTTGGCCCACTAGGGCTCGAACCTAGACTCTTCGGTACCAAAAACCGACGTGTTGCCAGTTACACCATGGGCCATTTTGTGGGTGCAAATATAATAACAAAAATTAATTTGTGCGAAAAAAACAAAAAAAGTTTAATTATTTTTTTCGTTCAAGAATAAAATTTAAATTTTTTGGCATTTTTTCACACCGAATGAAAGGAAAGGTGCGGATATATTTTTAAATTCGCATCGCTACAATTTAAAGTGGCGGTCATTTTTGACGAAAACTTAAAACAATAAAACATGAATTACAAAAAATTGAACGTATATCTTGGTTGGTTTGTCTTTTTAATTGCAACCATTGTTTACTTCATGACCATTGAAGATACGGTAAGTTTATGGGATTGCGGGGAATACATAACCGCTGCATATAAATTAGAAGTAGGGCATCCTCCTGGAGCTCCTTTATTTATGATTTTGGGAAGATTGTTTTCGTTTTTTGCTGCACCTGAAAATGTAGCCATTTGGATCAACCGTTTGTCTGCTATTTCTAGTTCATTGACCATCTTATTCATGTTTTGGTCGATCACATTGTTGGTTAAAAAAATGACTGTTAAAGGAAAAGAAGAACCAACTAAAGCAGATATTATTGCAATTTTAGCAAGTGGATTTATAGGTTCGTTGGCTTATGCTTTCTCTGAATCTTTTTGGTTTTCAGCTGTTGAGGGTGAGGTTTACGCAATGTCATCATTGTTTACAGCGGTTATCTTTTGGGCAATTCTTAAGTGGGACGAGGAAATGGCTGCCATAAAACATGGTATGTTATCTGCTGATTACGCACCAAATCGTTGGTTGTTATTAATTATGTTTTTATTAGGATTGGCAATTGGGGTCCATTTATTAGGAATTCTTGTTGTGCCAGCAATTTGTTTTGTTATTTATTTCCGACACAAAGAAGTAACAGATTTAAAAGGCATTTTGTTAACGGGTATTTTATCCATATTTATCCTTGGATTTATTCAAGAGGCAGTTATAGCAGGTTCTATTTCATTAGCATCTTCTTTTGAAATTGCATTTGTAAATAGTATAGGCTTACCTTTTTTCGCAGGAACAATTTTCTTTTTTGGAGCATTAATTATCGCTTTGGTTTGGGGTATTCGTTACGCCCGTAAAAAAGGAAAAACGATTTTGTACAACGCCATTATGGGTTTAATTTTCTTGTTAATTGGTTACGGTTCGTTTGCAGTTATTGTAATTCGATCTAATGCAAATACGCCCTTAGATGAAAACGATCCTGAGAATTTAGTTACATTACATGCTTATTTAAAGCGTGAACAATACGGTTCAGCTCCATTGTTGTATGGCCCAGCGTGGAATTCTACTGAAAATGAACGTGAATTATGGGATGACCGATCTCCTTTCTTGTTAAGAAGATTTGTTGTAACGAAAGGTGAAGCAACATTAAAAGCTTTTAAAGATGAAGCAAGAGCTAGAAAGTATGCAGCTGATAATGGTGGTTCTGTGGAAGAAAAGTACTTTGAGTCCAACGAAACAGAACGAATCAATGCTGTTCCAACCTATGCGCAAAATATGTTTTTCCCAAGAATGTATTGGAATCAAGAACAACAGCGCATAGATGGATATGCTAAATGGTCTGGCTACGATGCAAATGATGATGCGATAACTGAAAAAGGGAAAGATGGAAAACGATTGCCTACAGCTGGAGAAAACTTCCGTTTCTTCTTATCTTACCAAGTGGATTGGATGTACTGGCGTTATTTCATGTGGAACTTTGCTGGTCGTCAAAATGACATTCAAGGTCATGGAGACAACATGCGAGGAAACTGGATTTCAGGTTTTTCTGCAATCGATAATGATCGATTAGGAGATCAAACAAATGCACCAGATTATACAACCAATAATCCAGCAAACAATAAATTCTTCTATTTACCTTTAATTTTAGGTTTAATTGGTTTATTTTTCCATTTCTACAGAGCGCCTAAAGATGCATTTGTTTTATTTTTAGCGTTCTTGTTTACAGGTGTTGCAATTATTATTTATCTAAATCCAAAACCTTTTGAACCGAGAGAACGTGATTATGCGTTGGCAGGTTCTTTCTATTTCTTTGCAATGTGGATTGGAATTGGAATTTATGGATTGTATGATGCATTCATGCGCTTCAAAAAGGCAGATCTAATGAAAGTGATTTATGTGCTTTTGGGCGGATTGGTTTTATTCTTCTTTGCCGATTTAGGTGCTGAAGTAGGAATGCCAACTACTGTATCTTGGTTAATTATTGCAGGAATTACAGCGGCGCTTTTGGGGCTCATGATGTTGCTAAGAAAACAACTTAAAAATGATTCGTATGGAGCAATTTTAGCTGGTGGATTGGGCTTGTTTGTTCCATTGATTATGGGAATGCAAGGATTTGATGACCACAATCGTTCATTAAAAACTTCTGCACATGATCTTGCATTCAATTACCTAGAATCATGTGAGAACAATGGTATATTATTTACGAATGGTGATAACGATACATTCCCATTATGGTATTTGCAAGAAGTAGAAGAAAAAAGAACAGATGTAAGAGTTTGTAACCTTTCTTTGATGCAAACGGATTGGTATACTGATCAAATGAAAATGCGTGCTTACGATTCAGATCCGTTACCAATCAAATTTACTGAAGATCAAATTTTGATGTTTGCTGGTAGTACAGATCAAGTTGTCTTTTCAAATTTATTTGAAATGTTCTATTTGAATGCTGGTGAAGATGTCTTGAATAAAGTGATTTCAATGCGTGTAAAAAGCAATCAAGCTTTGGTAGCCAATTCTATTAATAACTTTAATATTCAAGCATCGACAATGTTAGCAGGTGTTTCTTCAACTCAGCCAAATGTTGCTGGAAGAGTAGAAGAATTGAAAACAGATTTAGGAAGCAATACTGGAAAAGATATAGTTGAAACAATTTATAAAAAATATGCTGCGGCATTCGAATTATTGTCAAGTGTTCAAAGTGGTGTTGTAACTTTCCCTGAAGGAAAAGCGCAAGAATTTCAAAATTTAATCATGGAATTTGAAAAACCATGGGATTTTGCAAACATAAAAGAAGCGATGAGTTTTGTTAGAGATGATAAAAATATCGTATCGTTTGATGGGCAAAATAAAGTGCGTATTTTCCCAACAACAGGTTTTGTTTTACCAGTGAATAAAGAAAATGCAGTTAAATCTGGAATCATCACTGCAGCTCAAAAGAATGCTTGTTTGGATGAATTGAAATTCAATTTTGAAGAGCGCGCATTAACAAGAGAACAAGTAATGATGTTGGATATTCTTGCGAATAATGATTGGAAACGAGGAATTTATTTCTCGAGTCCTGGCGGATCAGATGTTTCAATTTCATTGTACATGAAAGGATATGTGAAGCAAAATGGGTTGGTTTACGAATTATCTCCATTGAAAGATTTAAACAATCATTTCTCTGATAAAATGTACACCAATTTAATGTCAACATACCATTATGGTGCGATGTCAAATCCAAATGTATTAACTGATTACTACACAAGACGACATACTTCTCAATATAGAATGCACTTTGCTGCTTTAGCTGATTATTACATTTCAAAAGCAGAGCAAGAGGCTGCAAATGTTGAGAATTGTAAAATTAATTTACCATTGATGCGTAAAGCTGGTCAAAATGATCGTGCAAATAATTTGGAGAAATCTTTGTCTGGCGCTGATAGTAGAATTGCTTCATATAAATCGAAAGCGGCAAAATTAATTATGCATTCGTTGAAAGTTATGCCAGCTGATGTTGTAATTGATTACGGTGAACCGCAAACTGACACCAGAACGAAGTACAATAATGGTGGTGCTGAATTAAATGCATACAAAGATGGTATTTTACATGATTACGTAAAAATATTATACAAAGCAGGTAAGAAAGTGGAAGCTGAAAAATTAGGATTAATTGTTGCGGCTCATTTGGAATCAACCTTAAATTATTTTGCTAAAACTACTCCAGCAATTGCATCAAATCCAGATAATACAAAAGATTTGTATGCTGCATTAGATGCTTATTTTAACTTGCATTTAACAGCAATTGACCAGGAATTCGGAAGTCAAAATAGTGCTTTGGCGAAACGTACGCAAGCTAAAATCAAAGAATTGTATACATCTGTTTTCCCAGAAATATACAGAGGATTGGAAGAATTAGCGGCTGATAATGGCGAAAGTACACGACCAGGTTCAAGTGCTGGAAAATATGCGAATCGTTTGTTTGCACTCAAAGATTATTTGGATGCAATCGCCGTGCAATATGGCTTGAAAAAAGGAAAGCCAGCTCCAGCGGCAGCAAGCGGAGCGCCTATGAATGTTCAGCAAATGATGCAACAAATGCCAACAAGTGATACTGTAATTCAATAATCGTTGAATGAAAATTTATAAAATCCCACGTTTTTCTAAATGGATTTTTCCAAAGAAAACGTGGGGTTTTTCGCGTAAATACCCTGTTGTTTATTTGACATTTGACGATGGTCCTGACCCGGAAATAACTCCGTGGGTATTAGATTTATTGGCGAAAAATCAAATTAAGGCTACATTTTTTTGTGTCGGTCAAAATGTAAAAAATTATCCGGATATTTATCAACGTATGCTTGATGAGGGGCATCAAGTTGGCAACCATACCATGCAGCACAACAAAGGAACTCATACAAGTTTCGAAAAGTACGTTACATCTATTGAAGACGCGCAGGAATTAATTCACTCACGATTGTTTAGACCGCCATACGGTAGAATTACACCCAAGCAAACAGCTTATTTAAAGATGAAATTCACGATTGTTATGTGGACTTGGCTTTCTTATGATTACGATCCAACTGTCTCAATTGAAACAATTTTGGATAAAGCCAAAAAGCATATTAAAGCTGGTGACATTCTCGTCTTTCATGATAACAAAAAGTCAAAGGATCGACTGAAAGTACTTTTACCAGAAATATTAAAAATCATCCAAGAAAAGCAACTAAATTTCAATATCCTACCGGATTGATTTTAGGTTGGATTTGTGATTTTTTCCAATGATTTTCCCTTTGCTAAATCATCAACAAGTTTATCTAATATTCGTACATTTTTAGTCAATGGATTTAACAAAGTTTCAATTTTATAACCACAAATTGAACCTTTTATGAATTTAGCTTTGTTGTTTATGGTTGCTAACTCAAAAAACGTCTTAAACGTAATGTTTTCTGCGCAATAGCTTTTTATTTGTTTAGAGTCAAATCCTGTCAACCAAGTGATCACAAAATCCAACTCTTCTTTTGTCCGCCCTTTTTTACTTATTTTTTGTAGGTACAAAGGATAAATTTGTCCTACAATCATTTTTTCAAACTTTCTGTTATGTTCAGGACTAGTATTCATGATAATGGAATTTGTTCTATTAACACTTCGTTTCCAGCTATATCAAGATACGTGCAATTCATTTCGCAAAGGTCAATTTTCCACTTCTCGATGCCTGTTTCAGAACAATCTTTGCAAAACTGTATGAAATCTGTAGCTCCTTTTTGATGCTCCTGCAAATTCTTTTTAAACTGTTCAATTTCTAATTTTGAAGCAATATTAATTCTCTCATATTTAGGCAATAGTGTTACTGAGTAGTTGTTTTTGCCAACGAAAATTGATCGTCCATCTTGAACAAACGTTTCGTAATAAATAACACCTAATTTTTTACAATCTTGTATGTAGTTAGGGAAGTCAACACCAGTTTTTACTTTACTATGTGCAAGTATTAAATCTTCTTTTGTAAACATTATTTTCTCTTATAAATTGGAACGGTAGAGCAGGGTTCTCCATACATGATACTTTTTACAATTGGTTGTAGAAGTTTCATCAATTCAACCATAGCAAACGATGGCGAAGCAATATCAGAGCAACCTTTGATAATGATTTTTCCCTCATTGAATTGATTCAAATCAAGGGATTGAATAGCGTTTTTAATCAATGTTTTTTCAAGTTCTATTCGATTTCCGATTTCAATAGTATGTGCTTTCCCAATTAATTTAGAAGCGACCAACATATATGCCCATGTAGGAATAATTGCATCAACAGAACAATACACACAAACTGCTTTGCCATCATACATTGTCCAATCATTTGAACCAATCCAAGTTCTAAAATCTTTTTCTTTTAGAATTAAACCTTCCCATAATTGTGGAGCTATATCTAAATCTACTATTTCAATTTTCGGCTTGAAATCCGCTAAATCTAGTTGAATCAGTCCGCTTTCCGCAACTTTGTTTACAATTTCCATGGTTAATTTGTTTTAAAGTGTTGGCAAAATTGAATGAGTATTTGGTGGATGTCATTAAATTCATTAAAACTTAACGCATCAAATGTATCGAATACATCGTGGTAATTTTTATTCGGACCCATAGTATACATGAAAAATGCAGGCACACCTGCTTTTGTAAACCAATAATGATCTGAATTGGCAGCTGGCCCTCTTGATTTAATAGTTTTTAAAAAGTGTTGTTCTTCATTAATTGCTACTAGTTGTTTAAACGCTTTCTCAAACAAGGTGGCATTTACAATGGTGACGCCATCTTCACCACTACCCATAATATCTACATTCATTAAAAAGCCAATGTTTTTAAGCGGAATCAGCGGATGCTCAACAAAATGTTTTGAACCTAATAAGCCCGCTTCTTCACCAGCAAAAGCAATAAAATAAATACTTCTTTCTGGTTTATTTGCTTTGAAATAACGTGCAATTTCTAGTAACATTGCAACACCACTGGCATTGTCATTTGCACCTGGAAAATAAGTTTCAGAACCCATCCTTCCTAAATGGTCGTAATGCGCTGTAAAGACAAAAGGCGCTAACTTTTTATTTTTTCCTGGTAGATAAGCAATGACATTTTTAGAAGTGAAATTTGGCAATTCAATAGCTTCTATATGTATTGTATAATGTGCATTTTGTTGATAAACAGAATCGTGTAGTTGAATGATTGGAAATTGTAGCTGTTCTGAAGCAACTGACCATGTGAATTTTGATTGTACAATTTCAATTACTGGAATAAAATGGGCGAGTTCATCTTTCAGGGTTTCCAATTTTTTCAAGGTATCCAAAGAAAGATGAGAACTATTAAAAGAAATGGCATTGAACTTTTTTTCAAGGAACATTTTTTTAAGTTCTTCTTCAAGTAATTGCTTATTTAAAGCAGTTGCAATTGTTATTTTGTTTGGATAAAGATCGAATTTTCCACCACCACTTTTAGAATCGACAATGAAATGAGTTCCTGGTTTTAATACTCGTTCATTTTGTTTAACAAGCATCTCACCAGGAAATGTATTTACGGCATGTTGAAATGCTTGATAATAGTTTCGTTTAATTGGTTTCGCTCCAATCTTCTTAAATTCTTTTGCGATAAATTGACTGGCAATTTCAACTCCGTTATTCACGTATCCTCTTCCGTGAAATTCTTCAGAACACAATGTTTTAGTTATTCTCCTCGCATCGTTTAATTGGGCAAAGCCAGCAAACGAATAACTTAGAATACAACATAAAACAAGTTTAAGCATAACGTCTTTTTACTTTTACAATGAAATCTTCTACTGTTTCACTCTCTAAATCCCATTGGTGTTGAGCGGCAAATCCAGCAATTTTATTGATTGCTTGATGAAGATCTACTGAGTGATCAATAGCTTTTATTGCTTCTGAAAATCCTTCACTTGAACCATCAAACAATTCATTGATGTATTGTAAACGTTCGTTTAAGCCAAAAGAACCGATCAAAGTTTCCAATTTCATCATCCCTGCATGATTAGCAGCGCGCATACTTAAAGCAGTTATTTGTGAAGCAAGCAGTGATGTATCAGCATTACTTTCGTTTGAATCAACAGTTTTTAAGTACGGCTCTGTAGAATATTCTTCCACTACTGGCTCATCTTCCTCAATTTCATCTTGAATAAACTGTTGTGGAATAAATTCATCTTCTTCTTCAATTTGAATTTCGTTTTGAGTTGCTTCAACTGTCTCAATCGAAGGTGCCATCACTTCTAATTCCAATTCTATTGGTAATTCTGAAACTGGTATTTCTATGGCAGAAGCTTCAGATTCAAAGATAGATGCTTGCTCAAAATCCATTTCATTTTCTTCTGCTAGTTCTTCTTCAACTACTATTGTAGGTTCTTCTTCTACTGTTTCATTGATTGACTCAAATAAACCAAATTCAAATGAAGGTGCTGCTTCTTCTTTTTCAGGAGCAGTTTCTATAGCTACATCTTCTGAGATAGCAGGAGATTTTTCTTCTATTTGAGTAGTTTGTTTGCTTGTTCCAAATACTTTCTCCTCGTATGCTTTGTAGCGCAACACAATCGCTTTTTCGTAAAGTTCTTTTGAATCTTCAACAAACTGAGCTAATTCCTCTTCAGTTAATTGCCCGTTTTTCAATGCATTGATTGCATATTCAATTGCTTTTAAGGTTGTTTCCAAGGTATTTAAATTTGTCATATTTTTGCGTATCAATTTCAACATTCTAACAAAGTTGCTAACTTTATGAAATTAAACAACTTTTTTCAAATTTACAAGTGTAAAGTTACGATTCAAGTTGAAATGATTTACAAATAGGATACGTTTTTTCTCTTCGAAAGAATGTTAATAACATTAATGAATAATAAGGCATGTTTTTAGAACAATTTCCGAGTGAAAGAAGGCAAAATGGTTGGGTTGAAGTCATTTGTGGATCTATGTTTTCTGGAAAGACAGAAGAATTAATTCGAAGAATGAAACGCGCACAATTTGCCAATCAAAAAATGTTGTTATTCAAACCAATTATTGATGACCGTTATCACGCATCAAATATTGTAAGTCACCAAGGAACAAGTATTCAAGCGATTCCTGTTAAAGATTCATCTGAAATAGTAACAAGTTGGACAGATGAAAAAGTGATAGCAATAGATGAGGCACAATTTTTTGATAAAGGAATAGTTACTGTTTGCAACCAATTAGCAGATAAAGGTGTTCGTGTAATTCTTGCCGGTTTAGACATGGATTATTTAGGAGTTCCTTTTGGACCCATGCCTGAATTATTAGCCATTGCAGAATATGTCACAAAAGTTCATGCTATATGCGTGTCTTGTGGTAACTTAGCACATTATTCACACAGAATATCACAAGAAGAAGGTCAAGTTGTTGTTGGCGCTATTGAAAAGTACCAGCCTCTATGTAGAACGTGTTACACAAAAATAAACGATTGAAATTAGCTTACACATATTCTGAAATTAATAAGGTAATCAAGAGCGATTCTGCTTCAATTTCCTCTGAAATGATTACGCAAGTTGCATATGATTCTCGTAAAATCGTAGAGGGTAAAAACACCTTGTTTTTTGCTTTAATCGGTGAATACAGAAATGGCCATTCTTTTATTCAAGCTGCCTTTGAAAAAGGGGTAAGACATTTTGTTGTTTCTGAAGAAAAGTGGAAATATGAATTTCCAACCGCCCATTTTTGTGTAGTAAAAGATACCTTATTTGCTTTACAAGAATTAGCTAAATTTCATCGTGCTAAATTTGCGTATCCAATCATTGCAATTACCGGAAGCGCAGGAAAAACTACAGTAAAAGAATGGATTTATCATTTATTAAGTCCAACATTTAGAATTATTAGAAGCCCCAAAAGTTATAATTCACAATTGGGTGTTGCCTTATCTCTTTTGGAATTAAATGAACAATGTGATCTTGCAATTATTGAAGTCGGTATTTCTCATCCTGGAGAAATGCAACGCTTAAAAGAAATTGTTCAACCTACAATTGGTGTAATGACTTCTTTTGGAAGTTCACATTTAGAAAATTTCACCTCTTCTGAAGCTTTATTACAAGAAAAATTAACCTTATTTGATTCAATTCTTACATCAATTTTTCCAGATAATATTCCATTATCAAAGGAAGTTTTAAAGGCTACAAATGGCTCGCAAATACCGCTTGATTTCATGAGTCTAGAAGCTAAATGGTTGCCGTTTACAGATAAAGTCAATCAAACAAATGGATTATTAGCACTTGCCGTTGCAAAGCTATTTTTGAAAGATATTATAACGTTAAAAGAGCGCGCTGCTTCTCTTCCACAGTTGGCGATGCGCATGGAAATTTTTGAAGGAATAAATAATACTACAATTATCAATGACACTTATAATCTTGACATTGATGCCTTAACTTATTCATTAGAATTTCAAGTTCAAAAAGCACAAAACAAGAAACGAATCGTAATTATAGGACTTGACGAAGAGAACGAATACAAGCGTTCGCAGATTCAGCAATTGATTGAATCATTTGAACCAGATGAGTTTTTTATCTTAAAGCCAACAGAAGTTGTTCAATCTTCGTTTCACGACGCGATTATTTTAATTAAAGGGACACGTAAGTCGGACATGCAACGCATTGCGCGACAATTCAGATTAAAAAATCATAAGACGGTTCTTGAGGTTGATTTAAATGCCTTGAAAAATAACATTCAAGTATTTAAATCAAAGTTACGGCCATCAACAAAAATGTTGGCGATGGTAAAAGCGCAATCGTATGGTTCTGGAGTAGAGAAAATTGCTCAATTCCTAGCATTGAATGGCGTCGATTATTTAGGTGTTGCCTATGCAGATGAAGGAGTTGAATTAAGAAAACAAGGAATTGAAACGCCCATTTTAGTTATGAATGCTGAAACTGAAGGTTTTGAAGATTGTATTCAATATCAATTAGAGCCTGCAATTTATTCTTTTCATCAGCTCGATACTTTTGTAAAAGAATTAATTTTTCATGGTAAATCTGGGTTTCCAGTACATTTAAAAATTGACACTGGAATGAAACGTTTGGGCTTTGATTTGGAGGAGATTCCTGCCGTTTGTGAAGTGTTAAATGCACAGCCTGAGCTTAAAATTCAATCTGTTTATACCCATTTAGCGGATGCTGATAATCGAAGAGATAAACGATTTACGGAATACCAATTACAACAATTTTCAAAAGCTGTTCAGTTATTAAGTCAAGCAATTCCATATCAATTTGACCGACATGCATTGAATTCTGAGGGAATTGCTCATTTTCCTTCGGCACAATTTGAAATGGTACGCATTGGAATAGGCATGTTTGGTGTTACTTCTGATCCTGCAACTCAGCGAAAATTAGCTCCTGTTTTACAATGGAAAAGCGCTCTTTCACAAGTGAAGAAAGTGAAAAAGGGTGAGAGTGTAGGTTACAGCCGTACATTTATCGCCCCGAATGATATGAAAATTGGCATTGTCCCTATTGGTTATGCTGACGGTTTAAAAAGAACGTTAAGCAATGGAGTTGGGTGTGTTTTTGTCAATAATATAAGTTGTCCGATTGTCGGTCGAATCTGCATGGATATGATTATGATTGATTTAGGTAAGTTGGACGTAAACGAAGGAACAGCAGTTGAAATTATTGGTAAAAATCAAAGTTTACAACAATTAGCTGAAAAGATGAATACCATACCTTATGAAGTAATGACGAGCATCTCGAAACGTGTGCATAAAATTTACTTAGAATCCTGAGGCACTAAATTCTTCAATACATTTTTCTCGGATTTCCCACAATTGTTCTAGCGTATAGTGAATTTGAGGATTCCGTTCGAGCCAGCTTTCCAAATAACTTTGGTGAATTTTCACTTTCCAATCGCCAACTTGATGCGGTTCAATCCATTGTTCACGAACGATTTTGGAAGCAATTTTTTCAAAATTTGCATGTGGACTTGTAAAATCAAAACGTTCACCCTTGAACCTTAAGTAACAATGCATTTCAGGTAATATGGATAAATTATTCGCCTCTAATATAGTTTCAATGGATGGATGTGTTTCGCCACTCATTAAAAATACACCAGCAATCAATTCGATTTTTTCACACCCATTTTCAACGCAAATTTGACCTAATAAGCCATGTTTAGAAGAACATGTCCCACCATTTTCATTTATAATAGCAGTTAAATCATCTCTGTTTTTAGTTCTGCGATATGGAAGTTCAGAAACATAAACACAGGCTTCGTGAAATGTATGAATCCCTTTTTGCAACAAAAGAGAGGAGATTTCTCCTTTCGTTAACTCAAAATCGGGTAATTTATTTTTCCAGTCCAAAAATCCCACCTAATTTTAATTTATCCAATTTTAAGAAATTTGTTGGTACATTCCATTTTTCATCGACGTGAAAATTTTTATAAACGAACAAAACACCTCCTTTAACCTTTCCATTTAAACGTAATGCTACTTCATCTTTAGTTATGATTTTAAACAATGAAATCATTGCGCCATCGGCTAATTCAATTTGAGCAGGAACGACTACTTCACTTGTTTTCTTAGATGGAATTGATACTTTTTCCAATAGATGCAGCTTACCAATTAATTTGTCTTCAAGGTAAAGATCAACGTTACTTGGTTTTATTTTCAATGCATACCAATTGTTATTTTCAATCACTAAGGCTAAAGAAAATGATATTTTTTTCCCTTCAAATTGTGTGAGTTTAAAATCATCACTTCCTTTTATGATTGGTTCTTTGAAAGAACTGCAACTTGAAATTAATACAAGAAGTGAAACAATTACACTAATAAAACTTAACCTCATTTTTTTGATAATTCAGTAAAGTGATGATAGAAATAAGGGATCGTCTCAATTCCTTTGTAGAAATTAAATAAGCCAAAATGTTCATTAGGAGAATGAATAGCATCACTATCCAAGCCAAACCCCATTAATATTGTTTTCAAACCAAGTACTTTTTCAAACATTGCAACAATAGGAATACTTCCACCACTTCTAACAGGTATCGGTTTTTTCCCGAATGTTTGTTCATAAGCTAAGGCAGCAGCTTTGTAACCGATTGAATCAATCGGAGTAACAGCTGCTTCTCCACCATGATGAGGTTTTACAGTTACTTTAACACTATTTGGTGCAATTTTCTCGAAATGATTTTTAAACAATTCAGTAATCTCAACAGGATCTTGGTCAGGTACTAATCGCATAGAGATTTTCGCAAATGCTTTAGAAGCAATTACAGTTTTGGCGCCTTCACCTGTATATCCACCCCAAATTCCGTTGACATCCAAGGTTGGACGAATTGAACCACGTTCCATTGTTGAATAGCCATTTTCACCCATAACTTCATTGATATCAAGAGCTTTGCAGTACTTTTCATTTGAAAAAGGTGCTTTTGCCATTTCAGTACGCTCTTCGTCAGAAAGATCTACTACTTTATCGTAGAAGCCAGGGATGGTGATTTTGTTGTTTTCATCGTGCAACGAAGCAATCATTTTCGCCAATGTATTGATTGGATTTGCCACACATCCTCCATATAATCCTGAATGCAAATCTCGGTTAGGTCCAGTTACTTCAACTTCCACATAACTCAAACCTCTTAAGCCTGTTGTAATTGATGGAACATCGTTTGCCAACATTCCTGTGTCTGAAACTAAGATGACATCCGCTTTTAATTTTTCAACGTTGTTTTTTACAAAAATCCCAAGATTTTCACTTCCAACTTCTTCTTCACCTTCAATCATGAATTTTACGTTACACGGTAATTCATTGCTTGCCAACATCGCTTCAACAGCTTTTACATGCATGAACATTTGTCCTTTGTCATCACACGCACCACGTGCAAAGATTGCACCATTAGGATGAATTTCTGTTGCTTTTACTACAGGTTCGAATGCTGGGTTGGTCCATAATTCAATAGGGTCTGCTGGTTGAACATCGTAATGCCCATAAACTAAGATTGTTGGTAAATTTTTGTCTATTATTTTTTCACCATATACAATTGGGTAGCCAGCTGTTTCACATACTTCCACCTTATCAACACCTAGTATTTTCAAATGATTTGCAACTAATTCAGCTGTTTGGTTGACAGCCGTTGAAAAAGTTGGATCAGCAGAAACAGAAGGTATTTTTAATAAATCGATTAATTCGTTTAAAAATTTCTCTTTATTAGTTTGAATGTATAATTGACTATTTTTCATATTGTAATTTTTCACAGATTTCTTGTCAAAATTCGCAATTAAAGTTGGTTAATTCAAAAAAAATAGTCAAATTCGTGCAACTTAATTTAAGAATATTTAGTCTTAAATTTTAGTTTACAAAATAAAACGAAAATGAAAAAGAAATTACTATTATCCATTTCAGCATTATTTACAAGTATGTATCTGTTTGCACAGATAACAGTTTCAAATACCCAAACAGCCACGCAATTGGTACAAAATGTATTAATGGGATTTGGTGTTACAGCTTCAAATATTTCAGTAAATGGTGTTCCATTTAGTGCAAATAATGTTTACCCTAATATTACATACTTCAATGCAGGAACAACTTCTTTTCCAATTCAATCAGGTGTTTTATTGACTACTGGAAATGGATCTGGTGCAGTTGGCCCTAATTCTAGTGGTAGTTTTACAGCAAATTCTCCTGCTACTCCAAGTGTAGCGACTGACCCTCATTTAAATGCAATTATTCCAGGAACAACACCTCTTCCAACAAATGGTGTTGTGTTAGAATTTGATTTTGTACCCGCTGGTGATACGATTTCTTTTAAATACATGTTTGGTTCTGATGAATATCCAGAATATGCCAATTCAAGTTTTAATGATGCATTCGGTTTCTTTTTATGGGGGCCAGGAATTTCGGGCCCTTATGTATTAGCTGGTTATCCAAATGGGGGGCAAACCTTAGCTGTTATTCCAGGAACAACTATTCCCGTAACAATTAATACGGTTAATCCAACGCAGAATCCAACTTACTACAATAATAACCTAAATGGTGCAGCTTATGGTTCTGCAATTCAATATGATGGAACAACGGTTTTACTTTCTGCAAATGCATCTGTACAATGTGGACAAACGTACCACATTAAGTTAGCTATTTGTAATGTAAGTGATCAAGCGTTTGATTCAGGTGTATTTTTACAAGCTAATTCATTTAGTTCGGAGGCTGTTCAAGTGAATGTTGCTCCAACTGTAGCTGGAGACACTAATGTTTATGAAGGTTGTACGCAAGCGAATATTTCTTTTATTCGTCCTGAAGCTCAAATTAATGACACGTTAATAATTAATTATTCAATTGCAGGAACAGCAATTGCAGGTGTTGATTATAATACGTTGCCAAACCCATTGACTTTTTTACCCGGAGAAGATACCATTACATTAAATATTAATCCGATACAAGATAACATTTCAGACAACAATGAATATGTTGAAATTACTGTTACTACGATTTCACAATGTGGTGATACAATCGTATCAAAGGGTACTCTCTACATTGTAGACACTATTCCAATTAATATTGTTGAAACAGATAAGTTAGTTAAGTGTATTAATGATTCTGTTTTAGTAACAGCAACAGCAACAGGATTATTCCCCCCATTTACATACAATTGGCAAGGTGGACAGACAGGAACAACAGCTTATTTCCCAACAGTTCAAAATGCATTAACAGGAACATTAAACTATATTGTTACAGCAACAAATTCATGTGGTTATTCTGCTGTTGATACTGTGACAATAACATTAAATCAAACTTTAATTGTAGATACTATACTAATGGGTCCTGCAACATGTGACCCAACAGGATACGTTTCTGCAATGATTCAAGGACAAACAACAACTCCGCAACATGGCGTTTATTACCAATGGACTAATGCAGCCGGAAACAATGGTCCAACAGCTTCAGTTTGGGATCAAATCCCTTCAGGGTGGTACTATATTCATGTTGAAGATGCTGTTTGTACAGTAGAAGATAGTGTTTTTGTAGACATCATGAATCCTCCAGTAGCAAACTTTACTGTTTCTACAACAAGTGGATGTTCTCCGTTAAATGTAACGATTTCTAATTCAAGCCAAAATACAACTACATATGCATGGAATTTTGGAAATGGTAATAGTACAACTGTTACTAATTTAGATCCAATTAATCAAACATTTAATGCTTCTGGAACAATTCAATTAATTGCTTCTCAAAGTCCTACATGTTCTGATACTATGGAGGTTGCAATTACAGTTAACATTTGTGGTTGTACTGATCCATCTGCTACAAATTATAACTCAGCAGCAACTGTTGATGATGGCTCATGTACGTACCCTTTCCCTTCTGCAGAAGCACCAAACGTGTTTACGCCAGATGGAGATGGAGCTAATGATGTTTTCTTTATATCAACAAAAAACGCAACAAATATTGAATTAACTATTTTGAATAGATGGGGCCACAAAATGTTTGAAGGTTCAAGTTTAAACCCAGCTTGGAATGGTAAAGCACAAAATGGATCAGATGCCATAGAAGGAGTATATTTTTACAAATACACGGTTTATGGTCCTAATAACCAACAGGTTGAAGGTGAAGGATTCTTACAATTAGTGAGATGATTATTATAGAAAAATAGAAAATTAAAAAGGCGAACTAGAGTTCGCCTTTTTTTATGTATTAAATAGTTTTTAATATAAAAAGTTATTGTACGGATATCGAATTTTAAAAATACGCTGCACTTCTTTGTAAATAACGTCTTTTAATTCTTCAATGTTTTCTTTGTCTTGCGCAGATATAAAAACACAAGTTGTTCCATTTAATTTGGACATCCAAGTTTTTTTCAATTCTTCTAAGGAGTAATGCTCAACTTGTTTTGGATTGGGATCATCTTCCATTTGTTCAACTGGAACATAAGCGTCAATTTTATTAAATACTAGAATTACAGGTTTCTCTGTTTTATCAAGCTCACTAAGTGTTTCATTTACCACTTCATATTGATCTTCAAAGTTAGCATGTGAAATATCTAAAACATGAACTAATAAATCTGCTTCCCGAACTTCATCTAAGGTTGATTTAAACGACTCTACTAATTGATTAGGTAATTTACGAATGAATCCAACTGTATCAGTTAACAAAAACGGTAAATTTTCAATTACTACTTTGCGAACTGTGGTATCTAAAGTGGCAAATAATTTATTTTCAGCAAAAACATCGGATTTTGACAGTAAATTCATCAATGTACTTTTTCCAACATTCGTGTACCCAACAAGTGCAACGCGCACCAATTGGCCACGGTTTCCTCGTTGAACAGACATTTGTTTGTCAATTTCCTTTAATTTTTCTTTCATCAAGGAAATACGCATTTGAATGATGCGACGATCGGATTCAATTTGAGATTCACCTGGACCTCTCAACCCAATACCCCCTTTTTGTCTTTCAAGGTGTGTCCACATTCTTGTTAAGCGTGGCAACATGTATTGTAATTGGGCTAATTCAACTTGCGTTTTCGCATGTGATGTTCTAGCTCTACTTGCAAAAATATCTAAAATTAAAATGTTGCGATCTAAAATTTTGCATTCTAACTCACGTTCAATATTTCGTAATTGAGAGGGTGAAAGTTCATCATCAAATATGACTAATTCAATTCCGTTTTCTTTAATATAATCTTTTATTTCTTGAATCTTTCCTTTACCAACATAAGTTCTAGGATGTGCCATCGGAAGCTTTTGCAAAAACTTTTTTTGCGTTATTGCACCTGCAGTTTCTGCTAAAAATTCTAATTCATCTAAATATTCTTGAGCTGTATCTTCTTTTATTTCGGGTGTGACCACACCGACTAAGACACATATTTCTTCTACTTCATCAACGGTAACGTGTCCTTCTTGCATGTTTATTTTTTCAAACTTTTAACGTAGTCTGCAACGGATTGTATGTTTTGTGTTGACCCCAACGCTTCTTTCATAGAGGGCATTGCATTTTTACCATTTGTAATAATATCAAGTCGCTGTTTATCAGAAAGCACAGATTGTGTTAAATCTTTTGCGCCAGACAAACCTAATTTTCCATCTGCTCCATGACATGAACTGCAATTCAATGTATAAAGATTTTTGCCAGTAGCAACTGAGTTCTCTACTGAATCTTGCTTATTTATTTCAGGTGAAGAACTACAAGCTTGTGCGACTAAACCTAAAAATAAAACAGATTTTTTTAGAACCATGATCCTCCTAATGCAGTTCTAAATGGCCAAGGAATTCCGGCTAATATTAAAATTAACACAATAGTGTACCAAACGGCAATTTTAGAATTACGTTGAGCTAAATTTTCTATTTTTTCTGCTTTTTTACGTCCTATAGTAATTATTACTGCAGCACAAACCATCAATAAAATATGCTCCATTCCGAAGAAACGGTAAAGTGGATTTTTCATCCATCCAGCGCTGTAATTAATTTTCCCTGATAAAAAGGCAACAACAATTCCAATTGTTACTTGAATGTGTAAGGTAACCATCGCGAACAAATTGATCATTTTGTCCTTTTTTAGGTATGTATTTTTGCTTTTATTACTTAAAGCATTGATGATAGCAACAACTAATAATGCCAATGCTAACCATCTTAAACCTGAGTGTGCGTGTAACATAATCTTTTTTTTACAAAAATACACTTATTTAGATTTATAACAAACAAATAATTAGGTGTAATAAAGACTTTAAAAAATTGCTTAAATTCACGCTGAATTATTTTGCTATGAAAAACATACTATTTCTATTTTTTGTATTGCCATTTTCTTTTTTCGCTCAGATAAAACCAATGAATGGTGTTCAAAATTCAAAGCCGAACTTCATCGCTTTGACGCATGCAACAATTTTCGTTTCTCCAACAGAAGTTTTAAAGGATGCATGCATTATTTTAAAAGACGAACAAATCTTTGCTGTAAAAAAGAACAATAGTATTCCGAAAGGAGCTTACGAAATCAATTGTGAAGGAAAGTTTATTTTCCCTACATTTATTGAAGTAAATACTTCTATCGGTATTGCTAAACCTACAAATAACAGTCCTGAAAAAGGTGCTTATTGGAATCCATCAATTCACCCAGAATTTTCAGCTTCTAATCAGTATTCAATTGATGAAAAAGGCTTGCAAGAATTACATAAAATGGGATTTGGATTTGCTGTTTCACACCTAAATGATGGTATTGTGAGAGGAACAGGTTTATTGGTTTCTACAAGCACATCGAAGCAGCGAACACCTATTGTACTTCCAACAGTAGGTCAATTTTTCTCATTTAATAAAGGAACTTCTCAAGTGAATTACCCTTCTTCACAAATGGGTTCAATTGCATTGTTGCGCCAGTTTTTCTTGGATGCGAATTGGTATAGAACGGCGAAGGAGAAAGAATATTCTAGTAGTTTAGAACGTTACAACCAACTCAATGACCTTCCAATTATTTTTCAAGCGAACGATAAGTTAGAAATTTTGCGAGCGACTAAAATTGCCAATGAATTTAATTTATCTTTTAATTTTATTGGAGCTGGAAATGAATATGAACTTGGAACTCAATTAAAATCCTTAAAATCTACAATTGTTCTACCCCTCAATTTTCCTGAACAGTATGATGTAAAAGATCCGTATGTTGCACGTCAAATTCCATTAAGTGATTTAAAAAATTGGGAATTGGCGCCTTCTAATCCTGCGATTTTGGCTCAAAATGGTCTAGATATTTGTTTTACAAGTGCTGGAATAAAAACACCCGAACAATTTTGGAAAAACATTCAATTGGCGATTAAAAGAGGGTTGCCATTGGAAACTGCATTGAGTGCCTTGACACTTCAACCAGCTAAAATGTTGAAAATTGATCAACAAATTGGAACGTTAGAAAATGGGAAAAAAGCAAGTTTTTTAATCTATACAAAAAACCCATTTGTTGAAACTTCCGTTTTACTAGAAAAATGGGATTTGGGTCAACAAGTAATATTGGATCGACAAGAATCAGCTAAAATAGGAGGGAAGTTTAATTTACTAATAGATGATCATTCTTTTCCAATCGAAATTAGTGAAAAAGAAGGGAAATATACGGCGAATATAAAGGTCTCAGATTCTATTTCAAAACCAATTTTCATCCAAGTAGTTGATAAGGATTTAACGCTTCAATTCAATACTTCAGCATTGAAAGTTAAAGGAAGTTTAAATCTCCATGGAAAAATAAATGAAAAATTAGGTGTTTTAGAAGGAGATGGAACATTGGCGGATGGAACGTGGGTTAAATGGTCTGCTATTCGAAATGAAAAACAAAAATTGCCAGAAGATAGTCCCAAAAAATTACCAGAAGACTCACTTGATATTGGCTCAATTTGGTTTCCGAATTTAGCGTATGGAGCTGAAAAAACACCACAAAAAGAAACAATAATTATCGAAAATGCTACTGTTTGGACCAATGAAAAAGAAGGTGTTTTAAAAGATGCAACCCTTGTCATTGAAAATGGTAAACTAAAATTTGTAGGTTCTCAATCAGCAGCTCGTTCGTATGCTCGCCCGCTAAATCCTCGTGTTATCAATGCCAAAGGAATGCATGTAACTTCAGGAATTATTGATGAACATTCACACATTGCAATTGATAAAGGAGTGAATGAAGGAGGCCAAGCAATTACCGCTGAAGTGAATATCGGAGAAGTTTTACAATCGGATGATATCAATATTTACCGTCAGTTAGCTGGTGGAGTTACAGCTGCACAATTATTGCATGGCTCAGCCAACCCAATTGGTGGACAATCAGCTTTGATTAAATTAAAATGGGGAGTTAATCATCCAGACGAATTGCTGATTCCAAATGCGCCAAAATTTATCAAATGTGCCTTGGGTGAAAATGTGAAACAATCCAATTGGGGTGATTATAATTCGAATCGTTTCCCACAAACAAGAATGGGAGTGGAGCAAGTTTTTATTGATGGTTTTAACCGTGCCAAAAGCTACCAAAATGAATGGAATGCATTCAAAAATGGAAAAAGTAACGGAGAACAACCACGCAAAGATTTGGAATTAGATGTACTGGTAGAAATTTTAAATGGGCAACGCAATATAACGTGCCATTCATATGTGCAGTCAGAAATCAACATGTTAATGCATGTTGCAGATTCAATGGGTTTCAAAATCAATACATTTACACACATTTTAGAAGGGTATAAACTGGCTGATAAATTATTAAAACATGGAGTTGGGGCTTCTACTTTTTCAGATTGGTGGGCCTATAAATTTGAGGTAAATGATGCGATCCCATATAATGCGGCAATGATGGCTGCACAAGGATTAACTGTTGCGATTAATTCAGATGACGCTGAGATGGGTCGAAGATTAAACCAAGAAGCAGCTAAATCGGTTAAATATGGTGGAATGTCTGAAGAAGATGCTTGGAAAATGGTGACGTTAAATCCAGCAAAGCTATTGCACTTAGACGATCGAATGGGTAGTTTAAAAGTAGGCAAAGATGCAGATGTTGTAATTTGGTCAGCGAATCCTTTAAGTATCGAAGCGAAAGTTCAAACAACAATCATTGATGGAATAATCTATTTTGATGCAAAACGTGATCAAGAGTTAAGAGAAAGAAACACTCGAGAACGCGCACGAATTATAAACAAATTGTTAGCTGAACAAAAAGAATCAGGAACTGCAAAACCTTTTGTTAAAAAGAAAAGCAAACATTTTCATTGTGATACACTTGGAGAAGAAGGATCTGAATCCGAAAACAGTCATTAAAAGAGAACTATGAAAAATAAATTATTGGTTGTATGCTGCCTTATAATAGGCGCTGTATTTAGTCAGAAAAGTCAAACAATTCTATTGGTAAATGGCTTTTTACACCAAGGGAATGGCACAGTTGTTGAAACTGCTTTAATTGGCATTCGAAATGGCAAGATCGACTTTGTAAAGAATGCACTTTCTAGCACTTATAATAAATCAGAATGGGACACCATTATCGATTTAAAAGGGCAACATGTTTATCCTGCATTCATTGCTCCGAATTCTACTTTGGGAATCACAGAGATTGATGCCGTTCGGGCAACACGAGATTTTCAAGAAGTTGGGTATTTAAATCCGCACATTCGTTCTCAAATTGCATTCAATGCAGAATCTAAAGTAATTAGTACGGTTCGAACAAACGGGGTGCTTTTCGCACAAGTGACACCGCGTGGTGGGAGAATTTCTGGAACATCTTCTATAATGGCAATGAGCGGATGGAATTGGGAAGATGCCACAATCTTTAAAGATGATGGTGTTCATCTAAATTGGCCCGAAAGTATACAAGGAACCTGGAACGAAGATGCGATTAACAAATCTAAAAGTAAAAATTACCAACAACAAAAAGAAGAATTATATGCATTTTTTAATTTAGTAAAAGCGTATCAAAAAAACGAGAATGAACTTAAAAATGATTTACGTTTAAATGCAATGATACCCTGTTTGTCAGCTGAAAAAAGAATTTATTTTCATGCCAATGAAATTCAACAATTAATTGATATTATTGAGTTTGTTCACTTTTTTGACATTCCTTTCCCAGTGATTGTTGGCGGTTACGATAGCCATCTGATAGCACGCAAATTGAAAGATGCAAACATCCCGGTAATGCTTGGCAGAACTCACAGTTTACCTGAAAATGAAGACGACCCGATTGATTTGCCTTTTCGATTACCAGCATTGTTACAAAAAGAAGGGGTGCTATTTTGTTTGCAAAATGAAGGCGACATGGAAGCTATGAATGCTCGCAATTTACCTTTTCAAGCAGGAACAGCAATGGCTTATGGTTTAACAGAAGAAGAAGCCATTCAAAGTATTTCATTGAATGCTTGTAAAATCATCGGAGTATCAGAAAAATATGGAAGTATTGAGCCAGGTAAATATGCAAGTTTATTTGTATCTATAGGAAATGCATTGGACATGCGCACCAATCAAGTTTCAATGATTTTAATCAATGGTTCATTTGTACCAACATCCAATTTCCAATCGGATTTATATCAACGTTACGAGAAAAAATACCAAGCAATAAAACAACATTAATTAACAATTTAGATTCAGAAAAATTTCTAATTTTGAATCATTCAAAATAATAGTAACTAAATACATAAATTATGGCTTTCGAATTACCAAAATTACCGTATGCATATGACGCTTTAGAGCCACATATCGATGCTAGAACAATGGAAATCCATCATTCAAAACACCATCAAGCATACATTACAAATCTAAATGCTGCTATTGCAGGAACTGATTTAGAAGGAAAAACAATTGAAGAAATTTTACAAAACTGTAAAGATAAACCTGCCGTTAGAAACAATGGAGGTGGTTTTTGGAACCATAATTTATTTTGGGAATGTATGAGCCCAAAAGGTGGAGGCGAACCAACAGGGCAATTATTACAAGCAATTAACGATGCTTTTGGAACGTTTGAAGCGTTTAAAGCGGAGTTCGCAAAAGCTGGCGCTACTCGTTTTGGTTCTGGTTGGGCTTGGTTGTGTGTTACAAATGGAAAATTAGAAGTTTGTTCTACACCAAATCAAGATAATCCAGTGATGGGCGAAGGTTGCAAAGGAACAGCAATTTTAGCGATGGATGTTTGGGAACATGCTTATTACTTGCATTACCAAAATCGTCGTCCTGATTACATCAACGCATTTTTTAATGTGATTAATTGGGATTTCGTTGCTCAAAAGTTTGCAGCTGCAAAATAATATACTAGCAATAACACAAAGGTCGTCACGTCTGTAGGCGACCTTTTTTAGTTTTATACATTTTTAATTAAATTATGCAATCCAACGCCTTTAAAGAAATCGTTCAGTTTAGAAGAAGCAACAGAGTATTTGATGAAAACACCTTAGTGCCGGATGAAGTTATCGCAACAGTATTAGAACACGCACAATTGTCACCGAATAGTAGTAACATGCAATTGTGGGAGTTTTATTGGATCGCATCTCCAGAGAAATTAGCAGAAATTGCACCCTTGTGTTTGAATCAAAGTGCTGCAAAGACTGCGAAACATCTAGTAGTCTTTGTTACACGAAGAGATTTTTATAAAAAAAGAGCTAAGTGGAATTTAGAAAACGTTCAAAAAACAGTAACAGGTGAGCCTAATAAAATGCAGAAAAACCAATTGATGTATTATTCTAAGTTAGTTCCAATGGTTTATGCGAATGATCCTTTTGGCTTAATGACTTTCGTTAGAAGAACGATCAGTTTTTTTGGAGGTTTGACAAAGCCATTTTTCAGATTAGGTGGTAAAGCTTCTATTCGAATCGTTACTCATAAATCATGTGCGTTAGCTGCACAAACGTTTATGTTGGGTATTGCAGCTGAAGGATTTCATTCTTGTCCATTGGAAGGTTTCGATGAACTACGTTTGAAACGCGCATTAAAATTACCGCGTAAAGCAGAAATTAATATGGTCGTAGCCGTTGGAAAAGGAACAGAAAAAGGAATTTGGGGCGAGCGTTTCCGTGTACCATCAGAAGAAGTAGTCATTAAATTGTAAACGTAAAATCTACACATATGAAAAGAGCACTTATCAATAGTTTAATTTTTATTGTTGCCATTTTTGTTGGTGCAAATGTGAACATGGCCTTGATTAATATTGGTCCAACAATTATTTCTATGCCGAAAGGCTTTGACCTTACAACTGAAAAAGGATTGATTGCAGCGATGCCATTCATGGAGGCGAAACATTTTATATTTCCATTTTTAGCGCATGCTTTTGGAACATTCATCGCAGTATTGATTGTGACGATATTAATGAAAGAGCGCAGTAATTTTTACAGTTTTTTCGTTGCAGGCTTATTCTTTTTTGGAGGAGCATACATGGTTTCTGTTTTACCAGCTCCAATTTGGTTCAATGTGTTAGATTTAGTTGTTGCGTATTTCCCAATGATGTTTTTAGCAAAATGGTTAGTAGCAAAAAGAAGAAAAATCAATTAATAAGTTATTCGTAACTTTACAAAAAAAATACCATGAGCGAGAAAACAACAGATATTAGTGATTTAGGGGAATTTGGTTTAATTGATCAATTGACTAAAAACTTTGAATTGAAAAATGAAAATTCGCTCGTTGGTGTTGGTGATGATGCCGCTGTGATTCAAGTTTCGGAGGATACTGTTCAATTGATTTCAACAGATATGTTGGTGGAAGGCATACATTTTAATTTGATGTACATGCCATTAAAACATTTGGGCTACAAAGCTGTTGCAGTGAATGTTTCTGATATCTGTGCGATGAACGGAATAGCGCAACAAATCACTGTTTCTTTAGCTGTTTCGAGTCGTTTTCCATTAGAAGCGTTAGAAGAATTATACGAAGGAATTCACTTGGCTTGTACGAATTACGGCGTTGATTTAGTAGGTGGCGATACCACTTCTTCAACTTCAGGATTGGTGATCAATGTAACTGTTTTAGGTACGGCCAAAAAAGAGGATGTGGTGTATCGTTCAGGTGCAAAAGAATACGATTTATTGGTTGTAACAGGCGATTTAGGCGCCGCATACATGGGGTTACAAGTGTTGGAGCGCGAAAAAGAAGTCTTTAAAGCAAATCCATCCATTCAGCCAGATTTAGATGGTCACGATTACATTATTGAACGACAATTAAAACCAGAAGCACGCAAAGATATCATCGGTTATTTGAAAGAATTAGAGGTGAAACCAACGGCAATGATTGATATTTCCGATGGCTTGGCTTCTGAAATTTTACACTTGTGTAAAGCAAGTAAAGTAGGTTGTCATGTGTACGATGAGAAAGTGCCAATCGATGCTAAAACATCCATGACTGCAATCGATTTCAATTTAGATCCAAACACCTGCGCTCTCAACGGTGGTGAAGATTACGAATTATTGTTCACCATCGATCAAAAAGATTTTGATAAAATCAAAGGCAATCCGCACATGACGGTTATTGGACACATCACGAATGAAAATGATGGAATCTACTACGTCGACAAAAACGGTTCAGCAATTACTTTAAAAGCACAAGGCTGGAAGCATTTTTAATTGGTTTGAAATACTGAAATTGCCGTTAAATTTCCTTTTTTTGCTTCGGCCCATTTCAGAAAATCAAACAATTCTAATTCATCACTGGTATATTCGATTTTTGAAAGATCTTGGAACAATTGATCCCAACGTTCTTCCGCATCAATACTATTCGGTGCTTTTAAAATGGATGTGATATTTTTCAGAAAAACGGTTTCAAAAGCAAATAAGCGTTGCCTTGTTTTTAAATAACGTTGCGTGTTTTTAAGGGAGTAGGCGAGTAAATCGTTGTGTTTCAATTCCAAATGCACTAATATTGCTAACAACTGAGCATGCGAAAACAATGTTTCAACGTGTTCTATTCCAGGTAAAGACAAAAGAGTATTGATTTCTTTTAATGCGAGAGAATAGTTGCCTTTCACTAAATGAATTACGGCTATTTTAAATAGAATATAGGCTTTTTTGGGCAAGGCCATTTTATCCTTAAAACGTTCCAATTCTTCTTTGATAGAAGTGATCATACGTTCTGCTCTGTCAATTTCTCCGCGTTGAATGTAAAGATTTAATTTTATACTTATAGTTGTAGCAACTAATTTTAATTGAAGATCTTCAGCATGTACAACCAATTCATTATTACGTAAATTATTTAGGCGTTGTAAGTAATTTGATGCTAAATTCTGTTCTCCTAATTTCTCTGCTAAATGAATTGCATTGGACAATAATGCGATATACCGATTTGTATTCTTTTCATCCATTTTAATTGGAGCTTCCAAGAGTTCAATCAAAATTTTTACATGTGAAAATGAAGCTAAAAAATCACTCAATGCAAAAGCACATGCACTTTTGATATGGTGGAAAAGATAGGTGTTTTCACTTCCTTTTATTTCTGATAATGCTGGAAGTTGTTGAAGCAAAGCATGATAACTAGCTATTTCTTCAGTTGTACGTGCATTCCCTTTTGTTGCAATTTGATAAAACAATTTGCTCTTTAGTGTCCATAATTGCGTATATAAATTATTTTCATGAGCAATCTCTGCGTCTTTAGCCTGAATGGCATCAATCATTTTTAATGATAAAACGGTATGATTTTTTGTTTCAAACAAACGTTTTTGTTGTTTTTGTATTTCTGGGAAAAGTTGAATTAGCCCATGTTTTTCAGCTAATTTTTCAGCTTTCTGAATGGTTTTAGCACATTGAGCATACAGTGATTTACGGAACAATATTTCAAACGCATGCAACAATTTATAGATTTGAGCTTCTATTGTTGCTGTAGCATAATACAAATCTAACGCACTTAGAATAAACGTATATAAGCGATTTTTAGAAATTGAAAATTGTTTCATTTTAATGAAACTTTTGCAATAGTCGATTGTTTTTTGGTGGTTGTAAGTGGCTTGTTTATCTAAGTAATCAAATAAAAGTATTGATTTTTTTTCTTCACCAATAATATGACGAGAGGCATAAATTTTAAAGTAACGTTTTTCAGATTTTGTGAGCGATTGAATCAATTCAAATAAATCGTCTTTAACCAATTTGTTTTTTTCTTCCATTGCAGTAGTATGAACTTGTTTGTTGAATTTACGCAATAATCATGAATTAAATAGTTGAAAATTGTGAGTGGTATGCTTGATTTAGTGTGTGGTTTTTTGATTGATTCTAAAAATAGTAGCGCAAAAAAAAGCCTCACATCAGTGAGGCTTTTACTATATTGTTACATTTTTTTCTTGCGTTTGTAGCGTTCAGGATCGTAATTTGGATCCGTAATGTCACCATCAGAAGTTGCGTCACTTGTATTCTCAGTATTCGTATTTACAAAAACTGGTGTTGATTTTAAGCGATTTTCTTCAACTGTATTAGGTACAATCGTTTCTTTTTGGCAACTTGTTACAGTTAAAACCAAAGCTAGAATCGCAAAACTTATTAATTTTTTCATAGTTGACACAATTAATTAAAACGAAAGTAAATTATTTATTTTAGTTTTCCAAATGTTCTATGTAAAATTTGAGTGTAACGCGCGTTCCATTGATTAAACGGTTTTCATCTTCTAATTGTACAGGACCAATAAGGTCAAATTTGTTACTTGAAATCATTTTCAATAAATCAATTCGTTTGGACGTTATTTCCATACCTTGCGATTTGTGGTCGCCATCGTATTTCACTTTGCTATTCATACTGTGTTCAATTCCAACACCATTGTCGTCAATCTGAATCACCAATGTAGAAGGTTGTTCAATGGAAAAAGTTACTGTAATTCTCCCTTCTTTTTCCTCATTGGGCAATATCCCATGAATGATGCTATTCTCAATGAATGGTTGCAACATCATTGCAGGGATAATAATAGCCTCTTGGTCAATTTCATCAGGACAATCAATGGAATATACAAAACGTTTATTGAAGCGCATCTGTTCTAAACTTAAATACAAGTTAATGCGTTCAATCTCTTGTGCTAACGTAACCATGTTTCCTTCTTCAGAAGAATCCAAGTTTTTCCGAATCAATTGCGCAAAATTGGTTAAAAATTGATTGGCTGATTTTCGGTCTTGTGTGTTGATGAAATACTGAATCGAATTCAAGGAATTAAATATGAAATGACGGTTCATACTTGCATTCAATGATTTTTGTTCCAAGCTATTTAATTTTGCTTTATAGCTTAAACGTTCATTTTCATTTTTTTCACGTTCGCGTTCAATTCGAAGTTTGATTAATTTGTAGACGACAAAACTGATAAGTAGAACAACTAAAGAAATAAACCAGTACGTTTTATAGAATGCTTGCTGGATGGTAATAGGAATTGTAATCACGTTCGAAACATTGCCATTTTGATCGATTGCTCGGGCAAAAAAGCGATAATCTCCTGCACTTAGTCCACTGTAAGTTATGGTTGAATTGGGTGTTAAAGGTGTCCAATTTTCATCTTGACCTTCCAACAAGAACTGATAGGAAAGTTTTGTGTAATTTGACAATGAAATTCCATCCATTTCAATTGTAATGTTGTTTTTATTGTATGCTAGATTCAATTGAATCGGTTTTTTAATTGAAGTAAAGTTGGATGAAAAATTATCAAATAAATTCGTTTGGAAATTAATTAAAATCGATTTCAATGAAAGTTGCGGCTGCTCCTTATTTTTGATAATTTTCTCCATCGTAAGACTAACCAATCCTGATGGGGTTCCAAACCAAAACTTCCCATTTTTAGCCACATAACTTGCATTCATATTTGTTTCAAGGTCAACAATTCCCTCTGCTAAACCATAATTTTTCACAAGCATTTCGGGATGTTCCATTGCAGAAATGACAAAAACACCATTGTTTGTTCCAACATATAATTGGTGATTGGAAAAATTTAAAAAATTGATAAAGTTAGATGCTGGTGTTTTGGAAAAATTAAAGCGTTTCAATTGATTTTTAACAATGTAAAACAACCCATTTTCTGTTCCAACCCATAACCTCTTTTGATAATCAACACATAGTGAATAACATGTTTTGTCCCAATTATTCCAACGTTTTAATTCCTTGTTTTTAATAACAAAAAGTCCCTTGTCTGTTGCACAAAAATAACTGTTTGAAAATTTACAAATCGAACGAACTGTGATTTTTTCCTTGCATTTTAGTCGTGTAAAACGCCCGTTTTTATAGTGAGAAACTCCGTTGTATCCTCCCACAAAGAAAGAATTTAACCCATCGGAATAAAGTACAGAAATCTTGTCACTTGGCAAGCCGTTTTCCTTGAAATAACCTTGTTGTTTACCTGTTTTTGAAACCGCAATAAGTCCAAAGTTTGTACCAAACCAATTTTTTTGATCTACATCCAATAAACTTGTCCAAACAGTATTGCTATTCTCAAAATTGTACGCATGTTGTATGTTGTTTTTTGATAAAACATCCACTCCATTTTCTAAGGTCCCAATCCAAAATTTATTGTCTTTGTCTTTGTTGATTGATAAGATCAAATCTGAGGTCAATCCATTATTGGTGTTGTAATGAACGATTTTTTCTCCTATGAATTGAAAGAGACCTTTTCCTTCTGTTCCCATCCAAATTTTCCCTGTTTGATCTTTGAAGAGCGTTCGGATACTTTCAGATTGAAGGCCATTTTCTTTGTTCAGTTTTAAAGAGATTTTACCATTCACTATTTTGTATATCCCGTTGTTTGCGGCAACCCATAATGTGTTATTTTCATTATCAGAGATACAATTTACCAGGATATCTTCAGGGTTAATTCCTTTTATTTTTGTTAGTAGTTTAGAGGAAGGATTCAATAAATACAAACCGTTTGAAAAAGTAGTAATAGCAATCGTATTTTTCAATACAGACATGCTTGAAATGGTGAGGTTTGAGTTTAGTTTCTCAAATTTTCTCAAATTTTTCGTAAAAAATAACGCATCATTTGTTGCGATTATAAGTTGATTTTTGAAGATTACTAAATCCCTAATTGATTGATCTTCAAATTGTTTTATATTTAATTTAAGATTTCCAGCGATTTGAATGTGTTGATCTGAGAATTGAATCGGAATTAGATGTTGTTGTTTGATTTCAAAAAGTCCGTTATTATTCGTTGCAACAAGATAATGTTGTTTGAATTTTATAATTTTTACAACAACAGCATTGTTATATGGTTTTGTAAATTTTACAGTTTTAATGTTATTTTTTTCAATAATCGAAATACCACCTTCATGTCCAATCCATAGTTGTTGATCCATGAATTTGAGACAATTTATTCGGTTGTTTAACAGACCATTTTGCGAAGTATAAGTAACAAATTCTTTTCCGTTGAATCGTGTTACTCCTCCCAGTGTTCCTACCCATAAATACCCATTAACATCTTGATCTATGGCTGTCACTTGCGACTGAGGTAAACCTTGTGCTGTAGAAAAATTTAAGAAAGAATAATATTGGCCTTGTGTTTTCAATGAAAACGTCAGCAATAAACAAAGAAAACTTAGCCATTTTATCATTTCGAATCTTTCAGTAATTTAACAAAGTCAGCCACACGATTGCGTGCAACAGGAATCCGCAAACCATTTTTTAAGACTGCAAAATGGCCATCTTCACTGACGTATTCAACTAGTAACGTTAAATTGATGATATGTGATTTATGTACCCTAAAAAATTTCGTTGGGTCTAAAATACTTTCATAGGTTTTAAGCGTGCGCGTGTCCAAATAGCGATTTCCTTCTTTGAAATAAATAGTAGTGCAGTTGCCACTTGCTTCTAAATGGGTAATTGTATCGTCTTCAATAATTTTTAACCCTTTTGTGTGACTAATCGCAATACGATTGGATTGTTTATTGCGTAATAAAGCGTCTGATAAGTGGCGTAAAGATTGAAAATAAGTTGAGAAATTTTCCGGATCTTCTTCAAAGATTTTTTTGGTACCCATTACTTTTTCAACAGCCGTCTGTAATTCTTCAATATCGATTGGCTTTAAAATGTAATAAACAGCGTTAGCATTGAATGCTCGTATGGCATAATCTTTAAATGCAGTAACAAAAACAACTTGAAAATCTTTTTCTTCAATTTCATCCAATAATTCAAATCCTTCCGAACCAGAGGGCATTCGAATGTCTAAAAAGATGACATCAGGTTTGGACGCTTCGATGAGTGCTTTGGCTTGACTTTTTTTAGATGCTTCGCCAATTACTTCGACATCTGGACAATATTCTTCCAATAACATGATGAGGTTTTTTCTCGCAAATTCTTCATCATCAATTACTAAGGCTCTTAATTTCATCGTTTTATTTTTTAGTAGTGGAGTTGATTCTCTTCCACTAAATATATGTGTTTCTAGTTTGATTGCATCAAAAATAAACGCAGTTAAAAGTACAAAATCAACCGATAAAATCAATAATTTGATAGAAGAATAAATTGAATGTGCTGTTTAAATCATTTTAAGAATTCATCCAATGATTTCCAATAAATTCGAAATAAATAAACAGAACTTACAATTAATGCTAAAAATTATGAAAACAAGACTACACCAACCAATTATTCATCTGTGGATTTTTAATGATACAGGGAATTAATCAGTTAAAAAATCAATCAACAACAACGCTGTGTCGGATGGGTTTTCAGTATGAGCCATGTGACCAGCGTTTTTTATTTCAACTATTTTGATTGCTAATCCTTTCAATTCTTCATCCATTTTTTCTTTTGTAATCAGCGGATCATATTCACCTTGAAGAATTAAAAAATCACTTGGGAAGTTTAGCAGCGTTTGTAACTGATGTTTCCGTTCACGCATCGCTAATGCAGCATATGCAATTGCTTCAGGGCGACATTGATCAGCAATTTTCCGCAAAGCTTTTACAGCTGGTTCATCAGGAGAGTAGCGGTAAAAGAGTCCTGGAATTGCGACATTTAAAAACAATTCTTTAGCTTGAAAAACAATGTCTGCAACACGTATTCGATCTAGTTTTTTTTCTGGAGTATCTTCCCAAAAGTTAGAATTTAATAAAACAATTTTCCGGCAATCAATTCTTTTTTCTTTAATAAGTAAAGCAACGTAGCCACCCATTGAATGTCCAACTATATGAAAATCAGAGATTTTCAAAAAATCTAGAACTTTTAATACTTCATCAGCCATAAATGCTAAGGAAGGTGAATCATCTGTTAATTGCGACAATCCGTGTCCTGGAAGGTCAATGCAAATGGCTTGAAAAGGAATTTGTTGGGATGTTACAAATTCCCACATGCTTACATCTTCTAAGAATCCGTGAAGAAATACAACAGGGTGTCCGTTTCCAAACACCCTGTAATTTAATAAGTCATGCATTTTTTAATGCGTATTCATTAATTCTTCAATTTCTTCTGCTTCCAATGGAATGTCTTTCATTAAATTAAATGGTTGACCAGAAGCTTGAACAACTAAGTCATCTTCCAAGCGAATCCCTAAACCTTCTTCAGGAATATAGATTCCAGGTTCACACGTGAATACCATTCCAGCTTGAATTGGTTCGTGCCACAAACCAACGTCGTGTGTATCTAAACCTAAAAAGTGAGAGGTTCCATGCATAAAGTACTTTTTGTATGCAGGCCACTCAGGATTTTGATTTTTAATATCCGTTTGATCAATTAATTTTAAGTTCAACAGTTGCGCTTCCATCAATTTACCCACTTCTTTGTGGTATTCAGCCATCATTGTTCCAGGAACTAATAATTTTTCAGCTTCTTTTTTTACATTTAATACAGCGTTGTACACTTCTTTTTGCCTAGGTGTAAATTTTCCATTTACAGGAATACATCGTGTTAAGTCAGAAGAATAATTCGCGTATTCTGCCCCAACATCTAGTAAAATCACATCACCATCTTTACATTGTTGGTTGTTTTCAATGTAATGCAATACACACGCATTTTTACCTGAAGCAATGATTGGAGTGTAGGCAAACCCTTTCGAGCGATTGCGTAAAAACTCATGAGCAAACTCAGCTTCAATTTCATATTCCCATACGCCAGGTTTGATAAATGGCAAGATGCGTCGAACACCAGCTTCAGTAATTTTACACGCACGTTGCATTAAATCAATTTCGATTGCGTCTTTTATTGAACGGATTTTGTGCATGATGGGCGCACTTTTCAAGTAATTGTGCGCTGGATAATCAATTTTTAATTTTTTTATGAAACGATCTTCTCGGGTTTCAACTTCTGTAGATGCTCTTAAATGTTCGTTAGTATTGATATAAACGCTTGACGCTTCTGCCATTAATTGTTTGAAGATTGTTGGAAATTGTTGTAACCAATAAACAGTTTTAATGCCGGATGTTGCAAATGCTGCTTCTTTCGTTAATTTTTCACCTTCCCAAACTGCGATAGTTTCATTTGTTTCTTTTAAAAATAAAACTTCTCGGTGTGCAGGATTGGAAGCAGATGGAAATAAAACCAATATACTTTCTTCTTGATCAACACCTGTTAATGCTAGAATATCGCGGTGTTGTTGGAAAGGCATCGTACTGTCTGCGCTAATTGGGAAAATGTCGTTGGAATTGAATACAGCAAGTGCTTTTTCATTCATTTGTGCTACAAACTTCGCGCGGTTTGAGCAATATAATTGTTTGTCAATTCGATCGTATTTCATCGTGTGTGTTCTTGTAAATAATTGGGTTGAAGTTAAGAATTTTGAATGATACTTTAGAAAAAATGGAAAATAATATCAGAACGTAAATTGTTTACGATCTGATATAGGAACTTTGTGTTGTTCAAAAAATAATAGAGATGAAAAGATTTACAGAAACAATGCAGTTAAAAGATATTATCGTTTTATCAGCAACGAATGAAATTACATTATCGGGAACAGTGAACCGTGATCATTTGCATTTTGATACAAAAATGAATCTAACTTCCACGCAATTGAATGTTTTATTGAATCAATTACAAAAATTGAATCCGTATTTAGAGGTTGCCGAGTTATTTGAAACCATTCACAGTGCCAATCAATTGAAATTATTTTTATTGGATGGTTCAAATTTAATGGACAGTCAAATTGATTTATCAGTTTTGCAAGAATTCAACACCTTGAAACAGATACGCGCTTAATTATTGAACAAATTCCGACAATAGTTGTAATTTTGTAAAAAATTAAGAGCATGACAAAGAGTAACACCGCACAACAAACCTTAGCAATCACGACAGAGATTGTATTGCCAAACGATACGAATACGCTCGGAAATTTATTTGGGGGACAATTATTGGCATGGATGGATGTAATTGCGAGTGTTTCTGCTCAACGTCATTCAAAACGTGTTGTCGTTACAGCTTCTGTGAATAATGTTTCTTTTCAAAAGCCAATTAATCATGCATCTATTGTCACTTTAGAAGCAAAAGTATCTCGTGCTTTCAATTCTTCTATGGAAGTTTTTGTAGATGTATTTGTTGAAAATCCGGTTACTGGTAGTCGTGAAAAATGCAATGAAGCGATTTATACGTTTGTTGCAGTGGATCAAAATGGTGGACCGATTCAAGTTCCTGAATTAGTGCCAGAAACAGAAGAAGAGATCATGCGTTACGAAGGTGCATTGCGAAGAAAACAGTTGGCATTGATTTTAGCTGGAAGAATGAAAGCGAGTGATGCAACAGAGTTGAAGAAATTATTTTTAGAGGATTAACCATTCATTTTTTCTTCAATTGAAGCTAAAATTTCAGTTACATTTTGATCATTCATGCACGAAAAATGTTTTTTAGGACATTTTTGAAATCCTATTTTTGAACAGGGTCTACATCTTAAATTAGCCACTTCGTGGATGCTATATGCGTTTTGAATTCGAGGAAAATATGGATACATACCTAAAGCTGGAACAGTATTTCCCCACACACTAATTGTTGCAATTTCAAAACAAGATGCAATGTGCATTAATCCTGTATCATTTGTTAGAATAGCTTTGGCTTGCTGAACAATACTAGCTGATTGGCTTAATGTATAATTTCCACATGCTGAAATCAGTTGTTTTTCAGGAAACCGTTGAATGAGTTTGTGCGCAAAATTGACATCAGTTGGTCCACCAACAAGTACAATCGGAAATGTTAAAGGAGCAATGATTTTTTCCAACAATTCAAAATTCATTCGTTTTGTTGCGAATTGCGCACCAATTGCGATCGTTAAATATGATTTTGGATGAACGTTCAATAATTTTTCTGTTTGAACTTGTTCTTTTTCTGGTATAAAATAGTCACAAGGCAATTGATCATTTTTCACACCAAGTGATTCAACTGCTTTGAAATAGCGATCAACAATATGTATATTGGGCATTCTATTCCATTTAAAATTTACCAAAAGCCACTTTTCAATGTTTAATTTTGGAAATGTTAAGTAGGGAACATCCAATTGTTTTTTTAAGGAAAGTGTTCGCGTGTTTTTATGTAAATCAATTAGATAATCGTAGTGCTGCGCTTTTAATTTGTCGAGACATTCAGTAATTGTTTTTTGAATGGTAAAAAGTTGATCTATGTATGGATTATCAGCAAGAATTTCTCGATTGTTTTCTTTTGTAATGTAATGAATTTCACAAGTAGGAATTTGTTTTTTAAGCGCACGAATAACTGGTGATGTTAAAACAACATCTCCAATAGAACTAAAACGGACGATTAATATTTTCATTTATTTACTTTATTAAACTGATAATTTGTTTTCCAAATTTCTATGTATTCATTTGAATTTCTTGGATTTATTTTGTGTAAAAGCGCATCCATAAAACTTGGGTTACATTTTTTAGCGAGCTGCATGTGAGGATACATTTTTTTGTAAAATTCGATCCTTTCTGCTAGCATTTTCTCATCAAAAAAATAGATAAAATCAAATATAGGAGGAACATTATATGATTTTAATTGATTGATATCTGTGATTTCAAATATGTTTAAACTCCAATTGTTTGCATAAAATTTAGGGAGCATTGATAGATTTCCTGTGGCACTACCTTCAGCTAAAATGAATTTAGTTTCAGTTTTGTTCTTCGACAAAAAATACATGCTTTCAACCCTTGATTGTTTCGAATACATTGTTGAAGCAACTATCAATAATGGGATGTTAAGTACCCAAAAAGCTCTATAGGAGAATTTTTCAATTCGTTTAAAGAAACTACCTTCTTTGAATTTTGAAATTCCAATAACACCAAGAATAATAAAGTAAGGCAAAATACTTAAAACAAAACGTTCTTGTCTATTTGGGTAAAAAGTGTGAAACAATATAAATACTATTGTTGGAGTAAAAATTAAAGGAAATTTTCTAGCAGCTTTAAAAAATCCAATCAGCATTAAAATTCCTAATGGAAAAAGAAGACATCCAGCCAACACATAAAAATACATGCCATAATTTGAATTGGGTAAGTATTGCGTACCTTCTTTCATGTTGTATGTTACGTATGCCATCAATTCTGCAAACGGATAGCCCCATATTAATCCATCTACCAAACCTTGTGTTAAAATAAAGGTAATACATGTTCCCAATGAAAACAGGAAAAAGGATTTTAATTCTTTTTTGAACAAATAAACAATTGCAAGTCCAATCGCAAAAACACCTATTTGATAGCGAAACGAAACGGCCATTCCAATAAATAGCCCACCTATTAATAAATAAGATGATTTTGAGCCTTTAACAAGCATCCACGTTCCAAATACTAAAAAAGGAACTGCAGCAATTTCAACTAAATTCCGAACAGAAAGGTTGGGCATTACCCACAACAAAGCCAAGATCCATCCAATTGTAACAGCATTTTTTCGTGTACTAATTTTTTCAGCGATTTTCATTCCGTACCAAACAACTACTAATGAGGCAAGCGCATGAATCAATCGATTGAATAGCATTAACACTTTCGGATCAGAGAATCCAATCAATTTCATAATTGCAAAGTAGCAATAATTGAGTCCTACATAAGAAAAACTATGTCCTTCTGGGTGACCATCATTTCCTTTAGACCAAGGCAACCAATCATTGTAGTCAGTTCCATTTGCCCACGAGCTTGACGATTCAATAATTAGAAAATGATCATCGTGCATTCCGTAACCTTGAGAAAAAACTACGGCAATTAATCGTGCAATCAATGCTGCAAATAAGATGACTTTGTAATTCTCTAAATCTAACTTTTTAAACATATTATAATTTTTTATAAGCATTATAAATCAATGACATATAAGAATGACAACGTTTTTCTTCTTGTTTCAATTGTGCTTTTGAAAAGGTTAAATCAGGATAATTTTTTGCATCCATGTGATAGGAGAAATTTCCTTTTGGTGTGATCCATCCATAACCTCGGTTAATTGTATGTAATGCAAACTGAGGACAAGCTGGATTTAACAAGTCTTTTGCCCATTCAAATTTTTGATAATCGCCACCCAATTGATACAGTAAGGTGCGAACAATATCTGCTTGTGACCCCAATGTTGGGATTACTTTTCCTCGCATTTCTTGTTTAATAGGTTCACCAAAAAACAACAATGGAATATGGAAATAACCGCCTAAATTTGGATTTTCCAATGAAGGTGAGGCATGACCATGATCAGCAACCAACACAAAAACGGTGTTTTTATACCACGCTTGTTTTTTACAATCTTGCATAAATTTTGCCAAGCATTGATCAGCATAAACCATTGAATTCATGAAATCCGCTTCACTTCCTGTCCATTTTTCCTTTCCTTTTTTAGGATAATCGTATGGAGAATGCGTGCTACCAGTAAATGCGCATTGTAAAAATGGTGCTTTTGTTGCGTTTATTTTTTTTAGAAAAAACTTATAAAGGTCAGAATCATAATAGTTTAATTTTCCATGGGGTAAATTTTTTGGAAAATCTACTTCATCTTCAACTGTATCGAATCCATGATCTGTAAAAAACCCACCGATATTTCCATACTTTAAATCACCACTAAATAAATAATGACTCGTATAGTTCCATTGTTTAAGTTCTTGATTCAACGAAGGAATTTTACGATGTTTATCGGGCTGCATCGTAATAGAAATTTCGGGTAGAGCTGGGTAGCCACTAAAAATACTCGCGTTTCCAATTTCAGAAGTACCCCCAGTGGCATAAATATTAGAAAACAGAATTCCATTTTTTGTTAATGCATCAAAATTGGGAGTTGCACTTTTGTTTTTTGAAATACAACCAATCGCATTCGCCGTCCAACTTTCCATTACGATAAATACAAAATTTGGACGCTTTTCTGAGAACACATAATTCGAATGTTCAAGTGGATACGTAAATAAATCCTTTAATTCTTTTTTGCTTGTTTTCTCATCAATAATTGGGAAATTGATTTTGTTTTCACTTTTTAGATACAAGGAGAAGCTTTTTGCAAAAAAGTAAACTGAATTAACAGATAAATCGTTGGAAATGTAATTTTTTGAAAAGTATGCTGAATCAATATTTATAGGGATTTGTTGGGTTCCACCCCGACCAATCAACACAAATATTCCACTAAAAAGAGAAAATGTAAAAATGATTAATGGAATATTCAACCATTTTTTAGTAGTAGAAATTGGTTGAATATCCTTAAAGATTAAACGCATTAATTTATATCCTAAAAAAGATTCAAGTAATGTATAAATTACAAACCAGATGGTCATGCTATAATCAGCGGTTCTTACAACTTCACCTGGATTCAATAAATGGGTAAAAACGCGTGTTGTCAATTTATGGTTCCATTCTGTATAGGCATTGATTTCTCCACCATGAATGAGAGCACAAATTATTATTTCAATGAAAAAGATGATGTAAAATAATTTTTTTGTTATAACTGAATTAACGAGTTGATGGATTGCGTACATTAAAAGTGGAAGTATACTTAATAATGCTCCTGTTGCTAAGTCTAGACGCAATGATGCAAGAAAGGTATACAGCCATTCTGAAAAACTGATTTTCCCAATAGAGTTCGAGTTGTGAAACGTAAAGATCAACCGTTCAAAATCAAAAACAATCACCCAAAAAATGAGAAATTTTAATGATGTGATGAGCGTATTTTTTACTGTTTGCATCTTGCAAAGATAATAACCTGCATTTGATAATTACATATATATAAGTACAACTTTAAAAGTAACGTGTGTTACAAATGAAATTGGATTAAAACTTTACCTTTGCAAAAATGATTCAATATGGGAAAATTTAGCGACATCGTAAAATCAGAAACACCGACATTAGTAGATTTCTTTGCGACATGGTGTGGACCTTGTCAAGCAATGAGCCCAGTTTTAGATAAATTAAAAGCTGAAATGGGTTCTCAAGTTCGTGTTTTAAAAATTGACGTTGACAAAAATCAAGAAGTAGCTGCTAAATTTAAAGTAAGAGGAGTACCCACATTTGTTTTATTCAAAAAAGGAGAGATAGTGTGGCGACAAAGTGGTGGGATGGATTTGTCTACACTAAAAAACAAAATAAAGTCAAGTATTTAATAATTAATGCAATATTAAAAAAAATTATTGCTAAATTATTATCGTTCGTTAAACCCTTGTAAGCTTTTAGTAATAAGGGTTTTTTCTCTTTTAATACTTTTAATGTCTTTAAAATATAGCTGCAATTGAATAATATTAAGTTACATACTTGCACATATTAGCGGATTCTTATACTTTTGCGCCCTACTATAATTTAAAATTAATATTAGATTTATGGAATCAATGATGATTTATGTGCCAATTGTTATGGCAATTATTGGTCTACTTTTCATGTGGGCTAAGCGTGCTTGGGTTTTAAAGCAAGACGCTGGAGATGGTAAAATGAAAGAAATTTCAGATTACATTTATGAAGGAGCATTGGCTTTCTTAAAAGCAGAATATAGATTGTTAGCAATTTTTGTTGTAGGTGCAAGTATTGTTTTAGCAGGTATTTCATTTGTTGTACCAACTACACACATATTAATTATTGTTGCGTTTGTATTTGGTGCTATTTTTTCTGCATTGGCAGGAAACATGGGGATGAAAATCGCTACCAAAACAAATGTTAGAACAACGCAAGCAGCTCGAACTAGTTTACCACAAGCATTGAAAGTTTCTTTCGGTGGTGGAACAGTAATGGGATTAGGTGTTGCAGGTTTAGCAGTTTTAGGTTTAACAGCTTTCTTTATTATTTTCTTCCAATTCTTCATGGGAGGAGTTTGGGGTGTTGATGGAACAGATAAAATGACAATCGTTCTTGAAACATTAGCTGGATTCTCTTTAGGTGCTGAATCGATTGCATTGTTTGCACGTGTTGGTGGTGGTATTTATACAAAAGCTGCAGACGTAGGTGCTGATTTAGTTGGTAAAGTAGAAGCTGGAATTCCAGAAGATGATCCTCGTAATCCTGCTACAATTGCAGATAACGTAGGAGATAACGTAGGTGACGTTGCAGGAATGGGTGCCGATTTATTTGGTTCGTATGTTGCAACAGTTTTAGCTGCGATGGTTCTTGGAAACTATGTAATTAAAGATATGGGTGGTGACATCGTCAAAGAAGGTTTTGGTGGTATCGGACCAATTTTATTACCAATGGCGATTGCTGGTTTTGGAATTTTATTTTCAATTATCGGAACAATGTTGGTGAAAATTAAAAGTGATTCAGCAAAAGAAAAACAAGTACAAGGTGCTTTAAACATCGGTAACTGGGTTTCTATCGTTTTAACTGCTATTTCTTGTTATGTATTAGTAGATTATATGTTGCCTGCAACAATGAAAATGAATTTCTTCGGTGAAGGAATTAAAGATATTTCATCGATGCGAGTATTTTATGCAACAATCGTTGGATTGGTTGTAGGAGGTGTTATTTCATCTGTAACAGAATACTACACTGGATTGGGAACTAAGCCAGTTTTGAAAATCGTTCAAAAATCTTCAACAGGTGCAGGAACTAATGTAATTGCAGGTTTAGCTACTGGGATGATTTCAACATTCCCAACAGTCTTGTTATTTGCTGCTGCGATTTGGGCATCTTATGGTTTAGCTGGTTTTTACGGTGTTGCTTTAGCTGCTTCAGCTATGATGGCTACAACGGCAATGCAATTAGCAATTGATGCTTTCGGACCTATTTCTGATAATGCAGGTGGTATCGCTGAGATGAGTGAGCTACCTAAAGAAGTTCGTACACGTACAGATATTTTGGATTCAGTTGGTAACACAACAGCTGCAACAGGTAAAGGTTTTGCGATTGCTTCTGCAGCGTTAACATCTTTGGCTTTATTTGCTGCATACGTTACTTTTACAGGTATTGACGGTATTAACATCTTCAAAGCACCAGTTTTAGCGATGTTATTTGTTGGTGGTATGATTCCAGTTGTATTCTCTGCATTAGCAATGAATTCAGTTGGTAAAGCAGCCATGGATATGGTATATGAAGTTCGTCGTCAGTTCAAAGAAATTCCAGGAATTATGGAAGGAACTGGTAAACCAGAATACGGTAAATGTGTTGAAATTTCTACGAAAGCTGCATTACGTGAAATGATGTTGCCAGGAATCTTAACGATTGGTTTCCCTATTGCAATTGTATTATTAGGTAAATTAGTATACGGAGATAATAACCAATTGATAGCAGAAATGTTAGGTGGTTATATGGCGGGTGTTACAGTATCAGGTGTTTTATGGGCTGTGTTCCAAAACAATGCTGGTGGTGCTTGGGATAACGCTAAAAAATCTTTTGAAGCAGGTGTAGAAATTAATGGTGAAATGACGTACAAAGGTTCTGACGCTCACAAAGCTGCAGTAACTGGAGATACAGTTGGAGATCCATTTAAAGACACTTCTGGTCCTTCAATGAACATCTTAATTAAATTAACATGTTTAATTGGTTTAGTTATCGCTCCAATCTTAGGAAATGGTCATTCAGCTGATAAAAAAGAATGTCCTGCTAAAATGGAATGTTCTGCAGACATGAAAGTTTGTCACCCACATGCTGCTGGTCAAACAATGATTGGTAAATGTGATATGACAGAGTGTGCTAAAATGACAAAAGAAGAGTGCGCTAAAATGTGTGACGAAAAAGGTTGTACAAAAGAAGAAAAAGAAATGTGTTTAGCACATTTTGGAGCTGATGGTAAATTCATTGGTAAATCAGAATGTAAAGGAGAGAAAAAAGCTTGTTGCTCTGAAAAAGGGAAACACTAAATCTCATTATTATAAAATTAAAAGGACACGTTAAGTGTCCTTTTTTTTTGCTTTCACTTATTTCGAATCATTATCGATAAAATGGAAAACAATACTTTTCAAATTGAATTTGAACATTCTTAGTATATTTACCTAAAAATTAGTAGATATGTTAGCACCTTTTAATTTACAGAAATGGATTGATGAAAACCGTGATATTCTAAAACCACCGGTTGGAAATAAAAATCTTTACAAAGAAGCCGGCGATTTTATTGTAATGGTAGTTGGTGGACCAAATGCGCGTAAAGATTACCATTTCAATGAAAGCGAAGAATTATTCTACCAATTGGAAGGGGAAATTACAGTTCGAGTGCAACATGAAGGCAAAGCTAAAGATATCGTCATTAAAGAAGGCGAAATGTTCTTGTTACCTGGAAATACGCCACATTCTCCAATGCGTGGTCCAAATACAGTTGGATTAGTTATTGAAAAAGTTAGAAAAGGAACAGATTTAATGGATGGCTTAATGTGGTTTTGTGAAAAATGTAACAACAAATTACACGAATACCGTTTTCCATTATCAAATATTGAAAATGATTTTTTACCGAGATTTAAAGAATATTATACTTCTGAAGCATTAAGGACTTGTAAATCTTGTGGTCATGTAATGGAAGCGGATGAAAAATTTATCTAATTAAATTGATATGACCGTTTTGTTCGGTAATGTAATTCTTTAAATCTTTGTAAGTTAATTTCCAAATATAGGTGCCATCTTGGCATTTATAGCCTTTATATGTTCCGTCCCAAAAGTCTGAAGTTGATGTCATTTGATATAACTCTTCTCCCCAACGATTGTATATAATTAATTCAAACCATTGAACATTATATGCAGTGATTGAAAACACCTGGTTGTTTTCATCGTCATTAGGTGTAAATGTATTTGGAATGTAAACTAAAGGCTCAAAGTAAATTGTGACGTTGTCTTTCGCTTTACATCCATTTTGATCTGTATACTCAACTGTATAAGTGATTTCTTGTTCCGTAAAAGTGAATGGATTTTGGCAATTTATACAGCTTAAATAAGTGCTAGGTGACCAAGTATAATTTCCCGGTGTGGTAGAAATTGCGTTTAATTGAATCTCGTCTCCAGGAATAGCATATACATCTGGATTTGTTTGGACAAAGGCTGTTGGAAATAAATTTACTGTGACATAAGCTGTATCTACACAACCATTAGCATCCGTTCCAATCACATTGTAGGTGGTTGTTTGAGTTGGATTTGCAATTACTGAACTTGCAGTTGGTGAATTTATACTTGAAGCCGGAATCCATTGATATGTTATGGCACCTGATGCCCAAAGATTAGCATAGTCACCTAAACAAATTGTAGTGTCATTTCCAGCAACAATTGCAGGGAATATTACATCAATGTAGACACTATCTGTTAATGTTCCACATGCATTCGTAAAGTCACAATAATACGTGATATCATTTGGAGGATTAACAATTACACTAGTTCCTATTGTAGTATTTATTGATGTGTTAGGATACCATAAATATTCATCAGCACCAGATGCGTTAATTGATCCACTTGTGTTTTTACAGATATTTAAAGTGTCGATTAAAACTGGAACAGGTAAATCAAAAAACACATTTACATTTACAGAATCTGAATAAACACAACCATTTGGAGATGTTATAGTTACATTATAAGTTGTTGAATTAGTAGGTGTTGCAATTGGATTTGAAATTGTTCCATTTGAAAGTGTATTTGAAGGTGTCCAATTATATGTACCTCCTCCACTGGCAATTAATTGAACAGAATTTCCGATACAAACAGAGGTGTCATTTGATGTAGAATAATTATCATTGAAAACTACAACAGTCGTTTGTAAAGTATCAACTCCACAACTGTCTGAAATAATAACTGTAAAAGTTGTCGTTTGATTGATGTTGGTTGTTGGATTAGAAATAAATGCATCACTAACTAGATTTGCGGGTGACCACTCATATACGGCCCCTCCGTAAGCTTCTAATTGAAACGTTTCACCTGGACATATTGCGCCATTTGGTTGCACAACGCCTCCTTGAAATGAACCAATCGAAATATCAAAGGTTGTTGTATCTGGGGTAAAACATCCATTTGAATCAGCAACAATCAGCGTGATGGTATAATTTCCAGCAACAGTATAATTGTGTGAAGGATTTAATTGATTAGAAGAAGAACCATCTCCAAAGTCCCAAAAAAATGAATTTCCATTTGTGCTATTATTAGAAAAAATCACAGGTGCAGGAATACAAATTAAAGGTGCTGGATTGTTCACTAAAGCGTCAATCACATTCAATTCAAATTTAAAAGCAGCTAAATTACAATTAGAACTGGGGTTTTGTGGCGACCAAGCACTTGGCGTTGTCGTGAATCCAAAATCATTACCACCACACGCTGCACAGACAGCATGGTAAATTCTTCCTGTTTTATCAAATCGACTTGTTCCTCCATCAACATGATTAAAACTAGAATTTGCACCTCCAAAATAAGTTCCGTATTTCAATGTTGTTGCATTTGGTCCTAAAACTGCAATGTAAAAGTTGGAACCATTCGTTGTTAGTTGATAGCCATCTGGTGTTGTTGGGAAATTATTTGTTGAACTATATTGAGCTTGATTACTATACAATGTATTAATTGTTCCACCCCAACCAGAAATGTAAATCTCATAACAATTGGATACTAAAAAAGCGGTAGGAGAAATTTCTGGATGACCAGTTCCTGCACCAATCATTGTTGTCCAAAGAATTGTTTGAAGATTATTTGAATATTTCCGAATAAATTGACCAGCATTTGAATTGCCATATTTTCCTGGGGAAATCGGCCATGCTGTCTCTGTTTGTCCGTATACATATACATTGTCATCTAAGTCTAATTGTACAAAGAAGGATTGGTCGTATTCTCCTTGACCAATATAAGTTCCTGCTAATTGTGTGGAAGTTGCGCCATTCAATTTCACTAAAAATCCATCAGACACACCACCATTAAATGTCAGGTCATTTCCTGCTATTACAGGTAAATTCGAGGAATTTGTTCCACCAGTTACATAAACATTTCCATTTGTGGCTAATTGAATAGAATTGCCAGATTCCAATTGGCTTCCTCCGAAATATGTTGACCAAATCAAATTGGATAAACCAGTATTCATTTTTAATATTATTGCATCTTGATCTCCATTAAGCGCAACTTGACTCGCACCAACCGTAGGGAAATCAGTAGATTGCGTACTGGTTGTAACATAAACAAAATTATCTTTAGTTATGATTTCACCTCTAAATGGATCACCGTAATTGTAATTCAATGCACCTATATTCACGCCATCAGTTCCTGTTCCTCCGATATAAGTTGATGCAATTAATGCTGATCCAGCAGCGTTGAAACGTGAAATAAATAAGTCAGTACCATTGTAACCTAATTCATTCTCCGCAATAACTGGCCCACCATTAAACGTGTTATCGTAACAACCATTATTTGTTGGAAAATTATTAGAGCCTGTAACACCAAATACATATAAATTATTCAGCGAATCAACGACTAAACTATGCGGCGCTTCATTTCCAGCACCACCCAGATAAGTAGAATAAATTAAACTGGTTCCGTTGGTGTTAAATTTAGAAATGGCAACATCAAAACCTGTCATAGAAAACGTTGCACCATTAAACACATAATTGTAATTATATCCTCCATTGATCGTTAAATCAAATGCACCTGCTGTAGTAGGGTAGGAACCAATTCCAGTAAAAACGATTCCTCCAGCGTATAAATTACCATTAGCATCTGGCGTAGCTGTCATGCCCCAGTTATCAGCTGTTGCTCCTGTAAAAGATGAGAAAACTAAAAATGGGTCAATGGTTAAAGTAGCAGAATGGTCGTAATCATTCGGAAAACCAAATGAAAGTAAGTTGTTGATTAACTGAAATTCAATTTCTACCTCTTGTTTCACACCATTCTTCTCAGTCCATGCAAGTGGTTTTGATTCAGTTATCGTTCCAAAACGATGGGTTATCACTAAGTTTCCTTCATCAGAAATTACGATTGAATTAGCACCGGAAAATTCGGCAACTAGCAAACTAGGATCTGCATTTGGTTGTAGTAAAAATGTATATTGTATTTGCTTGTTTTTTCCTGTTAAAACGGCATCAATACCTGGATAAATCGATTTGTAATTTGCTGTTGAATAACTGTGAATAGCTGATTTCCATTTAGTAGTATCATTTCCTAAAAAATAATTTTTATACCAACTTGATGGGTTTTCATAGTTAATTTCATTTGTCCAATTAGCATTAATAAACTGTTTTAAAATAGTTTGAGTTTTGAAAAGGGTATCATCTAAATGATTTTCTTCATGAATTGTATGTTGGTGTTTCGATTTTGCATCGTGCAAAAAATAGGCAAATCCTTTTTTTCCAACTAATAATTCTCCTTGATTTAATTCAACTTTACTTGATATAGACGAATCCCATTGCCCTTTGTTTGGATGAATCCACGTTTCTTCTTGTGCGTTTCCAAAAAAAGAAACGAATAAGTACAAAAGTAACAGGCCAATTTTTTTCATATTCTGTAACGAATTTAATGAATTTTCATCGAATCAACAACAAAAACTCACTATCTCAATACAATAACAGATTAACAGTAAAAAAGGTTGCTTAAACAATTGAAAAGTTTCTCAATTTTTTCTTTATTTCAGTAAATAAAACCTTAAATTTGCACTTCAAATATCCAAGGTTAGCATGAGCGATGCAATAAAACACGAGTGCGGAATTGCACTTATTCGATTAAAAAAACCTCTTCAGTATTACTTCGACAAGTATGGAACGGCATTTTACGGACTAAGTAAACTTCATCTTTTAATGGAAAAACAACACAATCGTGGTCAAGATGGCGCTGGTGTTGCGAACATTAAATTCAACATGGATGCTGGTGAACGTTATATTTCTCGTTTACGTTCGATTGACAGCAAACCAATTCAGGATATTTTTGATCAAATCAACAACCGTTTTAAACAAGTTGGGGAAGAAAATCCTGCGCATTTAAAAGATGTTGACTTTCTAAAAAAGAATGTAGGTTTTACAGGAGAATTATTTTTAGGGCATTTGCGCTACGGAACATTTGGAAGAAATTCAATCGAAAGTTGTCACCCATTCTTGCGCCAAAACAATTGGATAACAAGAAATTTGGTGGTTGCTGGTAATTTTAACTTGACAAATGTTGATGAGTTATTTGATGTGTTAGTTGAAATTGGTCAACATCCAAAAGAAAAATCAGACACAGTTACAGTTTTAGAAAAAATAGGTCACTTTTTAGACCAAGAAAACGAAGCACTTTACAATGAATTAAAGCCACAAGGTTATTCAAACCCTGAGATTTATGCTAAAATTGAAGAGCGCATTGACATTGAAAAAATATTGAAACGCGCATCTTCAGATTGGGATGGCGGTTACGCAATGGCTGGATTATTTGGCCACGGAGATGCTTTTGTGATGAGAGATCCTTCAGGTATTCGTCCAGCTTATTGGTATGAAGACGACGAGGTTTGTGTAGTCGCTTCTGAACGTCCTGTGATTCAAACAGCGTTTAATTTAAAAAGTGAGCAGATTCAAGAATTGACCCCAGGTCACGCATTAATCATTCGTAAAAACGGTAGCGTAAAAGAAACGTTAATTAATGAACCAGAAGAAGCGTTAAAATGTTCTTTTGAGCGCATCTATTTTTCAAGAGGAAATGACCTTGAAATTTACAACGAACGAAAAATGTTGGGGAAAAATGTTGTTCCTCAAGTTTTAGATGCAATTGGACACGATTTAGATAATTCAGTTTTTTCATTTATACCAAATACAGCTGAAGTTTCATTTTATGGAATGATCAAAGGCTTAGAAGATTATTTAAATGACCGTAAATTCAATGCAATTAAAGCATTAGGATCAAACATAACGGAAGAGAAATTACACGAAATTATATACCAACGTGCGCGCATTGAAAAAATCGCCATCAAGGATGCGAAATTAAGAACGTTTATTACGCAAGATGATTCTCGTGATGATTTAGTTGCACATGTTTACGACATTACATACGGAAGTGTAAAACGTAACCAAGATAATTTAGTAATCATAGATGATTCGATTGTTCGTGGAACAACTTTAAAGCAAAGTATTTTAAGAATTTTGGACCGTTTAGATCCAAAAACCATTGTTGTTGTTTCTTCTGCACCTCAAATTCGTTTCCCAGATTGTTATGGAATTGACATGGCAAAAATGGGTGATTTTATCGCATTTGAAGCAGCAATTAGTTTATTAAAAGACCAAGGTAAAACAGCCATCATTGACGAAGTTTATCAAAAATGTAAAGCTCAAATTGATTTACCGAAAGAACAAATTAAAAATTACGTAAAAGAAATATACGCTCCATTTACGGATCAAGAAGTTTCGGATAAAATTGCTCAATTATTGACTCCTCCAACGATTAAGGCAAAAGTTAAAATTATCTACCAAACGGTTGAAAATTTACACCAAGCTTGTCCAAAAAACTTAGGAGATTGGTATTTTACAGGAAATTATCCAACTCCAGGAGGAAACAAAGTGGTAAACAAAGCATTTGTAAATTGGATGGAAGGCAAAAACGAACGCGCTTATTGATTTAAATTTTCTCTACCATGAAAAAACAAACAGCTCTTATTTTTTATTTATTAGGTGCTTATGTTGTTCTTCAATTTGCTTGGTGGGGATTTCATTTAATCGAATTAACAGCTTCTTCGCATAAAGATTCACAATTTGTAACAAAGCGTATTTTAATGGTTGTAGGTGAAGGCTTTGTCTTCTTTACCATTCTATTAATCGGTTTGTCCAAGATTCGCTCTTCCATTAAAAAAGAATTGCAACTCTCAAAGCGTCAAAATAATTTCATGTTATCGGTTACACATGAACTGAAAACACCTCTTTCCGCAAACAAATTGTACTTACAAACGTTACAAAAACATGGTTTAGATGAATCGAAACGCGCTAATTTTATCGACAAAGCAATACAAGAGAATGATCGATTAGAAACCATGATTAACAATATTTTAAGTGCAGCTCAATTAGAAAATAATGGAATTGTTGTTTCAAAAAGTACGGTTGATTTGGGAGGTATGTTTCATCAGATAATCGAGAAAATTCACAAAAGAAATCAACGTGAATTTATTCAAGCAGCGATTGAACCTGGTTTGTTAGCATCGGTTGATGCTTTTATTATTGAAACAATTTGCAATAATTTAGTCGAAAATGCACTAAAATATGCTGGTGAAAATGCTATTATTGAATTGTATTTGAAAAAAACAGAACAACAACTCATTTTTGGTATTAAAGATAATGGTCCTGGAATAGATTTAGAGACACAACAATCCATGTTTCAAAAATTTTACCGTGCAGGAAATGAAGAAACGCGGCAGCAAAAAGGTAGCGGTTTGGGATTGTTTATTGTGGACCAATTGGTTAAAATCCATGCAAGTAAAATTACGTATCGTTCGAATTCACCAACTGGTGCAATTTTTGAAATAACTTTATAAGATGACTAAGAATTTTGGATTAATTATTTTAGATGGTTGGGGTATTGGGAATGGCTCTGAATCAGATGCAATTGCTCATGCAAAAACTCCTTTTATGGATCATTTATTGGAAAGTTATCCGCATGCCACTTTACAAACTAGTGGTGAAAATGTTGGTTTACCTGAAGGTCAAATGGGAAATTCTGAAGTAGGTCATTTAAATATTGGAGCAGGAAGAATTGTATACCAAGAATTGACGCGTATCAATAAGTCCATTCGGGAAGGAGATTTTTTCCAACATCCTGTCTTAGTGCAAGCAATGCAACAAGCCAAAGAAAAAGGAAAATTGCATTTAATGGGCTTGGTTTCTAAAGGCGGTGTTCATAGCTCTCAAGCTCATGTTGTTGCCTTGTGTAAAATGGCTAAAGATGCAGGAATTCAAAATGTTTATGTTCATGCATTTACTGATGGAAGAGATTGTGATCCTAAAAGTGGCTTGGATTTTTTGAAAGAATTAGAAGTTGACATGCAGCAAACTTCAGGTAAAATTGCAACTATTATTGGTCGTTATTTTGCGATGGATCGTGATAACCGATGGGAACGCATCAAAAAAGCATATGATTTGTTAGTGCATGGAAAAGGCGTCTCTTATTCTTCTGTATCAGAAGCGATTGAGGCTTCTTATGCTGCTGGTGTAACAGATGAATTCATTGAGCCGATTGTATTAACTGAAAATGGTTCGCCTATTACTTCAATTGCTGCAGGTGATGTTGTGATTAATTTTAATTTCAGAACGGATCGACCGCGCGAAATTTCGTTGGCATTAACGCAAAAGGATTTCCCTGAGTTTGAAATGAAGGCGTTGGAGTTGAACTATTACACCATGACAAATTACGATGCAACGTTTAAAAATGTGCATGTAATTTTTGAAAAAGATAACCTTAAAAATACCCTTGGCGAAGTATTGTCTAAATTAGACCGTTCACAAGTTCGTATTGCTGAAACAGAAAAATACCCGCATGTAACTTTCTTTTTCAGTGGTGGAAGAGAAAAAGTTTTTCCAAATGAAGAACGGATTTTAGTTGATTCACCAAAAGTTGCAACTTATGATTTACAGCCAGAAATGAGTGCTTTTTCTGTGCGCGACAAAATCATCGCAAGTATCGAAAAAGACCAGCCAAATTTCTTTTGTTTAAATTTCGCCAATCCTGATATGGTAGGGCATACAGGAGTGTATACAGCGATTCAAAAAGCAGTTGAAACTGTTGACTCTTGTTTAAAAGATGTGGTTACAGCTGGTTTAAAAAAAGGGTACGAATTTTTAGTAATTGCCGATCATGGCAATGCAGATTATGCCATTAATCCTGATGGTTCACCGAATACAGCTCATTCGTTGAATCCTGTTCCAGTTGTTTTAGTAACAAATGATAAAAATTGCCACTTAAAAGATGGAATATTAGCCGATGTTGCACCTACCATTTTAAGAAGATTGGGAATAGCTGCTCCGATAGAAATGACAGGAGAATCATTGTTGTAAATTGCGCTAAGGATTGACGTGTAAAACCTGCATACCGACTCCGATAGCTATTGGAGTATAGGAGGAGGACTTGTAACAAAAGCCTGCTCGAGCGCCCTAAATCTTATTGATTTATTTTACTGATGGTTGCTGTGGTAGAAAATCCATCTTCAAATTCAATCGCATGGACTGTTCCACCTTTTTTGAGGATAACATCTGAACCAACGATGTATTTTTTAGAAGTAGCATCTTTCTCTAAAGGATCGTAGTCAGCACCTTTCGCAAGTATGTCTGGTTGCAAAGCTTCAATAACTGTCAATGGTGTGTTTTCATCAAAAAGAAGCACCATGTCGACAAAACCTAAACCAGCTAATACAAAAGCTCTTGCGTCTTCAGAATTTATCGGACGATTAGCACCTTTTTCTAATTGGCGTACAGATGAATCGGTATTAATAGCAACAACTAAACGATCACCTAAAGCTGCAGCTTTCGCTAGATATGCAACATGTCCTTTGTGTAAAATATCAAAACAGCCGTTGGTAAAAACAACTTTTTGTCCTTTCATTTGCCAAATTCCAACAAGGCGTTTGGCTTGTTCAAGTTCAGTTATTTTGTGCGTAAGCGCGGCTAATCTGCTCATTTATTTGGTGTTAATCGATTCGATTGGTTGTTTCATCTGGAAAAACTAAAGAGGGTTTGAAGTTTTTCGCTTCTTCAAAATCCATCAAAGCATACCCGATAATGATGATGATATCACCCGTTGCAACGCGTCGAGCAGCAGGGCCATTCAAACAAATTGTACCTGAATTTTTATCGCCTTTAATGACGTATGTTTCAAATCGTTCGCCATTGTTTATGTTGACAATTTGAACACGCTCTCCTTCAATTAAATTTGAGGCATTCATCAATGTTTCATCAATGGTAATACTTCCAATATAATTTAGATCGGCTTGTGTAACTTTTACACGGTGAATTTTTGATTTTACTACTTGTATCAACATATGCTCTATATTCGGCGCAAATGTAATTGAAATTTAATTAGTGCTAAAATAAAAGCTGTTTAAAAATCAATTTTTTCTTTAAAAGCGCTTAAAATTGCATGTTGTCGATTAAGCGAACTTCGCCACAATGTGCAGCGATACAGCATGTTGCTTCATCGGACCATTCATCGTTTAGTTCTTTCAAGGATTGACTGTCAACGATGGCTAAGTATTCCAATTTCAATGCTCCTTTATTGAAAAAATCCACGGCTGCTTGTTGTGCTTCTTTGGGTGTTTTATGTGGTTGCAGTGAACGAATGAATTGTAAGGTTTGAAAAATAATCAACGCAGCTTCTAATTCTTCGTTTGACAAGCGTAAATTCCTGCTACTGAGAGCTAATCCGCTTTCTGATCGAGTTGTCTCACATGGCACAATTTCGACAACTAAGTCAAGAACTTCTACCATTTTTTGAATAATCGCCACTTGCTGAAAATCTTTTCTACCAAAAAATGCTTTATCAGGTTCAACGATTTTAAACAAATTGTATACAACATGCACCACACCTTTAAAATGTCCAGGTCTAAATTCACCTTCTAAAACGGCATCCATTCCTTCTAAATCAATGGCTTTGAACGGATCATTTTCCGGGTAAATTTCAGCAGTTGTCGGAGCGAAAATCAACACATTTCCCAAGTCATTAAGCAAGGTCATATCTTCATCCAACATCCGTGGATAATGCGCTAAATCAGCAGGATTGTTGAATTGTGTTGGATTGACAAAGATACTTACCACAACCGTATCTGTTTGTTCAAATGCTGTTCGAACTAAGGATAAATGTCCTTCGTGTAATGCGCCCATTGTAGGCACAAAACCAATTGTTTCACCTCGTAATTTGGCTTCCCGAATGGCAATTTGCAAACTATTTCTGGTGTAATGGACATTCATTTTCTCGTTACATTAACTTGTTAAGGGGACAAAACTATTTCTTTTTGATGAAGTTTCGCTTTTTTTTCTATATTTTTGTACTGATTTTACGAATATTATAATTCATGGGGAAAAAGAAAATACTTTTTGTGTCGCAGGAAATCTCACCATTTCTTCCTAAATCTGAAGTAGCAAACACAGCACGAAGATTACCACAAGGAATACAAGAGGCAGGAAAAGAAATTCGCGTATTTACGCCACGTTTCGGCAGTATAAATGAACGCAGACATCAGCTTCATGAAGTGATTCGTCTTTCAGGGATGAATTTAGTCATTGACGACAATGATCATCCTTTAATCATAAAAGTTGCTTCCATTTCTGCAGCTAGAATGCAAGTTTACTTCATTGATAACGACGAGTTTTTCAAACGTAAAAACACCATAACAGACGAAGATGGAAACGATTATGCGGATAATGATGAGCGTTCAATGTTCTTTTGTAGAGGCGTTTTAGAAACTGTTAAAAAATTAGGATGGCAGCCAGATGTGATTCATTGTCACGGTTGGATGACTTCTTTAATGGCTTTGTACATCAAGAAATTATACAATAAAGACCCACATTTTGCTGACACGAAAGTTGTTTATAGTATTTATGATGATGGCTTTAACAAAAATTGGGATGTTCGTTTTGGAGATAAACTTAAATTTGATGGATTCGATGATGAAGTTGTAAGTCAATTGCAAGATACAAGTTACGAAAATATCACACGTGTGATTGCTCAATATGCTGATGGTATCAACATTGCAAGTGAAACAATTACTCCCGAATTACAAAAGATTTACGATGAAGCAACGTGTTTGAAGCAAGAATACGTAGCTGAAGAAAATCAAACGAAAGTAATGTCTGAATTTTTTAATAAAGTAATTGAAGAAACTGTTCTCATATAACATGAACTTAGTGAATAAACTATTATGGCGGAAAGTTGGAATACTTTCCGCTACTTTTTTATCTCTCTTTTTTTTATTGAGTGCTTGTAACAAAGCAGATTCTGTCTTAGGCTTAAATGCATTAGACCCTAGTGATTTACTCAATGCCAATCAGGTAGATACATTTACATTAGAAACCTATACAATTGTTGAAGATTCTGTCATCACTGATAACCCAGCATTCTCATTGTTAGGTTCTTACAATGATCCTCAATTTGGTACGTTTGACGCAAGTTTTTACACGCAATTGCGCTTATCAGGAATTAATCCGAATTTTGGTGATCTTTCAACTATTACTGTCGATTCGATTGTTTTAGGATTGGAATATGCAGGTTATTATGGTAAATTTAACCAACAGTCGTTGGAAGTTTATGAAATTACTGAAAGTTTACACATCGATTCTACGTATTATGCATTTACGTCAAAAACGATTAATAATGTAAATTTGGTTGAGCCTGGTTACGAACAATTCATACCAAAGCCAACAGGTGGTACAGTTATTGGAAGTGATACAGTTGATACCCAATTACGCATTCGTTTAAGAAATACGTTGGCACAACAATTAATCAATGAAGCGGCATCTTCTGGTACAAATTTTGCTTCGAATGAAAATTTTTTAAATTATTTCAAAGGATTAAAAATTAAAGTCAACAATCCGCCACAAGCAAGCGGAACAGGTGGTGTGTTTTATTTCAACATCAACGATCCTTTGTCAAAAATGACCATTTATTACACGCAAGATTCAAATAAAAAGCGCTTCGATTTTTTAATTAATTCTGAATGTGCAGATTTTAATCACGTGGAGGTTGATAATTCTGGCAAACCAATTGCCAATGTAATTGCCAACCATGCTGCAGGACAAAAAGAGTTTTATGCGCAAGCATTTAAAACAAGAGCTGTTGTGAAAATGAATGGTGTAAAGAATTTACCTAGTAATATTGTCATTCACAAAGCACAAATTTTATTGCCAATTCAATACCAAATGGGTGCTACGTATGGCATTCCGAATGAATTATCAGCATCCATTAGAATTAACAATCAATTGTCGGGTATTGGTGTTTTTGGTATTTACGATCAAAGCTACAAACGTTATACCATCGACGCTAGAAATTACATTCAAGCATTGATTAAAGGCGAAATTACAACAGATGAATTATTAGTTTCTCCACGATATTTTATCACAGGAGCTGAACGTGTTATTTTTAATGGTCAACAAACCATAAATAAAAGTAAACCTAAACTTATTGTTACCTATACTGAATTTTAATAATTATGTGTGGAATAGTTGCTTATATTGGAAAAAAAGAAGCTTACCCAATCGTGGTTAAAGGCTTAAAACGATTAGAATATAGAGGATATGATAGTGCAGGAGTTGCAGTATTAAACAATGATTCTTTACGTGTTTTTAAACGTTCAGGAAAAGTTGCCAATTTGGAGGCCTTTACAGAAGGAAAAGATCATTCTGGTTTTGCAGGAATTGGTCACACACGTTGGGCAACACATGGTTTGCCAAATGACATTAACGCACATCCACATTCCTCAGAAGATGGAAGAATAGCTTTGATTCACAATGGTATAATTGAAAATTATAATTCTCTTCGTGAGGAGCTAACGAAAAGAGGATATGTTTTTCAAAGTCAAACAGATACTGAAGTATTGGTGCATTTGATTGTTGAAATTCAAAAAAACGAACAAGTTTCGTTAGCTGAAGCAGTTCGTTTAGCCTTGTTAAATGTTATTGGTGCTTACGCGATAGTTGTTTTATCACAAGATAATCCAACACAACTTATTGCTGCACGTAAAAGTTCGCCATTGGTTGTCGGAATCGGAAATGACAATGATTTTTACTTGGCATCGGATGCAACACCAATTATAGAATATACCAACCGTGTTGTCTATTTAGAAGATGAAGAAATTGCAGTTGTTGATATCAACGATGGCTTAAAAATCACCAATTTAAGAAACCAAGAAATTCCACCATATGTTCAAGCATTGGAATTGCAATTAGAAGCCCTAGAAAAAGGTGGATACGAGCATTTCATGTTGAAAGAAATCCACGAACAGCCACGTTCCATTCAAGATTGTTTTAGAGGTCGTTTGAATGCTGAAGAAGGTTGGGTTTCTTTAGGAGGTGTTAAAGATTTTGAACAAAAAATGGTCAATGCACAACGCATTATTATGATTGCTTGTGGAACTTCTTGGCATGCTTGTTTGGTGGGAGAATACTTATTTGAAGATTTAGCGCGTATCAATGTTGAAGTTGAATATGCTTCAGAATTTAGATACAGAAATCCCATCATTAACGAAAATGATGTGGTTATAGCAGTATCTCAATCAGGTGAAACAGCTGATACATTAGCAGCATTGGAATTAGCAAAATCGAAAGGCGCAACAATATTAGGGATTTGTAATGTAGTAGGTTCTTCGATTTCAAGAATTACGGATGCGGGTTCATACACGCATGCAGGACCAGAAATTGGGGTTGCATCAACAAAAGCATTTACGGCTCAAGTGACAGTTTTAACGCTAATGGCTTTATCATTGGCTCATAAAAAAGGAACATTAAGCGAAACAAAATTCAGAACAATGTTGTCTGAGTTGGAAGCGATACCTGAAAAGGTAAAACGTGTTTTAGAGCGAAATGCAGAAATTGAAGCTATTGCTAAGGTTTATAAAGATGCAACAAATGCATTGTATTTAGGAAGAGGAAGTTCATTCCCTGTTGCATTAGAAGGTGCTCTAAAATTGAAAGAGATTTCATACATCCATGCAGAAGGTTATCCAGCTGCAGAGATGAAACATGGTCCAATCGCCTTAATTGACGAAGAAATGCCAGTTTTTGTGATTGCAACAAAAGGTACTTCATACGAGAAAGTAGTGAGCAACATCCAAGAGGTGAAAGCACGAAAAGGAAAAATTATTGCAATTGTAACTGAAGGAGATGTAGATGTTAAAGCGATGGCCGATCATGTGATTGAAATTCCAGATACAGACGAACATTTAGTACCGTTGTTAGCAACAATCCCATTGCAATTATTAAGTTATCACATTGCTGTTATGAGAGGTTGTAATGTAGATCAACCAAGAAATTTAGCGAAATC
>JAHEIL010000004.1 GCA_024639405.1 Crocinitomicaceae bacterium | reverse complement strand
ATTCCACACAGCCATATGTGGCTTGTCTTAAATATTTTTTCTAATTACTTAGAGTGGTACAAAGATAGGTAATTAAGTTGGAGTAAACACTTTTATTCCAGGTTGTAATTAAATATTGTAAGAATTAGACTAGATAATCGGATATTTTCCGATTATCAGTCAGAAATTTGACAAAATTGTTCCTGAATTTTGGAACTAGTAGATTTATTTTTCTGAATTTATATTTCTAGAAATAGTTGTAATTTCTAAAGGAGTTCATAATAGAAAAATGAAAACAGTAAATTGATTTTCATACTCTATATATGCTTAACCTATGCTCTAAATAGCCTTAAAATATATTTCTTCCTTGTTTATTGAACTGGACAACTGACACTTTCATTTTCAATGTACTTGAAAGTAAATGAGCTTTCTTGACTTGTTATTTTAAACGCCTGATGTTTGTCTTGTTCGTGTGTTTGCAAAGCGCGCAATTCTGGAATTATTGCCGACACATGATCAGGTGATTTGACCTACCTGTTAACCGGTCTTATATCAAATAAATAAAAGCTATGGCAAGACAATCCGGCTTAATTAAACTGAAAGGGACGTTGGATAACGTCAATTTCTACAAGACCAAGGATGGAAACTTGGCACGGATGAAAACGTCCGTTGATGCAAAACGTATCGCAAATGACCCCGCTTTTGAACGAACGCGCGAAAATGGGAAGGAATTTGGAAGCTCTGCTGGCTCGGGGAAATTGTTACGCGATGCTGTGAGACCACTCGCAATGAATGCTTCGGATAGCAGAGTTGTGGCGCGATTGACCAAATTAATGACTGCAATCAAAAATTTGGACACAGTGAACGACCGCGGAAACAGAGTGGTTGCTGAAGGGATTCAGTCGCCTGATGGTATCGCACTTTTGAAAGGTTTCGACTTTAACAAAACCGCTCTTTTGGGATCAATTCTTTACAAATCGTTTTCTGTGGATACGTCAAATGGGGAAATTGAAATTATCGATTTGATACCCCAATTGGATATTGCATATCCACAAGGTGCAACACATGTTGAGTTTTCCTGTGGGTTTGTTGGTTTGGATTTTGAAATGACGCAAAAAGATTTGCAGCTATCAACTCCTGTTACTCTTCCGATTGATCAATCGCAAACAACGGTTACGCTTACTCCTTCAGGAATTCCTGCAATTGGTACAACCAAAATTTTCTTGCTAAAACTTGAATTCTTGCAGAAATTAAATGGTACGATGTATTCCTTGAAAAATGGTGCGTTTAACTCGCTTCACATTGCTGAAGTAATTTAATTGTAAGCGATGAAAAAGCGCATTCAGGACAAGTTACTCGTTCAACGAGGAAAAGGTCAATTCAAGGACCAGTTGAAATCGTATTTAGTACGTTGCAAAGCCGACACTCCCCCATTCTTTAAAAAAATGAGAACGATAGGAGTTCTTGTGGCAGCTGCAGGAACAGCCGTGATTTCGTCACCTGTTGCATTGCCAACTGCGGTAGTTGCAATTGGTGGTTACCTCATCATTGGTGGCGCTGTTGCGACAGCTGTAAGTCAAGCAGCAATCCCGTCCATGGGAAACTTCGACAAATCAATCGATTGAGTTGGTTGATTCAATTAGTAGTATTCACTTTCTCTGGAATAGTATTCCATCTATTTCAGCGAATAAAAAAGAAAAAAATGGCAGAAAACAGTTCAACAACTGGGGTAAGAGAAGATTTAACCATCAGTTTAAAAGCAAAAAGACGTATTCGCTTCAAAGCGGGCGCAGAATTATCCGGTGCAGTTAGCATGGTTGGCATCGATGTAGACCAAGAAATCGGAGAAGATTATGAGCAATATGCGATCAATCTTCGTTTGACATCGGCAACTCCAACCGCACCAAGCGAAGCAGGAGTTTAACCAAGTTATTTCAATTGTATGTATTACCAACAGGACAGCACCACAATCCTAGGCACGTTAACCGGAACAGTGTTTACCGTTACTGCGACCATCGACACGCAGGACTATATCAAAACGATGATCTTAGCAATTATTGGTGCTACAGTCAGTTTTGTTGTAAGCATCTTTCTGAAATGGTTGTGGAAACGCATCAAATCTTAATTTATCGGTGAAAAATGGTAACGCCACTCAGCAATGGGTGGCGTTTTTTTTTGCTTGCGCAGCAGAATTTTTTCAAAAGAAAAAAAGAAAAAAAAGAAAGCGCATTACAAGGGGCTGGATAAGTGGATGCAAGCTTTTCGACTTAAAAATTTTCAATCAACGAATATCAGTCCCAAAACAAGACTACAGGAAAAATTTTAAGCGAAACCCGGAGGGCTTGAACTTGCAGGAACGAAAGACAAGCCCCTAACTTTGTTTTGTTTTTTTTATTTCACGTTTACTTGACGAAACGCTGCAGGTAAAACACACGACACCACTGATACAGGTTGATGAACATGGCCTGACGATTGGAACCAGGAACTGATTTGTGAATTTGACGCCGAATGAAACGCGCATGCAAAATGAACTGATCTTTTGGAAGATTTGAAAGAATAGATTTAATAACTGCTGGATTGATATTGTACATGACCTTTTTGAAAAATGGGGAATGTGCAAAATCAAGGAAGCTTTATTTGTCCAAAGTCGGAATAAAAGTTGGCTACGTCAAACCCAAGTTCACTACTTGAAAATGAGATAAAGGAAAAAGAGCCTTCAGCAAAGCCGACGGAGTAAGGCTTAGGCGAACAAATGAAAGGCAGCCCCGTAGCCCTACGGAGGGGCAACTGGAGTTTGTGAAGCAAACGGAACGAGCGAAATGAAGTGCAATGGAATGAAGCGAGAGAAGTGCGCGAGCCGCCGCGAGTTGAGCGAAGGTGAAAGCCCAAAGAGGGAGCTGACTTTAGGAAGAAACCGTGGGCGACCTATGCAGTATGCACAAGGGCTTGGCGCAGGTTTTTGAAAACTCGAAGAAAGAAATAAAACCAAGTGTGTGCAATGCTGGGAACGTAAACCGAAAGCATTCGGGAGGAGTGTACAACATAAACACTCTTGACTTACAGAAACACAAATAGTATGACGGATTTAGGTGCGGTGTGACATTAGGAACACTGCACTTTCAATAGGAATCTCAAAAACTGTGACAAGCCCGCAGCCTGAGCGAAGTAGCAGGCGAGCAATAACACAAGCTGCGGTGACACCCCAAAAGAAAGAGCGGGAATGAGCATGAAAATGAGAGCTGAAATGACAGCAGGAATGAAAGCGAAATGAGGGCGCGAATGAGAGCGCGGACGTGAGTGAGGGACGAGCTTCAGGAAGCACATAATAAGGGGTTTGGGGTGGCAGAGAGCAGCGCCTGACGACGAGGGATGAACAGGCAAAGCCATTTTAGTGAACAGCCAAGGAGAGAATTCTGAACGACTGGCTAAGAGAACGGTGTTTGCAAGGGTGTAGCGAAGCGAAACTTTGTATTACCCTTGCAAACAAAAAAGCTGAAGCTGTGAAGATGAGGAGGAAGACCGCTTTTCCTTTTCTTAAATAATTAGAATTAAAAGTGAAATCTAATAAAGAAAAAGGAATTTTAAAAAAATCATTAATAGAACTATAAACCTCATCAAGTATAGCAGCATTGTTTTGAATTGCTAAAGAAAGAAAAATATTACAAGCTGCTATTCTTGTTATCTCTAAAACAATATAGTATTTGATTCTTGGAAAAACAGATTGGTGAAATGCAATGGAACCAATGAGTTTTGACCTGCTAGGACGTAAGCGGTTACCGTGTAAAAGCTGAAGACCGTTAAAGCAGCCAACTAAAATTAATTTTGTATTATTGTATAGATATAATCAGTTTATTTTAATGACCTAACAGTAAATTAAACTACTTAAAAAAGAAAAATTGCAAAAAGGAATATATATACCAACTGGCGAAAATGTAGTAGTACTTAAGAAGATAAATGGCTATGTAGAAATATTATTGAATGGTAAATTTATTATGGTTTCAGAAAAAGAAATTGTAATGAATGTTGAAGAAAAAGAAATTGTAAGCTTATCAATTTTAAAGGAAAATGTTTTTTTTCAATTAATAAAACATCCAATAAACGATTTACTTTATTCTTACAATACAAACCGACTAATTCCTGAAAATCATCAATTTAAACCACTAATAAAATTTCTTAATTCTAATAATAATAGAATTCTAATTGCTGACGAGGTTGGATTAGGGAAAACCATAGAAGCAGGATTAATTTATAAAGAAATTGAAGCAAGAGAAGAATTAAATGTTTCTATTATTGTTGTGCCAAGTTCACTTACCTACAAATGGAAAGAAGAATTTGAGATAAGATTTAATGAGTTTTTTGAAATAAAAAAAACAAATCAATTTTTGCAATTTATTGAAGATTATGACAGCTTTCATTCTTCAAAAACTTTTTCTGAAAAAATAATAATCTCCTATCAAACATTAAGAAATGAAAAAGTCGTTGAAAAATTAAACACAAGTTTTCTACAGGTTGACTTTTTGATAATGGATGAAGTTCATTTTATGCGAAATAATGATACTTCAACTTATTTTAGTGGAAAAGCTATTACAGAAACAGCTAGAAATATTGTTTTTTTAAGTGCAACTCCTGTGCAAAATAAAATAATGGATTTGTTTAATATCTTAAATTTATTGGATCCTGATTATTTCTCTGATTATGACTTTTTTGTGAAAATGATTCAACCAAACACAGAAATTCACAAACTAACTTCAATGTTGAGAAATAATGTAAATTATTCTGAAATTAAATTATATATCGAATCTCAAAATGAACAAAACAGTGATTTAAATAGTGTTAAGAACCAATTGATTAATGCTCAAGAAATTAATAAAACGCAAAGAATCGAATACATTAAGAAATTAGAAAGCAAGGATTTTTTAAGTTATATTATAAACAGAACTAAAAAGAGAGATATAGGAAGATTAATACCTAGAGTTGCAAAATCGATCATTGTTAAAAGAACAATACAAGAAAAAAATTATTATGAATCGGTTATTGATTTTGTGAAATTTATTCATCCTTCAATGCCATCTGGATTCATCACAATAATGCCAGAAAGAATGGCAAGTTCATCTATGATTGCATCCCTTGAGAATTTCAAGGAAATTAAAAAAACTGGAAAAATATATCTACAAGATTATGATGAGAATGATGAAAAAGATAGTTTTTTAGAATTAAATAAAGAAGCCCAGCTACTATTAGATGTAATGATTGAAAATGGCAATAAAATTGGGAATGAAGATTCAAAATTTTCAAAATTTTTAGATTTAATAAGCGAATTAAGACAACAAGGAATTAAACAAATGATTGTTTTTTCATTTTTTCGAAAAACAATTGATTATTTAAATGAAAAGTTAAAAAATGCTGATTATGAAGTGGCAAAAATTCATGGGGAATTCAAGTCAGAAGAAAGATTTCAAATAATAAAAGAATTTAGAAACGGAAAATTTGATATTTTATTATCTAGTGAAGTTGGAAGTGAAGGGCTAGATATGCAATTCTGTAATGTAGTTTTCAATTATGATTTACCATGGAACCCTATGAGGGTAGAACAACGAATAGGACGTATTGATAGAATTGGACAAAAATTTGAAAAGCTTTTTATTTTTAATCTTTGTATTGAAGAGTCCATTGAAGATAGAATTTATAATCGATTATATGAAAAACTAAACATATTTGAAAATTCAATTGGCGAATTAGAACCAATTTTAGGAAATTTAAATAATGAATTAAATATTGCAGAGTTAATAGACTTAAACCAAGATGAAATAGACAACTTATTATCATTAAAAGAATTAGCAATTAAAAGGCAAGAAATAGAACAAAAAGAACAATCTATCGAGTTGGAAAAATTAATCAATGATAGTTTCGAAGAACAAAGTCTTAAAGAAACCTTTTTTGAAAATATAAAAATCGACATTGTTCAAAAACATTGTAAACAAATTTTCATTAACTATTTAACCAATAACGAAATAAAATTTCGTGAAAATAAAAACAAGGAACTTGTAATCAGTGAAGCAAATTTAAAAAGACTTGTTTTGTTGTTAAAGTCCAATATGAGTGACAAAAGAAGTGAAGCTGGAAAGTACAAATTACAAAGAGATTTTCTTCAAAGCATTTATCATTTGCAAAGTACGACTTTTAACTTCGAATCAAATTATAATGAAGAGTACCATACTATTTATTTGTTTTTGAATCACCCAATTTTTGAAATGTTAAAAAACGAGAGAAAACAAGAGATCAATTATGTTATTGCCAAACATTCAAAAATTAAAAATGCTATTGCATGCATATATAGATCAGAATTGAAACATTCCAAAAATTTGAATTTTTTGAAAATAATATTACATGATAAAAATACGAATAGAAAAATTGAGGGAGAGTTTGATTATTTTGAATTTATGAGCGAATTAGAACAGATAAATAATACTAGTAATGATTATAGTTTCACTATTGATGAAAAGATCATAAATGAAAGCATTATCAATGATGTTGAACGTATAAAAACACTAGAGGAGAATATTAATAATAGAAATATTGATTTGAAAATAAACTCCATCTGTTTTCATTATGAAAAACAAATTTCCAATATAAAAAACGTGATTAGTAAACTAAAAGATGCCGATGTTATAAGAATGCGAACGTTTGAAATCGAAAATCTGAGAGAAAAATTAAATTCAAAAGTTGAAGAATTGGAAAAGAAAAAAAACACACAGCATAACTTTGAAGTACTTGGCTATGTTGATATAATCTAATATTATGAGTAATCAATTTATAAAAAATCTGCAAACAATACGTCAAAGTTTTGTTCAAATTATGAGAGAAAATAACTTTGAGAATGGAATTAAAAATCTATTAACGCAGTTATATCCTGAAAATGCACATTTTATTTATGAATTATTGCAAAATGCGGAAGATACAGGAGCAAATAATGTAACATTTGAATTAAAACAAGATAAATTAATTTTTTCACATGATGGAAGGGTTTTCAATGAAAAAGACCTGGATGGAATTACTAGCATTGGAGAGGGGACCAAAAAAGATGATGTAAATCAAATTGGAAAATTTGGAGTAGGTTTTAAAGCTGTTTTTGCATACACGAATTCACCAATTATTCATTCTGAACTGTTTAATTTTAAAATTGTTGATTTAGTAATTCCTTATGAAATTGAAGGGGAATCAAAAAGTGATTTGACCATCATGCAATTTCCATTTAATAGTGAAAAAAGTAAAGAAACAGCTTACAAAGAAATCCATTTTGGATTAAAAAACTTACATGATAACACACTATTATTTCTAAATAACATCAAAAAAGTTGAAATAATTATTGATGAAAAAACAAGTTTAATTGAAAGAATAGAAAATGGAAATTTAATTGAGATAACTGCAGATAATAAGACTAGCCATTGGATTAGATTTAAAAAATATATAGAGGGATCGAACACATTGTTTACATCTATTGCATTTAGTTATGATGTAGAAAAAAATGAAATAAAACCATTAAAAAAAGGAGAAGTATCTGTTTATTTTCCAGCAGAAAAAGAAACAAGCAATTTAAAATTTCACATACATGCTCCTTTTGCCTCAACAGTGGCAAGAGATAGCGTAATAAATAGTGATGAAAACAATGAATTAATTGATCAGATTTCAGATTTATTATGCGAATCTATTTTAGAATTAAAAAATAACAATCTTTATAATTTAGACTTTATTAATTGTTTGCCTATTGATGAGGATAATTTAAATGATTTATACAAACCCATTCAAAATAAAGTGGTTTCTTTCTACAAGGAGAATGAATTAATTCCTACTTATGAAGGAAAATTCGTTAACCCACAAAATGTTATTAAAGCAAATAAAAAAATTAGAGATGTTTTTAGCACAGAATTATTACTGTTGTTAAATGGATTCAATGAAAAAAAGGAATTGTATTATTGTAAAAATGCCAACCAAAAAAATAACCATATTGATAAATTTTTTCAAAAATTAAACATAATTGAGTTAAGCGATGAAGATCTTTGTGATGAGCTAATAGATTTACGAAGAAATATGAACGATGAATCTCTAAAAATTATTTCATCTTATTTAGAAAAAAAATCACACAATTGGTTTGCCAAATTATACACCTTTTTACATGATTATTTCCAAGAAAATGATATTTGGCATTATTCAAAAGGGATTTTATCAGAAAAAAACAATCTTGGATATTTGGTGAAATTGCAGAATAAAGAATATACTTTTAATTACAATAACCAACCTTGTTTTTTCAAAGCCGAACACACTATAAGTAATTCGGAAATTTTATTTGTTGATGATTTAGTTTTTGAAATAAATGAAACTCAAAAAAGTAACAAGCCTAAATTATTTCTCGAAAGTTTAGGTATCAAAGAATTAAATTTAAAAGAGGAATTACTAGCAATATTGGATGAATATTATAGTGGAAATCACCGCTGGGTTTTAACGATTAAGAAAAACATTAATCTACACTTAAAACATTGGGGAAAAATACTTTCATTTTATGAGACAGATAAAAAAGAATGTATAGAAATACTAAATAAATATGAACCATTTGTAAATGAAAGTTTAGAATTAACAAATAAAAAAAACATACTTAAAGCACCCCCATTTTTCAGTGAAGATGAGAACTATTTAATAGGTTATATTAACTGTGATTTTTTATCAACTGATATTTATTTGAATTTCAAGGAAAATGAATTGGATTTGTTTAAAGAAATTCTTTCTAAAATTGATTTTAAAAGTCGTTTAGTTATAAAAAAAATTCCTATTACACAAAATACGAAACATCCAAATTACAGTCAACTAACTAGATCGTACCGTAGATATGAAACAAATAACTCGGAGTACGAAATAGATAGTGATTATTTTATTGAAAATTTTGATTTTTTTAAATTAAATCCAAGTTTGGAAAAATCATCTTTACTTTGTTCAGAAATTAATGTGATTGATTCTAAATTCTTAACCGCAATATACCAACGTAATTCTAGGGAATCTGGAGATTCAGATTCTTCGTTCTTGGTTTATCAACTAAAAAACAATAGTTGGTTACCTACAAAAGAACTCGAATTTAAAAAACCAAGCGAAATATCTTCAGAAGATATACACCCTGTTTTTGAAAAATATATTGAATCGAAATTTTTCAAATTAATTGAGTTCGGTAGCGATGAAGAATTAAGGAAAGTTAAAAATCCAATTGATGAAGAAGTTTTTGTTAAAACTGGTGGTGATTTCAATAGTTTAGATGAAGTTATTGAAAAATACAAAGAAATAGAGGCGAAAAACAAAGAAATTGAGAATGAAAATAATAAATTAAAATCTCAATTGCCTCAACCTAGAACTGAAAAAATAAATGAACCTAAAAGCTTAATTGAAAGTATAAAACTTTACAATAAAGTTAATTATGAAGAGAACCAAAAGATCCAACTTTCATCAGAAATTGTAAAATTGGAAAATGAATATAAAACCGCCGTTAATTTAAAACTGCAAGATGCAATATCAAAAAGCAAAAATGAACGTATAAAACAAAGTAGGACTGTATTATTTAAAACAGGAGTCAAAGAAACAAGAGAGTTTTTATATCGTCAATACCAAGGTATTTGCCAAATTTGTCAATTTACCTTTGTTAATGTTGTAAGAAAAAGATATCATTATAACATATTAGATTTGTTTGATAATAAACAAACAAAAGCTGGAATATATTTTATTAATCCAGGCACCTCTATTTGCCTCTGTTCAAACTGCCATTCGGCAGTTAAATATGGGGAATTCAATGCTGATTTTATTGAAACAATTGAAAATAACATTAAAATAAAAAATTTACAAAGCTTTTCAAAGTATTTTCAAGATGATGATTTTCTATGCGTAAATAAGCCAGACGCATACTCTTCATTTGATAATGACTATTACAAATTACCAATAACTCTTTTGGGAAAGAAGATGCACATTCATTATAATGAAGAACACATATTACATTTTATTACTGTACTAGATATGAATATTCAAGACATAGTTTAGATTTGATATATTGTCTTAAACCAAACAATGTTCTAATCTTTCTTTCCATTGTTTCCAATCAGGCATGATTCTTTGTTGCAGATCATAAAATGCTTTAGTGTGATTGTGATGTACCAAATGACACAATTCATGAATTATTACATACTCAACACTTCCTTTTGGTGCTTTAATTAACTCGGAATTGAGAATTATTTTACCATCAGAAGTGCAGCTACCCCAACGTTTTGACATTTTACGAATTTGAAGCTTTGTAACTTCAATTGAGTATTTTGAGAAAAGTACTATTGAATTATTTAATGTTTTGGAAAAATAATCCGTGGCTTTAGTCTTATACCAATTATTGAGAACATCTTTTGGGCTTACATCAATTTTATGATGGATAACTAATTCTCCACTCTTCAATTTCACTTGATTTGAGTCGGAAATTAAAAGTTTTAATTTGTATTGCTTACCTAAATATAAATGTGTTTCACCAGGAATATATTTACGAGGTGGTGTTAATGGATGGTATGACAAGAATTCATTCAATTGTCGTAAAATCCATGGGGCTCTTTCTTTTAATTTTGAATGGATCACTTTAATATTTGCATCCATTGGAGCAAAAACTTGAACTGTACAATTTGGGTAAACTTTTATACCAAGCGTTTTTCGCTCTTTAAAATGAAGCGTATAATTTATTGTAGCAGAACCGAATTTTAATTTATGTTCCGGCATAGCTTATACGAATTTCAGTTTCGATACTTTTAAACCATCCTCAACCATCTGATCAATTAAACTAAATGGAAGGTCAATGTTGTATTTAGTTTTTATATCGTACAGATAATCATCAATTGCAATTTTTATATGGCCTTCTATATCCGATTTATTTTGCCAATCAATTATTAATTTATCATTTTCATAAACAATCGAGCGAATCAAATTATCTATTCCTTCTGCCATTTCAGGCGCAATTTCAGGATTGCTTTTTAGTTGGTCTTTAAATACTTCTGTAATTAAATTGAATAAGGCTATTCCAGTTGCATTTCCTTTCAAATTAGAAGGCACATTATCAATTTGACCTTTTAAGAAAGTTTCTTCTAGTTCAAGTGCCTTCTTTAAATAATCTGCTTCATCAATACGTTGCTGGTGATAATCATCAATTGTTTCGCGCAATAATTTTGACAACTTTTTATAGAAGATAGGGTCTTCATTCATTTTGACATTTATTGCCTTTATAGTTCTACTCGCAATATGATCGGCCTTGGCAGCTTTACTAATTAGTTTTTCTACTTCTGCTTCTCTTTCTGCCTTGTCGAAAATATTGACTAATTCAGTTATTCGTAATACCTCACCTTCTGTGGTAATGTGTTTATCTATTAATTTTTGAACTTGCAGTTCATATTCCTTGTAATCGATTTCATCGGAATATCTTCTTTTTACAGAAATTCTCAATGCCAAAAAGAACTTTGCATCCTTTTTATACTTGTCAATTACTTTTTCATCTGTTTTGGTTGAAAATTCATAACTTGAAAGAGCCATTTTTAAAATTCGGGCAAAAATGGAAACCTTTTCATAAAAAACATGGCGTTTAGCCTCATCGGAAAGTAATTCTTCATAAGCAGGCTCGTCGTATTTGTTCTTTATTGTTTTGAATATATCCCATACTTCTGAATGTGCTTGTGGCAATTTCTTTAATTCTTCCGTAATATTTGTCCATGTTCCTTCTATATCTTCCGCATCAAAATCATTTTCTCCTGAATAAGCTTCAAGTGCATTATGCAGATTTTCAAGATTTCCAAAGTAGTCAATTATGTACCCATAATCTTTTCCTGGATACAATCGATTTACTCGGGCAATTGCTTGCAATAACGTATGCTCTTTTAATGGTCTTGTTAGGTATAACACAATATTTCGAGGAGCATCAAAACCTGTTAAAAGTTTGTCCACTACAATTATTAACTCTGGTGAATCCTGCTTCTTGAACGAATTGATAATTGTTTTTTCGTATTTCTCCTGCGTATTGTATTTATCCATTCGAGATTTCCAAAAACGCTTCACTTTATCGTCTGCTACTTCAAATGCATCCTCTTCACCTTCTCTTGTATCAGGAGCGGACATTATGACCTCAGATGAAACCTTTCCAATTTCATCTAAATACTCTTTGTATTTAATTGCGGTCGCTTTATTTGGAGCAACTAATTGACCTTTAAACCCTGTGTTTTGGAAATTGGAAACGTAATGTTCTGTTACATCCCAAGCTCTCGCATATATGACCTGATCCGCTTTGTTAATGATGTTTTTGGAACTGTATTTTCTTTTTAATGCTGCCTTACCGTATTTTGTCAAAGGTTCACTGACTTTGTCAAAATAGTTATCCAATGGTTTTTCATTTACTTCAATCAGGTTGTGACGGCCTTCATAAAGTAAAGGAACAACCGCACCATCTGATACTGCATCTGTAATAGAATACACATCAATTAAACCACCAAATTTATTCGCAGTACTCTTTTCATTCTTCATTAAAGGTGTACCTGTGAAAGCAATGAAACATGCATTTGGGAATACTTTGCGCATTTTCACGTTAAACGTTCCGTATTGACTTCTGTGTCCTTCGTCAATTAGAACATATATTTCGGATGAATCAAAATCATGTTTTGATTGATTAACAGCTGCCTCAAACTTATGAATCAAGGTAGTGATTACAGTATCACCTGGACTTAATAATAATTCTACCAAATGTTTTCCTGTTTGTGCATTTTCAACTGGAACTTGACACTTTCTAAATGTTTCTGTTATCTGATCATCCAAATCAATTCTATCTGTAACCAATAAAATTTTTGGATTTTTAATATTCGGATTGGATGCAATCAATTGGGCTAACATTACCATGGTCAATGATTTTCCACTTCCTTGTGTATGCCAAATTACACCCCCAGGATGCTTGCCATGATTATCTGTTTTAATTATCCTTGATAAGGTGTTTTTAATTGCAAAAAACTGCTGATAACGAGCAACTTTCTTAATTCCCTCATCATACAATGTGAAATTGAACATAAGGTCCAGTAACCTTTTAGGTTCGCACGTACTAAATAATAATTTATCTTGTTCAGTTATTACTTGTTCCTCTTTTTCAATTTGCTCCATTAACTTCCAAACATGTTGAAAACGCTCTTTGAACAATGCTGATCGTTCATTATCTGCTAATGGTTTGTGTTTGATTTCAAAAATATCAGTTTCCCATAGACGTTCTTCTTCCTTTGTTTTAAAGATTTCTTTCCAAAAACTCCAAAATTCTTTGCTTGTTGCCGTTGTTGCATATTTAGCTTCGTTTGTGGATAAGGCAATTGTCAAATTGGAATATAAATACAAGGAACGAATACCATCTTCTTGTTGATTGCGCAAATGTTGTTCAATTCCCTTATCAATTGGATCTTTGATTTTTGGACTTTTGCATTCAATTACAACCATCGGAATACCATTCACAAATAAAACAATATCTGGTCTGTAGGTATCTGCTCTTTCTGAACGCAATACCGAATACTCTTCCGTTATATGAAAACTATTATTTTCTGGATTCTTCCAATCGATATAGTTAAACGAAAAACTCTTTTTATCTCCTAACACCGTTTGCTCGAAACTTTTACCAAGCGTTATTAGTTCGTAGAAAAATTGATTTGCAGCAATGAAACCATCTTGTTCCGGAAGATCACGTAATGCTAGAATAGCATTATTGATTGCTGAATCTGAAAACGGAAATTCTTTTTGCTTGTATTCAATCTTGTTGATTTTCTGCAACTGAACTTTTAGAATCTCTTCTAAGAGGACATTTGAATTTCTATTGCCACGCGCTTCTAATGCTTGCTCTGGTGTCAAGTATTTCCAACCCATGTTCATCAATAATTTGAGAGCTGGGAGTTGGGATATGTGGTCTTCTATGAAAGATGGATTTTGCATTATATTCTGGTTGTTTCAAACAATGAATCTGATGATTGGCTTATTTTATTCCCCTTTAACATTTTTCACGCTTTCATTCAAAGAATCAACAGAATCTTTTAAATGTTTTGTGCTAAAACTGAATACAGTGCTGCTTTTTTCAGGATAAATTTTTGGTTGATTATAAAGTTTCTCAATTGATTCTAACAGCATTTTTTGTCTTGAGTCATTTCGTTCAATATCTCTTTCAGATAACATATTTGAATAGGCTGTAAGAGTCATTGCTACCGCAGATTTGAAAGCATATTCTTCCTCCAAATTTCTCTCCTTGGTATATTGCTTGAATACAAAACCCAACAAGATAAAAGCTGGAGCCGTCTTTAATAGGTTTACACTTAAATTTACCCACTCATTTTTAAATTTTGCTGGATACCAATTAAATACTGCTATTATCCAGAAAATTGAAACTATTGTCATAATGGGAACTATCCAAATCCAAAGCTTTCTTCCTTTTTCTATTGTTTCTTCCCTTTGATGAAATTTTGTTCCCAATGCACCATCCGCTGCCATTCCGGTTAATTTTTCAATTTGTTCCCTTCTGCTTTCTGTAAATTCAATATGTTCCTTTGATTTTTCAAAATTTGAAGTCGCATCTTTAAGATTCTTTTGTAAATCTTTTTCTAATGTTTCCCATTGATTTTCAATAATACCATATGATTCTTGATAATTCTTAATATCAACATCAATTGCTTCTACTTTTCCAGTCAAATTATGTATTATACCTGATGCCTCAGTGTCTTTATTGGTCACACTTGCTAGTAAAACTGTAATCTCATTTGATTGGTTCGTAGACGAGTTTAAATTTTGAGTAATTTGATCGAGTTCAGCCTTTTTTGTTAGAATAATTGAATCTATTTCAGCGATTTTTTGACTGAAATTTTGTTTTAAATTTTCAAAAGCCTCTATATTATTTGTGAGTGCTTTTTGGTTTTTATCGATTAATTCAAATTGTGCTTTTAATTTATTTTGTTCTATAACAGTTGTTTTAATAACTGTTTTATTCCAAAATCCATTTTTAATTTGATAATGTATAAACTTATCAAGTAGTGGCTCTAAATGGGTGAAGTTTTTACTCTCGAAATACCTTTTGAATAATGGCAATTCAGAGCTAAGATCAACACTTCCAAAATCGTTTTGATAATTTTCTGTATTTGGTAAAAGCAATTTTAATCCATCTGTTAATTCGTGTTGTAATTGTCTAATCATTCGATTAAACAGCACCATAAAATCTTCAGCATTGTATTTTGAAAACACAATCTGTGTCATATCAACAATTTCAGGATAGGCATCAAAAATTATTTTGTCACAATCTAATGTTTGAATTTCATTCAAGCTAGTTAAGCAGCTTTGGTATTGATTTATGTTCATATATACAGTGTTTTTAGGTTCAGTTTATATCATTTAGTTTCACTCTTACTTCTCCCGTCAATAATTTTTGCATCAAACCCTTTTTCTCATTTTGAAGTAAGCTTAATTGTAGTTCTAGTTTTTGTAATTCATTGGTTGCATGCTCTATGACTATAGAAATTGCTTTTTGTTCTTCTAAAGAAGGCAATAAAATAGGTAATTTTAAAAACTCTGCTTGTCCTAATGTTTTATTTCGACCCGCACCTCCAGGAGAAGCTAATCCAAGAAGATCTTTTCCTTTAGGTGATTTAAAATAATTAAGCATATAATCTAAATCAAGAAGATCTTTTTTAGGTTTGAACATTGGGAAACGGTGAGATGCTATCATTCCAATTTCGTTTGTAGTAGTTTTTGCAATAGCGTGTTCCCAAGCAAAAACAATATTTACCACAAAGCAATTCGGCTCTATCCAAAAAACAGACTTATTTCCTAGTTCTTTTCCAGAAACAGGTTCCTTATAGAATAGACCTTTTGTGTGAGAACGAATTCCAATTTGTTGATACAATTCATTTTGTTCTGGAATGAATGAATTCTTTACACGGTTGACTACTTTTGAAAGAATTGAAAATTTCCACTCCCCATCAAACCCTTTCAATCTCTTTTTCCCTGAAAGTAATTGTCTGGCCAAGCCTTGATTTCTTGTTTTGGTTAGCTCAACAAGTGATTTTTGTTTGGAAATTGCCTCATCCCAAGCCGATAGAATCGCTGCAATTTTTTGTTGTTCATGAAAAGAAGGTAGATGAATCAACATTTCTGTAAAAGTTGGTAATCTGAGACTATCAACTGTTGCCTTTACTGAATTTCGAATTGTTTCTTTAATAAAGAAATTTTGAAGATAATAATAGATATATTTTCCAGATATGCCATTTTCAAAATCACTGACCTTATATACACGTTGATGAAAGTCAAACTTACCTATTATATAATGAAATATTTCACCTATTTTCCCTTCCCCTGGTATTAAAATTGCCTCTCCGTCATATGAAAAGGTATTGATTCTTTCAATGTTTTTTGAACGTACAAAAAATGGATAAATACCTACATCAGATTTATCCTTATTGTCTTTCGAACCTGTTCCTATTTTAGATAATCTCCCTAGTTTTGATATATTCCATTCTTCTGGAATGACCCCAATTGAAGTTTGCTTATATCCCTCCCTAACCTTTTCCATTGCAAGTGTTTTTTCCATTTATTTAAGGTTAAATAGTGTTTTCAATTGTTCAAATATTCGTTGCATATCTTGCTCTCCAAATCCATTGTTCTTGAAAATATCTGGGGTTGGTAAATCATCCTTAACGATATCTACAAATTCTTGTAGATTTATTTTAATAATTTCAGGTACTACAAAATTGATTTCTCCTGGTAATAAAAACACCATTCTGAAAATGTCGTATTTGTGTTTGTCGATGTCTCTTTGTTTAACCACTTGACCAGCTTCTTTACGTTTCTTATTGTCCAAATAGGCAAAAGCTTTTAAACAAATAATTGCTTCGATATTGGCATAATGCACACCGTCTCGAATTTCGCTATGAGTGACCGTAAATTCATAATAATCTTCGTTCAATAATATTGCCGAAAGATTTGAAACACCATCAATTGTTGGTATGGGTGTTAAATGAAATTCGCTATTATGATCAATTGCATCTGGTACTTTTGAAAACAATTCTATTTGCTTTGGAAATTCCTTATTCGACGGCACACAGAATCGGTAACAATTGCGTTTTTCCTCGTGTACTTGTTTTATTTCATAGCCACCTTCTTTGATGAATTCCCAAAATTTAGTTACAAATTCTGGTGATAATGCCTCTACAATCAATACCATATCAATGTCATCGGTAGCTCTCGGTTCGAAACCAGCATCCTCAATAAGAAAATCACAAGCTGTGCCTCCAATAATCAAATAAGTATCTTGGTGGTCCTTAAAGAAGTCCTTGAATATAGAGAGTCCGATTACCATATATGATCAATTAAATTTTCAAATGCGTATTCGGTTCTTTCGTCTTGGTTATCTTTCATACTTAAATATAAAGATAAAGGATCTACTGCAAAATCGTTGTTATGGACTATCTCCATGAATTTCTCCGGATTGTATTTCCAAACTTCAATGCAATATTTTCCTTCTCTATCATTAGAATTTTTGAATTCACCTGTTTTTTCGAGCCCATAGAAAACTGTTTTGTCAATGGCGTAATACCTTTGCGAACTTGGATTCATTTCAGAGTACTCTGATAATGCAGAAAAGTTGGATAGAACGTGACCAACGCTATTTGGTAAATGATCAATATAAATAGTCTTTAGAACCGGGTTTACTAGGTATGGTTCAGATCTCGCCCATAAATTCTGTTTATCCTTTTGGAAATCAATGAATTTTTGTTTTCCATCTGTTCTGAATTCACATAATTCATTTGAAACAAGTTCGTTTGTGGCTTTTGTTATAGTCATGGGTGAATACTCAAATTGCTTAGCAAGGTCCTGTAAACTAGAAGAGCTGAAATCAATAAGATTTTTTTTATCGAGCAAATACCAAATAAGTATCATTTGAGCAGCTGGAGAAAGTGATTCTTTTTTTTGCCTTTTTTGATTATTTCCTTCTTTTAAATCAATTAACCAGAATGGCAAATAGATCTGTTTTCCAGGTATAATGAACTGCACCCTTTTTTCAATTAAACGTTGGCGCTGAAAACGTTCTATTTCTTGCAAGACTACCGCTGATTTACAATGTAATTTTTCCTCGATCAGTTCTTGATGCTTTGATAATTGAAGGATACTCAAATCATCGTTGTGTTTTGGTTCAAATAAGAGTAACGTATTGTGCATCATTTGTACTTTGCAAAACGAGTACATTTCAGTCATGTAAAATGGCAATAGAGACCCAAGATCTTTGGATTTAATCGTTGTTATAATGATTGACTCACCTAGTATTTCTTCGATATATTGTTTTGCTTTCTCCATATTTATTTTTCAGTAAACTTGTTTTTGCTACGCTACACAGTGCAAGTATATTGTAGCAATATTAAGTTTATTGATTTGATAATCAAAATATTTTATCAATTATTTTGTTAAAATTAAATCCCGAATGTTCATTTGCTCTTACATAACCCAATTGATTCGTCAAAAGCTGCGTGTTCCCGATTTTAAAATCAGCTATATTTCTGTGATGATGTCCATAGATCCAATAATCAATAGAAGAAGATAGAATGAATTCATCTAAGTCGACTGCAAAAGCTTGATTGATAGGACTACCTAGATATTCCAACGGATAATGCATAAACGTCGGTACATGATGAGTGACGACAATACAGTTTTCTTTGGTGTTACCTTCAATTGCCGATTTTATAAAAGTCAAATTCTCATCGAATAGTTTATTATACTCCATTATTGAAAACCGACCTTCACCTGATTTGATTACATGAAAATCATTCAATCCATTTTGGATAGACCAAGCTTTATCTGGATAAATTTTTGTCCAAAGCGTAGAGAAAATCAACTTTGCAGAACCATGATTTACCCAAGTATTATTCACTAGAAAAACATTCGGTCGAATGGCCTCATTCAATTCACCTGTGCGCTCGTTGATATCAGAATAGTAATACTCATGATTTCCCGGAATCCAATATGTAAAAGCAAAATTGTTCGAGCAATAATCAAAGAAATCCTTGTGATCATCAATTGATCTAAATAATAGAATATCTCCGCTAAGAATAAGGACATCTCCTTCTGGTTTCAGAGGGTTTTCCGAAATAAATTTCCTGTTTTCTGGAAATTCTAAATGCAAGTCAGAGGCATATTGAATCGTCATTAGAAGCCTAATTCTTTCAAATAGTTTTCCATTTTCTTTTCAACCTCTACCAATTCAGCTTTCAAATTCGAAATTTCTTTTTGCGTTGCAGCGATGTCAATTGGTGCTTCTTCTTCAAACGTGTCCACATATCGAGGAATGTTCAAATTGAATTCATTTTCTTCCAAGTCTTTAAAAGTTGCTCGGTAAGCATATTTATCTTCGATAACTATGCCTTTTTCAGTTTTTAAGGGTTGGGCAATTTGAAATGCATTGTAACAATCAACAATCTTACGAATGTCATCCATCTCGTTTGGATCATTTTTTTCAGAAATTCTTAATTTATTTTGATTCTTTCCAGCTTCATAACCTTTGCTAGCATCAATGAATAGTACATCTTTATTATTTCCTTTCGCTTTATTGAAAATTAAAATACAAGCGGGTATTCCAGTTCCAAAAAACAAGTTGGATGGTAAACCAACAACTGCTTCCAGTAAATTTTCACGGATTAATTGTTCTCGAATTTTCCCTTCACTACTTCCTCTAAACAAAGCGCCATTTGGCATGATTACACCAACACGACCAATTTCCTCATAGGTTGTTTCAATCATGTGACTAATGAAAGCGTAGTCCCCTTTACTTTTTGGTGGGACACCTCGGTGAAAACGATTGTATTGATCAACCGAAGCATTTTCAGCACCCCATTTATCTAATGAAAAAGGAGGGTTGGCAGCTACAATATGGAATTTCATTAATTGATCTCCCTCTAATAATCGAGGATTGTTTAATGTATCTCCCCATTCGATTGTTCCATTGTCAATTTCGTGCAGAAACATGTTCATTCTAGCAAGTGCCCAAGTACTTCCATTTACCTCTTGTCCATAAATAGAAAAATTGTTAGTACCAACTTCTTTTGCAAGTTTTATTAACAGAGATCCCGAACCACATGTTGGATCACACAATCTGTTTCCTGGTTGCGGATTCAATAATTTAGCAAGTAGCGTAGAAACTTCACTTGGTGTGTAAAATTCTCCCGCTTTTTTTCCAGCTCCTTCAGCAAATTGGGAAATTAAGTATTCATAAGCATCACCAATTACATCATTCCCTTCTAAATGTGATGGTTGCAAGTTCATCGTTGAAAAATCGACTACAAGATTTTTCAACCTCCTATTTCTGTCCTTAGTTTGACCGAGATTTGATTCAGAATTAAAATCGATATTTCTAAATACACGATCCAGTTTTGCGCGATTCGCATCTTCTAGGTTTTCTAGTGCAATGTTTATTAATTCTCCGAGGTTTGATTCATTAATGTTTTCGAACAAGTAATCAAAAGTTGCGTTATCTGGAACTTGAAAACGTTCATTTCTCAAAGCTCGTTCAATCCTAACAGTATCATCTCCGTACTTTTCTTTGTAAACAGCATGTTTATCCTTCCACACATCTGAAACATATTTAACAAAAAGCATTGTTAAAACATAATCCTTGTATTGTGTAGGATCAAGAACTCCTCTAAACGAGTCACATGCTTTCCAGACAGTTTGATTAATTTCTTTTTGAGTTAATTTAGACATGTACTTGAGTAATTAGTTTGTTAATAATATTGTTGTAATACTTTTGTTTTTCATCAATGATTTTGTTCGTCAATTGCAATTCTTTTAAATAGAGTTCATTGATTGTGACCGTTTTCCTTTGAAGCTCCAATGGAGGAACTTGTATTTTAATTGCTTCTAATTCGGATTTTCGAATTGATGGAATAGAACTACCAGCGCCTAACTGCTGAAATTGCTGCTGATATGCCGCAGAATTTAGTAAAGAAGTCAAAAATTCAGGAAGTATTTTTGACGTATCAACTTTAATGACAAAAAAGATTGATGATGCAATTGCAGGTCCAAATGATTCTTTATATGTCCATGCAAAATTCCTGAATCCTTTTGCCACAAAAATCACATCACCATCCTTCAAAAGATGTTTTCTAGACTTTTCATCAATATTTAAAAATGCACTAGTTTCATTTGAAAACTGATTGTTAGCATCAAAATCTTTAACTTGTATATAGGACACAGCACCTGAATCTACTGGCTTATCATAATATCCAAATTGAAATTCAGCGATACTTTCAAATACTTTTTCCATACACTTTGAATTTGTTATGCGCTTCAAAAATAGGTAAAAAATTAACTTATCAACAAAAATGTTGATAAATTTATTTGTAGAACACTTCAAATTTTAATAAATTTGTTTTGTTAAAAGATTACATGTATCTTTGACAAAAAAAACAGCCCTGAAGAGAGCTGTTGATTTACTAGGGAATGTGAGTTAAACTTTGGACGGCTAAACTTACATTCTTAATATTTAGGGTACGAAAGTACGAACTTTTTTGAAACTACTCCAATTTCCCTAAAAAATCATACTTCCTTCAGGTTCGGTTGGTCTTCACGAGAGATGATCAGTTAAAGAATTTATTCCTAAAAATCAAAATTATGGGAAAGAATGTACACGTCGTTAAGCACCCACAAGGATGGGCAGCTAAAGTAGCCGGCAACGAAAAAGCTACTAAAGTAACTGCAACTCAAAAAGAAGCGGAAAATGCAGCGATCAAAATCGCTATGAATCAAAAATCAGAAGTGATCATTCATGGTCGGGATGGGAAGATTCGTGAAAAGAACAGTTATGGGAATGATCCGAGTAAAATTAAGGGTTAGGTTATGGATCGTGAAAAAGAAAGATTAAAATTTTGTATAGCACGTTATGACCATTATTTTGACAGTGTAAATAATAAAAGTAATGTCTATTTGACTTTGAACTTGTTTATTGTGGGTGGTTTGGTTGCAAGTTACACAACGATTATGGATTTAACTTATTGGTACTGGGTAATTCCAACTTTATTGATTATATCGATGATTCTAGGCTTGATAAATCTGTTAATCTTAGTTTTAGCTTCAAGACCTTATTTAACGGATGAAACAAATTCTTTATTGTTTTTTCAATCTATTGAGAGTATGGGAGAAACGAATTTCAAGAAAAAATCAGCTGATGAGTCCGAAGATGAAGAGATAGAAGACTTAAGAACGCAAACATTTAAGCTTGCCTCAGGTTTGAAAAGCAAATTCAAGAAACTATATGTTGTTGGAAATTTGTTCGCAATACAGATATTCATTTACATACCATTAATAATATTAATACTAAAAAATTTAAAATAATCAAACATGAATTTGTACAATACATATTTTGAAAACATTCGTCAAGTGATGAATAAAGGCGTTGCTAAGGAAAGATACTACAGCGCAACAGGTGAATTAAATGAAAGTATACTACTAGAAGAAGTTAGAGCCCAATTTCAAGACAATCAGTTATTGCCAGCAATGACAGAATTAGCTCTAAAAAATGGGGTTACACCAAATTTTAATCAACCCACTGGACTTCATCCTGATTTCGCTGACTTAAAAGAAAGTCAAGGAGTTGAAAACCATTACATTGTTTCTATGTTTATAGATATTAAAGGATCAACAAATCTTTTTAAAAGATATGATCCTCTAACTGTAATGGTAATTTCAAATATTATTCAAAAAGCTGCTATACATACTTGTTTGGCATTTGGTGGATATGTTCATCGATTACAAGGAGATGGTTTATTTGTTTACTTTGGTGGAAAAAATATAAATAAAAAAATAGCCGTTGAAAGGGCTTTACAAAGCGCAGCATTATTTTCATATTTCATGAAGAATGATTTGAAAGAGCTTTTAAATGAGCAAGGTGTTGAAAATATTTACACTAGAATTGGAATTGACCTTGGTTATGATTCTGATGTGATTTGGTCATTAGCTGGCATTGGAGAAATAAGTGAAGTTACGACTTGTAGCCTACATACAAGTTTAGCTGCCAAAATGCAAAGCTATGCTGATAATAATGGAATCGTAATTGGTGATAATATAAAAAGTGAAGCTTTAATACTAGATCAATTTTTCACTCCTGTTTGCATTAGATTAGTAGATCATAAAAAACGCTATATTTTCCAAATTCCAGAAAAGGGATTTAGATATACTCAATATGATTTTGAATGGTTTAAATTTTTAAAAACGCTTGATATTATTGCAACGGACAACAATGGGAAATTGATAATGAAAACTCATAACCATTTGGTTTACAACAATAGAAATCCACAAAATCTAATTCCTTTAGCTGAAAAAAGTAAACCTTATTTCAATTTTTAATTTGTATGAAAAACACAAATTTATTTGAAAAAGATTTCAAATCTTTGAATGAATTTTTTCCAAAACTAAGTCACAAAAACATCAACCAAGCTAATAATGCTTGGTTGATTACTGGTGAAATAGATATTTGTGATAGCGTTGGTGATTATTGGGATACGTTTTCAATTATAATCATAGTGCCCTTTCAATATCCTTTTTGTATACCAATAGTATTAGAAACATCTGAAAAGATTAAAAGGATAGAAGATCATCATATTGACGAACATGGTATCTGTTGCTTAGACATAACTCATAAAATGTTGTTATTAAAAGCAAGGGGAATCAATTTACTTACCTTCACAAGAGAAAAAATTTATCCTTTTTTTGTTAATCAAGTCTATTTCGAAAAAAAAGGTAAGTTTGCAAATGGTGAGTATAAGCATCACTTTGAGGGAATTAAACAGTACTACGCAGAAGATTTGAAAATCAATAGCGTTGAAGAATGTGTTATGATTTTAAAACACTTGTTAAACGATACTCCTCTTACTCGAAATGATTTTTGTTTTTGTAAACGTAAACTAAAATACAAAAAATGTCATCACGAGCTTGTTGAAATTCTAAAAAGCATTGATGAAAGTCAGCTTCAAATAGACCTGATTGAATTTGAGAAGGAACTAAACGCAGAAAATTAATCTAAATCTATATTAATCAGATGAAAGTTTAATTATTATGGCGAATTTAAAAAATCTTGAATTCAATGTTTTTACTCAAGGATTTCCAGCAACTCCTCCTGTGGAAAACAATCGCTTTTATCTTTTCTATAGCTGACGTGGGTAAATATTCCAGGACTTCCATTTATGGCCGACCTTGAATAATCCCACATATCGGAATTGTAGGTGTTTGGAATGTTGTAGGTTTTGCATAGGTAGTTCAGTAGTATTTGAAGGGTTTTCAACTGTTTGTCGGTGTATTTTTGGTAGTACTTTGAACCTCGAAATGTTTTTTCTAATGCAATGACCTCATCGTTTGGGATGATAGTTCCTGTGGATGAGGTGAATTGCGCGACGATGCCTGACTTCACATCACTGCGTTTTAATGACCCCCAAGCGCATAATTCTATTCCGATGGACTGTTGATTCAATTGCTTGTTTTTCGCGCTCTTGATGCCTAAATGATGCGCCCAATGTTTGGAACTGAAACATTGGTGGATGATTCCTTCTCGATCGATAACGAAAGCAACACCAATGCGAGCAGGTGTTTTTCCCCACCATGCAATTACATTTTTAGCATTGCCATTGGAAACGGTGTGGTGAATGACGATTTGTTTTTTGGGAAATTCTTCCTGGTAATATTGGGTGTCTTTTAAACGAACTTGAACGATTTTTGTCGTGTCGAGTTTTGTGAGTTTTATTTTCATTTTTTGATTATTATATGGGATTATCATTTGCGTTTGTCGCACGTATCAATGGGGAAAGAGATGAGGTTGAACATGGAACGCAAACGTGAACGGACACGGATTCCATAGATGGCCTCCAATTCATCAGCATTCAAATTGGTGGTTGCATGGGTAATGATTCTTTGATTAACTTGTAATTCGTAACGCTGGAGTAAAATTTCACCTATCGTGTTACATTCATTGCCAAAATGTTTGATGGTGTGTTCTATTCCTAAATCGTCGAGACAAAAAGCTTTTTCACGCATACCGTATTTGTGGATTACTTCAAAACCTTCCTTGTGAAATTCGGATGCAATTTGCCGTGTATTTTTCACCTGATACTTCTGATCTGGATATATGAATGCGTTTAACAAGGTCATTAATGATGTTTTCCCACAACCAACTGGACCCGTCAGCAAGATTCCTTTCGAAAGGTCAATTCCATGTTCCTGGCACCGCTCTTCAGAACCAATCGCATAGGAAATGAGTTTGTGGAGAATAAAACGATCGTCAGGGTTTATGGAAAATGATGATCCGTATTGTTTCCTTCCCAGATGATTGAGGTAGCGCACACAGGTGAGGAAGTCGAATTGTCGATAACCATCGACTAGGGTATAACATTTTTCTAACATAACACAGGATTTGAAGATTGAAGATTGAAGATTGAAGATTAAAGATTAAAGATTGAAGATTGAAGATTGAAGATTGAAGATTACAAGATTGAATCCCGAAGCGTCGGGATGAAGATTAAAGATTGAAGATTGAAGATTAGAGGGGTACACTGTAATCTTTGTTTTGATTGACTGCAATATCACCGGGCTTTTTTTGTTGTATTCCGCTTTGAAATTTGTCGGAATTCAAGATCCAATTGCGCGCTGCTGCATGCCAATTTTTCATTTTTGCTTTTCCACCAACAAGCCATCCATTGGATTCAAAATGATTGAAGAATTTTTGCGCTTCCAATTCCGATCTATTTTTTTCTTGAAAAAAAGCAGTGACTTGATCCATGGTTGGCAAAGCAACAATTGGTTTTGTCTTTTTTGGTTTTTCAACTGGATTTTCATTCTTTGCAACTTTCATTACTTTTTCATCAGAAGAAGAAAATTCATCTTTACTTTTTGAAATTGTTGGTTGGTCGATTTTTTTTAAATCGACACCTAAATAGTTTATATTGTTTAATTGTTTATTATTGTTTAAATAGTTTATATAAGGTCTCATGTGTATTTCACTTGTATTATCACAACTATTATCAGTTTTGAGACACATACTATGATCACTACTATTACTTGAACTATTATCACTTCTGTACATGTTAATCAAACTTCCTACGTATGGATTTTTGGAAGGCAGGTATTCGATGTAACCGAAAGCATGTAACTGTTTCAAACATTTCGTATAGGTATTGACGGAACCTATTTTTGAAAACAGCATGACTTCTGTTCGGGCGATGCTTAATTGTTCAGGAAACATGGCCGAATTCCATAGGTGGAATAAAGCCATGTATAAACTGATATGGAATGGGTTAATTCGATTATCCTCAATAAACTTTGAATGGATGCTTTCCAAATGTTTTATGTAATTAACTTGCATGGGTAACCGATTTAATGGATTTTAGTTTTTGTTTTTTCGATCTTTGATTCTCTTCCGAAACCAAAGGGTGATGATTGTGAGTATCGTCATTGATTCTTGATTTAATTATTTATTGCTGCAGCACGTGCATTTTGGTTGCTCGGTGCGGTAGTTCTTCTCAAGCAAATCGCGGATATCGGATTTTTTGTAATAGATTTTTCCTCGAACGCGACTGTAGGGCAGGCTTCCTGATTTGCGGTGACGATATAAGGTTCTTTCAGAAATGAAAAGTGTTGTTTGTACTTCAATACCACCGATCCAAATTTCTTTGACAGGTTCTTGAGGAATAAGGTTTTTTTTGATTGTCTTCATTTCCTCAAGAATTTGTTGCATTTGTTGAACTGATTTTTTCATGTTGCGCATTTTATTTGATTAGTAATTCCGTTTGTTCTTCATGTTTTTCTCCATGATTTGCTGAATGTCTTTCTTGTCATAGAAGATAATTCCGCCAACTTTGGTGTAAGGAATCGTCCCATTGATGCGCAATGTTTGCAAAGTGCCTGGGGAAATACCCAGCATGCGTTGCACTTGATGGGATTTTAACCACTGTCTGTCTTCGATTTCTGGTTTTACTTTCCCAAGTCGTTGATCAATGTGTCCTTTGATTAGTTCTAAGAATTCCCATTTGAATTGCTCTAGATCTTCGCTAGTGATGATGTTTGCTGCCATATGATTTGTTTTAAAGTGTTCTTGGCAAAATTCAGTAGGTTTGATGGAATTTTTTCACAGCTTGTGAACAGGTTGGGAAAGATTTTTTTCTGCAAAAAGCTCGAAAGCCTTGATTTTGTTGGTAAAAGACAACAAGAAAAATTTGTTCTCGACAAGTTCGAATTTGGTTGATTCTCGATTTTTGTTGGTTGATTATTTTCAGGGAGTGAAAAGTCACTTTTTACCCCAAAAAATGGTTCAAAAAGGTGACCTGTAAAATAATTGAGATTTTTTCACAGCTTGTGAACAGGTTGGGAAAAATTTTGTTTGGAAATTGGGGAGGGAATGGGTATAATTGAAGATATTTGCAAATTAAAAGTAACCCTAAAAGACGATGGGACAACTAGCGAGCAGACAACAAATTGACCAATTTTTCACTCCCAAATTAACTTTCGGACAAGAAAAACGTGGTTGCCAATTTCGCTGTATGTACCCTGAAGCCTGACTAGTTCACTGACACTAAAACAACGGCGAGGTTTTAAAAATTAAACTCACATTTATTAAATTTTTAATAGTGTACGTGAATGCAGATGATTTCTCACTGACAATTTAAAAATAATTTAAGCCTGCCCAAAATTAGCACATTTGGGTTTTGCCCCTATACACAGGCAAGTTTCAAATGTGCCAATTACCCAATTCACCAGATGTTTTCGTCATATTTTCAAGTTTTATCAAAAAAACTTGCACGTGTGAATATAATTTACATACCTTTGTGAGCGAACATTCACTTACAATATAAACACAAACAAAATGAACGGAAAAAACAACATCGCAATAGGCTTCCTGACAATGGGGCTTTTTATGGCTTATGGCTTTCTACTGATCTATCTCCGTGACTTTGCTCCGGGAAAGGAAGAATGGGTGAATTCATACAGTATCGGGAAACACTTTGAAACAAGACTGGCTCACGTTCATGGGAATTTGTTTGCATTTTTAAACATCCTAATTGGCTATTTACTCCTACATTTCAGAGACAAACTTCAAAACGTGAAAGCCATTTCTAGGTTGGCACTTACAGGCTTATTAATGCCAATAGGAATATTAACAGAGGTGTATTTTGGTTTGCCTCCTGCACTGGTATTAATTGGAGCAATTGCAATGACGGCTTCTGTGATTTGGCTAGGAGTTGCCTTTTTGAAAATGAAAACTATAAACTAAAACTAAAAAATAAATGACAACGTCAATTTCAGACAGACAACTTGAAATTATAGAAGCTGCAGGTAAAATACTAACGGCATCAGGAGTAAGTGGTTTAACAATTAAGAACCTTGCTAATGAAATGGAATTTTCTGAAAGTGCTATTTACAGGCACTTTTCAAGCAAGGAAGAAATAGTTATCGCCTTGCTCGAATATCTTGCAAAGAGTATGGATGAACGATATTCAAATGCAATTTCCGCCGAACAATCACCCGAAGAAAAATTCATTACGCTATTTCAAAATCAATTTATATTCTTTAAAAAGAAGCCTCACTTTGTCGTAGCTGTTTTTTCAGATGGACTAATGGAAGAAAGCCAACGCATCAATGAAACTATATCAAAGATAATGGCTGTAAAAATAAAACACCTGATGCCAATTATATTAGAAGGGCAGCAAAAAAATGTTTTTACAAATGCAATAACATCCGATGAATTGATACACATCGTGATGGGAACTTTTAGACTGCAAATGTTTAAATGGAGAGTTGCAAATTTTCAATTTGACATTACTCGAAACGGTGACAATATGATACAATCAGTATTAACATTAATCAAATCAAATTGAAGAAAGTACTTCCATATTTATTTGCAATTCTCCTCGCTGGTTTTGGATTTCTTACTATATTCCTAAGCACATCTGTAATTTTTGATTTGTTTGGTATTAGAGCCAAAGAGGGCAATTATGTTCTGTTTGTAGTTTGGTCAAATTTCATCAGTAGCATTCTATATCTTTTTGCAGCTTTTGGGTTTATTAAAAACAAAAAATGGACAGCTACATTCTTAGGAATTTCAACACTCATACTGATAGCCGCTTTTATCGGTCTTAAAATTCACATCAATTCAGGTGGCATTTATGAAGCAAAAACTGTCGGTGCAATGATCTTTAGAATTTCAGTGACCCTTGTTTTTGCAATATTTGCATATTTCACGATAACAAAAAAGAAAATATGAAAACTTTAATAATTTTAATTTCAGCAATCAGTTTATTCCTTTTCGGTTGCGGTAACACTTCTAACGAAAAATCAAGCGAACAAACGGAAACCGCTATTCACGATGAACATCATCACGATGAAGAAAGCGAAGTGATTGAACTCAACAATGGAGAAAAATGGAAAGTTGATGCCAATATGATAACACATATTCGAAATATGGAAAATGAAATTAATTCCTTCGCTAATGTTGAGCAAAAAGACTACAAATCATTGGTGAAAAAACTTCAATCAAACATTGATTTACTTACTTCTAATTGCACAATGAAAGGCAAAGCACACGATGAACTTCACAAGTGGCTTTTGCCATACATGGATTTGGTAAAACAACTTTCAGAAGCTAAAGACGAAAGAGAAGAAACAAAGCAATTTGAAAACATTCAAACTTCATTCACAACATTTAATCAATACTTCCAATGAACATAAAAGAATTACACACGCAAGAAAAACCAGTTTCAGCAACTTCTCTTTTTAAAAGCGAATTAGGAAATGCAACTGCTATACAAATTATGCAAGGCGAAAAATTAAAAGAGCATATCACCAAAACTCCTGCACTTTTGATTTGTATGGAAGGACGAGTGATTTTTGAAAATGAAAACGGCTTAAAAGAAACATTAAAGGCTGGAGATTATGTAAACATTGAATCAATGGTAAAGCATTGGGTTGAAGGAGTAATTGAAAGCCAGTTAATACTCATCAAGTAAAAAAAATTGTCAAATGAAGTTAGTAAACATTCACAAACAATCTTTAATCCTGTTTTTAACAATAATAGGATTAAATTCTGCGCAAGCTCAGGTTTATACGCTACAACAGTGTATTGATACAGCACAGGTTCATAATAAAAATCTCCAAATGAGTAGAAATACAATTTCTATTGGAAAGCAAAAAGAACAAGAAGCAAAAGCTAATTTAATTCCAAAAATTGCAGCCAATGCAGATTATAAGTATTATACAAATTTGCCTTATCAACTAATGCCTCTTTCTGTTTTTGGTGGTCCTGAAGGTCAATTTAAAGAGGTGCAATTTGGTGTTGATCACAACATTAACGCGAATTTACAAGTATCAGTAACGTTGTATAATCCACAAGTTTATGGCGCAATACAAACAACAAAAATTGCAGCTGAATTAACTGATATACAATATCTAAAAACAGAAGAACAAATTTATTTTGAAATTTCTAATCTCTACTATAATGCGCAAATTTTACAACATCAAATAGGTTTTATTGATAGCAATCTTGTAAATGTTGATCGGCTATTATCAACTATTCAATTGCTCAATGGACAACTTCTGGCGAAAGGAACAGATGTTAATAAAGTGAAATTGCAAAAAGCTCAATTAACAGCCCAAAAATTAACCATCACAAGTAAATATGACCAAGCTTTAAATGGTTTGAAATATGCAATGGGCCTTTCAATAGAGTCAAATATTGCGATTGAATCAAAAATACAGTACGAAATGCTCATTGAATATGTGAGTTCAACGATGTTAGATATGCGACTCTCAACGATTCAAAATCGTTTATTGTCAAGTGAACTTAACACGTTAAATAAATCAAGATTTTTACCGTCGCTTAATCTTGTTGGAACATTTGGTACGACAGGGTTCGGGTATGACAAACAGCCAAATGAATTTTTAAAGTTCTATCCGATTGGTTTTGCAGGAATGCAACTTTCATATCCATTGTTTAGTGGGACGATAACACTTCGTAAAATAAACCAGAAAAGACTTGAATTGCAAAACAATGAACTTCAATTGTCTTTACTAACAGATCAAAATGACTTTCAAGTTCAAAATGCTAAACTGCAACGCTTGGTTACTTTGAAATCAATAGAAACAACCACTGAACAAATTGAATTAGCTAAAAGTATTTATTATCAAACAGTGATTCAACAAAAACAAGGAATGGCAACATTAACTGATATTTTACTCGCTGACAATACTTTAAGAGAAGCTCAACAAAACTATTTGACGAATATCATAGAGTACCTTAAAGCAGATTTAGAACTTAAAAAACTAACAGGAAATCTTTTAATTAAAAATTAAGCATATGAATTGGAAAAAAATAATCGGAATTATAGCAGGCCTAATTATAATAGCTTTAGTTGTAGTCAAATTGAAGAATAACAAAGCAGTTACTCAACAAAAAGTGTATCAATTTGACAAAGAAAAAGGGATTAATGTGCAAGTGGACACTATTCAACTTGAGAGTTTAAATGCTGAATTTAATTTTTCAGGAACATTTGAACCAAACAAGGAGTCGAAAATTAGCGCAGAATCACAAGGGAAAATAAACAAAATTTTAGTAGATGTTGGTAGTTTTGTTAAACAAGGACAACAACTAATTCAATTAGACAATTCATTGCTAAAACTGCAATTACAAGCAATTAATGTTCAAATTGAAGGGTTTGCCGCTGATGTAAATCGCAATTCAATTTTAGCGAAAGCTGATGCCATTCAAGGAATCCAACTCGAGAAATCTGAACTTGGTTTGAAATCTGCAAAAATTCAACAAGCAACACTACTTGAACAAATTAATAAAACAACAATTCGAGCGCCATTCAGTGGTGTTGTAACAGCCAAATTGAGTGAAGAAGGATCCTTTGCATCGCCAGGTATTCCGTTACTTCAAATTACGGATATTTCAACTTTAAAGTTCACTTTAAATGTTTCCGAAAATGACTTAAAGCAATTTATACTTAATAAAAATTATTCGATTACAGCTGATGCTTATTCTGATCTTTCATTGAATGCTGTCGTTTCCTTGATTGGGAGTAAAGCAAACGTGGGGAGTAGCTTCCCTATTCAGTTTATTGTTAAAAATACTGCGGATTTAAAAATAAAATCTGGAATGTTTGGGAAAGTCACGTCGAAATCCATCGGGATAAAATCAGCTATTGAAGAAACGGGAATAGTTATTCCTTCATCATCCGTTGTTGGATCCGTGAATCAGCCTCAAGTTTATATGGTCAAAAACGGAAAAACTTCCTTAAAAAACATCACAATTTCAAAAAAGATTCAAAATAGGTCGGTTGTGTCCGGCGGATTGAAAGTTGGGGATGTAATTGTAACAAATGGCTTTATCAACCTATTTGATGGAGCAAATATAATTCTCAATTAAAACCAGCGAAACATGAATCTTACAGAAATTTCAATCAAACGTCCTTCGCTGATCATTGTACTTTTTAGCGTATTGACATTATTAGGTGTAATTGGCTATAATAATTTGAGTTATGAATTAATGCCTGATTTTAATCAACCAGTGGTCGTGATTAAAACTGTTTATCCAGGAGCTGAACCTAATGAAGTGGAAACCTCAGTTTCACGAAAATTAGAAGATGCATTAGCAAATTTGGAAGGTGTAGATTATTTAGTAACGAAATCGTTGCCGAATGCATCAATAATCATTGCTAATCTAAAATATGGTACTGATTTAGATAAAACAATGCAAGATGCTCAGCGCTATATTGATAATATTCGCAAGGATTTACCTACGGATATTTTAAGTCCAGTAATGAGTAAGGTTTCTCCAAACGATTTACCCATCATGTCAATTAGTGGAACAAGTAGTATGTCTCCCACTGATTTTTATCAAAAAATGAAGGATGACTATCTTCCACAAATCCAACAAATTAAAGGAGTTGCTGAAATAACCATCTTGGGAGGTGAAGAAAGGGAAATACAGGTAAAAGTTGATCAGGATAAATTAAAATTGTATAAAATTACATTGTTACAGGTGGTTGAAGCAATTAATCGTTCTGGATTGGATCTTCCTGCCGGTAAAGTTCAAACAGACAAAGAAAATAATTCAGTTCGATTAACAGGAAAATTTACAACACTTGAAGACATTAACAAAGTTCAAATAGCAATGCCCGTTTCTGGTAGCCCCGTTTATGTGAAAGATGTAGCAAATGTTATAGATGGCATAAAAGAAACAGCATCAATCAGTCGGTACAATGGAAAAAATGGGATAGGTCTTCTTATAAAGAAACAAGGTGATGCAAACGCAGTGAATGTTTCGAAATTAGTTCGTGCAAAGCTCAAATCAATCGAAGAACAAAATGCTAGTTCAAATGTGAAATTTATTATTGCCGATGACAGTACTGATAACACAATTGCAGCAGTTGATTCAGTAGTTTTTGATTTGATTTTAGCTGTAATCCTTGTGTCAATGGTAATGCTGCTGTTCTTAAGAAGTTTTAGAAATTCATTAATTGTTATCGTTGCAATTCCTACTTCGTTAGTAACGGCTTTTGCTGTAATGTGGCTGTTAGGCTACACATTGAACTTGATGACATTGCTCGCAATGTCCTTAATTATTGGGATTTTGGTTGATGATGCTGTTGTGGTATTAGAAAATATTCAAAAACATTTAGACAAAGGAAAAGACAAACGAGTTGCTTCCATGGATGGGCGAATGGAAATTGGTTATGCTGCCTTGTCCATCACTTTGGTTGATGTTGTAGTTTTCTTACCGATTCTATTTCTACAAGTTTTTGTAGCTGATATGCTAAAGCAATTTTCTGTCGTTGTTGTAACTTCTACGCTTACGAGTTTATTAGTTGGATTTACTCTTACTCCTTGGTTGGCATCACGCATTGGTAAAAAGGAAGATTTGCAAGCAACTAATTTTTTCAATCGTTTCTTACTTTGGTTTGAATACCAATTAGAAATATTTACGAATTGGTATGGTAGACAATTACAATGGGTTTTAAACCATAAAATCATTTTCACAAGTATAATAGTCTTCCTTTTTGTAATGACCTTAGGAATGATTAAACAAGGAATAATTGGCAAAGAACTTATATCAACGGGTGATCAAGGGAAATTTAGAATGGCTCTAGAATTTGACAAATCCACATCTATTCACCAAAATAATTCAATCGTACAAGAAATAGAAACGTATATCATTCAACAACCAGAAGTTGCAACTGTGTTCAGTAACATCGGCGGACCAAGCACAGGAATAGGAAGTTTAGGTGTTGGTTCAGCAAATAAAACAGAATTTACCATTCAATTGAAGTCAAAAAAAGAACTTAATGATTTACCGACCGAAACATTTATGATAAAACTTCGTGAAGACTTAAAATCAAGGTATCCGAGTATAAACTATTCCATGGCCGCATTGGGTTTAATTCCTCGTTCTGCACCGATTGAGATTACATTAAGTGGCAGTGATTTACAATTGGTGATGAAAAGCGGAAAAGATCTAAAAGAAATTGTTGAAAAAATACCGGGTGCAGATAATGTGAGGTTATCTGTTGAAGCTGGCAGTCCCGAATATAAAATTATTCCTGATAAGGATAAAATGCAACGGTTAGGATTAACCACTGCTTATGTTGGGATGAATCTAAGAACAGCTTTTACGGGTAACGATGATGCAACGCTTATTGAAAATGGAACAGAATATCCTGTAAGAATTTGGTTAAATGAATTTAGTAGACAAAACTTTGAAGATGTACAACAACTTTCAATTATCAATCCTATGGGTTTACCAATGGAAATTGGTCAATTTGCTAAAGTTTTACAAGATAACTCCCCATCTTTATTAGAAAGAAAAGATCGTCAACCAGCGGTAACACTTACTTCCGACGCTTTAGGAAGACCATCAGGTACTGTTGCAGATGATGTTGTTGCTTATCTTAAAGAAAACCCATTACCAGAAGGAATTCAAATGACTTGGGGAAGTGATATAAAAAGACAAAATGATAGTTTCGGAGCCTTAGGATCAGTATTACTCATTTCATTTTTATTGATTTATCTAATTTTGGTAGCACTTTATGATAGTTTTATTTACCCATTTGTTGTGTTGTTTTCTATTCCTGTAGCAATCATTGGAGCATTTTTAGCATTGAATTTATCATTGAGTAATTTAAGTTTATTCGCTTTACTTGGTTTAATCATGCTAATGGGATTAGTGGTGAAAAATGCTATTCTAATTGTAGATTTCACGAATCAACTAAAGGCAGAAGGAATACATTTTAAAGAAGCTTTAATTATTGCAGGAAAGGGACGTATGAGACCGATTTTAATGACAACGCTTTCAATGGTAGTCGGTATGTTACCAATAGCATTGGCAACTGGAACAGCTGCTGAATGGAAAAACGGATTGGCCTGGGTAATTATTGGAGGACTTCTGTCTTCTTTAATTTTGACTGTGTTTTTAGTGCCAATGGTCTATTATTTAGTGGACGCTGTAAAAGAAAAAATTAACAAAGGAAATTAGCCATCATAAAGGTGGAAGCATATTTACAATTACTCACGTGTTGTTTATTAATAATTGTTGTTCGTGAACTTAGTTTCACACTAGCCAACACAAAGGCCAAAATTTGTAAAAGTGCTTCCACCTCATCTACCTTAGAAAATTATTTTTAAAATCTCCTTCCATTCTAAAATTTTTAAACCAATACCCACATCCAAAACAAACAGCCTCATTCTTACCCAACAATAAAAACAACAATAGACGGATAGTTAATACCTCGACAGACAGAGGGTCTGCTTATCATAGCGGTTTGGAAAAAGGCGCCCTTTAGTGCTCCATATGAAAGTTTAGAGGTGAAAAACCATCTTAACCAAGCCGTAAATGTTAACATAATTATCTTTTTCAAACTTCTTTGTTATCAAACTAGGGCGATTGATTTTTCATCTCACCCCTTCAATCTCATCCACTTTCCGCAAAAATCCTTCTTCTAACTTTGGAATAAATTTCAATGGTGCCGTTTTTCGATTTGCTAGATCTATGAAAATACGATACGGATCTTCGATGTGAACTTGAAAGACAGATTGCAAAGCCGAAAAGATTTCTTTGATTTCATTTTCACCATAATTGATAGCTGTTGTTGCTTGCAAGGCATAAACCAATTCAATGAAGTCTGATTTACTGGCCGTCCATTTTAATTTTGGAACTGGTGGACCATAAGCTTGCAAATCTGGCTTTGGATCAACGTGTTTTTTAAACAACTCAAACGCCATAATATTAGCAGCAACCATATCATGTGACGCATTGAACTCAGGATCGGCTAATTGATGTGTACTGTTTTTAGACATCGAAAGGACATTTGCTTCGCGCACAAAATAGATGTTATCTAAATGACATAAGCCCGCATTGTAATATTTGACAAAGTCAATATTCTCGCGCATGACGTGGCGAAACTTCCGATCTTTTTTGTCAATAAATAATTTCAATTCTTCATCATTCAAGGTGATTTTGCTTGTTTCAATTTCTGCTAATACAGAATAAAAGATGAGGTAAGAACTAATCTTAGGCTTCACATATTTGAAAAAATGAATTTCATCTTCAGTAGATCGGAAACCCTCTTTTCGAATTTTAGTTCTAAAATTCTCAAGTGTATTCTTGATTAATTTCGCTGCCTTATTTGCTCTCTTGTTGATATCCGGTTCACTTGAACTCAACTGTTCTAAGACATCACAAAAATTATTAGCTGTTGCAATAAAGTATTCCATAGCGTAACATTGTTTTTAGATTGGTATGATATATTATGTAGTATGAGAGCAAAATACGAATTTAACATCGTAATGTATTTATGTAAAAGGATGAAATAGTGCGCTTTATCAAAAAAGGTCCGCCGAAGCAGACCTTAAATTAACCTAATTTTTTATCAGAAACTTCCTGGTTGCTTTCTGAATCCTTGGGCTTTTGTTTGGCTGCAAGAATTGATTTCAACGCTCCCATGTCATGACTCACTTTGGTATCGAGCACTTTCGCGTAGATTTGTGTTGTCGATAGTTTGGTATGACCAAGCATCTTTGAAACTGTTTCCAAGGGAACGCCATTTGAAAGGGTCACAGTTGTTGCAAAGGTGTGTCTGGCCATGTGTGAAGTCAAGGTCTTTTTAATTCCACAGATCTCAGCTATTTCCTTCAAATACGCATTGTACTTTTGATTGCTGTTCACTGGAAGAAGTTTGTTGAACTTCACACATACAGGATGTTCTTTGTATCGGTTAATAATTTCCAATGCTAATGGTAAAAGTGGAACACTTTCCCTGGTTCCTGTCTTTTGACGAATGGTAGAGAGCCAATAATCTCCATCCATTCCAATTGTTATCGCGTCACGCACAAATTTGTAAATATCTGAGTAAGCGAAACCAGTGTAACAACAGAATAAAAACACATCCCTCACTTCTGCTAAACGAGGCATTAGAATCAACTTGTGCTGCATTGTATCTAATTCTGTCTGTGTAAGGATTTCACGTTCCGGATTGGTGTAAGAACATCTGAAGTTATCAAATGGATTCTTCGGCATCCATTCAACACTCACTGCAACATTGATGATTCGTTTTAGATTCACAATGTACTTGTGGGCTGAATTGGTTTGCATGCGCTCGTTTACCAAAAGGAAGTGTTCGAATTCAGTCACAAACTTTAAACTCAATTCCGTTAAAAGAATGTCCTTTTTCTTGAAACGGTGATGTAAAAAACGCTCAACTTTTCCTTGGCAATAATTGTACTTGGCCAACGTAGTTTTGGCAACTTTACCCACATGGATCATCGATTCCATTTTTACCTTATGGTATGCGAATGCATCCATTAGTGATTTGGGTTCTACTTTTTCCACTTTGCCCAGGAAGAGGTCTTTGAGTTCTTTGGCAGAAATGGTTTTACCAAATGCTGCATACGATAGGAAGTGCTTTTTAATCACATTTGTGGTGTGATCAATGAAACCATTAATCAAGACCGAATGTGGTGCCTTGGGCTTGACTTGGAAATGGGCATTGTCCCAATCACTTCTTTTGATAAAATACGATGTGGCAATTTCGGCTCTTCGACCATCAATTGCGATGCGGATGTAAAGTTTACTTTTTCCGTCTTGCTGTCTGCTTGGATTTAACCAAAACGAGACAAAGAATTTTTGATTCTCCATTTTGTTCGCTGGATTTAATGAATAAATACTGTGAACACGTTAAAATCATTCATAAGCAAAACTCACCAAACGTAATAATGGCGAAGGTTTCCCGACTTCCAGCGAACAAAAATGGTGATTTTAATTTTGTTCGCTGGCTTGTTCGCCAGAACTTTGATTTCAATTGATGTTTTTTGATGTTCTTGGCGATTCACTGAAACAGCAGAAAGCCTTGAAAACACTGAAAAACCTTGAAAAACGGAACTTATGGGCATAAAAAAAGCCTCCGATTGGAGGCTTACGCTTTTAACTTGGCGGTCTGGACGGGACTCGAACCCGCGACCCCATGCGTGACAGGCATGTATTCTAACCAACTGAACTACCAAACCAATTTTCTTTTCTTTCGAACTTCAACAACAGTTGAACTTGGAAAATTGTGTACTGCTTTACGTTAAAAGCGTGTGCAAAATTAATACAAATATTCAATTCAGCAAGTGTTTTGAAGAAAAAAAATGAAAAAAAATGATAGTTGATTGAAATTTAATGGCTTATCAGGTTGTTTATGAATTAAATACAATGATTTTATTTTTTACGGCATACATAATTAATCCTACTGAATTGGAGGCACCTACGCGTTCCATCATTTTTGTGCGGTATTTTTCTATGGTACGCGTGCTTTTAAATAATTTGTCAGCAATTTGCTGGGTTGTAAATTCTTTACTAATTAAGTCGATAATCTTAATTTCATCAGGCGAAAATTCAACTGAATTGTTTTTGTATTTCGGATCGATTTTCCCTGATTTTATTAAATTCCCAATCATAATTGCAGAAACACGGTCGTTCAAATAATAATTCGAATGCAAAACTGCTTCTATCGCTTTGTTGATTTCTGATAAATCATCGTCTTTTGATAAATAACTGTTGGCTCCTGCGTTAATTGCAGCTTCCACAAATTCTTCGGCTTCATACATGGATAGTAAGATGATTTTTACAGTTGGAAAATTCAACCGAATGGCTTTTGTTGTTTCAATTCCATTGAGTAAAGGCATCGAATAATCTAAAATTACAACTTGAGGGCAGTTTTTTCGCATAAGATCCAGCAATTGACTGCCGTTTTCTGCTTCGTGTGTTACTTGCATTGAATCAAAACTGTTGATCAATGAAATCAATCCTTTGCGAAAAATTTGTTGGTCTTCAGCAATTCCAATCGTTATTTTAGAATTCATAAGTTCGAATTTAAAGTAAGTGTAACAAGTGTTCCTTTCGGTTTTCCGTATTCATACATAAGCGTTGCATTTAACTGCTGCACACGACTTTGAATGTTTTTTAATCCTAAAGATTCATTGTTTATCGTATAATTTTCTTTGCTTGGGATAAAGCCAGTTCCATTGTCAAATATTCGAATCGTTGTTTTTTTTTGTGAATGTTTCACATCTATTTCTACCAAATTTGCGTGTGAATATTTACAAATGTTATTGAGTAGTTCCTGTAATATCCTGTAAACTATTAATGCATCTTTTTTGGACAAATTAAGGTCAACAGAAAGCTCATCTGAATAAATAAATTTTAACTGGGAAGCTTCTTGGAAACGCTTGCAAAGGTATTTAATAGCAGCGATCAAACCCAATTCCTCTAATACAGCAGGCATCAAATCGTTTGAAATGCGCCGAATGTTTTTGCTTATATGTACTAAATCATCTGTTAATTTTTGCTTTGCTTGTTCTTCAAGTGTGATTGAATGTAAGTACATTTTAATAGAATTTACAGAGGATCCAATTTCATCGTGTAATTCTTGTGCTATACGTTTTTGTTCAGCTTCTTTTGTGGTCAATACAGCTTCCAATAATTGTTTTTGATTTTCAATGTTTAATTGATTCAATTGATTTTTTTTCGCAAACATTTTACGTTGGTAAAAAATAACAAAGAGTATAATAATAAATGCAATCAAGATTAAACCACCGGTTGCAATTGATATGAAAGTAATGAAGGATGTGGCTGATTGGTTCATGGTTGTTGGTTTTTTAAGTAGTCAATTCGTAATGCGCCATACAACATCGTTAAAAAGACAAATGCCAGCGAAAACTGGAGGTATAACGTGAAATCGTAAACGTATTCTGGAAAGGATGCAATTAAATAATTCGTAAAAAGCTGAATAAAAAGTGTCGATAAATAGTAGATTAAAATACCAGAGTTTAACCAGAATACGGCATCTTTTTCTAAGTAAATTACTTTTTCCTCTTTGTAAACAGTATAAAAACTAATGAGGCACAATCCCAATACGCAGATACTTTTAAAAAAAGAGAAAATGCCTTGGTAAGTATCAATCGGTTCAATGAAAATACTGTCATAAATGCCAAATATTACGACAAGGAATAGCAGAATGATCATTATTTTTTTGGAGACATCGTGGATTAAAAGTTCATAAATGCGGTACATTAAATATAATTCTAAGTAATTGTTCAGGTTGAAAATTAGATCGTTTTTTAGTTCATTTTTGGCTAAGAAATAACTAATGATAGCGACAATTGTAGAGGTAATTAGTAATTGAATTATTCTTTTGGAGAATTGCGAGGATTTAGCATAAAAATAGAGGGTCAGCAAACAACTGACCCAATATATTTTGTCTAGGATCTCTAGCAACATTAAGAATTCAACGAACTGCTAATTCCACATTTCGGCGGACATTTAATTGCGCAATCAATGGTTAGAATTTCTAAATCATTTTCTTGTGCGTCCACAGCTACTAATACCAATTCTTGTTCACCGGCTTCTGTAAGCCCATAATACGCTCTAATTCCAACTGCTTCTGGAATGTCTAACAGTTGAAGAATGATATCTTTTCCAAAAAAATGAGCATGTGTTGTGCCTGTTCGTGAGGCACGGTAATTTTTTGTGAGTGCAGCAGCTGCTGCTAAGGAGATTGGTGCTCCTTCGGTTCCATTAAATGACATAATCTTAAATATTAGGTTAATAATAGTGAAATTAAATCAAATTTTAAAACAAAAGTGAGTCAATTAAAAAAAGTCGGTTTTCCGAATTCAATTTAGGGTAGAAATACACAGCCATAAAATAAATTCAACACGTACATTTGTCCTGTAGTTTTTATACAGTTTTTATTTACTTTTTGTAAATGATAATACCTACCACAACATGAAAGAGTCTCTATTGTATAGAGGCTCTTTTTTTTCGGTTTTCCGAAACATAAATTGGGTGAATCTTCCTTTTAAATGAAATTGTTTGGAATTAATTTTGAACTTAATTGATAGACATAAAACTTGAACCACTTTTTTTAACTTAAACTTAAAAAAATGAAAAAACAAGCACTAAACCCAGCACTTTATTCCTTTGATATGAATGATTGGTGTACGTATTTTAATTGTACTGAAACAAATTTACGCATAGCAGTTAGTCAAGTGGGGCTTTCCATATCTGCCATTGAACTTTATTTATCGATGAATAGAAATTGGATGAATAGTCTCGCTATTTAATTTAATTTTCTACTTTCGCTAAAAAAAAGTATGCGTCTATTTTTTCTAGTTTTTATTTGCTTCGTTGTAAATAGTAGTATTGCTCAAACCAAAGCGGTAACTGAAAATGGGGATGAGGTATTGTTGTACGAGGATGGAACGTGGGGTTACATTAAAGAAACTAAAAGTCACTTTGATTCGATTCCAACAAACACGCAAAACTTTGCAAAAACAGCTGGATTAACTTTTTCAATAAAAAGTAAAACCATTCCTGCTTCCATTTTTTACAATACATCTAAATGGACGATGAAAAAAGCAGAATCCCCTTCAGAATATTCGTTTACTCATAAAACGCAAGATGTTTATGGCATGTTTATTTCCGAACAAATTGAAATTCCAATTGAAAATTTACGCACAATTGCACTCCAAAACGCACAGGAAGTCGCTCCAAATTGCGAAATCGTGAAAGAAGATTTCAGAATGGTGAATGGTAAAAAAGTCTTTTTCATGCAAATGAATGGCACAACACAAGGCATCAAATTCACTTATCTTGGTTATTATTTTTCCAATCAAAGTGGTACATTCCAATTTGTAACATATACCGCTCAAAATCTATTGGCAAAAGCACAAGCAGAAATGTTTGAACTCTTGAACGGTGTTGTTGTTCCATAAAATCAATCGTTTTCCGTTAATTGAAAGATTTCTTCTACCGAACAAGTGAAATAAACCGCTAGTTTCAATGCTAATACGGTCGATGGAACGTACTTGTTTGCTTCCATGGCATTGATTGTTTGCCGACTAACGCCAATCGCTTTCGCTAAATCATCTTGTGTAATATTCTTTTTGGCCCGCTCGATTTTTAGTGAATTTTTCATGCTTTCGAATATTTGCGGTACAAGTAATTGAATCGAATAATATAAAGAAACAAACATGTAAAAAGATTCACAACTAAAAATGTAAAAAAAACACTTCCGTAAATGGTTAAAATGCCTACAAAAATGATGGTGTAATTAATCAAAACACTCCAAAGTAAAGCGTCTAAACGTAACTTCGCAATGAATTCATCTTCTACCTTTTCTTTTGAAAACACAATTAATAATGCACCAATTAATAAGGTTGAACTTACCAATTCATCTAAAAAATCTTGGTAGATAAACGTGAAATACCTACTTTTTGATAAGAATGGTGTATCAATGAATGCGAAACTTGTCATCTTAAATGAAAATAAGTTCTCGATGAATGCATTGTTAATGATCAGTAAAATTCCTACAATAATGCTTGGAACAAATAATAGCCAACCTATTTTCTGAAAACTGTGGGGAAATAATAACTGGTTTTTCATGATATAAAATTTTAATTTAGATTCAAATGTAAGAATAAATTTACAAAATGTAAAAAAAACTTTACATTTATTTTTTTGAAGTTTTAGAATAAGTGAAATAATTTCTTCAAGATTGCTATCTTTGCACCTTAATTTAAGTCGAAAAAAATGGAGACCCCAAAAACGTATGAGCCGTTAAAGGCAGAGGAAAAATGGTATGCACATTGGATGAATAAAGGTTATTTTCATTCAGAACCTGATCACCGGGAAGCATATACAGTCGTCATTCCTCCGCCAAATGTAACAGGCGTTTTGCACATGGGGCACATGTTGAACAATACGATTCAAGACGTGTTGGTGCGTCGCGCACGAATGCTGGGAAAAAATGCGTGTTGGGTTCCTGGAACGGACCATGCGTCTATAGCAACTGAAGCGAAAGTTGTTCAGAAATTGCGCCAAGAAGGCATCAAAAAATCTGATTTAACACGTGACGAGTTTTTGGCGCATGCCTTTGAATGGAAGGATAAGCACGGTGGAATTATCTTAGAACAATTGAAGAAATTAGGTGCTTCGTGTGATTGGGAACGAACCAATTTCACAATGGATCCAGCATATTCTGAATCTGTTTTAGATGTTTTCATTGATTTGTACAAAAAAGGAAAAATTTACCGCGGTGTCCGAATGGTAAATTGGGACCCTGAAGCATTAACTGCACTTTCTGATGAAGAAGTGTTGCACAAAGAAGTCAATTCAAAATTGTTTTATGTGCGTTACAAAATCGCAGGAACGGAAGACGAATGGTTAACAATCGCTACAACTCGTCCTGAAACGATTTTAGGAGATTCAGCGATTTGTATCAATCCAAACGATGAACGATTCAAGCACTTGCATGGTAAACAAGCGATTGTGCCAATTGTAAACAGAACAATTCCTATTATTCAAGATGAATATGTGGACATGGAATTTGGAACTGGTTGTTTGAAAGTTACACCTGCACACGATACCAACGATTACGATTTAGGAAAAAAATATAACTTAGAAACAATAGATATCTTCAATGACAACGGAACTTTAAACGAACATGGAATGCATTATGCTGGAATGGATCGTTTTGAAGTACGTAAAGCCATAGAAAAAGAATTATACGATAAAGGTTACTTGGTTAAAACGGAAGATCACATCAATAAAATTGGGTATTCTGAACGTACAAATGCTGTTATTGAGCCAAAATTATCCTTGCAATGGTTTGTTGACATGAAAGAATTGTCAGCGCCAGCATTAGAACATGTCATGAATGGCGACATTAAGTTTCACCCTGAGAAATTCAAGAACACGTATAAACATTGGATGGAAAACATCAAAGATTGGTGTATTTCGAGACAATTGTGGTGGGGACATCAAATTCCTGCTTGGTATTTTGGAACAGGGTCAGAAGATTATGTTGTAGCAAAAACACGAGAAGAAGCCTTAGAATTAGCGGCTGCAAAAACAGGTAGAAACGTAACTGCAAGTGAGTTGAAACAAGACGAAGATGTGTTGGATACGTGGTTTTCTAGCTGGTTGTGGCCAATTTCTGTCTTTGACGGTTTAACAAAACCTAACAACGAAGAAATCAAGTATTATTATCCTACGAACGACTTGGTTACGGCTCCTGAAATCATGTTTTTCTGGGTGGCACGTATGATCATCGCAGGGTATGAGTATATGGGCGATCTACCGTTCAAAAATGTTTACTACACAGGAATTGTTCGCGATAAATTGGGACGTAAAATGTCGAAATCGTTAGGGAATTCTCCTGATCCGATTGAATTAATTGAACAATACGGTGCAGATGGTGTGCGTATGGGGATTTTGATTTCGTCACCTGCTGGGAATGATTTACCGTTTGATAGTTCTCAATGTGAACAAGGACGTAATTTCACGAATAAAATCTGGAATGCGTATCGTTTGGTAAGTGCTTGGGAGGTTCGTGAAATGGAGCAACCAAAATCATCTGTGAAAGCAATTGAATGGTTCGAAGCGAAATTCAACCAAGAATTAATTCAAATCAATGAATTATTCGATAAATTCAAGATTTCTGAAGCCTTAATGGCGATTTACAAATTAGTTTGGGATGATTTCTGTTCTTGGTACCTTGAAATGATTAAGCCAGGTTACGAACAACCTATTGATGCTAAAACAATGGAAGCAACGAAAGACTTTTTTGAACAAATCTTAAAAGTAATTCAGCCTTATACTCCATTTATCGCAGAAGAATTATGGCATTTAATCCGTGAGCGCAAAGAAGGGGACGATATTATTATTGCAGCATGGCCAACGGTGAAAGAACCTGCAACGAACGTATTAGCAGCTTTTGAATTAGCTTCTGAAGTTATCACTAACATACGTAATGTGCGCAAGCAAAACAACATTGCAACGAAAGTGAAAATGGACTTGTTTGTGAAAGAAAATACTTCTGTTGATCGATCATTTGATAGTGTAATCGCCAAAATGGGCAATTTAGCAGTATTGGATTACGTCAATGAAAAAGTTGCCAATGCAAATTCATTCTTGGTGCAATCAAACGAATATTTCATACCTTTTGGAGATGCCATTGATTTGGTTGCTGAAAAGAAAAAAATGGAAGAGGAATTGAATTACACAAAAGGGTTCTTGAAATCAGTTCAAAGTAAGTTAACAAACGAGAAATTCATGTCAGGTGCTCCAGATCAAGTGGTTGCAATAGAACGCAAGAAAGAAGCAGATGCCTTACAAAAAATTGCCATTTTAGAAGAGAAAATCGCAGCAATTTAAGCTGTTTCTTGTTAAAATTAAATCCTGCCATTTGGTGGGATTTTTTTTTGTCTTAATTTTTAAAATCAAACAACAAATGACAATACTGAAACTTGTTCCTTCGCTTGCAATAGAAGCTGATGTGTGCCTTTTACTAACAAGTGTAGTTTTAATTCAATTTCAAAATTTCCTGCTTCAAAATAGGAGTTAGCCGTTCGGTGAACAGTAGGTTCATTTTCTAAATACAAATCGATTTGAATGGTTAGCGCTTTGTGAACTGTTAAATACAACTTGCTTTCAATAGATGCAGGATTTGGAGAGATAAACGCATCAAAATACTTAAAACCTGAATCTAAAACGCCTTCTATTGTTGTGGTTTTAGTAGTTTTTGTTTGTTTATGTCGGTTTGAATGATGTTTTTCATGTGTTTTACTGTTTGTGAAATCTAATTTTTTTGAATTGATTTTTTTCTCTTTTAAATGTGTAATTGCAACGGTATCTATTCCAAATTGACCTGTTTGAACAATTGGTCCTAAGTTGATATTGTAACAGTCTATAACAGGTAATTTAAAATCCCAATTGTAATAGGGCATAATTCCTTGGTAATAGATTTCTGGGCGATAGGGATTTATGGTAAATGGCAATATTTCAGTTGCAAGCGTTATAGAATCTGATTTTTCTGGAGAATTCAAACTGTCTAAATGTAGAGAATCTTGGGCTAATAGCACCGCTGTTTCGGTGTTTAACTGCGTTACAAGTTCTTTAGATAAGGTGTTTTGACAGCTAAAAAGTCCCAAACCAAAAACAGCTATCAACGAAAAGACCCAAATAGCACGAAAACGCTCACTGTCGTTTTTCCAGTGAAAGAAATCATCATTAAGTTGGTCTAATTGGTAATTTGTAATCCGTCCACAAGTACGTTGTTTATTAGCAACTTCTTGAATAAGTAATTCTTTAATTTCAAAAGGAGATTTACCTGTAAAATCAACTACTTCTAAGGCACATTTTTGGCAAAAAGCACCTTTTTCTGTACTGGTCATTTTTGACCAATCTTCGTGACAAGGTTCTGCAATTTTAAAAGCCATCAGTGTTGCGTTTACTCAAAAACGAAATTTTTATAAAATAGTTGTGTCGGATTAATAAATCAAAGCTTCTATACTTCTTTGAGTAATTGGATGATAATTGATTTTAGCTTTTTTATAAACACCTAAAGCCCATTTTTTAGTAGAGGATTGTTCTGCTAAAGTAGTATAAATCGGAATCAAGAATTTGCGTCGACCGACTTTGGTAATGAATTTCTCCATTGCAGGAAATACTGCTTTGTATCCTGAATGTATACCTAAAACAAACCACTCTTCCATGATTTCAGCATTACCCCAATTTTTAAAGTTCAATTCTTGATCAAGACGTTTCAATTGTTCAACAGGCATTTTCTCATGTAATTGACGAATAAATACTTGCCATTCCTGAGCAATAAAATCAGAGCGTTTTAATTGGTAAACTTGTTTTTTCTTTCTTCGTTTTCCTTTGATTTTTATCCATGTAACTTTTTTCTTAAAAATATTTTCACCAGCAGCAAAATTGCGCGCTAATTGGGTTATTTTTTCAAATCTTGGGGAATGCAAACGAATACAGTTTTTAGGCAATCCTTTTTGATACAACCATTCTGAAGTATTAAAGGTTAGCTTATTTGGTTGCAATAATTCAGTCGTTAAAAAAGTAGTGAATTGTTCGGTATTTAACGTTTTGAAAGCGAAATGTTGAAAGTAATTTTTTAAAAATTGGTCGAAACGTTTTCTTCCAACTTTTTGTTCGATTGTTTTTAAAAAGAACGCACCCTTTACATACGCAATATCAGTTAATCCGTCTTCAGGATCTCGGTTAGCCAAGTTTAATTTTAAACGAGAATCTTCTGGATGTTCACTTTTGTTCATGTCAGAAATGGTAGATTCTAATTCTTGAAATTCTATAAGTGCTAACATATCCGCAATTTCTTTGGAATACAATTGTTCCATGATTCGGTTTTCAAAGTAAACTGTAAATCCTTCGTTTAACCAGAAATCATCCCAAGAAGAATTGGTAACCAAATTACCTGACCAAGAATGCGCTAATTCATGTGCAACAACGGATACCAAGCTTCGATCACCAACTAACAAGGTTGGATTCACAAATGTTAGCCTTGGATTTTCCATTCCTCCATAAGGAAACGAGTAAGGAAGCATCAATAAATCATATTGTTCCCATTTATAAGGGCCATATAGATTTTCAGCAGTCGTAATCATATTGGGTAAATCAGCAAATTCATAACTCGCTTTAGCTAACAATTGTGGCTCAGCATAAATACCTGAATTAACGCCTAATTTGCGATACGACAAATCTCCAACTGCTAATGCAATTAAGTAGCATGGAATGGCTTGTTTCATTTCAAAATGATAGATGCCATCTTTTGTTTTGTGATGTGGGTTTTTTGCAGACATCACAGCCATTAAATCAGTTGGAACTTTCACATCTGCTGAATAAGTAATTCTATTTGCTGGTGTATCTTGCAAGGGGATCCATGTTCTGGTTAAAATCGCTTGACCTTGTGTGTACATGAATGGATGAACTTTCCCGCTTGTTAGTGATGGACTTAACCAATCAATTGCTTGGGTTAATTCAGTTGTTTTGTAATAAATGTTGATGTATTGTGTTGTTCGTTTTATCGTAACAAGTAACGGTTGGCCTAAAATGGAATCTTTGTCCCATTTACCAATCATAAAGCTGGCTTCTTTTTCGTTGCCTTTTTGTCCTAGTGTAATTTTTTGAATTTCAAGTCCTTTAATGTCAAAAATAGCCGTGTCAGTTCCATTATTGATCATTTCGTGACGAGCGACACCATAAATCGTTTGATTTTCAAAATTAACGTCTAATTCAAGGTGTAAATGCTTGGTGTGGATTTTCTTGCAATTGGCGTAGCTATGGTCGTCGGCCGTTTGTTTTGCAATAATTTCAGTTGGACTCACATTTTTTTTGACTACTGTTTCGCAAGCAATCATTAGAAGTGAAAAAACTGAAAAAAACAATAAGTGGAGAGCTCTCATTTGATTTTTCTAGTGTTTGTCAAATTTAGTTTTATTCAGTTAAAAAACAATAAAAAAAAGAAGAAACCATTAAATTAGTCCGAAGATAAGACCAAGCCCATAAACAATCAATAAACTTCCAACAAATTGTTGAATCCATTGTAAGGTAACTTTCTTTACCAAGCGTGCTCCTATTGTAGTTCCAATAAAAGCAACAAAAATTCCGATTATAATTAATGTTGCATGTGGCGCTAATTGTCCAAATGGAATTGTTGTAAAATAAACAGTTAAACGAGTAAGATCTATAATTACTGCACTCGCATTTGATGTGGCAATGAATTGTTCTTTGGTGAGTCCAGCTTTAGTAAGAAATGCTGCACGCAATGCTCCTTGATGTCCAGAAATCCCGCCAAAAAAACCACTCAATACACCTCCTAATGGCAGCCATTTTTGTTGGATTTTTAATTGGTTCAATTTTGGACTCAATTCAATCCATGCAAAAAACAACATGATGCATCCAATGATCAATTGTATGTATGATACATCAATTGTTTTATTAAAAAACATGTATGACCAAGCAATTGGAAGTTCAGATATAGCACTAAGCGTTATTCCACCAATAACTGCGAAAATAATAGCGGGGATCGAAAATCTCAAAAATGTAGGAAAATGAATGTTCTTGTATACAAAAAGAAATTTAAAAATCGAGTTCATTCCGTGAACAATTCCAGTAGCACCAACTGCAACATCAATTGGAAAAAACAAACAAAACACAGGTAAAAGCAAGGTTCCTAACCCAAAACCAGAAAAAAAGGTAAGGATAGTCCCAACTAAAATCGTAAAAATCAACAATGCATATTCCATTGTTTAAAAATAGTAATTCTTGCAGAATAATTTCAAGAAGTTCACCACATATTGTAGGTGTTCAAATTTGGATACAAGCCTTAAAAATCTTAATTTCAGCCTCAAAAAGTTGTGATGATTGATTTTAGAAGTGATACTGTTACAAAGCCTTCGCAAGAAATGCGTGAATTTATGTTTAATGCTCCAGTTGGTGACGATGTTTTTCAAGAAGATCCAACGGTTAATGAACTAGAAGAATTTGCAGCCAATTATTTTGGGAAAGAAGCGGCTTTGTTTTGTAGTTCTGGAACACAAACCAATCAAATCGCCATTAATGTGCATGTTCAGCCTGGAGGCGAGGTTATTTGTCACGAAGAAAGTCATATCTACAAATACGAAGGCGGCGGGATTGCTAAAAATTCTGGTGCTTCAGTACGTTTATTGCAAGGTGATCGCGGAAGATTAACTTTAGAATCGATTGCCCAATGGATGAATCCTGACGATGTTCATTATCCTAAAACACAATTGATTAGTTTAGAAGATACTGCAAATCGTGGTGGAGGAGCGATATACGATGTCGAGGAAATTAAAAGAATTCGTCATTTTGCGTTAGAAAATGGATTGCCTTTGCATTTGGATGGCGCACGTTTGTTGAATGCAATTGTCGCTACAGGTGTTAATCCTGCAACCTATGCAACTAATTTCGATTCGATTTCAGTTTGTTTGTCGAAAGGTTTAGGTGCTCCAGTTGGATCTGTTTTAATTGGAACAAAAGATTTTATTAAGAAAGCACGCCGCGTTCGTAAAGTGTTTGGTGGTGGAATGCGACAAGCTGGAATGATTGCTGCAGGTGGATTGTTTGCATTGAAGAATAACGTTGAACGATTGAAAATAGATCATCAAAATGCACTTGAATTGGAACGTTGCTTAGTGCAATTGAATTGGGTTGAACGTGTTTATCCTGTTCAAACTAATATTGTTGTTGCTGTGCTAAAAGATGCATCAAAGCGTGATTTACTTATTGGAAAATTGAAAGAGCAAAAAGTTTTAGCTATGGCGTTTGGACCTGGAATGGTGCGTTTTGTCACACATTTAGATATTTCGAATGCTCAAATGGATCAAACGTTAGAAGTATTAAAAGCACTAACAATATGAAAAAAATAAGTTTTTATTTGTTGTTAATTCTACTTATACAAGGTTGTAGTGACACTGCAACAGAAAAAGTATTGAAAATGGAGGACATTGCTCCAAAAGCAAAAAATACAAGTAAGCAAACAACTAATAATAAAGAAAAAAAAGAATTGATTGGTTTTTCACAACTTGCAGCACAATGGGTTGGATTCAAAATAGATTCGATTGTTTCAGTTGATTCGTTGTTCTTTAACGATCGTTTTACACCGAAAAAAAGTTTCAAATTTAAATTGTATAATTCCACCAATGAAACGTTATTTACACAATGGGTTTTTAAGGATTCAATGGCAACTTATAACGCATTTTACAACTGGTTGGATTGTTTTGGAGAACCATGTAAATCTATTTCAATTGGTCAAAAACGTGCGCTGCAAAAAGACAATTGTGTAATTCTAGTAAATGATACTTCTTTAACCTATATTACTTCAAAAGAGCAAGTAAAAACGAAGCAATGGTTCACCTATTTTGATACCTTAACCCATTCTTCAAATTGGAAATTCATTATTGATCAACACCATAAAAAAACGTCTTGGAATTCGATGAAGAATCGTGTTTTAATTCCAATCAAAAAATAGCAATATGAAAATAGTTAATAGAGGTTTTATAACAGTTGCACCCAAACAAGCGTTTTGGGATTGGGCCAATCAATTTGAAGATGATGTCGTTTTCTCAGAAGAAGATGAGGTGGAACCAAATGTCTATTTAATTACGGAGGATTTCTTTGAAATTGAGCCGTTAATTGAGCAAAATTTTAAAGAAATTTTCAAAAATGAGCTTTCAATGATTACCGATACAGAAGAAGATTGGCCAGAAAACAGAACATTGGACTTGTTTTTAACTTGGTTTACACTTGAAATAGGTTCAACTGTATTCGATTTAGAAAAGTCAGGATTAAGTGCTGAGAAAATTGATTAAAAAAAAGAAGAGGTTTCTCTTCTTTTTTTTAATCAATTCAATAATTAGTGTTGGTGACCACCTTCACCATGAACGTGTCCATGGTCGATTTCATCTTGTGTTGCAGGGCGAATAGCAGCAATACTTCCTTCGAAATGTAAGTCTACACCTGCCAATGGATGATTGAAATCCATGTGAACGATTTCGTCATTGATCGCTTTGATTGTTCCACGTAATTGATTCCCTTCGCTATCTGACATTGGAATTAATGCACCTACTGTAAAGTATTCTGTATCAAATTTTCCATCTTCATCGTGAAATACATTCACTGGAATCTCAGCTACTTGATTTTCGTCTGGTGTTCCATATGCCATTGCAGCTTCAATGTGGAAAGCAAATGTATCACCTACTTTTTTACCAGCAATATTTTCTTCAAATTGAGGAATAACGCCTCCAACGCCGTATAAAAACACCATCGGATGTTCTGGAGTTGTTTCTTCAATTTTTTCACCTGTAGTGTGATTCGATAGTTTGTAGTTCAACGAAACTACCATGTTTGCTTGAATTGTCATGTCGATTTTTTTTAAATAGGGTGCAAAAATACTGAATTTATTGCAGTTACAATTCAATTCAAAAAATCGAATTATCTTTGTAATAAATAATACTATACATGGCTCAAAAACCATCGATTCCAAAAGGAACAAGAGATTTTTTACCGATTGAAGTAGCTAGAAGAAGCTATCTTTTCGACACCATTAAAACTGCGTTTAAAAAATATGGATTTGCTCCAATTGAAACGCCTTCTTTTGAGTTGTCATCTACTTTAATGGGGAAATATGGGGAAGAAGGTGATCGCTTGATTTTTAGAATTTTAAATTCTGGTGATAAATTGAAAAAAGCTGACATTAACGCTTTAACCGAAGAGAATCTTCCACGTTTTGCTAATTCGTTGGCTGAAAAAGCGTTACGTTATGATTTAACAGTTCCTTTTGCACGTTACGTTGTGCAACACCAACATGAATTGTCTTTCCCATTTAAACGCTATCAAATTCAACCGGTTTGGCGCGCTGATCGGCCGCAACACGGGCGTTACCAAGAGTTTTTTCAATGCGATGCAGATGTTGTTGGAAGTGATTCGTTGATCTATGAATTGGAATTGGTGCAATTGTTTGATGAGGTATTGTCGAATTTGCACATACCTGATTTCACCATTAAAATAAACAACCGAAAAATTTTAACGGGTATTGCTGAAGTGTGTGGTGAAGCAGACAAATTAATCGCAATTACAGTTGCGATCGATAAATTAGATAAAATCGGAATTGAAGGTGTAGTAAAAGAATTGCTTGAAAAAGGTGTTTCTGAAACTGCTATCGCTCGAATAGAGCCTTTGTTTCACATAACGGGTTCTACAGAAGAAAAAATTGAACAGCTATCAGCTTTTTTAGCAACAAGTGAAATTGGCTTAAAAGGAATTGAAGAATTGAAATTTATTTTTGATCAAATTGCAGTTCTTGGATTGCAAAAAGCTGAATTAGAATTTGATATTACACTAGCACGTGGATTGAATTACTACACAGGTGCTATTTTTGAAGTGAAAGCGAACGGCGTGAAAATGGGAAGTATTTGTGGGGGTGGACGCTACGATGATTTAACTGGCTTGTTTGGAATGAGTGGTATGTCAGGTGTTGGAATTTCATTTGGAGCAGATCGTATTTACGATGTATTGACTGAATTGGAATTATTCCCAAAAGAAACGGACCAAGGATTGACCTTGTTATTTGTGAATTTTGGTTCATCCGAACAAGCACATTGCCTTCAATTAATGAAAGAAGTTCGTGCCAATAATATTGCTTGTGAATTGTATCCTTCAAATGCAAAATTGCAAAAACAATTGAAGTATGCCAATGATCGAAAAGTACAGTTTGTTGCGATGATAGGTGAGCAAGAAATACAAAAAGAGCAAATTTTATTAAAAAACCTAGAAACTGGTGATCAAGAATTAGTTAGCTTATTTGAGTTAATTGAAAAGTTGAAATAAAAAAAATTAAAGTTACACATTCAATATGAGTAGTTATAAAATTAATAATCAATGGATTGAATTGAAAGAATTAGAAGATTTACTTCTTTCATCAAAAACAATCGAATTAGGTGCTGAAGCGCGTGCTGCCATTGCAAAATGTCGTCAATATTTAGATGATAAAATGGCCAATCACGACCAATTGATTTATGGAATAAATACTGGCTTTGGTTCGTTGTGCAATACGGCAATTTCATTTGAAGATTTAGGTTTGTTACAATATAATTTAGTTGTTTCGCATGCGTGTGGAACAGGTGAAGAAGTACCAGCTGAATTAGTTAAACGCATGTTGTTGTTAAAAATCATTGGATTATCGCATGGGAATTCAGGTGTGCAAGTTGCAACGGTCGAACGTTTAATTTTCTTTTATAACAATGAAATTCTACCTGTTGTTTACCAACAAGGTAGTTTGGGGGCCTCAGGAGATTTGGCGCCATTAGCACATTTGAGTTTACCACTGATTGGTGAAGGTGAAGTTTATTTTAAAGGTGAAAAAGTTACCTCGAAGTCTGTACTGTCCCATTTTTCATTAGAACCAATTCAATTGCAATCCAAAGAAGGTTTAGCTTTGTTGAATGGAACACAATTCATGAGTGCATATGCAAGTTATGCTGTTGCAAATTCACTTCAACTCTGGCAACAATGGAATCAAATAGCTGCTTTGTCATTGGAAGGATATGATGGTAGAATCAATCCTTTTCAAGCGAATGTAAATGAAATAAGAAACCAAAAAGGTCAAATTGAAACTGCAACAATTTTTCGCGATTTATTAGCTGGTAGTGAAGTGGTGACGCAAGAAAAAGCGCATGTTCAGGATCCGTATTCTTTCAGATGCATTCCTCAAGTGCATGGAGCTTCTAAAGACGCAATTGATTATGTTTCGCAAATTGTAGAACGAGAAATCAATGCGGTAACGGATAATCCAACTGTTTTTCCTGATGAAGACGATGTTGTTTCTGCAGGAAACTTTCACGGTCAACCTTTAGCGATATCGATGGACTTTTTAGCGATTGCACTAGCAGAGATGGGAAGTATTTCAGAGCGACGTGTGTATAAATTGATTTCAGGTACACGTAATTTACCAGCTTTTTTAGTCGCAAACCCTGGCTTAAATTCTGGTTTTATGATTCCTCAATATACGGCTGCTTCAATTGTTAGTCAAAACAAACAATTGTGTACGCCAGCTTCAATCGATTCGATCGACTCAAGTAATGGGCAAGAAGATCATGTAAGTATGGGAGCGAATGCTGCGACTAAATTGTATCGAATCATTCAGAATTGTTATACCATTCAAGGAATTGAATTGTTGAATGCTGCGCAAGCGTTTGAATTTCGACGTCCATTAAAAACAAGTGAAAGACTTGAGAAAATGTATTCGAATTATAGAAAAGTGGTAACATTTGTTAAAAATGATACCTTCTTACAACCTTTGATTGCTGAAAGTGTTAAGTTTGTAAAAGAAAAAATATAAATGGAAACAAGCAATAATTCTTCAGATTTTAATTTACCTGAAAGTAATAAACGTCCACAAGCACTAAAAATTTTATGTATTTTGACGTTTGTTTCAGCTGGACTTTCAATGCTGTCAAGTATTTTTAATTTACTTGGAGGACCATTGTCTCCAGAAGTTATGGAAGAACAAAAGGTGGAAATGATCAAAATGATTGATGAATTGAAATCTTTGGAAATGCACAGCTTTGTGACGATGTTGGAACAAGTTCAGCGTATGACAGAATCCATTAATGCTCAGTTTTACATGGTTTCATTGGTTTCAATTATTGTGATTGGAACAGGTTTGTTTGGTGCTTTATCTATGTGGAAAGGCAAAAAAATTGGATTTCATTTGTACATCATTTACTCATTGTTTTCAGTCATTCAATTGTACTTTTTTGTTTCACCTGCTGATATTCCAACAATTGTAGTTGTTTGGAATTTAATTCTAGCAGCAGTCTTTGTAATTCTTTACAGTAGACACTTGAAGTGGTTGAAATAATTCAAGCTTGAAATTTGCCTAGAAGTTCGTATCTTTGTGCCAAATTTCAAGTAAATTATGATTTCAGTAAACAATTTATCCTTACAATTCGGAAAACGTGTACTTTTTGACGAAGTAAATGTAAAATTTGTAAATGGCAACTGTTATGGTGTTATTGGTGCAAATGGTGCAGGAAAATCTACGTTTTTAAAAATATTAACGGGCGATCAAGATCCTACAACGGGTCGCGTTGAATTAGAACCAGGAAAACGTTTAGCCGTATTAAAGCAAAATCACTTTGAGTTTGATGAATTTGAAGTTTTACAAACAGTAATCATGGGGCACAAACGTTTGTTTGAAATCATGGTGGAAAAAGATGCGTTGTATGCAAAACCAGATTTTTCGGATGAAGATGGAATGCGAACTGCTGAACTAGAAGGTGAGTTTGCTGATTTGGAAGGTTGGAATGCTGAAACTGATGCAGCAACGTTGTTGAGTAACCTTGGGATTGAAGAAGCAAAACACTACATGAAGATGGAAGAACTTTCCAATGATATGAAAGTACGTGTTTTGTTGGCACAAGCATTATTTGGTAACCCGGATGTATTGGTATTGGATGAGCCTACGAATGATTTAGATTTAAAAACGATTGGTTGGTTAGAAGATTTTTTATTAGATTTTAAAAATACGGTAATTGTTGTATCGCATGACCGTCACTTTTTGGATACAGTTTGTACCCATATTTGTGATATCGATTACAGTAAAATTAACATGTTTACGGGTAATTATTCATTCTGGTACCAATCTTCTCAATTAGCGACACGCCAACGTTCAGATAAAAACAAGAAAGCAGAAGAAAAGAAAAAGGAGTTAATGGATTTCATTTCTCGTTTCTCTGCAAATGCATCTAAATCGAAACAAGCAACGAGTCGTCGTAAAATGTTGGACAATTTGAATATTGAGGAGATTCAGCCTTCAAGTAGAAAATACCCTGGTATTACGTTTCACCAAGAACGTGATGCTGGAAATCAAATTTTAAGTATTGAAAATTTAAGTTACAAAGTAGAAGGACAGTTTTTGTTTTCAGGCTTAAATTTAATTGTCAATAAAGGAGATAAAATCGCATTCATTTCTAAAAACTCTGTTGCTTTAACTGCGTTTTTCGAGATTTTAAATGGAAATGTAAAACCTGATTCTGGTGAATTTACATACGGAACAACAATTGTAACAGCATATATTCCTAATGACAACCATGCTTATTTTAATGATAAATTGCCGTTAATAGACTGGTTGCGTCAGTATGCACAAACAGATGAAGAGCGTGAGGAAGTTTATTTACGTACGTTTTTAGGACGAATGTTGTTTACAGGTGAAGAAGCCTTGAAAACAGCAAATGTATTATCTGGAGGGGAGAAAGTTCGTTGTATGTTGTCTAAAATGATGTTAGCAAAAGCGAATTTATTATTGATGGATGAACCAACGAATCACTTAGATTTGGAATCGATTACTGCCTTGAACAATGGAATGGCTGAATACCAAGGGACGTTGTTGTTTACATCACATGACCACGAATTGGTAAATACTGTAGCAAATCGAATTGTTGAAATTACACCAAATGGTATTATTGACAAAATGATGCCGTATGATGATTATTTGGCAGATCCTAAAATTGCTCAATTACAAGAAGAATTATATTAATTTTTAGAATATTTAAAGTGAAGCGACAATCTTTTTGGTTGTCGTTTTTTTTTAATATAATTCAAAGAATACTTTTTAACTTTAAAGCCAAATTTAGATCAAACATGGTTCAATATACGTTCAATAGTGCGAATGCACATCAACAATACATCCAAATAACAGCAACATTTCACGTTAATAATGATCAAACGATTGTTCATTTGCCAAGCTGGCGCCCAGGCCGTTATGAATTGGGGAATTTTGCTAAAAATGTAAAGGGATTTAAAGTTTTAGGAACTTCAAATACAAAGTTGAATTGCTTTAAATTGACAAAAGATAGCTGGCAAGTTGATACGAAAGATGAAAAAACAATTACTGTTTCATACCAGTATTTTGCTGCAGATTTAAACGCTGGGTCCACATTTTTATCGCCAGATCAATTGTATGTAAATCCAGTTAATTGTTGTGTGTTTGTAGAAGGATTGGAACACGAACCTTGTTCTGTTGAGTTAATTATACCTGCTAACTGGGAGGTTGCAACAGCGATGTTAAAAAAAGGGAATGCTTGGGAAGTTGCCAATTTTGATGAGCTGGCTGATTCTCCTTTTATTTGTTCAGCAAATTTACAACACCAAACTTATGAATCTGGCGCAACGTTATTTCACATTTGGTTCAATGGTTCGATTGAAGTTGAATGGGATCGTTTACTAAAAGATTTTAAACTATTTACAGATAAACAACTTCAAAAGTTCAAGGAGTTCCCAACAAAAGAATATCATTTTTTGTGTCAAATTGTTCCTTATAAAGCGTATCATGGTGTTGAACATTGTAATTCAACTGTTATTTTATTAGGGCCAACTTACGATGTTTTTGGGTCGCTTTACAAAGAATTGTTGGGTGTTTCGTCACATGAATTGTACCATACGTGGAATGTAAAAGCCATTCGACCAATTGAATTATATCCCTACAATTTTAAACAGGAAAATTATTCTGAATTAGGATACATTTGTGAGGGGATTACAACGTATATGGGTGATATGTTTCTATTGAAAAGTGGCGTTTTCACCTTGGAAAACTACTTGATGGAATTTAAAAATCAATTGCAAAAACATTTTGACAATCCGGCTCGTTTTAATTATTCAGTTGCAGAATCGTCCTTTGATACCTGGTTGGACGGTTACACTCCAGGCGCGCCCGGTAGAAAAGTTTCCATTTATACTGAAGGTTGCTTGTTAGCTTTTGTCACGGATGTAAAAATATTAAAAGCAACCATTAATCGTTTTTGTCTAGATGATGTAATGCGAGTGCTTTATTTTGATTACGCTGTGAAAGGAAAAGGAGTTTCAGAAGAGGATTACAAAGCAGTATTAGAACAAGTATCAAGTGTGAATTGGGATGAATTTTTTAATGATTTCATACATGGTACACAACCATTTGAGTCAATTCTAGCTGATAGTTTAGATTATTTAGGATTGGAATTGACACATCGTCCCTTAGCAAGTTATTCCGCTGGAAAATTAGGAATGAAAGTCATACCAGGTACTTTAACTGTGGCGTCAATTTATACGGGAAGTCCAGCTGATTTAGGAGGATTAATGTTGAATGATGAAATCATTGCGGTCAATGATGTGTTGTGCCAAGGTGAATTGGATAAATGGTTAGCATATTTTGACAACCAGCCTAAGAAAGTAACTATTAACAGAGCAGGAAGATTGCTAACGATACATCTACCAGAAGTAAATCGAAACTTTTATTTGGAATATTATGTGCAACCAATTACGACAAAACCTACCAAATTGCAAATCAATGCATTGGATAAGTGGATGAAGTAATTAGAATTTATAACTGATTCCTACACTAGGAAGAAATGGGAATTGATAAATTTCTTTACCAGTAATTCTGTTCACATAAAAGATGTTGTTTCTATTGTAAACATTGGTTACACTTCCAATCATTTCTAAAATGCTTTTGTTTTTAAAAGTAAATTGTTTTTTAACTGTTACATCTAATCGATGGTAATATGGAAGACGTTGGCTATTGAAGTCGCCCATACTTAAACTAATATTACTAGGGTTTGAGGTGTTGATATTTGTTGTAACTCCTCCATTAAAGTTCTCACCTTGATAATAACCTGCAGTTGGTGTATAAGGTAATCCTGAACCTAAATTCCATCGAATACTTAATTCTAAATCTTTTTTCTTTCCAAATAAATACGTTCCAACGATGTTGATGTTGTGTCTACGGTCAAAAACAGGATTGTAAAAATTGAATCCATCCCAACGTTGTGAATTTCCATAAGAATAAACTCCCCAAAGGAAAATTCTATTTTTAGAATATTTTAATAATACATCTAATCCATAAGTTACACCATCTTCAATGATGAAATTCTTTTTGTAAACATCATCAATTTGAGAAAATGCAGCTACGTCATCGTAAATTTTGTTTTGATTGATATTACTTAGTTTGTCAAAATATTTATAGTAAGCTTCCACATTTAACATGAGGTCTTTTCCTAAATCGTATTCAGCACCGATGATCGCATGCCACGCTTTTTGAAGTCCATTGTTTAAATCTTGTTGTTGTTGAAACTGCGTTACGAATGTAGATTGAACATTTTGAGGTGCAGTTAATATACCGTTGAAAAGATTTACAATGTCTTTGTCCGACGAAGCAGAAGTGAAATTTTGAGTGAATCTTCCACCAGAAAGTTTCAGTCTAAATTTCTCAGTAGCATTGTATTTCGCTGCAATTCTTGGTTCCAATGTTATTTCACTAATAGCAGAATAAACTTGTACACGAATACTTGGTTGAATGACCCAACGATTTTTAATCAATCGATATGAAGTATAAAGGCCTATTTCAGTTGAATGTTCAGCAATTTCAATGACTCTTTTTACTTCGTTGGTTGTTTTGTAATTGGTATTAAAGCCACTAAAATTAAACCCATAATTTAATTCGCTTTCATTTTTCAAGAAATAGGTGAAATCAAATCCTAAATCAAATCCGTTAATGCTACTTTCTCTTGGTTGTTGAGCTGCTTCAGCAAATGTTGTAGCGTAAGATGATCCATTAACATGTCCTTTAATTAACATCGATGAACTAGTTGGAATGAGCATGAAATTCAAACCTCCTCCGCTTGCAATCCAATTTAAATCAGCTACACCATAATTTACAGAATCTCTGTTGTGAAAACCAAACACACTTACTTTTGAACCTCCTTTAGAACCAAAAGTTAACTTACCATATAAATCGGTAAAATTAAACGGTAATCCATTCCCTTCGTTAACAGTAGTATATAAACTTTTAGAGGTATAATCTAATAATGAATGTTTTGCTGAAAACACATAAGAATTATTACTCAAGCCGTTTTTTGTTGAACCAATCGGACCTTCTAATACCAATTTTGCCAGGAATGGAGAAACGGATACTTTACCACCAAATTTGTTTTTTGCACCATCTCGGTAACTGATGTCCATAATTGATGAAATTCTACCTCCATATTTCGCATCAAATCCACCCGTATAAACATCTACATTTTTCACCAATTCCGTTTCAAAAATCGAGAAAAATCCGATCGAATGAAAAGGTTGATAAATCGTCATTCCGTCTAATAAAACTTTATTTTGAATTGGTGTCCCACCACGAACATACAATTGACCACCTTGATCGCCTGTTGTGACAACACCTGGAGTAACAGAAAATGCACCAACAATGTCGTTTTCAGCACCCATGCTTGGAATGCGTTCTAATCCTTTTTTATCCAATCGAATTTGAGAAACTTGTGGATCTGTTTTTTTAATTTTTCCAGCAGCAGTGACACGTATCGCATCTAAGTCTTTTGTTTTGTCGCTTTTTTCTAATTCAATTTTTACATTTATTATTAGTTTTTTCCCTGAAACATCAACTAGTAATGAAAATGACTTGTATGCTGGATTATCAACTTTAATTAAATATTTTCCAGGTTTAACTTTTGGTATGGTAAAGAAACCATTGTCGTCAGATGTTGCAGAAGTAACAATTGAGCTGTCAGCTGCTTTAAATTGTTTAATTTTTTCAAAACCAATAGGTTCGCCACTTTTTTGATCAGTAACAAATCCTCGAAGGATATATTCTTGGGAAAATCCAACAAAATGGAAAATGGAAATGAATAGTAAAAATGTAATTAAACGCATAATATTTTTTTGGATTTCGAAGATAGAAAATTAATTGTAAGGAATTCGGTTTTAAAATAAGAATCTTTTTATCTGTAGGTTTGAATGAATGAACGGTTAGTGTTTTTTTAATTGCTTTTTTGCCTTTTCCCAATAAACATCCATTTCATTAAGTGTCATATTTGAAAGCTCAAGTTCTTCTTTTTCAATAAATTGCTCCATTAATTGAAAACGTTTTTTAAATTTTTCATTTGTTTTCGCTAAAGCATTTTCAGGATTTATGTTATTAAAACGCGCATAATTTACCAATGAAAACAATACATCACCAAATTCTTCTTCCATTTCCGCTGATTGAATGGCTTCTTCCGCTTTAAATTCTTCTATTTCTTCTAATACTTTCGCCCAAACATCTTCCTTATTGCTCCATTCAAATCCGATACCTTTAACTTTTTCTTGGATTCTACTTGCCTTTACCAATGCTGGTAATGCAGAAGGGACACCTTCTAAAACAGACTTTTTGCCCTCTTTTAATTTTAGTTTTTCCCAATTCGCTTTTACTTCTTCTTCAGTTTCAGCTACTGTATCACTGTAAATATGAGGGTGTCTGTAAACTAATTTGTCGCAAACAGCATTGAGAACACTTGTGACATCAAATTCTTTTTGCTCAGAACCAATTTTGCAATAAAAAACCAAATGCAAAAATAGATCACCAATTTCACCTTTTAATGCAGTTAAATCATTGGCTGTAATGGCATCTGTTAATTCGTATGTTTCTTCAATTGTTAATGGACGAAGGCTTTCTAAGGTTTGTTTTTGATCCCATGGACATTTTTCTCGTAAATCGTCCATAATGTTTAATAAGCGTTCAAATGCAATCAGTCGTTCGTCCATTTTTTTTTCATCAAAATTAAATTAATTTTACTATAATTTAGTAGTTTTGTTAATTCATGAAAAGAAATCTGTTAATTGCTTTATTGCTATCGTCGTTAACCAGTAATGCTCAAATCAAATATGAGTATGGTATTGAATACAAACAAAAAGTTGGAATTTTATTAGCGCACCATGAAATAATGGCGCATTTAGCAAATTCATTATCATATGCTGGAGAATTATCTTTTTACATTCATTCAAAAGGATCAGAAAACTGGCAAAAAGCTTATCGTTATCCAACTTATGGAGTCACTTTATTTGGAGCTTCTTTAGGAAATGATTCTATTTTAGGCAAGAGCATTGGAGTGTTTCCATTCATAGAATTCCCATTTATTCGAAGACAGCATTTTTTATTTTCTGGAAGATTAGGCGCTGGACTGGGTTATATATCAAAACGCTATGATAAAGATTTTAACCCTAAAAATGTAGCGATGAGTTCGGCTATAAATGCGTTAATCACATTTGGTTTAAAAACAACATATCAGTTCAAATCGAATGAGCTTTCATTTGGTATTGATATGACGCATTTAAGCAATGCTGCATTTAAAATGCCCAATTTAGGGATCAATTTACCTTATTTTTCATTAGCATATGGCTATACACTTCAACAACAACCAAAAGATTCAGTTGGAAGTGTTCCTATTGTTCCTAAGAAAAAGTGGTTGATAGGGGCAACATTGATTGCTTCAGCCAAAGAAAATTCTCCTTCAGGTGGTGAAAAATTTCCAGTTTATGCTTTGAGTTTGCATACGAGAAGATTTTTTAATTACAAAACAGGTTTGGAAGTGGCAGTGGATGTAATTTCGAAACAATCGATAAGAGGTGTGCAAGAAGATATTCCTAAGTCACAACTGGATTTAATCCAAGTTGGTTTGTTTGCTGGGTTTTTATTGCCTTTGGATCAGTTTCATTTTGTAGTTGGAATGGGAACATATGTACGTGATAAATTCAATCAAGATGGTAGGTTATATCATAGAATCGGCATGCGTTATTATTTTAAAAATGGAATGAATACGCAGTTAGTGTTGCATTCTCATTGGGGAAGAGCAGATTTTGCAGAATTGGGAATCGGTTATACATTTAATCATTGATTATGAGATTAATTTGTGCCACTCTTGTTTTATTCATACTTCTGTCTTGCTCTAAAGAAGAAGATCGTTCGTGTTTTAAATCAATAGGTACTATTATAAGCAAGGAAATTAATTTTTCACCAATTGAGGAATTAGTTTTAAAATCAGATATTACCTATGTATTGTTCAGAGATACTTTGGATAAAATCATTTTAAAAGGAGGTAAAAACTTATTGAATTTTGTCGAAATTAATCAAACAGGAAAGCAATTATCTGTTGAAAATAATAATTCTTGTTCGTTTTTAAGAGATTATAAAGATGATATAAGTGTAGAAATTCATTTCTCATCTCTTAAGAAAATTGCTTTTGGAGGTTCTAAAAAAATGATTAATACAACACCATTGCTACTAGATAGTTTATGGATTAATGCGTTTGATGGTTCTGGAGTAATTCAATTGAATGTTCAAACCAACTATTTAAAACTGAGTTCTGATTTTGGTTACACAGATTTTTTAATCAATGGTACTTCAAATTATTTATTGTGTTATTTAGGAGGAAATTCCTATGCAAGGTTGTATGATCTTGCTGTCAATGATTCGATAACAGTAGTGTCAAATTCCCAAAGAGATATTTTGGTTAAACCTGCTGCAATTCGATTGAAAGCACAATTGAATCAAAGTGGAAATGTGCTGTACAAAGGCTTTCCAAGTTCTATATTGTATTCACGTTATGGAAAAGGTGAATTAATTAATAAAAATTAATTTCCTCTTTTGATTTGCATTAATATTTTAAATGCTTTGTCAACATCGTCTTGTTTTACAACAACGGTAAATTCATTTGATGTAGACATGATTTCTACAATGTTGATTCCTTCCCAAGCTAAATGCTTCAAGATGTAGTAATAAATACCATAGATTTCAGTGTTTATTTTGGGGAGTTTAACGGTGATAGAAGCTAAATCAGGTGTGTGAGAGCGTAATTTTTCTGTTTTGAAAATTGTTTCTAATACTTCACTATGTTGAGAGCTTATGATAAAAGTTGTTTCAGATACACCTTTACATAGCGTGAAAAAACTATCGTTGTCTTTATTTATTTCTTTGATTAATTCTGCTTGCTTTGCTTTTAAAGATTCAGAATTTTCGAATGTGTAATCTGTTAAATTGCTTCTAACTAAAAAATCGCCTAAATCGCCTAAAACATTTGTGATTTTGACATTTAACTTATGGTATAAGCCAGGCGTCATTCGTTTGATAGCCATTACGATTGCACCTTCTTTTACTTCTTTGCCAATGATTTCCTCTAATTCAGGTTTTAATTTTCGAGCCAATGCAGAAATATTGATTAGATCATCTGTCATTGCTTCGCGTAAAAAAGGACTTTTATTAATTAATTCTTCTGTTGTTTTTCCAATAGAATGCATAGCAGTTTTCTGTAGTTGAACAACAAAAATAAACAATTTGTTTAAATAAATACGTCTTTGTTAAATATTTAAAAAGTTAAGCAATGGTTTTTTGGTACAATTGATAGGCTAAATCTAATTGTTCCTCTCTTGTTAATAGAGTTGTATCGATTACAACAGCATCGCTAGTTTGAATTAATGGACTTTCAGTTCTGTTTGAATCTAATTCATCGCGTTGTACCAAATTATCGTATACTTCTTGAAAAGTTGTTTGAATACCTTTTGATACTAATTCATCAAACCTTCGTTGAGCTCTTATTTCATTGCTTGCAGTGACAAAAAGTTTTAACTCTGCAGAAGGAAAAACAACTGATCCGATGTCGCGGCCATCCATAATAATTCCACCTTTTACACCCATTTTTTGTTGTTCATCCACTAATTTTTGACGAACTTCTTTGATGGTTGCGATTTTTGAAACATTGGCCGCTACATCTGGTAGACGAATTAGCTCTTCTACATTTTCGTCATTTAAAAACAAATCTGCTTTATCGGTTTTTGGATTATATCGAAATGAAAGGTTGATTTCACTTAAGTGTTTTAGTACCTCTACTGTCAATGGGGTTCCGTTTTCAATCAATTGATTTCGCATGCAAAAAAGCGTAACGCCACGATACATCGCTCCGCTATCAATGAAGATGTAATTTATTTTTTTTGCTAAGGATTTTGCTAATGTGCTTTTCCCGCAAGATGAATGTCCGTCAATGGCGATGGTGATTCGTTTTTGCATGCAACGAAATTAAGTACTTTTTGGCACAAAAAAAAGGGGAAATTTTCATTCCCCTTTTCAAATAAAAATTAATTATTAGAATCTCCATCCTAAACGCAATGCAGCATTTCCAGCAGCAGTTGAAAGGTAAGATTTTGAATAACCTGGTACTGTAGAGTTGATAGCTCCTCCAGGAGTTGTTCCAATTGTAGTTACATCGTCTTTTGATTTAGAAGTGTAAGAAATCCCTAACTCTAATCCAACATAGATGTTTTCTGCTACATAGTAATCCATACCAGCTCCTAATTGTGCTCCAAACATACTGAAACCACCTTTTTGTTCAACATTTACACCGTTTGCATAAGAACCTGATTGAGTAGTTGGATCATAAATTGCATTTGCAGTTGTTCCAGTTTCACTTCCTCCACCAAAGTTAATTCCTAACATGAAGTAAGGAGACATACGATCTGTTCCAGCTAAATGGTATTCACCACCAATTTGTGCATTCCAAGACATTCTACTTATTTCAAATGTACCTGTGTTTGTACTTGTTGGGTCATTGTAAGTATATGACTCTGATTTTGGAGTACCTAATCCGTCACCTAATCCTAATGAAGCACGGATTGCAATGTTTTCTTTTACGAAATAACGCGCACGAACTGTAGGAGCTGTCCAAGTTACACCTGATGCGCCACCAAAAGCAACAGCACCCTCTAAAGACCATGGATTGTCCATTGTCGCTTTTTGGCCAAATGTTGCACCTGACAACAAAATTGCACCAACTAAAATAGCTAATTTTTTCATAATTTGTTTTGTTTAAGTTTACCCAAATGTAGAAAAGTAAAATTGTAAAACAAATTAAAAGAATCAACATTTTAGTGTTGATAAAAGTTGTTAATATGCTGTTTTGATTATTTTTTCCAGTCGGAAATGCACGAAGAAAGACTTAGCATATTGTTGTATCCAGCTTTTGAAAACACAGATAAACCATAGTCTATTTTGATTTTTTTGAATTTAAATCCAATTCCAAAAGTAAAGCCTGCTAAGCCTGGAAGTTGTTCTAATTTTAATTCTTGTCTCCTGTGATAATCAAAGCCAGCTCTTACGTGAAGATTTTTACTCATTAAAATTTCAGCCTGAAAAATAAAGTGATTGGCTAATTTTTCAACAAAACTTGCTGAGGCAACTGGTACGATTTCACCGGTTAATGGATCTGTTGTTGGTTTTGCATTGGGATCATTGTATGTTAAATCCCATTTGTTCAAATGATGTGTTAATATAGAAAAGCGAAATGGAGCATGTGCTAATTTGTAGGATGCGCCAAGTTGAAAATCAATGGGTAAAGGTTTGCGAGCTTGACCATCGTAACCATTTAATTGTATACCCGCATTTTTAACCATAGCAGTTACTAATAAGTTTCCATCTTTGCTGATATAAGTACCTGCCAAATCCAATGAAAGTCCGAATGATGAATAGGCTTCTAATTGCGAATAAATAAAATTCATTGTCCCACCAACAGATATTCTTGGATTCAATTGTTTTCCAAAACTAGCCCCAACAATGCATTCAAATGGGTTGAACGTACCAATTTCTTCCCCTGTGATGGAAGTGCGTTTAAATTCACCATAATTAATATAGCGCATCGATAATCCGAGTACACCTTTTTTAATTGCTTTTCCGTAAGCTATTTGTCCATAGTTGATTCCGCCTGCTAAAAATGCTTGATTGATGGAAATCATTTTATGCATGTCTTTATTTAATAGAGAAGGATTTGAAATACCAATGTTTATGTCATTGTCTTTCGCGGTAATAAATTGATTGCCTAATCCTGCTGCACGAGCATTGTACGTTAAGTTTAAAAATGGAAAAGCATACGTTCCGCCAATTTGAGCAAACGTATAACTAGTAACAAAACTTATTAAAAGTAGACTTATTTTTTTCATCGTGTAATCGTAACGCAAAGAAATACTAAAAATTTTATTTAACACTTGAAATTGTGTCATTTTTTGTCTTTAGACACGTTTTCCTAATTCTATTGCTTCTAAATCGTGAATTCGATCACCAGTAATTGAAAAACGCAATAAAGTTTTAACAGCATGAAAACCTTTGTAACCACATGCTCCTGGATTCATACATAACATATTGAACTGTGCATCCATTTTTACCAATAATATGTGTGAATGTCCACAGATGAATAGTTTTGGTGGTTTGCGTTTAATTTCTGCCAAAGCAGTTGGAATGAATTTTCCCGGTCGACCGCCAATGTGTGTAATCAAAACTTCAACATCTTCACAGTTAAAACGATTGAATTCTGGCACTTCTTTTCGAATAGAATAATCGTCAATATTTCCATAAACACCTCTAAATGGTTTGAATTTTCTTAACTCATCAATCACTTCGATTGTTCCAATATCGCCTGCATGCCATATTTCATCTACATCTTTAAAGTAGTCATAAATTTTAGGGTCGATGAATCCATGTGTATCAGAAAGTAAACCAATTCGTTTCATGCATCAAAATTACTATTTCTAATGTTTACATCAAACTATTGGAATTGTTGTTCGATTCTTTACATTGTTTATATTTGTAGGTATGGAACAACACCATTTATCAAATTGGATTGCAAAAAGAAAAGCACGTAAGGAAGATTTACATGCACTTTCTTTGTTTGAGCAACTCAAGAATGGTGATAGAACAGTATTAAGTCAATGCATCACCTTGATTGAATCCAGTTTGCAATCGGATCAATTGATAGCAAATGAATTGATAAAATATTGTTTACCCTATGCTGGGAATTCAATTCGAATTGGAATAACGGGTGTTCCGGGAGTAGGGAAAAGTACATTTATTGAATCGTTCGGCGCAACATTGGTTGGAAATGGAAAAAAAGTAGCTGTTTTAGCAATCGATCCTTCTAGTTCGTCAACAGGCGGAAGTATTTTAGGAGATAAAACGCGTATGCAGGAATTGTCTACCAATCCAAATGTGTACATTCGACCTTCAGCAGCAGGAACTACTTTAGGTGGTGTTGCACGAAAAACCAGAGAGGCAATTATTTTGTGTGAAGCAGCTGGTTTTGATGCCATCATCATTGAAACTGTTGGCGTTGGTCAGTCTGAAACGCTTGTACATTCGATGGTTGACTTCTTTTTACTGTTAATGTTGGCTGGTGCAGGAGATGAGTTGCAAGGAATCAAACGCGGTATTATGGAAATGGCCGATGCCTTAGTAATTACAAAAGCGGATGGTGAAAATCAATTGAAAGCTGAACAAGCGAGTCGACAGTATGCGAATGCACTGCATTTATTTCCACCGAAACTAAGTCAATGGGTGGTGCCAAGTTTGACCTGCAGCGCATACACAAATACCAATATTGATAAGGTTTGGGAGGTAATTGCCTCTTATGATAATCAAACCAAAACAAATGGATGGTTTGCTCAACATCGAAAAATACAAGATAAATATTGGTTGCTAGAAACGCTAAAAGAAAAAATAATTGGTCATTTTTTCTCGGATGCAAAGTTGCTAAATGCGCTTAAAGAAGTTGAAAGTGCTGTTGAAAATGGCGAAAAAAGTTCATTTCAAGGAGCAGACGAACTATATTACTTATTTACACAAAAGAAATCATCAGATGGTAACGGAATTTAAAATTGAAGGGGAATACATTGAATTAATTCAATTGTTAAAAGTGTTAGGGATTGCGGCAACTGGTGGACATGCAAAGTTCATTGTTGACGAAGGAGAAGTTTTCCGTAATGGTGAAGTAGAATTGCGTAAACGCGCAAAATTAGTACCTGGTGATGTGATTGAAATGGAAGATTTTAGAGTGAAACTTATTTCCTAATTATTGAAGATTAAAACAATCTTTGTAATTCACTTTTCAATTGTTCAACAACAATGTCGTTAGGTAATTCACCAATCTCACCAACAATCGTAAGTATTTTGCTTGATAAATCCATTCCTGTAGCAGTTGCTTCTAGTTGACTTCCAGCTATGTTAATGATTTTGATAGTTTCTTCTTTTGCATCGCGAACCATTTTCCATCCCAAAGGGGAGATAAATAATTGTTGTGCAACATTGTGATCATATTCTTCACGAATAGCTTTTAAAAATTCTGCTTGCAACATTTTTGCAGGTAAACCAGGATTGTGTAAACGCATTACTAAATTATTCGGATGAATTCGTTCCATGAATAAAACTGCTCGTTGGTATGCTTCTAAACGAGAAGGTAGAAAAAATTCTTGACGTTGTTTTTTTAATTCGAGTTGTAAATAGTTGCTTTCTTTTTGCCCTTCTTTTTTTAAGAAAAGAAATGTTATCACTAAAACAGCTGCTACAGGAATAAAACTAAGTAAGATTATTAAAAGCGTATTCATAAGTTTATTTTCGACAAAGATAAAAACAAGCTGCTTAATTTAGTGGATTCTTCGTTTTATTTGAAATAAAAATAAGTCATTTCAGTAAAAAATTGTAATTTCAGCCTTCAAATTTAATTATGAGTACAGCACTTATTGTATCGATATTGGTTTTGTATTTTGCAGTATTAATTGCAATTTCATTGATTACTTCAAAGAATGCAGATTCTGCTTCTTTCTTTTCTGGAAATAAAAAAAGTTCATGGTACTTGGTTGCATTTGGAATGATCGGAACTTCCTTGTCTGGTGTAACATTTGTATCTGTCCCGGGTGGAGTTGGAGCAGGTGCGTGGCATTATTATCAGTTAGTTCTAGGATTTTTCATTGGTTATTTTGTCGTAGCATATGTTTTGTTGCCATTGTATTACAAGTATAATTTAACATCTATTTACCGTTACTTAGAAATTCGATTAGGTTTTAAAGCGTATCAATGGGGCGCAGGGTATTTTTTATTGTCTAGAACATTAGGAGCAACAGTTCGTTTGTACCTTGTTATCAATGTGTTGCAGTTGTTTGTGTTGGATGAATTGCATTTTCCATTTTGGGCAACAACTTTAATCATTATGTTGATGATTGTGATTTACACCTTGAAAGGTGGGGTTAAAACCATTGTTTGGACGGATACGCTTCAAACTGTTTTTATGTTATTGGCGTTGGTTGTTTGTATTGTTTCTATTCAACAGACTTTAGGCTGGGATTGGTCAACAATTTGGTCGGAAATGGAAAACAAGAACATGACGCATTTGTGGAGTTTTGACCCAATGAAAAAAGATTTTTTCTTAAAACACATAATTGGTGGAGCATTTATTACCATCACTATGACTGGTATGGATCAAGAAATGATGCAAAAAAACATCAGTGTAAAAACCTTAAAAGATGCACAGAAAAACATAGTTTCATTTAGTTTTGTATTGTTGTTGGTGAATGCTTTATTCTTGTTTTTAGGAGGTATTTTATACATTTATGCGCAACAAAATGGTTGGGAATACGCTCCTGATGATGTGTTTCCTTCAATAGTTCGTGATCATTTACCACAAGGAATTTTCCTCATTTTTATCATTGGATTAATTTCTGCTTTGTTTCCTTCTGTGGATGGAGCGATAACAGCATTAACGTCTTCTTTTTGTATTGATATTTTAGGTTTTGAAAGAAAAGAAACATTGAATGAACAACAGAAAACGCGCCTGCGTAAACAAATTCACATTGGATTTGCGGTGTTATTTACATTGCTTGTTTTTTATTTTAAATGGAAAAATGATAAAAGTATCGTTGATTTAATTTTTATCATAGCTGGTTACACTTATGGTCCCTTGTTAGGATTGTTTTCTTTTGGTATATTAACAAAACGTTCGATTCAATCACTTAAAATTCCAATTGTTCCTATCGTCTGTATTGTTTCTCCGCTTATCTGCTATTTACTAGATCGGAATGCTGCAACGTTGTTTGGCGCTTATAAATTTGGAAACGAAATATTAATCATAAATGGTGCGATAACATTTACATTGTTGTATGCATTTAGTAAGAAAAATCTAACAGCAGCTGATGAAACTAGTATTATTTGATAATGGATTGCATAAGCGATTTGCGCCTTTAAGTTTAACGCGTCCTATTGGAGATTTAAGAATTGGAATTATGACCAATACTGAACGCTGGAAATTAGTTGAGCCAACTGCTGAAATTTTCTTCGAAACAGAGGCCTATTTAAATGCTAAGTTTCCAACAACCCAAAATGCTGACTTATTTGTAAATGGTGCTTTGATTCCAAATGATGAGGTCGTTGCTGCAATATTGGCGCTTTCAGAAAATGAAAAATTGGTTTTTGAAAGTTATGAGTTGGCATACAAAGGTACAGGATCAGAATTGGTTAAATACACAGGTAAAACGCCACTTTTGCTAGAAAATCGATGGGATATATTCCAGAAAAATGAAATAGCAATTCAATCTGATTTCGATTTAATTAGTGCAGGAAGAATTTCTCAATCTATTTCAAATTCTAATACAATAATCGGTGATGCTTCTTTGATTTTTGTTGAAGAAGGAGCAATGGTTGAAGCGGCGATTTTAAATACGACTACTGGTCCGATTTATATTGGTAAAAATGCGGAAATTATGGAAGGGTCAATCGTTCGAGGTCCTTTTGCAATGGGCGAACACAGTGCGTTAAAGTTGGGAACGAAAGTATACGGAGCAACGACCTTAGGTCCGCATTGTAAAGTTGGTGGAGAAGTATCAAATGTTGTGTTTCAAGCGTATTCTAACAAAGGTCACGATGGTTTTCTAGGCAACGCAACAATTGGTGAATGGTGTAATATTGGCGCTGACACGAATGCTTCTAACTTGAAAAACAATTACGGTAAAATCGCTGTTTATTCATACGAAACGAAACAAGAAGAACAAACTGACTTACAATTTTTAGGTTTGTGTATGGGCGACCATTCCAAATGTGGAATTAACACTATGTTTAATACCGGAACGGTTGTCGGTGTGAGTTCATCTATTTTCGGAGCAGGATTTCCAGCTAAATTTATTCCATCGTTTTCATGGTGTGACGTGGAAACAAATGTTCCTTTTCGTTTTGACAAAGCAATTGAATATGCAAATAACATGATGCAACGTAGAAAATTGGCTTTATCAACTGCTGAAATTGACATTTTGAAACACCTTCATTCTTCAAACTAAGACAAAATTTCAGTTACTTTTCAATGGCACATGATTTGACTTACTTGCTTTGATTGAGTTTTTAGGCAATTAATTTAGTTTCACTGACAACTTGACGCATAAAACATGAAGTAGTTTATCATCAAATTACTAGTTCATAAAAACATATACAAAATAGAGAATGAGCGATATTTTTAATACAGATTTATTTGAATTTACACAAGCATTCGACGCAGATGCTGAATTTATTCCATTGATTACCTCTGAAGAGGAAGAATCAATGAATAAAGAAGAATTCCCTGAAGATTTAGCGATATTGCCTTTGCGAAATAATGTCTTATTTCCTGGTGTTGTCATCCCGATTACTGTTGGAAGAGACAAATCCATCAAATTAATTCAAGAAGCGAACAAAGGTTCTAAAATTATTGGAGTAGTATCTCAAAAAAACCAAGAAGAAGAAGCGCCTGAATTTGCTGATTTACATACAGTTGGGACAGTTGCTCAAATCATCCGAATGTTGAAAATGCCTGATGGTACTTCTACCGTTATTATTCAAGGGAAAAGAAGGTTTGAAATTGTAGCTCCTACTCAAACTGAACCTTACATGCGCGCCAACGTGAAAATGTTGGTGGAAAAAGAGTTTGATAAAGACACGACAGAAATGGACGTGTTATTTAAAACAATCAAAGATTTAGCACTTCAAATCATCAAAGAAAGTCCAAATATTCCATCAGAAGCTTCTTTTGCAATTGGAAACATTGATTCACCAACTTTTTTAGTGAATTTTATTTCGTCTAACATGAATGCTGATGTCGCTCAAAAACAACAAATGTTGGAAGAGTTAGACATGAAAAAACGTGTTATGATGGTAATGGAGCATTTGACGCTAGAAATCCAATTATTGGAGATGCGCAACGAAATTCATTCCAAAGTCCGCAAGGATATGGACAAGCAACAACGCGATTATTTCTTGCACCAACAAATCCGAACAATCCAAGATGAACTCGGGGATAATCCTCAAGAGCAAGACGTGCGAGATTTACGTGAACGTGCAGAAAACATGTTGTGGGACGAAAAGGTTCAAAAATTATTTTACAAAGAATTGGATAAATTTCAACGTATGAATCCGCAAGGAGCTGAATATTCTGTTCAGTTAAATTACTTGGATTTATTATTGGATTTACCTTGGGGTGTTTATTCTATTGACGATTTAGATTTAAAACGCGCTGCTGAAATTTTAGAACGCGACCATTACGGATTGGAAAAAGTAAAGCAACGTATCTTAGAATATTTAGCTGTCTTAAAGCTGAAAGGCAATATGAAATCACCTATTTTGTGTTTTTATGGTCCTCCGGGGGTTGGTAAAACATCTTTAGGAAAATCAATTGCTGAAGCATTGGGAAGAAAATACATTCGCATGTCTTTGGGTGGATTACACGATGAATCAGAAATCCGAGGTCACAGAAAAACATACATCGGTGCAATGCCAGGTCGCATCATGCAAAACATGAAAAAAGCGGAGATTTCTAATCCAGTTTTTGTGTTAGATGAAATCGATAAATTAGGAAAAAGTAACCACGGTGATCCTTCATCAGCATTGTTAGAAGTGTTGGATCCTGAACAAAACAATGCGTTTTACGATAATTACGTTGAAACAGAATTCGATTTATCGCGCGTGATGTTCATTGCAACGGCAAATAGCCTAAATTCAATTCAAGGTCCGTTGTTGGACCGTATGGAAATCATTGAAGTAAATGGTTATACCATTGAGGAAAAAATTGAAATTGCCAAAAAGCACTTATTACCAAAGCAAATTGAAGAACATGGAATTTCTAAAAAAGATATTTCAGTTGATAAAAAAGTGTTGGAAAAATTAATAGAAGAATACACCAATGAATCTGGTGTTCGTGGCTTAGACAAGATGATTGCTAAATTGGTTCGTAACCGTGCGCGTCAAATTGCCATGGAGGAAGAGTTTCAAGTAAAAATTTCAGCGGAAGATTTATTCACGTTCTTAGGTGCAGGAAGAGGTCGAACAAAATACGAAAACAATGAAGTAGCTGGAGTTGTAACAGGTTTGGCATGGACAAGTGTTGGCGGAGATATTTTATTCATTGAATCATCAATTACAAAAGGGAAAGGGAAATTAACCTTGACCGGTAATTTAGGTGATGTTATGAAAGAATCAGCTGTTATTGCACTTGAATTTTTAAAAGCCCACAGCGATTGGTTGGATTTAAAACAAGAAATATTTGATCAATACAATGTGCATGTTCACGTTCCAGAAGGCGCAACACCAAAAGATGGGCCAAGTGCTGGAATTACCATGTTAACATCATTAGCTTCCTTGTTTACGCAACGAAGAGTGAAGAAAAACTTAGCAATGACCGGTGAAATCACATTAAGAGGAGAAGTATTGCCAGTTGGTGGAATAAAAGAGAAAATCTTGGCTGCAAAACGAGCAGGAATAAAAGAAATCATCTTGTGTGAAAAAAATCGAAAAGACATCGAAGAAATTAAGCAAGATTATTTAAAAGGATTGACGTTTCATTTTGTTCAGCACATGAAAGAAGTATTGGATTTAGCGTTGACCAATGATAAAGTTAAACATCCAGTTGAAATAAATTAATTGAATTTTAAGGACGCAACCAATAAAAGATTGATTGCGTCTTTTAATTTTACCAGTTTAAAATCTATTGCTATGAAAAAACTATTGACTATTCTATTTATTACTTTAATTTGTAATACCATTTTTTCTCAAACCATTCAATTTTCACCGATTTCAAATCTTAACATGATGATTGCCAATATTTTTGGTGTACAATGTGATGGTGTTTCAAATGTGCAAATGGTTGCATTGCCGCAACAAATAGGACGTTTTGAAAATGGTGGTATTTTAGGTTTGAATAGTGGTTTAGTGTTATCAACTGGAGTAATTACAGGTTCACAACAACCAAGTTCTGTTTTTAACAACACGAATTTAGGTACTCCTGGAGATGTTGATATCGCTAATTTTGGAACACTTGCAGGGCAAATCCCAACGAATTACGATGCGTGTATCGTGGAATTTGATTTTACACCAACATTATCAGACACAATAAGTTTTACGTATGTGTTGGCTTCAGAAGAATACCCAGAATATGCAAATTCATCGTTTACAGATCGTTTTTTGTTCTTAGTTTCTTCTAATAACGGGCCTTATTCTAATATTGCATTTTTACCAGGGACAACGATTCCAGTAGAAATTAATTCAGTAAATGCAACAGTAAATCCTCAATATTACATTGATAATTTAGGAGGAGTTAATGCTGGGAATTTTGTTTTTGATGCATATACTACACCATTTATTGCTAAATTCTTTGCTCAAACTGGTGTTAATTACCACATTAAATTAGTGATTGCAGATGTTTCAGACAGTGCATTTGATTCAGCAATTTTCTTAGACGAACAAGAATCATACAACGACATAAACGGGTTGTTAACGGTGAATAATACACCAGCAGATGGGGTGTTGGAAGTTTTTAATTTTGTAGGAGATACACTTTTAGCGCAACCAGTTCAAACCATTCCTGTTACTAATGGAACATATTTGGCTGATAGTTTGCAAACAGGAATGTACCATGTTCGCTTTACACCAAATCCGATTCTTTATCCTGGAGTTGCACCTTTGTATTACACAAATGGAGATACTTGGGCAACTGCAACAGCTATTGGTTTACCTTGTTTCTTAAACAATGGAAATATTAATTCAGACACACTGAATGCTTTAAGTGGATCTGGTGTTATTACGGGTAACATTATCATTGATACATCATATTTGAAATCTCCAACGGTTGCTTTTGCAAATGCATTAGTTAAATTGTACAATCAATCTAATCAAGTAATTGCATTTACGTATTCTGATGCTGTTGGTAATTATCAATTTACATCTGTTCCATCAGGAGTTTACGCGATTAAATTAGATGTTCCTTATATTCCTCAAGTGAATGCACATTCCATTTCATTGGTAGGGAACGACGTAATTATTGGAGCTGATTTTGCAATTTTGACAGAAGGAATTGTTGCTTTAGATAATTTAGAATTAGGAATTGATGCTGTTGTTCAGCATCACGTTGAAATGTATCCTAATCCAGCGAAAGAAAAAGTTATTTTCACAAATGATTCTAATTCACCGCTTTCTTTTGAATTGCTAACTATTAATGGCGTTGTTGTTCAAACTGGAATTATTGGTATTGGAATGTCAACACTTGATGTTCAATATTTGTCTGAAGGAATGTACTTTGTGAATATAGGTGGAAAAGAACTTAGAAAGTTGATTGTTAAAAAATAACGTTATTCTCAAATGAAAAAAGCTATCTGTAACGGTAGCTTTTTTTTTGCCTCTACTATTAAGTATTACATTTAAATGAAAATTACTTCAATAAAAAATGCCCCAAATTAAGATTTTGGGGCATTTTGCTTTTGTCAAAAGAAACTTAATCCTTTTTCCAATTTTGATCTTTACCTTGAATGTAAGGAATGTGTAAGTTATCCAATTGAACTTCTATTTTTTTAGTTCTAATAATCAATTCATTCAGTTGTGTGCGCATTTCATTGAATGCTTCTTCAGCGATTGATTTGTTGGCAATTTGCGATTTTGTAGCATCTGTTGTATTATCATTTAACATGTATTCAACTAAGGATAAACGACTCATAATACTTGGTTCCGTTTCAACTTCTCTAGCGGTTTTTATCCCATCGCCATACAAAGCTAATGCACAACGATCATGGGCTAAATACAATTGTTTGATTTCGTTCAGTAAATTTAAATCGGTTGAAGGGTAGTGCTTAATAGCTTGTTCGTATAAACTTATTTTGTCTTTCGTTTCGCCCAATAATGCACTTGAACCGCTTACTTTTCGATTCAATTCCGCTAATTCACTTCTAAATGCAGCCAAGGCTTCAGGATTTTTAGCAACCAAAGTTTGATTGTTTAACGCTTTTACAGTAAATGGTGTTTTTTCAGCAACCAAAGTAACTGTTCCATTGTGAACTAAATACGCTTCAATAGTGTATTTTCCTGCTGGAACTAAAAATCCATTGTTCTTATTGTTTCCATTGTTCATCGAAATTTGATTCGTTGCTTCTCCACGTAAATTCCATGTGACACGAGAAATTCCTTTGGAAGGAGCAGCTGTTAAACGTCGAACTTCAATTCCTTTTTCTGTGCGGATGCTAAAAATTAGTTGAGCAGCAATTTCTTGTTCCTCTAATCGCAAAGCATCAAAAGTAGGGTAGTCTACCGCTTTTTTATCTTTTTCTAGTGCAGCTTCTTTTTCTTGACGTTGTTCTTTCAATGTTTTGTATTCATCTTTGATGTAATATGTAAACGTTGCGCCGAAATCTGGATTGGGTGTTGACCATAAGTTAGCCCCTTGAAAACCTGTTCCCTCTAAACCTAATGGATCTGATTGAACGTACAATAAGGCGTCTTTAATTGGGAAAATGTGTGCTTTTTTGTCTAGATTATCTTTGTTTATGTGTCGTAAAGGACTGTAATTATCCAACACATAAAAACCTCTACCAAATGTAGCAGCTACTAAATCATGTTCACGTTTTTGAATGTCTAAATCGTAAACAGCAATTGTTGGTAAACCATTTATTTTAGTCCAATTTACACCTCCATCATTCGTGAAATAAGCGCCAAATTCAGTTCCAACAAACAATAAATTTGGATCGATAAAATCTTGTTTGATACAGTAAACAGAACCACGCTCTGGCAAATTACCTACTATAGATTTCCATGTTTTACCTTTATCATTACTTTTGAATAAATAAGGTTTGAAATCACCTGCACGGTGGTTGTTAAATACTGCAAAAACACTATTTTCATCAAACGAAGAAGTTGTTAGCATGTTGACGCGTGTATTGGAAGGTACCCCTGGAAATGAATTGATTTTAGTCCATTTCTCGCCATCGTTTTCTGAGACTTGAATCAAGCCATCATCAGTTCCAGCATACAATAAACCTTTTTTTATTGGAGATTCATCCAATGCAACGATGTTTCCATAAATTGTAGTAGACGCATTTTTCATGACTGCATCAATCGACCAAACTTGTCCCATTACCGGCAATTTGTTGCGATCAATTTGTTGTGTTAAATCTGGTGAAATTGTAGACCAATCGTCGCCTCGGTTAATTGTCTTAAACACTTTATTGGCTGCAAAGTATAAAGTTTTATGATCGTGTGGAGATACTAAAAGTGGGGCATCCCAATTCCAACGATATGCAGGTTCATTTTTCCCTGGCATAGGTTGAATGTAAACTTTTTCTCCGGACGCTTTGTCGTGACGCACTAGAAACCCATATTGTGCTTGTGCATACGCAATGTTTGGATCTGTAGGGTCGCAAGCTGATTCAAATCCATCACCACCATTTGTGATGAACCAATCTTCATTCATGATTCCACCTACGTTGGTAGTTTGTGATGGTCCTCCCATCGAATTGTTGTCTTGTGTTCCACCGTAAATGTTGTAGAAAGGACTAGCATTATCAGTTGCAACTTTGTAAAATTGAATAATTGGTAAATTGCTGTAGAACTTCCATTCTTTGGCGTGGTTGTATGTTTCATACACTCCACCATCACATCCAGAAATCCAATGGTCTGTATTATTTGGATCTATCCAAATAGCATGATTGTCGACGTGTTTTTGATGTTCACCTGTTGGTTTAAACGTTTTTCCTCCGTCAATGGTATGGTGCATGTAGGTGTCCATTGCAAAGACTTTGTTTTTATCGCTTGGATCACAGAAAATTTCTTGGTAATAATTTCCACTTGTGTTGAAATCAGACATTTTACTGAATCCTTCACCAAAATTCGTTGATTTGTAAAACCCACCACTGCTATTCTTTCCTTCAACAATTGCATATACATATGAAGGATCTACAGGTGATACAGCAATTCCAATTCTTCCCATTTGTCCTTTTGGAAGTCCAGAATTTACTTCTCGCCATGTTTCTCCACCATCAATTGATTTGTATAATGTTGATTCAGGACCACCACCAACATAAGTCCATTCATGTCTGCGACGTTGATGAGCACTAGCATATAAAACAGAAGGATTCGTTGGGTCAATCGCAATTTCTGCGATTCCTGTTTCTTCAGATACAAATAAAGTGCGATTCCAAGTTTTTCCTCCGTCAGTTGTTTTGTAAACGCCTCGTTCTCCACCAGCACTCCAAACAGGACCATAAGCAGCCACCCAAACAATGTTCTCATTAGTAGGATGAATAATGATGTTTCCAATGTGTTCCGATTTTTTCAATCCCATGTTAACAAAACTTTTTCCGCCATCCAATGATTTATAAACGCCATCACCGTATGAAACAGAACGTTGGTTGTTGTTTTCACCAGTTCCAACCCAAACAGTTGATGGATTAGAAGGCGCTAATTCTACACAAGAAGTTGAAAATGAACCATAATTATCAAAAATTGGAGTAAAAGTTGTTCCATGATTTGCTGTTGTCCAAATTCCACCACAAGCTGCAGCAATGTACCATTTGTCGGCATTTTTTGGATGAACTGCAATGTCAACAACTCTTCCAGAAGTTAGCGCAGGGCCAGCTAATCTGAAAGATAGACCACTTGTCGTACTTTCATCAAACAAAGGCTTAATAATGGCAGCTTTCTTTTGAGAATACAAGATAGGTGTTACAAAAAGTAATGAACTTATTAAAAGTAATTTTGATTTCATTTGTTTCGATTTTGTATAAAAATATAGATTTATTTGACGCTACAATTTGTCTTTTTTAAAATAGTTAAAAAAATGCTGAATTTTCATCAAAATAAGTGTAACTTTTATATCAATTTAAGTGTATAGTAAAACGATGAAATGGCATACTATGAAAGCAATAAATAATCGATTTTTTCAACCGTTTAGTTGGATACTTTTCTTTGTGTTTAGCACGAATTTAGTAGCGCAAGAAGATGAAGCATGTTTGCCACCTGATAAAAAAATTGTCAAATTATTGGAAAACGCCAATAAAAGTCAGGATTCAAGAGTTGCAGCTACTAACTTCGCAAAAGCAATTGAAGCAGCTCCTGATAATGCAATGGTAACATATGAATATGCAATGTATGTTTACTTTACTGGATTAGATTTATATGAAACCCAAGCGAGTACTCAACTAGGCGATCGTAGTTTCAAAAAAGCGGAAGAATTATTTGAGCAAACAATCCAACTTTGTAATGATTACCATGCCAATTGTACATATTTTTTGGGGGTCATCAACTACATGCAAAAAGACAATGAAGCTGCTTTAAAATGGTTTAAGCAATTTATTGAATTCAAACATTCGGACAATAAACGTTATCCAGATGATTACGACGAGAAATTGCAAAAGGCAAAATTGGTTCTGAAAGACAATGAGAAAGCTTTAGAATTAGAAGCGTCGAAAGTTCCATTTGAACCTAAAAAAGTTAAAAACGTTTCTTCGAACAACGACGAATACTTTCCGATGATCTCTCCAGACAACGAATTTATGTTTTATACTAGAAAATTAAACCGTGCCAATTTGGGTGATTTAACAGGGAATATTGTGGAAGAATTTACAAGTTCTCGACGAAATGATGGATTTACAGATTTCACAACTGGTGAACCTTTAGCATTTCCGTTTAACGATGGGTCGTTTTCTAATTATGGAGCTGCAACGGTTTCTGTAGATAACAAAGAAATGATCATTTGTGCCTGTAAAAAAGAAAAAGTATACAATCAAGATTACTTAAATTGTGATTTGTATTCCACTACATTTATGCGTTCTGAAAAAGATAAAAATCGATTTGTATGGACACCTTTGAGAAATTTAGGGGATGCCATCAATACAAAAGATGGATGGGAAGCGCAACCTTCACTTTCAGCAGATGGAAACACTTTGTATTATACCGTTGCACGACCAACTTCGCGCGATAATGACATTTATATTTCGAAAAGAAGAGAAGATGGTACGTGGGAAAAAGCGCGACCATTTGACGAAATAAATACTGACGGAAAAGATAAAAGTCCTTTTATGCACCAAGATAGTGAAACCTTGTATTTTGTTTCTTCAACTTCTGAAACAAGAAAAGGTACTGGAGGCTTAGATATATTTTATGTTCGCAAAGAAAATGGTAAATGGGGAACCCCAAAAAACATTGGTTATCCAATTAATTCTAAAGAAGATGAAATCGGTTTATTTGTTTCAACTGATGGGAAAATTGCTTATTATTCTTCTTATTTAGGAGGTGATTGGAATATCTATTCATTTGAATTGTATGAAGAAGCACGTCCAAAGTCTGTTGCCATTGTTCAAGGAGATTTAACGAATGAAAAAGGGGAAGCTGTTGAGGGCGCAACGATTGAAATTGCATACGAAGGAAGTAATGAAATCACAAAAGTTAAGGTGAATGGAAACGATGGGAAATACGCTGCTGTTGTAAGAACGGATAGTCAAAAAGATGTGATGGTAACAGTGAAAAAAGAAGGTGCAGCGTTTGATTCTAAATTACTAACAAAAGAATCTTTCTCTAAAGATACTGTTGTGATGAAGGATGTGAAATTAGCAGTAAACACATTAAAAGTAGGGGCTTCCTATACCATTAATGATATTTTGTATGCAACAAATTCAGCAGAATTGACAGCTCGAACAAAATTTATTTTGACAGGCTTTATACGCTTTTTAGAAGAAAACCCAACAATTAAAGTGGCCATTCAAGGGCATACCGATGATTTAGGAGATGACGCCGCTAATCTTCAGTTATCTGAAAAAAGAGCGAAGGGTGTGGCAGCTTATTTGGAGTCAAAAGGAATTGCAGCAGATCGATTGGTTTCTAAAGGATTTGGGGAAACAAAACCTAAAGTTTCCAATGATTCTGAGGAGAATCGTGCCAAAAATAGAAGAACAGATTTTGTGATTCAAGCATTGTGATCATTTGCAATTTATTGATTTTATCGTAACCTTTTTGTAACATTTGATCCAAAGATTTCCATGAACTTTGCAACAAAAACATGGAACTTTTTATTGGTATTTTTGCCGCGTTAATTTCAGTTGTCAATCCTTTGGGAACGATTCCTGTATTCATTAGTTTAACAAAAGAAGAAACAAAAAGAAACCGCAATAAAACTGCAATTTGGACATCCTTCAACGTTGCTGTGATTTTATTAATTTCTTTTTTTGTTGGAAATTACGTCTTGCAATTTTTTGGTGTGTCTATTAATTCTTTGAGAATTGCTGGTGGATTAATTATTACAGCTGCAGGATTCTCGTTATTAAACGGCTCCTTTACAAAACACAAAGGAATGAAACACTCAAGCGTACAAGTGGATTTAGAAACACGTGCTGAAGTTTCGCTAACGCCATTAGCCATTCCAATGTTGGCAGGACCAGGATCAATTTCCTTGTTGATAGCTTACAATCAAACTGCATCTTCTTTTTATGATTTTATATGGGGTTCAGCTGCAATTATTGCGACATCGCTGGTTGTTTTTTTGGTGCTTAAATCTTCTCAATTTATCGTGAAAATATTGGGTGGATCTGGTTTAAATGCTGTTTCTAGAATAATCGGTTTTATCGAAATAGCAATTGGAATCGAATATGTAACTTCTGCGATCCAAGAACTGTTATTGAGTTGGAACGTTCTTTAATAGAAAGCAATTTTTGATACATTAAAATCCAAACGGGTTTCACAACCAGGTAAAGATCCTTTTTCGCTAAATTGCCAATGAATGATACGACTGTCTTCAATTTTTTCAGGTCGTTTGCTATAGGCTGATATCCAGAATTTGTAATTTTTAAAATCGTTTTGAAATTTAGAATCGAAATAGTAGTAGGATGTGTAGATTATTGGTCGCATACCTGTTTTTGATTCAACGTAAGTTAACCATTTTTTCATTGCTGAAATTAATTCTTGGTCATTGCGAGAATTGCGTTCAACGTCTAAAACGGGCGGTAAATCATAATCTGATTTTTTCCAGGTGTTTAAAAAATGTTTCGCTTGAAGAATGGGATCTTTTTTAGGTAAGAAAAAATGATAAGCCCCGTGTGGTACTTTTAGTTTTAATAAAGTTTTACGATTGTATTCCCATTGCGTATCACAATGATCACCGCCTTCAGTCGCTTTACAATACACAAAATGAATGATAGAATCGTAGCCTTCTTGTTGAAATATTTTATACCAATCAACTTTACCTTGGTGGTGAGAAACATCGATACCAAATGCTGGGAATCCTTCAGGAATCGAATAGAGGATTTCTTTTTTTACAGCGATAGCTTGTTGCTTGTTTAAAAACGCATTTATTTTATAAAATATAAAGCCACCAAAACCGATTGCGATTAACAACAAAACAAGCCAAACATAGGTTGTTTTCTTTTTTTTGCGGTGAATAGTTTTTTTGCTTCGTTTTTTAGCCATGTTTAAACATAAAAAAGGCTTTCCCTTGCGAGAAAGCCTTTGTCCAACAAGTGGAATATCTTAGTTTGAAAATCTTCTTTTCTCTTTGATACGAGCTGCTTTTCCAGTTCTTTCTCTGAAGTAGAAAATACGAGCACGACGTACACGTCCTTTTTTCGTAACAACGATTTCATCAATGAAAGGAGAAGAAATAGGGAAGATACGCTCTACACCAACATTTCCTGACATTTTACGAACTG
>JAHEIL010000044.1 GCA_024639405.1 Crocinitomicaceae bacterium | reverse complement strand
TTGAATTGCTTGTAGATCCAATCCATTTAAAAATTCAAAGGCTTTTCCCAAACAAATTCCACCTGCAATGTGCGGTGTTCCTGCTTCAAATTTAAATGGTAATTCATTGTATGTTGTGCGTTCAAACGTCACTTTAGCAATCATATCTCCACCACCTTGATAAGGAGGCATTTTTTCTAACAGCGCTTCTTTTCCATACAATACTCCAATTCCGGTTGGACCAAAAACTTTATGTCCTGAGAAAACAAAGAAATCGCAATCCATCGCTTGCACATCAATCGCCATGTGCTGTATGCTTTGTGCGCCATCAACCACAACTTTTGCACCAACAGCATGCGCTTTTTTAATGATCTCAGCAACTGGGTTAATGGTTCCTAAAGTATTAGAAATGTGTGTTACTGAAACTAATTTAGTTTTGTTCGTTAGTAAACGATCAAATTCTTCAGTGATTAATTCCCCTTTTATATTAATCGGTGCAACTTTCAATGTCAAATTTTTACGTTGACACAGCATTTGCCAAGGAACGATGTTCGAATGGTGTTCCATGGCAGTAATTAAAATCTCATCACCTTCAGTTAATAATTCACCGTATGAAGAGGCGATTAAATTGATGCCATCTGTTGTTCCTTTCGTGAAAATGATTTCATCTGAAGACTTTGCATGAATGTAAGTTTGAATTGTCTTGCGTGCTGTTTCATATTCTGTCGTGGCGTTTTGACTCATAAAGTGAACACCACGGTGAATATTGGCATTGTCTTTTGAATAATATTGGTTGATTGCATCCAAGACCATTGCTGGTTTTTGTGACGTTGCACCATTGTCAAAATAGATTAAATTTTTATTGTAAATCTTTTGACTCAACGCAGGAAATTGTTCCCGAATTGCACGCACATTGAATGCTTTTTTAGTTTCATCTGCCATCATGGTACAAAGATACAAAAAAGCTTATTTTGAATTGTTCTAAAGAAGAAAAAAATGAAAAACTTATACTTTACATTTTCTGCAGCAACATTAAAAACTCTTGATTGCCATCGCCACCTAAAATGGGTGATTCGATGTGCTCAATGTACTTCAAATTATTCACTTCTGCTGCCGCTTTGATTTTTTCGATGACAACAGGGTACAAGCTTTTGTTTTTCACGATGCCACCTTTTGCGACATTTTCTTTTCCGACTTCAAATTGAGGTTTCACCAATGCAATAACAAATGCGGATGGTTTTAAGAAAACATGTATGAACGGAAATATTTTTTCAAGTGAAATAAATGAAACATCGATGACACAACCATCTATTGGTTCATTGATGAGGTTGGTGTTCAATTCGCGAACGTGTGTTTTTTCTAAATTAACCACTTGATCGTGTGCTTTCAATCGTGGATGCAATTGGTCTTTCCCAACATCGACACAAAACACTTTAGAAGCAGCATGTTGCAACAATACTTCTGTGAAACCACCAGTTGATGCGCCGATATCTAAAAACACGCCTCCTTCAACGCTTGGATTCCATTTGTTGAACGCTTCAATTAATTTCAACGCACCGCGAGAAACCCATGGAATCTCTTCTTGGATCATTTCAATTTTACAATCAACTGGAAATTTTTTTCCTGTTTTCGTGATCATTTTCCCGTCTACACGCACACCAATTTCTCGGATAATTTGTTCAGCACGTACACGAGACGAAACAAGATTGCGTTGCATTAAAAGTTTGTCTAATCGTTCTTCCATTGTGCAAAGATACGCTTTCCACCTGAATTTTTTTTAAACTCTCGGTTTAGATGCTTAGTATGTCACCAAATTCTACTTATCTTTGTGCTTTAAATCGATAAGAGTGAATACAATCTATATTACACGTCGCGAAACTTTCAATGCTGCACACAAATTGTGGCGAGAAGATTGGTCGGAAGAAAAAAACTGGGAAGTTTTTGGAAAATGTTCCAACAAAAACTGGCATGGACACAACTTCGCTATTTACGTAACTGTGAAAGGTGAACCAAGTGAAGACACAGGTTTTGTAATCAATTTAAAAGAATTAAGCACCATTTTGAAAGCTGAAGTTATTGAGCCTTTGGATCATAAAAACTTAAATTTAGACGTGCCTTTTTTAAAAGGAATGTTGGCTTCAACGGAGAATATGGCCATTCAAATTTGGGAACGCATCAAAACACCGATAGCTGAAGCTGGCGGTGAATTGGTTAAAATCAAATTGGTGGAAACAGAAAACAATTATGTAGAATATTACGGTGGTAAAGAACCTTTTTAAGCTACACTTGTTACATTCAAATAAATAAGAAATATTCCCATAGATGTACGACGAACAAACTACAAACGACTTATCCAATCATTACCACGAAGTTTTAAAAAAAATTGGTGAGAATCCAGAACGTGAAGGCTTATTGAAAACACCTGAGCGTGTTGCAAAAGCAATGCAATTTTTAACACATGGGTATGATATCAATCCTGATGATTTGATTCGTCAAGCCATTTTCCACGAAGAATATTCTGAAATGGTAATCGTAAAAGACATCGAAATCTATTCAATGTGTGAACACCACATGTTGCCATTTTTTGGGAAAGCACACATCGCATACATTCCTGATGGTAAAATTGTTGGTTTAAGTAAAATTCCTCGTGTTGTTGATGCGTATGCACGTCGTTTGCAAGTTCAAGAGCGTTTAACGATTGAAATCCGTGACTGTATTCAACGAACATTAGAACCTAAAGGTGTTGCTGTAGTAATTGAATGTTCACACATGTGTATGCAAATGCGCGGTGTTCAAAAACAAAATTCGGTTACAACTTCAAGTGCATTTACTGGTTTATTTTTGAAAAATGATGCAACACGAAAAGAATTCATCAATTTGATTCAAGCAAAGTTGCATTAATATTTTCGTTAATAATTTTAAATTTTTTGCTTGTCTAGTAGTTTTCTGCTACTTTTAACTCAATAAATTTTTAAAAAATGGAAAATTACATTGATCAACACACCGGTTATTCAAAAGCAGTAACCAGAGATTTTTTCAAAAATGTTTACAGTTATATGTTTGCAGCCCTGGCTATTTCAGGTTCTATTGCATACGTTGCTGGTAACGAAGCTTTTTTCACGGAGTACTTTTTAACACCAACTGGAATTTCTCCTTTGTTCTATGTGGTTGCTTTCGCGCCAGTAGGTTTAGGCTTATTGATTCAATCTGCTTACCGTCGTTTGTCCTTAGCAGTATTAATGGTTTTGTTCATAGCTTACTCAGCGTTGATGGGCTTGAGTTTAAGTACGATTTTCTTAGTTTATGCAATGCCTTCAATCGTTTCTACGTTCTTTGTAACTGCTGGAGCTTTTGCTGGAATGGCAATTTTAGGCTATACCACCAAAACTGATTTAACGAAGTTTGGTAGTTTATTGTACATGGTATTTATTGGAATTTTCATTGCTGGAATTGTCAATATTTTCATGAAAAGCGACATGATGGGCTTCATTATTGCAGTAATTGGTGTATTTGTTTTTACAGGTTTAACAGCTTATTACATGCAAACATTGAAAAATGTATCCCAAGATAATTCGCTTTCTGAATTAGATCGTAGTAAATTATCTTTAATTGGTGGCTTGCAATTGTACATTTTGTTTGTCAATTTATTTTTATCATTGTTAAGAATATTAGGTAATAGAGATTAATAAATAATAACTTACTAAAATGCCATTCGTTTCGGGTGGCATTTTTTTTTAAATCAAGATGAAAGAAAGTAGACTTATAGCAGGAACAATGAAATGGGGGAGTTGGGGAAAAAAGCTCACTACCTATGAAATGTCACGTTTAATTGAAACGTATTTTGAACAAGGAATAAACACATTTGATCATGCAGATATTTACGGAGCTTATTCTACTGAAGCGGCATTTGGATCAGCATTTTCAACATTGAACATCGACAGAAAAGAGGTTCGTTTTATTTCAAAATGTGGAATTCAATTAGTCAACGAATCCCGAGGAGTTAACCGCAAACATTATGATTATTCTGCTCAGTATATTCGTCAACAAGTGGAACAGTCATTGAACAATCTTCAAACCGAATATTTAGATGTATTGTTATTGCATCGCCCGAGTCCTTTAATGGATTACCAAGAAATTGGTTCAATTGTTTCTGAGTTATTAAAAGAAAATAAAATCAACCAATTTGGGGTTTCAAATTTCACACCGAGTCAAATTTCGCTGCTTCAAAAAACGTGTCCTGTTGCTATCAACCAAGTTGAAATTTCGTTCGTTCATCCTGAAGTATTATTGAATGAAACCCTTGATTTTCATCAGCTTCATGGCATAGAAACTCAGGCATGGTCTCCACTAGGAAATTACTTTACATTAACCAACCATTCAATCCAATCGTTGCTATTAAACATGGCGAAAAAATATGAATGTACGATCGACCAACT
>JAHEIL010000040.1 GCA_024639405.1 Crocinitomicaceae bacterium | reverse complement strand
ACAAACATTTAGCCGCTTTAACGCGTTCGACTCCTACCCTTTCTAAAGTTGATCACGTTTTACGATTTGCACAGCCATTGATAGCAATTGGCGCAACGTTGTTGTTTAATTTCAATATCATCAGCACAACGAGCTTTTCGATCATCACCTTGTTGCTTTTTGCAGTAATTGGTCGAAATTTCAAAAAATCAACACCTACGATTGCTTTTATCACGAGTTATTCCTTTAAATTGAAGATGCTGCAACGGCAATTTGAGCACCTGAAAAAAATCAACTTCCAAGATCCAGCAGTTGAAGCATTCCAACAAGCCCTCATTCAAGATCAGGGGTTTTATGGCAGTATTCAAAATTTAGGCAAATTGATCAATGGAATGGAATTTAGAATGAATTTATTGGTTGGATCTGTCTTGAACTTCTTTTTTGCTTGGGATTTACAACTTTTACACCGTTGGAATAAGTGGTCGCAAGCAAACGCTGATAAAATTTCAGCATGGGAACAAGACATGGCGCGTATTGAAGTTTGGATTTCTTTGGCATGTTATCGCTTTAATTTTCCAAGTACTTGTTTTGCGCAAATTGATCCACATTCTTCTACGATAGCAATAAAAGAATTGGGGCATCCATTTGTAGGTGCTGCCAAATGTGTTAAAAATGATTTTATCACGGCTGAAAACGAGAATTTTCAAATCATTACAGGTCCAAACATGGCTGGAAAAAGTACCTTTTTACGTAGCGTTGGTTTAGCGATTTTATTTGCGAATGCTGGTTTTCCAGTATATGCAAAACGGTGTGTCTTACCACGATTAAAGTTGTACACAAGCATGCGAACTACGGATGATTTAACCGTTGAAAGTTCCTATTTTCATGCTGAGTTAACCCGCTTGCGTTTCATTATGGATGCTGTGGAAAACGGAGAACCTATTTTTGTAATCTTGGATGAAATATTAAAAGGAACCAATTCAACAGACAAAGAAATTGGTTCTAAAAAATTCCTTTCAAAGCTCAACCGCTTAAACACAAAAGGAATCATAGCAACACATGATTTGGCCTTATGTGAATTAGCCAACGACACCATACACTTTAGAAATCAATACTTCGATTCTACCATTTCAGGTGACGATATCTACTTTGACTATACTATAAAAAATGGGATTTGTCAGAATATGAATGCTTCTTTTCTGTTGAAGAAAATGGCGTTAATTGATGGGTAATTGGGAGGTTTAAATTAATTTTTTATTTTTCAATTCTTACACTAAAAACAATATGAAAGTATTGTTTCTAAATTGCTTTTAACAAAAATGTATTTAAACATTGTGATGTCTGAACTTTGTAATTAAATCTTTCATCTTCATTAAGATGTAAAAATATAGTTGTTTACAACAATAATTAGCGTAAAGAACGATTCAAAGAAAAAAAGAAGAACTGAAATTATCAAGTAAGCTTGTTTCAGTTCTTCAATTAAAAAATTAAAAACCATTAAAATTGTTGAATCAAGTTTAAATATTCAACACTTTTTTTCAATTGATACAAAGGTAGAGTCTCCATTAATTCTTTGGCTTTTTCTTCGTCAATATCTTTGAAAATTAATATCGCACCATTTTTATTTTGTCTTAAAAACAAATGCTCCAAGAAGCCTTCTGCTTTCCATTGTTCAATAACTTCTTTTTCGTGTTTTACTATTTCTTGAAAATTGGCCGGAATATTTTCCATATCAAGTGTTAAAATTGCTTGTATTCTGTTTTCTATTTTTACGTTTACGGGTTGTTCCATTTTATTTGAATTTGTTTGAGAATAAATTTTGTTTGAAAAAATTATTATTACAAAGAATAATGAGATTTGAAATTTTTTAGTCATCGTATTAATTATTGTTCAAAAACGGATAATCAATATAGCCTTTGTCTTGTCCACCATACATAGTTGCTCTATCGGGTTGGTTCAATTCTGCATTGATTTCAAATCGTTTTGGTAAGTCAGGATTAGCTAAAAATAATGCACCGAAAGAAATTAATTTTGCAATTCCTTTCTCTAATTCGGCTTCGCCAGTTTCTTTGGTATATCCACAATTTGCAATTATAGTATGTTGTGTAAGATTTCCAAAAGTTTCAATATTATTCATAGGATAATTTGGAAATTTATCAGCAGGAAAAGGTACGTTCATTAAATGTATGTATGACAATGGCATTTTGTTTAATCCATTGATAAGTAACGTAAATTGCTCGGTTGGATTTTGGTGAACAATACTGTTGTAAGTACTTGTAGGTGAAAGCCTTATTGCAACCTTATGACTTCCGATTGCATCAACCATTTCTTGCATCACTTCTAAAACAAATCGATTACGATTTTCATCATTTCCGCCATATTCATCTGTTCGTTGATTAGAATTTTCTGCTAAAAATTGATTTGGTAAATAACCAAATGCACTATGCAATTCCACACCATCAAAACCTGCTTCAATTGCGTTTATACTTGCTTGTTTAAAATCTTGAATGATCACTTTTATTTCTTCAAGCGTTAATTCTCTAGGGGTTTCATAAGCTTTCATTCCATCCATTGTGAAATGTTCTTGTCCTTCAATAGCAATTGCAGATGGAGCTACTGGCAAGTCACCATTTTTAACATGCGAATGACCAACTCGTCCCGTATGCCAAAGTTGAGCATAAATAACACCTTCTTTTTCGTGAACAGCTTCAGTTACTTTTTTCCATGCTTCAATTTGTTCACTGGTGTAAATTCCTGGTGTCAATGGACTTCCAGTTGCTTGTACAGAAATATTTATTGCTTCACTTACAATCAATCCTGCACTTGCTCTTTGAGTATAATATAAAACAGTTGATTCTCCAACTACTCCATTCATATTTGCTCTTGACCGTGTCATTGGAGCCATTACCATACTATTTTTTAGTGATGAATTACCCACTTTTATTGCATTTAATAAGTTCATTTTTATTTTTTTTAAATTTAAGTTGCAAATATACTTTCTATACTTTACTTTTGAAAGTAGTTACACTATTGTACAGTAGTAACCTAAAGTAAAGCAATGTTTATAAACAATTGATTATGAAAGAAAATAAACTAAAAGTTTCTGAAAAAACATGTTCATTAAAAGATGTTTTAGAAATAATAGGTGGAAAATGGGCAATGCCTATGATTTATATTTTATCTAAAGGTAAAATGCGTTTCAAAGAATTAGAACGAAGCGTTGAAGGAATAAATACAAGAATGTTGGTCAAAGAATTGAAAAATATGGAAGCAAATGGAATTGTAACAAGAAAAGTTTTTGCAACCGTTCCTCCTACTGTAGAATATACTCTCACTGAAAAAGGTCAAAAATTAGTTCCAAGTATTGTATCATTGCACAATTGGGGGCAAGAATTTGACGTCTGAATTTTTCAAAGATTAATTATTAACGAGTAAAGCTATTCCATAAAAATGTAACTACGCTTAATCTTGCCAAACAACAGGTTCCAGGTTTTAAAGCAGCGTTTTCACGCTTTGAAGAACGCTTGGTTTTGGACCAATGTTCCAAGCGTATGTTTAGCAATTATGATCGTAATTTGGCACATTTAGCCTTGTATTTTGGGCGTGTTCCACATGAAGTTTCTGTGGAAGAAATCAATGCGTATTTGTATCGTTTGACAGAACATGAAAACCTTTCAATCAGCTTTTTTAAGCAAACGGTGGTTGGCGTTCGGCTTTTATTCAGGTTTTATTTTCACGATTTTGTTGTCACGTAAAATAACCAGTTCGCTATTTTTCAATTTTTTATATTCTAAAAGTTTTTCATACACTTTTTCAAGTCCTTTTAGTATTTTGTTTTTTTCGTCAATATGTTTTTCAGTTGCTGTCATAGTAATTTTTAAAAAGATTAAACTTGTCTATGTTTACAATGTTAAGAGAAGTGTCAAATTGTTTATCTGCTAAAAGTTCGTGTTTCAGTTCCGAGTTATCAAAAATGAAAGCTCCGTCAACAATAGGCAGATATATGTTGAACAGATTTTTAATTCCTCTAATATATCTTCTTTCGATAACTTCTGGCTCGATATTATGTCCACCTTCCGATACCCGAATTTCCACACGTTTTTTAGCTAATTCAATATTTTGAAGCCAAAAAAACAGCAAAATTACTCGATAGCCTTTTTCTTTCGCCAAGATAACTTTATTTTATAGCTTTTGGTTGACAAAGTTGTTTCAAAGGCAAAATTTTCATTTTCGGAAAGTAGTTCATTAATTCTGTTGAGCATTATTCGTCCTGCTTAAAATGAAACTTTTTCGGGTTGAAAAGGTGAAAGTCCTTTTGCAATTTCATCAGCATTCACAAATTCATTACAATCTAAAATTTCAGGCAAAATAGTAAACGAGGCAGTCGTTTTTCCTGCTCCGTTACAACCTGCGATTATATAAAGTTTTTTGTCATTCATGCTCGCAAATTTACAAATTATTTTCTTTAGTTTTCCCGCCCTACTTTTGGGTAACCCTTGTTGAACAAAAGCTTCGCTAGCCTGCTTGGTGTTTTCATAACTTAAAAA
>JAHEIL010000039.1 GCA_024639405.1 Crocinitomicaceae bacterium | reverse complement strand
AAGAATTTTGGAGAATAAAGATTTATTCTTATCGTCTTTCAGTCCAAAATCATCACAATAAGAAAAGAAAAAAATGAGTAATATAGTTGCAATAGTAGGTCGTCCAAATGTTGGAAAATCGACCTTGTTTAATCGCCTGACGGAGTCACGCAATGCGATTGTAAAAGAAATTAGTGGCGTAACCAGAGATCGTTTATACGGAAAAGGTGAGTGGAATGGAGCTCATTTTTCGGTCATAGACACAGGCGGTTATGTCAAAGGATCAGAAGATATTTTTGAAGGAGAAATCCGTAAGCAAGTAGAAATTGCAATAGAGGAAGCTACTGTAATTTTATTTATGGTGGATGTAACAACTGGAATTGTAGATTTAGATGAAACAGTTGCAGCTTTGTTGCGCAAATCTAAAAAGCCAGTTTTAATTGTTGCAAATAAAGTAGACAATATGAACCGAATAGGTTTGTCTGCTGAGTTTTATTCGTTTGGTTTAGGTGATGTATTTGATTTATCAGCTACGAACGGAACTGGTACCGGTGAAATTTTAGATGAGGTGGTAAAATACTTCAACAAAGAAGACGAAACGGTGAACGAAAAAGATGATTTACCTCGTGTAGCTATTGTTGGTCGACCAAATGTTGGGAAATCTTCATTAGTAAACGCATTAACAGGTGAAGAGCGCAATATCGTAACGGATATTTCAGGAACAACTCGTGACGCGATCAATACACGTTACAATGCTTTTGGATTTGATTTCATGTTGATTGATACTGCTGGAATTCGTAAAAAAGCGAAAGTAACAGAAGACATTGAATATTATTCTGTTTTACGTTCTGTTCGTACCATTGAAAGTGCAGATGTTTGTATTTTCATGATCGATGCAGTTGAAGGATTGCAAAAGCAAGATTTACATATTTTTTATGTGATTGAGAAAAACTCTAAAGGAGTTGTTGTTTTGGTCAACAAATGGGATTTGGTTGAAAAAGATCAGAACACGATGAATGAATACGAAGAAAATCTGCGTAAACAATTGTCGCCGTTCAATGATGTTCCAATTATTTTCACCTCAACAATCAACAAACAGCGTATTCACAAAGCGTTGGAAGCAACCATGATGGTAAACGAAAATAGGACAAAGAAAATCTCTACTTCTAAGTTAAATGAAGTGATGCAAGAAGTGATTCAAGCAACACCACCACCAGCGATGAAAGGGAAATACATTCGTATTAAATATATTCAACAATTGCCAACATATTCACCAGCTTTTGCATTTTTCTGTAATTTACCACAGTATATTCCAGATGCATACAAACGTTTCTTAGAAAACAGATTACGTGAAAAATTTGATTTTTGTGGTGTTCCAATTAAGATTTTCTTTAGAAAAAAATAAGTTGAAATGAAATTTGGCGCAATTGATATTGGTACGAATGCTGCTCGACTTCTTGTAGGAGAAGTGGAAGTAGTTGGGAATCATTCATTTGTAAAAAAGATTTCTTACACACGTGTTCCCTTGCGTTTAGGGGATGAGGTTTTTGAGAATGGAATAATATCTACCAAAAAGGCAACGGATTTCTCTAAAACTATTCAAGCATTTTCTTTAATTGCTGAAACTTTTAATGTTAAAAAACTGCGAGCTGTTGCAACTTCAGCAATGCGAGAAGCGGTAAACGCAAAAGAAGTTATTGCGCAAATTAAAAAAGAATCGGGTGTTACCATTGAAGTGATCAGTGGCGACGAAGAAGCTAAATTAATCTTCGGGACTTTCTTTTTGTTAGATTTTGATAAAACAGCTCCATTTATTGTGATTGATGTTGGAGGAGGTAGTACTGAAATCAGTGTTTTTGAAAACGGAACACGGATTGCTTCTAAATCATTTCAAGTAGGTACAATTCGCTTATTAAAAGAAAAAGTAGCAACAACTATCTGGTCAGAAATACATGATTGGATCATTCAACACGTTGATCTTAATTCGCCACATAAATTATTTGGAACGGGAGGGAACATTAATAAAGTGCATAAAATGATTGGTAAAAGTCAATCAGCTACTTTGGATACTTCTGCTATAATTAAACTCCGAGATAAATTGGATAAATTGTCATTAGAAGAGCGCACGGATAAATACCAATTAAAACCCGATCGAGCAGATGTGATTGTTCCTGCAATGAACATTTATTTGTACATCTTAAATGAATTGAATTGTACACAAATATCCGTTCCTAAAATTGGATTATCGGATGGTATGATTTATGCAATGCACAAAGAATATACTGCTACTCGCTAATTTTTGCTTTTTTCTCGTAATAATTATACAAAGCTAATTGGGCATTAAACGGCTTATCTCCTTTCGACTTGATAAACGTATTTTTTTGATCTTTACAAATTACGCGTGCATTAACGGTGTCATTCCATTGTTGTTCAAAAATGAAGTCCAATTCTTTTTGAATAGTTTTATCATAAATTGGACAACCTACTTCAATTCGTTTATCAAAATTTCGTTCCATCCAATCTGCACTAGAAATAAAATAACTAGGATTTTTATCGTTTTCAAAGATGAAAAAACGCGCATGCTCTAAATAACGTCCAACGATACTGATAACGCGTATGTTTTCACTTAAATCTTTCACGCCTGGAATCAAACAACAAACACCACGAATAATCATATCAATCTTTACTCCAGCCTGACTCGCTTTGTATAATTTTTCAATGATTTTAGGATCTGTTAAGTTGTTTAACTTGATTTTGATACTTGCCTTTTGCTTCTTTTCTGCAAACTTTATTTCTTTATCGATTAGCGCAATTAATTTTCTTCTTGTATTCATTGGAGAAACTAATAATTCTCTGTAAATACCACGATCCATGTTATTTTCGAGTAATCTAAAGACTTTTTTGACTTCATTACCAAGTGTTGGATTTGCAGTCAACAAACCTAAATCACCATAAATTAGGGACGTTTTTTCATTGAAATTTCCTGTTCCAATGTATGAAATCAATTGCTCTTTCCCATCTATTTGGCGGGCAATTTGCATTAGTTTCGAGTGTACTTTGAAATATTGCATACCAAACAGCACTTTTGCTCCGTGTTGTTTTAGTGTATTTGCCCAATTTAAGTTGTTTTCTTCATCAAAACGGGCTTGCAATTCTAAGAAAACTGTTACTTTTTTACCATTGTTAATCGCCGCAATCAATGCATTCATGATTTGCGATTGTTTGGCAACGCGATACACATTGATTTTAATACTTTTAACAGTTGGATCAATAGCAGCTTCTCTTAAGGTGTCAACGATGTAATCAAAGCGTTGGTATGGAAAGTGCAATAATAAATCGTTAGAAACAATTGCTTCTATTAAGCTTTTTGAGTGTTCTAATTCAGGGTGAATACATGGAATTTGTTCTTGGAATTTAAATTCACTGTGCCCAAACGATGGAAATGAAATGAAATCTTTGAAATTATGGTATTTTCCTCCAGGAATGGCGTTTTCATTTTTAGTAAGATCCAACGATTTTAACAGGTGATTTAATAAATCATCGGGCATTTTTTCATCGTACACAAAACGAACAGGTTTACCTTTAACGCGTTGTTTTAAACTTTTTTCAATTTTTTCAATTAATGTCTCTGAGTAGTCATCGTCTAGATTTAACTCAGCATCTCGTGAAAATTTAAACGTGTATGCACTGATTTCTTCAAATTCAAAAATTTTGAAGATATTCTTTAAGTAAAAGCGAATGATGTCATCCAATAAAATAAAGTATTCTTTATCATCCGCATCTAAACGGTAAAAACGTGAAAAATCAGTTGGAATTTGTATTAAAGCGTATTTGTTCTTTTTATCTTTTCCAACTATTTTGATTGCTAAATAAATACTTGAATCTTTGATAACAGGAAAACTCGTTTTTTTATCTAAGATGATTGGTACAATGGCATGCTTTAGAATTAAATTGTAATAAGCATCTAATTGTTTGATTTGTTTTTTAGAAAGCGATTGGTCGTTGATTAATAAGATGTTATTATCGTCTAATTCTTTAATGATTTGTTGGTATGTTTTTTCAAATGTCTTTTGTTGTTTCATGACAATATCGCGTATTTCAGCATATAATTTCTGAGCTGTTCCTTTGTTATTGACTGTAATGTTTTTGTCAAAACTCATCACGCGTTTGATATTTGCAACACGCACTCGGTAAAACTCGTCTAGATTATTTGAATAAATTCCTAAAAAACGCATGCGTTCAATCAACGGAATTCGTGCATCTGATGCTTCCTGTAAAACACGTTCATTAAAGGAAAGCCAACTTATGTCGCGATTAATAATTTTCATCCTGCAAAATTCCAAAAAGATTACCCAATGAATGTTACCGATTTATTAAGATATAATGGTTAAATTTTTAAGAATTCCAACTCCTAAAAACTTGAATCGATTCACCTTTATCTTCAGTTATTTTATCGATATTCATTCCGTTTTTAAGCGCTACATTTTCGGAAAAAGTATTGCCAATTAATATACACGAAATCACATTGTCACTGAAGTTATTTACAAAGGCAAACTGCTTGCATTTCTGCGCTGCTTCAGAAGCATAACCTTTATTCCGAAAGGCGGGCAAAATAGAATATCCTATTTCTAGTTCTTC
>JAHEIL010000034.1 GCA_024639405.1 Crocinitomicaceae bacterium | reverse complement strand
AAGTGGTGAGTTGGTACGACAATGAATGGGGATATTCAAACAAATTGATTGATTTAGCAGTGCATGCTTATCAAACAAGGTAGTTGATTTTATCATAGTTAAGTTTTAGTTGGAATGCGCGATTGAAAGATCGCGCATTTTTTTTGGAATTAAAAACAGCAAAAAACGTTTTTTTTCTGAAAAATTCTTAATCGTACTAATAAATTTGCAGGAGTTTAATAATGAGTGGTTTAGCTAGAAAATCATTGTTTTACACAAAGCACGAAGGTATAGTTTCGCGTATTTTTTTGATATTTTTTGTACTTTGTTGAACATCTTCGTTGAAAATATTGATAGATGAATATAATAAACCGTTCAGTTTTCCTACTTCTAATTATGGTTTCGCCTATTTTTTTAAAGGCTCAATCAGACCGTTTAGTTGTATCAAAAACTGCTCAGTGCTTTATTAACAAACACACCAATCAGTTCTTTGTTTTTGATGATTCAGTTACCTATTTTACAATTTCAGCAACCGGTAAAAAATGGGCGAAACATCATTTTTCATTTGTATCATCCGATTTAAATTTTGAAGCTTTTAAAGAAAGATTTAAACCAATTACTTTTTCGAATGGTCGAATATTTTTTGTTTATGGTGGCGTAGGAGAAGTTTATGAATTAAAAAATGACACGTTAAAACGTATTGATAAATCTTTTAAGCATGAAAACCAACATAGCAATGCTTTGGTAGAATACAACAACAGGATTTTCGCTTTTGGAGGTTATGGTTTGTTTACATTTAAAAATATTCTCACTTATTTTGATAATTATACCAAAGAATGGCACCTTCAACATACAGAATTAAAACCAGCTGAAAGGTGTTCACCATTTTTTCAACAATACAAAAACGATTTGTATGTTTTTGGAGGTTCTGAGGGTTATGGCACCAAAGTTATTAATCATTTGGATTGTTGGAGATACAACTTTAAAACAAATGTTTGGGAAAAACTGGGGTTGATTAATCATGGTTATTCCAATGTTGCTTTAACTATTGGCGCTATAAACAGTAACTTACCTTTTGAGATTTCTATTTCTAAACCTGATATTTGGGTTATCAATTGTAAAAAGAACACCATTGAACATTATAAAACTAATTCAAATTCTTATGTTATAGATGCGTTTTTCGATGGGACAAAAAAGCATATTTTATTAAAAAATAAGTTTCAATCAAACTACTACATTTTTATCAGTCCTTCTAAAGATATTTTAAAAAATAAGATCGCAACGTATCCTTTTTATGTTGAACAAGTAAAAACCAATTGGGGTTTAATTTTTCTTGGGATTGTAGGTTGTTTACTAATTATCCTACTTTTTGTTTATAGAAATAAATTGATTCAACCAAAAAAAGCTCCTGCCGAGAAATACTTAAAATTAAAAAACCACCAATTATTTATAGGGGATAGAATGATCAACAACGATTTGACCTTGTTGGAGTTTAAAATATTATTAACGTTCATTGAGCATAAAAATGAACCCATCGACATTGTTGCATTGAACGAGTTGTTTGAAGAAGAATCTACCTCTCTTTCTGCGCAGAAAAAACGCCGCGAAACAACCCTAAAATCCTTGCGTGAAAAACTAGCCTTCTTTTTAAATGTTACTCATGACAATGTTTTCCTTGAAAGTAGAGACAGCAATGATAAACGCATTAAAAAGTTTGTGATCAACCCAAAAATCATTCAATACTAATCAGCGAAACAACGAATTCGCATAGTTTTTAAGAATTTGAAGGACTACTGCAGTAATTTTATCAAGAATAAATTGATCTAAAGTAAAAACAAAATAAACCACTTAACGAAAAGTGTTCATTAAGAAATTAGTAAACACCTACCAGCCCCAAGTATTTATTGCTTGGGGTTTTACATTTACCCCAATACTTCCTCCATGTTTTTTGTAATTGTTTCGCACAATTGGTCGGTTGGAAGGTCGTTGTCGTCGGCGCCAAACGGATCTTCAATTTCTTCTGCCAAGACTTCCATGCTCACCAAAATGTAGAAAACAAAGGTGGCAATCAAGGCGGAGAAATAACCAAATTGCATTACAAATGCTAATGGCAAGGTGGTTACGTAGATTAAAATGAATTTTTTGATAAATAAACTATACGATAACGGAATAGGCGTATTTTTGATGCGCTCACATGCGCCAACACATTCCATGAATTGGTTTAAGTTTTGATCCATTAAAAGCACGTCGGTAGAAGTTAATTGACCTTTTTGTTTTATGAATTGCAATTGATCGTAAAGTAAACCACTTATTGCTAAAGGAATGTGTTCTTTTCCACTTAAGTATTCGTATTCTGCTTCGTTAAGGTTTAATTGTTCTAGTTGTACACCTTTGCGTAAATGCTCTTTTGCCGCAATCGCAAAATTTGGAATCATGCGCTTGAAGAACTCGCGGTCTTTTTCTTGCGGTAATAAACTCGATAATTTTATTGCAAAATTACGCGTGTCATTGACTAAACCACCCCATTTATTTCTTCCTTCCCACCAGCGGTCATAGGCTGTATTGGTTCTAAAAACTAACAGCAAAGAAATCACAAAACCAATCAAAGAATACACTGCAAATAAATCTTTTAATCCTGTTGCATCTGGAAACAATTGTAAAACAATAAATGCAATTATAAGTGTTAATATTCCCATGTATAGGATTTCTTTTCGCAGCATATGAAAGGTGTCACTTTTATGAAAGGCAAAAATTAATTTGGCCCAGCTTTTCGGATTGTATTTGATCATGGTGGATTTTTTTGGTAAAGGTAAGGGTTTTGCTTCTTATCAAGAAAAAGTAATGAAAATTTGCGTTACATGAAAACCGCCGATTTCGCATTGCTTCATGCTTTTCCCTGATCAGCCTATGCTTTCGCATGGGCTTGGGTGCAATTCCGCAAGCTCCACGGCTAAATCTTGGAAAATTTAGGGGATTCCGCACTTGCGGGTTGGATTAGGTACTTCGAACGAAGAATGTTTTAAAAACGAATCAATTATTTTAGTAAACCACGCTTTTTCCATCAAAAATGTTAAAATATTAACAAGCATTTGCAAGGCATTGCGCAAATACTACCTTTGTGCTGTTAAATATTGAACATGGAAATTACACCCGAAATACACAACCGCTTAGAGCAGCTAAATGAAAAGTATGCTGCACTTGGTCAAGATTTACTTTCTTATTTAGATGGTTTACTTTATGCTGATACTACGAAGTATTGGGATTACATTGCGTTGGACACCTTGTTGAGTTTGCAAAAGCCAAAAACACAAATACCGGATGAAGAAATTTTCATCATGTACCATCAAATAACAGAGTTGTATTTCAAATTGTCGATTCATGAGTTCAAACAATTGGGTCAAAAAAGTGATTTAACAGCAAAATATTTCATCGATCGTGTAACGCGCATCAACCGTTATTTCGAAGCTTTAATCAAAAGTTTTGAAATTATGATCAATGGAATGGAACGCGAACAGTTTTTGCAATTTAGAATGTCATTGCTTCCCGCAAGTGGTTTTCAATCGGCTCAATACCGTTTCATCGAAATTTTAAGTACAGATTTCATCAATTTGGTGCACAAAGATAAACGTGCTCAATTTTCAGTTGCATCACCAATTCCAGCGATGTATGAACACATTTATTGGAAAGAGGGAGCAACAGAAGTAGGAACAGGTAAAAAAACGCTAACATTGATACAATTTGAAGAGCGCTACCAAGACGAATTTATTGCTTTAGGTGAGCAGTCTGTTCAAACTAATTTATGGCAAGTTTACCTTCGTTTATCAGCAGAAGAGCAACAAAATCCTGCTGTAATCAATGCGTTAAAGCAAAATGATGTGAATGTAAACATCAATTGGCCATTGGCTCATTACAAATCTGCTGTTCAATATTTGAATAAAGGTGAATCAGCAGATATTGCTGCAACAGGCGGAACCAACTGGCAAAAATACTTGCCTCCAAGATTTCAAAAACGCATTTTTTATCCAGCACTTTGGTCAGTAAATGAAGTAGAGGAATGGGGGAAAGCATGGGTGGAAGAGGTTCTTTCTGCTTGATAATTTATTCTTACTTTTTTAAGCAAAAAAGTAAGCAAAAAGCTTTTTCAAATTTTCCGAGGATTTTTTTCATTTCACTGCGTTACATGAAAACCGCCGATTGCGCTTTGCTTCATGCTTATCCCTGATCAGCCAATGCTGTCGCATAGGGCTTGGGCGCAATTCCGCAAGCTTCACGGCTAAATCTTGGAAAATTTAGGGGTTCCCACGCTTGCGGGTTGGATTAGGTGCTTCGGACGAAGAGAGATCTTTCTCCGCACGAAGTGAGTTTTTAAGAATCAACGCGAATTCTCCGAAGCAACAGAGAAGTGAGGAATAGCATCAAAATGATTTTGCTTACCAATTAACGAGAGGCGCTTGCGTCTGGAAAATGACGAAGGAGGCTTTCCACTACTCTCGTATAAGTGGTGCGAAATCAATTTGTGTCCGAACGGCTTGTTGCTTCTTGATTTTTGCTTACTTTTTATCAAGAAAAAGTAATGAAAGAAATTAAATACTAGTTTATTTTCGCAACAAGCGCCACTTGCTTTTCAACACGCTTCCCCGATAATCATCCAATTTCTCATTCACGCCTTGCGTGTTTAGTTTATCCATGAATTTGCGAGTCCCTCGGTGCAATTTGTATTCTACTTCTTTTTCAAAAACAGGAATAATGGCTAAAAATTGAACTGTATAATCTGTTAGTTCAATTGGTAAGAGTTCGTCTTTTAGGTAAATGGGGCGCGCCAAGAAAAAGTGATTTTGTTTCATCGTAGGTGACAATTCTTTCTTGTCCTTCCCACACGGCATGGTGTGACCATTACCAAACCACGTGTTTTTTTCTACAACAAAAAGAGCCAAGCGATTAATCCATTCAAAAACCCAATTCATGGTGGCTAATTCTTTAGCGTTAATATCCCAATAGCTTGGTAAGCAAAAGTATAGTTCGTTGTGTTCGTTGCCCGCTTCTTTCTCGTGAACTGGCATTTTGTAGTTGCTTAAACCAGTTGTTACGAGCAACGTACAGTGTTTTTTTGGTATGTGAACCAAGGCCAATTCCATCGCATCAATGTTAGGCGTGATTAGCTGACAGTGTTCGCTCCCAAAGCGCTGCGTTAATGCTGCGTAAAATGCCGACATCGTTATTTTTTCTTTTTAGACCACTCTTCAATAGAAGCCTTGTTCATTTCAATGTTTGCCGTATTTTTTGCTTTTTCAGCTGCTGCTAACCCTTTTTTTGCTGTTTCGATTGCTGCTTTGTAGTCGCCTAATTCCGCTTCAATCAATGCTTTCACACGCAACATCCAGTAAGCATCTTCGCCACGCATTTGAACTGCTTTGGTTGCCCATTCACGTGCTTTTTGCAGGTCTCTTTTTTCTTTAAAGTAGAAATCTGCTGCAGCGAAATAATCATTCGCACTTGGACCTGCCATTGTTTTTTCAATCGAAGCTAACACTTTTTGTGTTGTCGGAACCGCAAAAGGAACTGTTACACGTGTTTTGTCCCAAGAAATAGACAATTGTCCCATTTTACTTGTAACAGGGTCTAAGTTCATTGTAAATACTTCAACTACATCGTTTAGTGCGATCGTTGGTACAGTCGTTTTTAATGCAACTTTAGAAGCGTCCCACGTTTCTGGCAATCCCCAATTGCTTGTTTCTGTATAAAAATAAATTTCCCAATTGCTTGCTGATGGTTTTGTAAATAAGGCATATGTCCCAGCACGCAAGGTATCTGTTCCAAAAACAAGTGCATCAGAGCAGGTGAATTTTGTATTTTCATTCGCTCCAGTTCGCCAAATCTCGTTTAAAGGAACAACCTCTCCAAAAACCACGCGGTTATTTTTCATGGGGCGATAGTATTCCACTTTCACATCCGTAACCCCAACTTTTTGTTCAATTTTTCCTTGAGGGCTCGCTTTCGGAGCAACAATTTGTGCATTGATACTCGTTCCTAATGCGATCAACGCAGCTACTAATAGGTAATTTTTCATCGTTTTTTATTTTGCATAAAAGTACGATAAAAAGTTTGAATGTGAGTTAGGTCGCTTCGAGAACCTCAGCCACCAAATCCCGAGTTCCTCATCCATCAAATCTTTGTGGACTGAGGATATCAAAGATCATTTTTTTTAATTTTATTTAAAACAACTATAAGCTAATAATAACAAGGCTTAACGATTAAAAATTCCGAATTAACATAAAGAAAATTCCGAAATTACATAAAGAAAATTCCGAATTTGCATAAATTGTTTATCTTTGTTTTATGATACAACGTCGTGCTACAAAAAAACTACAGGAAATGGCAGAAAAATTTCCTGTTTTAGTACTTACTGGCCCTCGTCAGTCTGGGAAAACGACACTTGCTAAAATGTGCTTTCCAAGCTATCGTTACTTATCACTAGAAAACCCACAACTATTGGCATTCGCATTAGCTGATCCAACTGGTTTTCTAGCGATTTATGATCGCCACGTTATTATTGATGAAGCACAAAATGCACCTGAATTATTTTCTTATATCCAACAACTTGTAGATGAATCAACGAGTACAGGACAGTTTATTTTAAGCGGTTCCCAAAACTTTTTGTTGTTAGAAAAAATAACACAAACATTAGCAGGGCGCGTTTACATTCAGGAATTGTTACCCTTATCTTATTCAGAAATTGCTCAAAAACACGCAATAACAATAGAAGAATTATTAGTGAACGGTGCATATCCACGTTTATATGACAAAGCGATTAGTGCAACTGATTTTTATCCTAGTTACATTAAAACCTATGTTGAACGAGATGTACGCACCATCCTTAATGTGCAAGAACTCAAAACCTTTCGTAAGTTTATGCGTTTGTTGGCGCACCAATCTGGGCAACTCTTTAATGCTTCCGAAATCGGTAAAAAGTTGCAACAAGATAGCAAAACAATCCAGCGTTGGTTATCTGTTTTGGAAACAAGTTACATTGCATTTACGTTAGAGCCTTGGTTCAACAACCTTTCTAAAAGAGTTGTAAAAACACCTAAACTCTATTTTTATGATACAGGGTTGTTGTGCAATTTGTTGGGAATCAATAGCACAGAAGATTTAATGACGTCAACTTACAAGGGTGCTATCTTTGAAAACTACGTATTGCTAGAGTTCATGAAATTAAACAAAGGTGATGGAAAACAAGTGGAGTACAATTTTTGGCGAGATAGCAACCAAAATGAAATTGACCTACTCATTACAGATGGTTTGAAGTTGCATTGCATTGAAATGAAAGCCTCTTTAACCGTCCGCAACGAACACCTCCGCGCCTTGCATTACCTTGATTCTCTAATCGATGATTTTCAACTACATCATACCCTCGTTAACTTTTTTGACACCACACAACAGCGCAGCAATGAAACGATTTTGTCTTGGAAGGAAGTGGATTTGAAAGTTTGAATGGCGGCTTCGAGAACCTCAGCTATTAAATCTTTGTGGACTGAGGCTATCGAAGGCTAAAATGCTTTTTTAATTACGAGTGCTTAAACCACCTGTATTTTTCTTTACGTTAATTAGTTCAATGCTTATTATTTTCACAATCAAAAAAAAACAATTAATACAAAAGCTACTAACGAAAAAACGAAGTTTCACAACACACCAGAGTGAGATTTAAAAAACAATTAAAATAATTTAATTTATACAATAAAAACAGAACTTGTAATTCTATCTAAACTTCGTATACGGATTAATCAAAACTAATACATTTTTCTTACTCACAATTTGTAAATAAACGAAAAGCAATACGAAGAGACTCAGTATTAGTAAAACGGAAAGAATGAGATTGAGTTGATTATTATTTTAGTTAAAATTAAAAGGCCTCATTAATATTACTTTCAGTTGTGTTAAAATTACCTCCAACTTGACTGTACAATTTGTAAGTTAATATGTTATCTTCTAAAAAAATTACATTTTCGTCTTTTCCAAAACTTTCAGCATCTAAAAACCCACCTATTAATTTATTATCATTTACAATATTTGTTTTGTTGGGATCCCAGCCTTTTCCATAATAGAAAAATATTTGATAAACACCATTGGGTAAATTAAAACTATAATAATCATTTGCTCTTATATAAGCATGAGCAATTACATTATCTTGTTTTTTTATGGATACAATAACATCGGAATTTTCATCTGTCTCAATTTTTATTATGGAACAATCTAAATCAGAACAATCTAAATTGTTTCCAAATAAATAATAATATGGTTCAGAACCGGTTGATAACGAATTACTTTTAAACTTCTGGTAATTCTCTTCATCTTTAATTTCTTTTTCTGATTTACAAGAAATTAGAAGAAAAATAAATGATATAAAAAGTATAATATATTTTGACATTTATTCTGATTTTTTTGGAAAATTAAAGAACCGTGAAGTAATAATTGGAATAAAGAAAATAGAAACTGTTGTAATAGACATAATAACGTCAGCAGTTTCACCTTTTAAAAATATAGCTAATGAACTTTTTGGAGAAAAATGCTCAACAAGAGATAGTGAAAGTTTAATTCCAAGAATAGCAATAACAATAAAAGCAGCTGTTTCAAGAAATGAATATTTCCCCATTAATTTTACAAACCATTGTGCAATAAAACGCATAGCTAGTATTCCAATGAAAACACCAATACAAACTAAAATAATGTTAGGTGTAAATGCAACAGCAGCAAAGACATTATCAATTGAAAAAGCCATATCCATTAGTTCAACTAGACAAACAGTGGCCCAAAAATTACCTATTGATCCAACAGAAATTCTATACAACCAATTTGATTTTTTATCTATAACATCATCATCTGTTGATTCAGTTTGCTTTCCTTTCCAATATCCATAAACAAGATATAATAAATACAAACCTCCAACAGGTTTTAACCACCAGATTTTAATCAATATTGACGCAAATAACATTGCTAAACCTCTAAAAATATATGCTCCCCAAATACCATATTTCAATGCCTTATCCCTCTGTTTTTCTGGTAAATCCATAACCATTGTTGCTAAAACAGCAGCATTATCAACTGAAAGTAAACTTTCAATTATTACTAAATTCCCAATAATTCCAAGTGCTGCACCTGGATTATCAACTATTTGTTGTACTAATTCATTCATGATTTTATTTATTTGTTATTGTTATTATTACTATTCGACCTCCATCTTCTTTGGATAAAAGAAGTTTTTTACCGTCTGTTAGCTCTACCATTGAACCAATTTGAATTTCTTTATCTTCGGTTAAATCTTTCATCGATGTTAACTTTTGGTTTACAAAAATCCATTTATTATTATGAAATGTGAAATAACCTACCGGAATTTTTTGTTCTGCTGTTGTCTTTTCGTTTCTAGTTACATCTCTATTTACGTGCCATTGAAACAAATATTGATTATCATATACCATTAATCTATGATTTTCTGGTCTCCATACAGATTCTTTAAATTGATAGTATAAGTCTAACATTGGCAAAGTACCTTTGTGTGCAGTGCCACAAAATGGACATTTAGGCGTATTTGTATTATCAAAAACATACCATTTTTGTTCACAAGAAACATTATGACATTTTTGCATTAAATCGGTTGTTTTCAGTAATCCTATTTCCCATTCTTCGGCAGTTGGTCTTTGCATTGGATTATGTAATCCATCAATAAAAACTTTATCAAACAATGTTTTTAAATAAGGACCTGTAATTGAGTACGGAAGTTTTGCAATATCTGCCCAAGGCAAATCCCATTTTGAAACCTGATTTAATTTAGGTCTATTAGTTGCGTCTTTTGGATGTTCAATAAATAGTGCTTTTTCGCCCATTGACAATAAATCATCTTTTTCAGTATCTAAATCGTGAACCTTACCTCCTTTTAGTGGATGCCTATGTAATAGAAACATATAAATAAGCACTGGAAGAGCGTGTAAATCTGTTAATCTGTTTGGTAATTTTCTATTTGGATCTGTTTTGTTTAAATGTTTTGTAGAAAGTACTTCTGGAGCAATAAATTCAGCTGTTCCAATTACTTCAGCAGGAAACATTCCAGGAACAACTAAGCCATCTAAATCAATAATACACGCAGATTTTTCAATCGGGTCTATTAGAATATTATTGTATGACAAATCTGAATGTGCTAATCCCATAGCGTGCATTTTTTTGACACCACGAGTTAAATTAACACATACTTGAAAATAGCTCAACCAATCGCCTAATTCTGATTTAGCAACTTTTAATGGAAATTGTGGATTTCTAAATTTAGCTCCAGCAAACCATTTACCATTTTTTTCATTTCCTTGAATTAAATCACTTGTTTCATATCCTTTTTTGAAAAAGAATTTAGAATTATAAATTGGTACAATAACTCCTGTTAAGCCATTATGTTCAACTACATCTGTTGGCCATCTAAACACTTCATTCAAATAATAATCCCCTGCCTCTTTACTTTGAATCTGAGGCAGATAATGATTAGTTATTCTTTGCAATCTTTCTTTTTGATTAAAATCTAATTTGTCTCTAAAAATTGCTACCACATATTTTTTATCGGGACTAAAAAAAACATCTTTCACACCACCACGCATCGGTTCTCCATTATCAACAAATTGATAGGTTTTTGATGTATCGTTGATTGATTTTACTATTATTACACTCATCGCCTAATAGATTATTGCAAGCGTTCTATCGTCGTGATTCCCCGGATTCCAAAAGTCCATCCAAGTAGAAAGTTGATGTGCAATTTCTGCATTTTCTTTATTAAAATCTACTTTACAATTATCTTCATTTTTGCCTTGTAAATCTTCAAGGAATTCATTCCACTTTTCAATTTTTTCCAGATTAGCTTCTACAACAAATTTTGGATCATAGATTCCATCTGTCATTAACATTAGGTAAGAAAAATCATCTACTAATTTAAAACCAAATCGGGTTGAAAATTTATCACTTTGAAATATTTCTGGCATAGTAATAAAACGAGTTCCACCACCAAACTCACCAACATCCAACCAATTCATTAATTTAATTTCGGTTAAATCTTTATTTAATAAACCTATTGGACAATCACCAATACCAAAAGTTAGTATTGCATATCCAAAATCATACTTTTTAACTAAAGCAAAAATTAAAGTGGAATGAAAATCTTTTAAAGGTCTTTCTGACTTAGTTGCAAACTCTTCTAATTGTTTATGAACAGACCAAGCTGCTTTAGATAGATTATCATAAACGAAATGACTTATTTTCTTTGATGAATCTTCATCTGACTTATTATGATGGTTTAATAAGGTTTCGTCAAAATCTATTAATGACTCGTTTGTGAAATTATTTTTAAAATAAGATATAACAAATTCACAAACTAATTTTGAACCTTGTCTCGTTACGGGATAACCTCCAGCTCCATCAGAAACAGCAATAACACTCCAACCTGTGTTCTCAATGTTTTTAAATGCAAAATCATCATCTCTAAAAGAACCCACATTTGCGTGACTTCTCCCTCGTTTAGAAGCTATTACTATATTTTTATCTAAAAAATTACTTGATACAGCAACATTATCTTCCTTCCAATAAGGATCGTTTTTATCGCTTTCAATTTCTTTCCACAATGATTTTGGATCTGGATTTATTATAATCGTTATTGTTTTTTCATTTAAAATTGAATCCTCAGATTCACCATCTATTCGAAATAACAACTTTATATTCAAATCTCCGCTAATTAAAGGATTACCAAAAATTATTTCTTCTTCATTATTAAATTCAAGCCCAGATTCTTCTAAATCGATAATCTCAGAATAAATAATGTCATTCCAACCTAATTTAATAAAATCAATTTTTGATTCGTATTTTTTATTTACAGTACCATTAGGTAATGATACTGATTGTGAAATAATATCGTCAATTCGAGTTTTTAATGTCCAATTTGCCATAATCATCTTTTGATTTTCTTGAATTATTTTTACTGAATTTATATTCTCTTCATTAGCAATAAAATCATAAAAAAGAGACAATTTACTTGGTGGAACTTCTATTTTGTGTTGAAAAAAGAAAGCTTCAATATATTTTCTTGTATCTTCCATATTTTATCCTTGTGTTCTGTTTACATCAAAGCCACCTACTCCACTGCCATACGTTCCTTGATTGCCACACCAAGGACACGTACTTAATTCTTCTTCTCCAATGCAATGAATTTTTCCACAACTACAAACAGCGAAAGCAATTTGATTACCACAACAAGGACAAGTTGGACCACCAATTAATTCATCTGTATTTATTTTATTAGAAAAATTGGTATTATCGGCTAATTCAAAATAAGTGTTATCTACTTGATATGCCCCAACAAGTCTATAACTCTTTGTTTCAATTTCTAAACCAGCAATACTTGAAGGAGTAACAGTTTTACGATATTTCATCAAATAAGGTCTCAGAGTATTTTGACATTTTCCATTTAACACGACAAAATTGTCATCAACATATTGACGATTTGCTTCAGTTTTACTCAAATCTATTTTTTCAATAGTTACACCATCAATATTTGCTAATTCAAAACCCGTTGCGTTACTTTCAACACTTATACTACTTGTTTTAATAGAATCAGTGACCCATTTAAAAAAATCCTTATAAGATTGTGCATTCGTATTTTTGAATTCTAATACAGTATCCGTTAATTCACCTAGTAAGTGCGCATCTGTATTATTACCAAACGAAACAGCAATTAAATTTGCTGACTTATGCCAATTTTGCTTCCACTCATTTATTGCTTTATTGCTATCATCCGTTGGAACACCATCAGTAAATAAATATATTATTGGTTTCCAATCGCCTTTTACTTCATATGTTGTTTTGACAATGTTAGTTCTCAATTCGTGCATTAAGTGTCCTAAACCTTTACTTAAAGAAGTTCCACTACCAATTGGAAATTTTGGTGGATAAAAACTAACTATTTCCTTTAATGGAACTAATGTTTTTGGTTGACCAGCAAAGACAATAATTGAAACAAAAACTGTTTCTAGTGCGTGTGGATCGGTTTTTAATGCTTGAATAATTGTTGCTAATCCTTCTTCAACTTGTTGAATAGGTTCTCCAACCATTGATTCGGAAATGTCAATTAGGAAATATATCGGTAATCTTCTCATCTATAAAAAATTTAAAAACATTAGAAATATAATTAATAGCAGTATTTGAGTCAAATCAACATACAATCCCAAACCTACTTGTAATGGCTTTAATATATTTTTCAAAAAATTAAAAAATGGAGAAAATATTCCATAGAAAAAATCGAATATCTTTTTGTATCGTGGGTTCAATTTATCTTTATGCGGTAATAATTTTGAATATAAAAACAATCCAACAATTAAAATATTTATAAAAATCAGGATTAAACTTTTCATAAAACAACTGTAATTTCTTTAGGTGGAGGTGGTAACATAACGCTTTCTCCAGTTCCTTGACTCTTATTTCCTTGTTCAATCGTTTCAGAAACCCATTTAAAAAAAGATTTTAATGTTTGGCTATCTGTTGAGTCAAGATGTATAACGTTTTCTGTTAATTCTTTTAATAATAAATCATCAGCCATATTTCCTGCGGCGCAACAAACAATTGTTCCGAAATTTGAATCTTTAATTTTTGGAATCATTTCCCTGTATAGTTGCAAATCACTTGGCTTACCATCTGTGAATAAAAAAAACAACGGTTTCCAATCTCCTTTTTGAGTTGTAGTACTTTTTATAACATCTGACTTTACTTTCTGATACAATATCTCTAATGCTTTTCCTGTATGAGTTGGTCCGCTTTTTGGGCAAATAATTTCTGGCAGTTGAAAATTAACCAATTCAGTTAAAGGAACAATTTCATTTACATGTCTATCAAAAGTTATAATACATAACCAAAGTGAATCTAATGCTTGAGCATCTGTTCGTAAATTATTAATCATTCCACTTAAGGCATTATTCAACGCTTGAATAGGTTCACCGTTCATTGATCCTGAAGTGTCCAAAAGAAAATATACTGGTAATCGTCTCATCTTTGTTTAATATTAGTTGATTTTGAAATTTTTTATTTCATGTCAATTAATTTAATAAAGAAATAAAATTTGCTGTATTTTTAAATATTCCTTATTAAACAACAATGTTTAACTCAGATGGTGGAGGAGGTAATTCATTCAAGCCAGTAACCTCTTTTCCAGAATCTTCAACTTTTGTAGAACTAACACCGATAGAAGCTGTTACCCATTGAAAGAATTTACCAATACTAGCACTATCAGTAGTATCTAAACTCACTACATTGTCAGTAATTTGTTTAAGAATATTTGTGTCTGCACCATTTCCTGCTGCACAAGCAACGGTAAATGCAACTTTCATTTTTCTAAATTCATTCAAACCACTTTGCCAATCATCAGTTGGTATCCCATCGGTCATAATAAAAACCAATGGTTTCCAATCGCCCTTTTGTTCTGTAGTTGTTTTTTGAACCTCTGAATCAATTTTATTCGCTACTAACTTTAAGGCTTCTCCTAATGAAGTAACTCCTGTTGCTCTAATATCGACCATTTGAAAAGAGGCTAAATCAGTTAACGGAATAATTTGTTGAGCAGTTGAATCAAAAGTTATTACGCTTAAAAAAGCAGTTTCAATAGCTTGCGGATTTTGACGTAATGAACTTATCATTATTTGCACGCCATTTTTAACAGCCTCTATTGGTTCACCTGACATTGAACCTGATGTGTCTAGTAATAAGTATACTGGTAATCTTCTCATAATTAATATATATATCGTTTTAATATTTCTGCAAAAGAATCTGTTTGATTTGGTTCACCAATTGCTCTAAATTTCCATTCGCCATTATGTCTGTATAATTCTGAAAATACCATTGAACACATACCATTCATTGACTCATTTCCAGATAAACTGTACTTTGCAATTTCTCTCCCTTTTGCATCAACTGCTCTTATAAATGCATTCTTAACTTTACCAAAATGTTGATTATTTTGCCTTCCCTGATATATTGTAACCAAAAAGAGTATTTTTTGATATTTCTCATCCAATGAATTCAAACGAACAATAATTTGTTCGTCATCACCCTCTCCTTCTCCTGTTCTATTATCGCCTGTTAGCCAGATTTGACCTGATGGGTGTTTCATGGAATTGAAGTAGATTACATCCCCTTCATAAAGTGAAATAGATCTACCATTTATTTGTGCTGTTCTGCCTAAATTTTCAACTTTTCCATTTGCATCTAATAAAAATGCAATTGCATCTAAGTCATATTCTTCCTCTTTATTTCCTAAAAGCTTGCCTAATAAACCTGTTTTAGTTTGTTTTACATCCCAACCTAAACCAATCGTCACTTGTGATAAGTCATAGATACTTTCACCTTTTGAATTTTTTCGAAGATCAATGGTTTGTCCTTTTGATAGATTTATTATTTCTTTCATACTATTTTATTTATTAATTGTACCTGAAAAATATTTTCCTAAAAAGAAAGCAAGATCTTCTTTGTAACCTGTTCCTGAAGCATCAAATTTCCATTCGTTATTTCTTTTATATAATCTTCCAAATTCAATTCCAGTTTCAATCGAAAAGTCTTCACCTAATTCATATTTCATAACTTCTTTACCTGTGTTGTTATCAATAAGTCTGATGTAGGAATCTCTGACTTGTCCAAAATTTTGTTTTTTATCTTCCGCTCCATCAATTGTTACTACAAATAAAATTTCTTGAACATTTGGATTAACTTTTGTAATATCTATGATAATAGATTCATCATCTTCCCCATCACTTGATGTGCCATCGGGATCATCTCCAGTGTGGGTTAATGCACCATCAGGAGAATTTAAATTCCCATAAAAAACGAAATAATCCTTACTAGGCATTTTTCTTTTTTCATCTATCATTATTGCAGAAACATCCAAGTCATAATCTGCTCCAGTTCCTTCATTAGGTTCCCAACCTAAACCCACGGTAATATTTGTAAAACCTACAGCGACTTTATCGCCTTTTCTTAAATTAATTACTTCTGACATTTTGAAAAAGATATTATATAAATTAATCCCAACAAACATAATCAAAATTATACAAAAATGTAACAAAATTGTATATTTATTTCTACAAATCTGTTTTCAACTTTGTAAGTATGCAACACAGGGGTGAAATAGTAGAACAAGTCGTTCGGGAGAGTGGGTTTTCGTTAACGAAACTCGCGCAGCGCATGGGGAAAAGCAGAAAATGGTTGTACGATGCTTTTGAGAATCCAAATTTATCCATTGAATTTATCCTTGAAATTGGCAAAATCATTCACCATGATTTTAGCAGTACATTTTTGTTCCCACTTCCCCAAATTATATCAGAAGATTTGGCCTATAGCAAGCGATCGCATCAAGATGAAATCGCCTATTGGAAAGACAAATACATCCAAGTTTTAGAAGAAAATAAACGCTTGTTGGAGCGTTTGGCGCAACTGGATTGATCGTTTAAAAGTGCGTTTGCTTCAATTACGTCCGCACTGCGGACGCATTTCAAAACCAACTTAAGAAATCACTTCCCTTCCAATACGTGTTTCAACACATTCCAAAATTCGCTGGAGGAAACAACACAGCCACTTTCAATTAATTCATGAATAGCGGTTTCACGATTAGCAGTGTAGGGTTTTTCACTTTTGAAAAAGTTCAAATTAGAAACGTGGTTTTGCAAGGCTTCGTGGATGCTTTCTACTGAAGATAAATCGCAGTTTTGGTCTTTTCGTTCGATGGAAATCAGTTCCATTTTTTCCGGTAGACAATGAAATAGGATACACGAATCGGCACTTCTGAATTCTAAAAAATTTAATTTTTCGTAGACTTTTTGTAGAACGGTATCGCTGAACACTTCAACGAGTTGCACCGCTTTATCAGGCGTTTCTTGGTTCATTTTCGCCCATTCTTCCGCATGAATGCCATTTACAATGAGAAATTGTTTGAGATCTTCTTCTAAATGCTGTAATTCTTCGTTGGTTAATATGCGGTACTTCATACCACAAAATTAGGGGAAAATTGACAACTTCGAACGATTGACAAAAAAATGTAAGAAACTATTTTACTTTTCTTTTTGTAGCTTCAAAGGTTTCGTTAATTTTAGAGAAAAATTACACGATGGAAGCAACAATAAATGCTAAAATAGCCGAATTGAAACAACAATTAACAGGTGATTTGTTTCAAGATGGTGAATTGATGCAAGCAATTTACGAGTTGAAAAAGCAACTGAATCCCGCAATTGTAGACAATCCTGCAGAAGACGACGACGACGGGTGTTTGTATTGTGGAAGCTAAAACTCCTACCAACTTTTCACTACACTTGTAACACCAACTCATGACAGAAAAAAAAGGAATTGCCATTTTAGGATCCACGGGATCAATCGGAACGCAAGCATTAGAAGTGCTAGCTGCCTACCCAGAATACTTCGATTTGGAAGTAATCACTGCGGGTCAAAACGCCGATTTATTAATCGAACAAGCGCTAAAATTTCAACCAAATTCTGTTGTGATTGTTGACGAAAGTCAGTACATAAAAGTGAAAGATGCGTTGGCACACGAACCCATTCACGTATATGCTGGTGAAGAAGCTTTGTGTCAAGTCGTTGAATCTACACAAGTGCATACTGTTTTAACTGCTTTAGTCGGTTACGCAGGCTTGAAACCAACATTGCATGCCATCGAAGCGAAAAAAACCATTGCATTAGCCAATAAAGAAACCTTGGTGGTTGCTGGAGAATTGGTAACAAAAATGGCCCGTGAAAATGGTGTTAATATTTATCCTGTTGATTCAGAACATTCAGCCATTTTCCAATGTTTGGTGGGCGAATTTATGAATCCGATTGAAAAAATATACTTAACAGCTTCTGGCGGACCTTTTAGAGGATGGAACACGCAACAATTGGAGCAAGTAACCTTATCACAAGCGTTGAAACATCCCAATTGGTCGATGGGCGCAAAAATTACCATAGATTCTGCATCGTTGATGAACAAAGGATTGGAAGTGATCGAAGCGAAATGGTTGTTTCATTTGCGTCCAGATCAAATTGATGTAATTGTGCATCCACAATCGATTATACATTCATTGGTGCAATTTGAAGACGGAAGCATGAAAGCCCAAATGGGCTTGCCAGATATGAAATTGCCGATTCAATTTGCCTTAACCTTTCCAGCACGCTTGAAGACAGATTTTCCGCGTTTCAACTTTATGGATTATCCCCAATTGACCTTCGAACAACCCGATCGTTCCGTTTTTAAAAATTTAGATTTGGCCTACAAAGCCATGGAATTAGAAGGAACAGCAGCGTGTATTTTGAATGCAGCGAATGAAGTGGCCGTTGCTGCTTTTTTACAAGAAAAAATACAGTTTTTAGACATCGCGCGCATCAACGAAACAACTATGCTAGGTGTTCCAATGATTCAACAGCCCAGCTATTCAGATTACGTTGAAAGCGATGCTTTGGCGCGTGTTTTCGCTGAAGGGTTGATAAAATAAATCTATTTTAACAGCGCTATTAAATCATTTTTTACTCCATCAAAATAATTGTCCATCAAATGTTTTAACAGGTATTGTCGGTAAGATTCTCTTGAAATTTTTGGAGCGTATAAATAGCCTCTTCCAATAGTTTGATGCTTGATGAATTTTTTGCGTTCCAAAATACGAACAATGGTAGATGTGGTATTGTATGCAGGTTTAGGCTCTTTAAATAATGCTTGAATATCTTTTACAGCAGCTTTTTCAAGCTTCCATAATTTTAACATAACAAGCTCTTCAGCGGGCGTCAATCGTTCCATTAGTAGTAGTTTTAAGTTCCAAAAATAACATATTTTTGGAACTTAAAACCTTAAACCCTAAAATTCAATGAATTATAAATTTAATTTCTTTCTCAAAGATGGCATAACACCTTCTTTGTGTAAGTAAATATTGATGGTTTTGTACTTGAAATAATTTTCAGAAACATACAAGAATCCTTTTGGATAGTTACTTGTTCCCCATGAGTTTTTCACTAAGAAATAACGTGTACCTTTTTGGTCTTTATACAAACCAACGATGTGCATTCCGTGGTCATCAGTCGTTGTTTTTTGGTCGTACCCTTTTTGGCGTAATTCAGGTGTAATCGTTAATTCTTTTACAGGTGTTTGGAAAGCATTTGATGTGCGATCAGCTCCACCATTCGAGAAATTTTTATTGTCTTTACCAGAAACTTCAATCGTTGATGGATCTTCTGGAACAATTCCTAACCCATTTCTAAAACTGAAACCTTTTTCAGAAACATCTGCTCCCCATGCAACAGAATAACCATTTTTAACAGCGTATTCACAAGCATCAAACAAATCGTTCAATCCAACATTGTAACTTTCTCCCCACGCCCAGTTGTCTGGAATTGCTAAAGAACATTTTTCATACATTTCATGATTGGTAAACGATGTTAATGAAACATAATCATCCATGTTTAAACCAATAGCTTTCGCATATGATTTTGGGGTGTATTTTTTCCCTTTGTATTCAAATTCTTTGATGTCTTTTCCTAAGTATGCATCTAAAATACCATTCAAAGCAGCCATCCACGAAGTTGTCAATGTTTTTCCGTTTTTAGTTGTTGTCAAAACACCTTGTAAACCACCGTTTAATACTTCAAATAGTTCACTATGATCATGAGAAGTTGTTCCATAATTCAATCCTGAATACACATCTAACGGTACAATTCCATAATTTCGAATCACATAAGGAATGTCATGAAACGCACCACCTTCTGAAAAGTTGATTTTTCCATCCATTCGGATAAATTTTTCTGCTTTACTTTCGTATGCTTTTCGTACAACGAACATTTCGGCTAATAAATCTGGGTTTTTAGTTCCCATTCGAATCAATTCTGATTCAAAAAATGACAAGGCTGAAAAGCTCCAACACGTTCCTGTATGGCCTTGTTCTTGAACCGGAGTGGCGTCTAACAAAGCTAATTTAGTAAATTGGTACTCACTTCCTTCTGCATTTTTTACAGGTTCAGTATAGCCAAATTGTGCAGAAGCGACTGCTGTTACTCCTAAAAGTAGGAATGAAAGATAGATTTTTTTCATGAGAAAGTAATTCGTTTTTGTATAATCATTTATGCTTCCGTAAAGATAGAAGTATTCTGAAAAAAAACGAAATAATAATAAAAAAGGGGAGCTTATTTCAAAATCCAGCCTTCAAATCCAGCTGCTTTTGCTTTTGCGATAATGGGGTCTAAATCACCTACGGAATTTCCTGATCCTGCGCTGATGCGGTGTAACCCATTTGTAACATCTAATTGAAAAGCGTTCATGCCTTGCGCTTTTAATAAAGAAACGACTTTTTTGGCATTGCTTTCACTGCTAAAACAACCAACGATGTAATTGAAATTTGCTTCATTTACTGAAGAATTTACAGCGTTTTCGTTCGTTGAAACGGATTCAACAACTGATTTTTCTTTTACAACAATTGGAAAACTAAACGATGCATCATATTGATAGTTTAAAATGGTTGCATCTTCAGGTAAGTTAGCAAGTTGCTCTTCTAAGGTATTTTGTTCACTTGGAAGTTTATCCAATTGAAGAGATTGCTGTTGATAATTTGCTTGGTATTTCCCTTGGAAAGGGTTGAAATCGCGAACAGATAAAATTCCTGATTGCAATGCCGGCGTTTTCAAAGGTAACCAATACGAGTAGAACCCAATTGGTAAAATACACGCTGCAGCAGCCACATATTTCCACGCTTTTGAACGTTCTTTTAGAGCAGGATGTTCAATTACTTTTGTAGTATTCGGTTCAATTTTTACTTCTTCCGCAACATTTGCTTGTTCAGGCACATTGCTTGAAGTTGTTAGTTCAATCGCTGTTTGAGCAACAATTTGAACATCTTCTTCTGTTAAGAAATGAACTTTACCAAGCCCATACGATTCCAACAATAAATTGAAGAAGCGATCTTGTTCAAAGCAAATATTTTTTTCTTGGTCAAAAAACAAAAAGCCTACTTTGTCAATAACGATGCGTTCCCCTTTTCTTAACGTTTCATTCCAAAAAGCGATTTTTTCAGCCACTAATTCAGATGATTGATCGTATGAAATGTTATTTGAAACGGCTAATTCCGATTGCAACAAACCGTCGTTGTTCATCAATTGGCGGTTGAACAAAAGGGCTTTCTTGGGAGGCGACATAAAACCATTGACATAATCAATGGTAGCAGCAGTTTGTTTGGCTACAAATCCACCAAAAGAAGGAATTATCACGCAATTGTGGCGTAATAAAAGTTCTCCAATAAGTTGTTCAATTGTAACCATAGAATACAAATGTAATAAAAATGCTCAATGTCTGCAACTTACGAAATTTTAAAGAAAAAAGTTACAAAAATGGAAGTACCTTTTCAAGGTCTTCTGGAACATCAATGTTGGGTGTTTCAATTGTTGTTTCAACGACTTTAATTGTGTAGCCATAATACAACCATCTGAGTTGTTCCAAAGACTCGATTTTTTCTAACGCGCATGGCTTTAATTGCGTTAATTCTTGTAAGGTTTGCGCTCGGTAGGCATACAATCCAATGTGACGGAAATAAGGATAATTTTCCAACGGATTTCCACTACAATTCGCAAAATTTGGAAGTGGACTTCGACTAAAATAAAGCGCATCATTTTGGTGATTCACCACAATTTTAATGCGGTTGGTATTTTGAATATCATCAAGCGATACTGCATGATTTCCTAAGGTTGCAATGTTGATCTTTTCATCTTCAAACGCTGCGATTAAGGTGTCTAACTGCCGAAAATCTACCAATGGTTCGTCTCCTTGAATGTTAACAACAACATCTATGTCTTGAAAATGGTGTGCAACTTCAGCACAACGATCAGTTCCACTCGGATGGTTTGGATTTGTTAACACTACCTTTCCTCCAAATGCTTCTACTGCAGCAACGATGCGTTGGTCGTCTGTTGCAACAATGACTGTACTAAATTTTGAAGATTTCAACGCACCTTCATACACCCGTTGAATCATTGATTTTCCTTTTAAATCAATCAAAGGTTTTCCAGGAAAACGACTGGAAGCGTATCGTGCGGGAATAATGCCTAGTACTTTCATTTAGAACTTAACTTGTAATTGAACCATAAAATTTCGGGGTGCTTGAACATCTCCAGGACGCGTCACATATTCTGCATTCAACAAATTGTTGACGATGAATCCCAATCGGATGGAAGACGTTATTTTCCAACCGAAACGAGTATCCAAGACCAATGCACCCTTGTTGTTTTCAGTTCTGTATTTTTTTAATCCTGGTAAAATTTGTGTTCCAGCAATTCCGTCTTCAAAAATAGCGTCAATATTTGACATGTAGCTTGCATAGCGCATTGAAAAACCTAAACTAATTTTTTTCCACGTTGCTTCCACATCCGCTTTTGCCAAATGATTAAAACGATATTTTAAGATTTGACTGTTTTCATCCGAAAAACTCAAGCGGTAAATAGAATCATTGTTTAAGCTGATGGGATTCATGTAAGTATAACCGATTAAAGCAACCAATTCCACTTCCTTGATTTTTCCTTGGCTATTCATGGAGATTTCAATACCAGAAATCCGAGCTTTTTCTGCATTTTCTGCTCTAAATCCAAGCCATTTCATTATGTAATAAGGATTGTTAGGATCTGTACTTGGTGTTGCACCTGCTGGCAAATAGTTTCCAAACGTAAATTCCATCATGTTATCATATTCATTAATAAACGCAGCAACATCTACCATTGCTTTCCAGGTTCCAATTGGGAATAGTTGTTTGATTCCAATTTCAGCTGCCCAGCCAGTTTCACGTTTTAAAGTTGGATTTGGAAACACATTCAATGCGCCAACAGATGTAAACGTAAAACGTTCCGCTACAGAAGGATAGCGCACTCCTTGTCCTAATGAAGCGCGAAGATGGGTTAATTTTGTAAGCGCATAATGCGCCCCAACTCTAAAAATGGGATAAACAGGTAATGTGGTTTTAGTTCCAATTTTAAAATCAGAATCGCCTTGTTTGCCATCCATTTCAAAGTACTCAACCCGCACACCTGCTGTAAGATCCAGTTTTTTTATTTTTCGATCGTATTGTGCATAAAAAGAACCATTTTTTGACACATGATTTCCAAATAAATTAGACAACACATCAGATTGAATGTAACTAATACCAGTTGTTAATACCCCTTTTTCTTGCCACGATTTTTGGAATTGATAATCCGCCATGCTTACAATTGATTGTGTGCTTTGTGAAGCATTGCTCAAATTAGTATTATCGACAGCATATAAGCGAGTTTTAAGCGCATGTTTATTCG
>JAHEIL010000033.1 GCA_024639405.1 Crocinitomicaceae bacterium | reverse complement strand
ATTGAATAAACGGTGTGCGGCATTAAATGTTGCTCTTCTACAGACTTTCATGAGTTTAGGGATTGCATTAATTCTTTATTATAATCTAATAGGATTAGTTTAAACCAAACCGTATATTTTTCAGGATGTAATTGCATGTCATTTAGTAAATCTTCCATAGCAATCCATTTATAATCTTGTGCTTCTGTTGGATTTATAGTAGGATTTTCATCACTGAATCCAAGTATTACGTGATCTAATTCATTTTCAATTAAGTTGTTTTCAAGTTCAGTTTTGTATCTAAATTTGAAACCTTCTTTAAACGAACAAGTCATACCCATTTCCTCTTGCAATCTTCGAGCTGCTGCTTCGAAAGTAGTTTCATTGGCAGCTTGATGACTACAACACGCGTTTGTCCAAAGGCCTTCAGAATGGTATTTTCCAAAAGCACGTTGTTGCAATAGTAATTCTTTTTTTGAGTTGAAAATCAAGACAGAAAAAGCCCTGTGTAACACCCCTTTTTGATGTGCTTCCAGCTTTTCCATTTGACCAATTTCCGTATCAAATTCATCCACAAGGATTACATCGTTTTGGGTTGTATTCAATTAAATTAAATTTAAATTGTGACGAATGTATGATGATAAAAATAGTCTGTATTTTTTGTTGTTTGGTATGCGAATGCGCTCGTGCAAGATAGTTTGTGCAGAAGTTGATTTTATTTTCTTGAACAATTTATAGTAATAAATATAAGCCATGTAAACTCCAAATCTTGCTTTTTTCGGCAATTGTTTAATGCCTTCAAATCCCAGTTGAAAGTCAATTTCAATATCTGCTTCAATGTCAATTTTTGTATCAAGATTGAAGTCATTTAAATTAATTCCTGGAAAATAAGTACGCCCCAATTCTTTATAATCTGCTTTTAAATCACGTAAAAAATTAATTTTTTGAAAAGCTGAACCTAACTTCATAGCAGCTGGCTTCAAGCGTTCATATTCTTTTTGATCACCTTCTACGAAAATACGTAAGCACATCAGACCTACAACTTCAGCTGAACCTAAGATATACAATTCATACTTTGATTCATCGTATGTTTGTTTATCTAAGTCCATTTCCATGCTTTGAAGAAAGGTTTCAATCAATTCATGGTCAATGTTGTATTTATTGACAACCCACTGGAAGCTGTTTAATATTGGGTTTAAAGATATTCCTTCTTCAATTGCTTGATAGGTTTGTTTTTTGAAATCAGCTAGTAATTCTGTTTTGTTAAAACCATGAAAAGAATCAACAATTTCGTCCGCAAAGCGAACAAATCCATAAATTGCATAAATTGGTTTATGCAAGCTTTTATCTAAAAAAGAAATCCCAAGTGAAAATGATGTGCTGTAACGTTTCGTCGTTAACTCGCTCATTTCATGGGATAAGGTGTCAAAAATAACTTTCATTCCAATTTATTTAATTCCAAATTCTTTCATTACTTGTTTGGCCACTACTTCTCCAGAAATAATAGAAGGAGGAACGCCTGGTCCTGGAACAGTTAACTGACCAGTATAAAACATATTTTTCAATTTTTTACTCTTCAATGAAGGTTTGAAAATAGCAGTTTGTTTTAATGTATTTGCTAAACCGTATGCATTACCTTTGAATGCATGGTAATCTTTTTTGAAGTCATCTAAACAGAAACTTCGTTTGTAGATAATGTGTTCTTTAATTTTTTGTCCTGTTTTAGCTTCCAAACGACTCATTAACAAATCGAAATAACGCTCTCTGGTAGCTTCATCATCTTTTAAGTCAGGTGCAATCGGAACTAATAAAAATAAATTCTCGCATCCTTCAGGAGCAACGCTTTTGTCAGTTATTGATGGAACACTTGCATAAAATAATGGTGCAGAAGGCCACGTTGGATTTTGATAAATTTCTGATGCATGTTGCTCAAAATCTTCATCAAAAAATAAATTATGATGTTCTAATCCTTCCAATTTTTTATTAATTCCTAGATAGAACAATAAGCTTGATGGCGCCATTGTACGTTTGTCCCAATATTCATTAGAATAATTTGCATCTTTTTCAAGAATTTTGTCATCGGTATGTTGATAATCTGCACCTGAAATTAATATATCTGTTTCTATGTCTCCATGAATGGTAGAAACGTGTGTTACATTCTTGCCCTCTTTTTTAATTCCTGTAACTTCATGATTCGTTAAAATTTTGACACCATTTTCTTTGGCAATTTTTTCAAATGCTGCAATAAAATGATACATTCCACCCATTGGATACCAAGTTCCAAGAGAAATATCTGCATAGTTCATTAAAGAATACAAAGCGGGTGTGTCTTTTGGCATAGCGCCCAAAAATAAAATTGGGAATTCTAAAAGAGACAATATTTTTTCGTTTTTGAAATACTTACGAATGTATTTTGAAAAGGAAGAAAGCAGTTGCAATTTAAATAAGCCTTTTAAAATGCGCATATCTGCAAACTCGGTGTATTTCAAACTTGGTTGAAATACCAAATCGTTCATTCCAACTTCATATTTGTACTCAGCGTCAGCTAAAAATTTCTTTAATTTCGGAGCGCTGCCTTTTTCTTGTGTTTCAAACCAGTCATACAATTGATCTATAGAGGCTGGAATACCGGTTTTTGTACCGTCTTTCCAAAATACATTGTAGGAGGGATCTAACCGTTTTAATTCATAAAAATCAGAAGTTGTATAACCAAATTTTTGATAAAAATTTTCAAAAACTTCAGGCATCCAATACCAGGAAGGACCCATGTCAAAAACAAAACCTTCAGCTGAAAATTGTCTTCCACGACCACCAATGGTTTCATTCTTCTCTAAAATTGTTACTTCGTAACCAGCTTTTCCTAAAAAAGAAGCAGCAGATAAACTAGATATACCAGCACCTATTATTGTAACTTTTTTTCCACTCATGTTAATTCATCGCATAATTATAATCTGGAAGCATATCCATCAATTTTTTACGTGCAATAAAAATTCTACTTTTCACTGTTCCAATTGGGATATCTAGTGCTGTTGATATTTCTTTGTACTTAAATCCACTGAAATGCATTTCAAATGGTTGTTTATATTCAGCTCCTAATTTACTAATTTGTTTGTTAACTTCCTTCTCTAAAAGTTGATTAATTGGAGAATTAGATGAATCAGCTGAAGAATTAATGTAAACTAATTCTTTTGAATGATCAAAAATTGTTCCTGATTTAACCTTTCTTCTGTACTGATTAATGAAGATGTTACGCATAATTGTAAATACCCACGCCTTAAAATTTGTTTGAGGCGTATAGTATTTTCTGTACGTAATAGCTTTTAACATCGTTTCTTGTGTTAAATCTTTAGCGTCGTCATTATTACGTGTGAAGCTTAATGCAAATGAATGCAAATTGTTTTCTAAACCAATTAAAGCATCGTTAAATTCAATTGTTGACATAGTTAATTCAATTATGTTTAACATTTAATGACCCAAAGTTAAACAAAAATGTTTAACAAAAAACAAAAAAGATTAAACAAAATTAAATTTAACAAATTTTATAAAGTGAAAATCTGTCAAAAACCCTTTGTTATTCAGCAATAACGCGAATTGATTTTTTTACTTCTAAGGCTAAATTTTTTACAGTTGACAAAGTTGGACCTGCGATAGTAATGTGTCCCATTTTTCGAAAAGGCTTTGTTGTTGATTTCCCATATAAATGAGGGTGGACTCCTGGCTGACCTAAATATTCGTACAATCCATCATACATTACTTTACCTTCAAAGCCTGGTTCTCCAAGTAGGTTAATCATTGCACCAGCTTGAAGAATATGTGTAGCGCCTAAATGTAAATTTAAAATCGAACGAAGGTGTTGTTCAAATTGTGATGTCGTATTGCATTCGATGGTATGGTGTCCGCTATTGTGAGGTCGAGGAGCAATTTCGTTGACTAACAATGTATTTTCTTTTGTTAAAAAGAATTCGACCGCTAAAATCCCAACCATATCCAATTTTTGAATCACATCAATAGCAATTGCTTGCGCTTTCCCCTCAATTTCAGATGAAATGTCTGCAGGTGCAAATAAAAACTCTACCAAATTTGCTTCTGCACTGAATTCACATTCAACAGTAGGATAAACAGCAATTTCTCCTTGTTCGTTTCGAGCTACGATGACAGAAAGTTCTTTTATAAAAGGAATCATTTCCTCTAGGATGGAAGGAGCTGTAAATCCTTTAGCAAAATCTGCAGCAGATTGAATTGTTTGAACTCCTTTTCCATCATAACCACCAGTTCTTAGTTTTTGAACACATGGCAATATATGGCTGTACTTTTCAAGTGATTCGTTTTCATCAATTAATTGAAATGGTGCTGTCGGAATAGCATTATCAATGAAAAATTGTTTTTGAATTCCTTTGTCTTTGATTGTTTTTAAAACAGAAGGCTGCGGGAAAACTTTAACACCATTTTTTTCTAATGTTTCTAATGCTTCAATGTTTACATTTTCTATTTCCACCGTAAGAACGGATTTGTCTTTTCCAAAATTCAGAACTGTGTCATAATCATTCAATGATCCACATGTAAATGTATGCGCAATTGCTTGACATGGAGCGTTTGGATCTGGATCCATGACATGCACATGTAAATCAAAATTAATTGCTTCTTGAATAAACATTCTTCCGAGCTGACCACCGCCAAGCATTCCAAGTTTAAAACTTTCTCCGTACCATTTGTTTTGCATCGTACAAAGATAGTAGTGTTTTTTTTAGTGATTGATATGAATATCAATAAAAAAGCAATCGAATTTTTATAAATAATTCTAACTTTGTAAGACAAATACAAGGAATGTGATTCAAATTAATGACAAATCATTTGACGTTTTTATTCAAGAAAGTGAAATTACTTCAAAAATATTAGAAATTTCAGCTACGATTAATTCCGAATATAAAGATAAAGAACTGATCTTTATTGCCATTTTAAATGGTGCCTTTATGTTTGCTTCCGACATGATGAAAAACATTTCAATTCCTTGTGAAATTTCTTTTGTTAAAGTGAGTTCATACGAAGGCATGAGTACTTCTGGTCGAGTTGACGAATTAATCGGTTTAAATACATCCATTGAAAACAAACATGTAATCATTCTTGAAGATATTGTTGATACCGGAATTACGATTGATAAAATCAGAACGCTTTTAATGATTGAAAATCCAGCATCCTTAAAAGTTTGCACCTTGTTGTATAAACCTTCAGCTTTTGCCGGGAAACATCAACCTGAAATAGTAGGTTTTTCTATTCCAAATAAATTTGTAGTTGGTTATGGTTTAGATTACGATGAAAAAGGAAGAAATTTAAAAGAGATTTATCAAATTAAAGAGAATAATAATTAAAAAAGTGCGTATGTTGAACATTGTTTTATTTGGACCTCCAGGAGCAGGGAAAGGAACACAATCTGAGCGATTGATTGAACAATATGGTTTGGTACATTTATCAACTGGTGATGTATTCAGAGCAAATATTAAAGGAGAAACAGAATTGGGTCAGTTAGCGAAAAGCTACATGGATAAAGGTCAATTAGTGCCAGATGAGGTGACAATTAATATGTTGCGTTCTGAAGTTATGAAACATGAAAATCCTGCTGGTTTCATTTTTGATGGTTTCCCTCGAACTCATGCACAAGCAACAGCTTTAGATGCTTTTCTAGCTACTTTAAATACTGAAATCACAGTTATGTTGGCCTTGGAAGTACAAGAAGATGAATTAAAAGAGCGTTTGAAAAAAAGAGCAGAAGTAAGTGGACGTGCAGATGATGCTGATCCAGCTGTAATTCAAAACCGAATTCAAGTGTACAATAATGAAACAGCACCAGTCAAATCGTTTTACCAAGAACAAAATAAATTTACTGCGATAGATGGTATTGGTACAATTGATGCTATAACTGAGCGCTTATTTTCAGCTATCGATTCAATATAAATAATATTTTTTTGGAAATGCTAAGTTCTTTCGGGCTTAGCATTTCTTATTTTATCCAATGATTATCCTACCTTTGTAGAAAATTCCAATAATATGTCCTCAGATAATTTTGTAGATTACGTTAAAATTCATTGTACTTCGGGAAAAGGTGGAGGTGGTTCAACGCACTTCCGTCGCGAGAAATACATTCCTAAAGGTGGACCTGATGGAGGTGATGGTGGTCGAGGTGGACATGTTATTATTCGTGGTAACAAGCAATTATGGACGTTGTTACACTTGAAATTTAAAAAGCACATCAAAGCTGGACATGGTGCGCATGGTTCTGGTAACTTAAAAACGGGTGGGCAAGGTCAAGATGAATACATTGAAGTTCCTTTAGGTACGATTGCGCGTGACATGGAAACAGGTGAAGTCTTGTTTGAAATTACTGAAGAAGGAGAAGAAAGAATCATCCAGCAAGGCGGTAGAGGTGGAATGGGAAATACGAATTTTAAATCATCAACCAATCGTTCTCCTCACCATGCACAACCTGGTGAAGATGGTCGTGAAGGCTGGAAAATATTAGAATTGAAAGTTTTGGCAGATGTAGGTTTGGTTGGTTTTCCAAATGCAGGTAAAAGTACTTTATTATCTGTTGTTTCATCTGCAAAACCTGAAATCGGAAATTATCCGTTTACAACGATTCGACCAAATTTAGGAATGGTTAATTACCGCGATTATCGTTCATTTATTATGGCTGATATTCCAGGGATTATTGAAGGTGCTCATTTAGGTAAAGGATTAGGATTACGTTTTTTACGTCACATCGAACGAAATTCTTTGTTGTTATTCATGATTCCTGCAGACAGCGATGACATTAAAAAAGAATACAACATCTTGTTGAATGAGTTAAAACAATACAATCCAGAATTGTTGCACAAAGACCGTTTATTGGCAATTACAAAATGTGACATGTTAGACGAAGAGTTAACAGCTGCAATTAAAAAGGATCTTCCAAAAATTCCATATACATTTATTTCATCGTTGGCTCAAATGGGGTTAACCGAATTAAAAGATATGATTTGGAAGAAATTAAATGATGAATAATTTTTTAGAAAATATTGATCGTTCTATTGTTTTAGCCATTAATGGTTTAAATACGCCTTTTTTGGATGAATGTATGTGGGTGATTTCATCAAAAGCACTTTGGTATCCATTCTATGCGTTTTTACTTTTTTTAGCCTATAAAAAATTAGCACGCAAGCAATTTTTATGGTTTATACTTTTTGCTGTATTAAGTATTGCATGCGCCGATTTAATTTCAGTTCATTTTTTTAAAAATGTCTTTTTGCGTTACCGACCTTCTCATAATTTATTACTTGAAAGTCATTTGCATTTTTACTTAAAGTCAAATGGTGAGTTGTATAAAGGAGGTGAATATGGTTTTATTTCTTCGCATGCAGCTAATTTCGCAGCTTTATTTACCATGAGTTGGATGGCATTAAAGCAATTTTATCCACGTTTAATCTGGGTGCTCATTGTAATTTGTTTTCTTGTATGTTTCAGTAGAATATACTTAGGTGTTCATTACTTATCCGATGTTTTAGTAGGAACGCTTGTAGGAATTGGTGTTGGATTTCTTCTTTTTAAAGCATACAGTTTTATTTCAAAAAAACAGTTAGCATGAATGGCTTGTTGATTTTTATTGGTGGAGGCTTAGGAAGTTTAGCTCGATATGGAGTAGGACAATTGAGTGCTAGATACTCAGCGCTTACTTTTCCAATAGGAACATTTATTTCGAATACAATAGCATGTGTTTTGTTGGCATTTCTCGTTTATAGCTTTCTACCTAAGAATCCAACTTATACATGGATACAACCGTTGTTAATTATTGGTTTTTGTGGTGGATTTAGTACGTTTAGTACGTTCAGCAATGAAACGATTCAATTGTTTCAACAAGGAAATGCTTCTATCGCAGTTCTGAATATTCTTGTTTCTTTAGGAACTGGTTTTGGAATTATTTATCTGGCAGCTTCAAAATAATTAGAGAAGAAAAAGGCTAAAATTCGATCGCTTCAATCATTTTTTCTAATTCGATTCTTTCTTTTTTCAAAGAGTATAAATTGCTTTTTCTCGCGTACAATTTGGATTTCAATTGTGTGATTTCTTGGATGAAATGATAACTCGATAATCCAAATAATCCAATAAAAACGTAATAAACGAATCCAATAAGATAACTTCCAAAAAATGATTGAACGATAAAAATCATTGGGATATTAACAATTCCCATCACAATCATTCCAACAAGCATTTTTACAGATCCCCAAAACACAGGACGTTTGAATGATTTTTCTGTAAAACGTTTCACCAAAAGATATGGAATCAAACAATGAATGAAACCTACTAAGGCAAAGGGTAATAAAAGTAAAACTTTTAATATAGGTTCGAAAAAATTCAATTTCCCACTTGAAGATAAACCTGCAATCAACTCATCTTTGATTCCGTTTTGCTTCAGTTTTTGGTAATATGCATTCGTAGCTTTTTCTATGGTTTCCAATTGTTCGCTATCGGCTTTTTCTTTTTTATTGACCCAATTGGCTATTTTTTTGGAAAACGTCCATTTATTAAACAATGTTGTTTTTTTAGAATCAACATATGTAATTATACCTTTTTGAGTAATTTGTAATACTTGTTCAACAAGTTTAAACCAACGTTCATTTTGAACATGAATCACTTGTTCTTCGAGAAGTTGTGCCATTCTATTGGTAACTTCAACAATTGTTTTGGAAGGGTTTTCTAAATATTTTTCTTTGTAGTCGTTTAAACAAATTTTTTCAGATGTTTTTATAAAAACAATACTTCGCATTTTATTGGGCGCTTCATAATTCAAGCCAGTTGCAGCCATGTAAATCGGTTTTTCCCAATTGGATTTCTCTAAAGTTAGAAAGCCAATACGTGCTGCTCCTTTTTTGAGAGGTTTTAATCTTCTTTCAAACACATCATCCGTAAATCCTTCTCCGAATAAGAGTAAATTTCTTTTTTTAATGAGTAGTTCAGCACACGTTTCAAATACTTGTTCATTGGCTGATTTTGTCGCAACGCCATCTCGCTCCCGATAAATTGGCAACATATGCGCTGCTCTAAAAATAGGTTGTGTCGCTTTATTGAAAACATCTGCTCGTGTCATAAAAAACACAACAGGTTTGCGAATAGCCCCTAATATTAGAGGATCCATAAATGAAGCAGGATGATTACACACATAGATTGTGCTTCCAAAATATTCATTGGGAGTACCTATTGCCTCAATCTTTCGATAAAATAACCGGAGGCTATAATTCAAGATAACTTTCAAGAAAAGATAAAATCCATGCATCAATAATCCATATTTGAAGGAACAAAGATATAAATTAGAAATCAACAAAGCATGGACTAATAACTTTTGCTGTTAGTTGACATTACTCATTAAAATCATTGTACTTTTACCTTCGTATAATATAAATGTTCAAATATGAAGGTCATTGGTATATTTTGTGGAGGTTTTTCTTCTGAATTTGAGATTTCGTTGAAAAGTGCTCAAACCATACAAGATCATTTTCCTAAAAATTATCAAACTGTAAAAATTACGGTTTCAAAAACTGGTTGGAACGCCTTAATTGATGGGCAAGAATATCCTTTTGATTTGAATACAATGACTTTTTCAAGAGTACATCCAATTCGTATTGATTTAGCCATTGTATATGTGCATGGAGATCCAGGAGAAAATGGTAAAATTCAAGCCTTGTTAGATTTACATGAAATACCTTATTTGAATTCAGGGAATTTAGCGTCTGCTTTGTCATTTGACAAATGGTATTGCAATCAATTCTTAAAAGGATTTGGAATACCGGTTGCGAAATCGTTGGTGTTAAGTCATGCAACTCAATATAGCACTTCTGATATTATTGAATCATTGGTTTTACCCGTTTTTGTAAAACCATCAGATTCGGGATCCAGTTATGGGATTTCAAAAGTGAAAACAGCGGATGAACTTCCAGCGGCATTGGAATCAGCATTTAAAGAAGGGAAAACTGTTGTTATTGAATCGTTTTTAGATGGAGTTGAAGTAACATGTGGTGTTTATCGAAGAGAAAATGGATTGTTCGCTTTGCCATTGACAGAAATCGCATCTGAAAATGAATTTTTTGACTACGAAGCAAAGTATTTAGGTAAATCGAGTGAAATAACACCTGCTCGAGTTTCCGAAGAAATCCGTGAAAAAGTTCAACAACGTGCCAAATATATTTATGAATTAATGAACTTGAAATCAGTTGCCAGAATTGATTTTATGCTTGTCAACAATGAACCATATGTTATTGAAGTAAATACAACACCTGGATTTTCACCAGCAAGTATTGTTCCTCAAATGTTGGCGTGTGCAGGGATTTCTATTCACGATTTTTGGCAAGAAATTGTTCAGGTTGAATTTGAAAATACGTTCAATTAATACACTGCTAGTGCATTAAAAATTACTTCCAATTGTTTTCTCAATTCTAGATTGGTACAGGTGTAATTGTTGATTGTTATCGCAAAAGCAATTTTCTTTCCAGAAGTTGAAAACACATAACCAGCATAAGATTTAATTTTAGAAATAGTGCCACTTTTAGCATAAACCCTGCCTTCTCCTGCTTGGTTTTTGCACAAGGAAGAAATCGTTCCACTTTTACCTGCAATGGGTAATGAAGCTAAAAACAATTGATAGTTTTTAGAGGCATACATTTCCTTCAACAACGAACAAAAATGATCAGCTGAAATACCATTTGATCGCGAAAGTCCACTACCATCTTGTAAGAACAAACCTGTAATATCCATTTTCTTAGACCAATATTTATAAATTTGATCAATTCCAGCTTTTGTTTCACCATTTCCTGTTAATTGAAAGGCAAGTATTCCTAACAAACCTTCCGCAAAAAGATTGATGCTTTTGTGATTAGTGAGTGTTGTGATTGCTTGAATCGAAGCACCGTAATGTGTATAAATTAATTGAAAGGAATTGTAATTAGGAACTGTTTTTTCTTCTAGTGCTCGAACCGTTTTTATTCCTTTTTCAACGGCTATTCCAACTTGATTTAACCGTGTTAATAGTTCATAGCCTAGCTGGTATTCTGGATCAGGCAAACTTCCTTTCACAATGAAATTCTTTTCATTTAAGGGTAAATTACCTGTTCCGTAACGATCATTGGAATAGGGTGCGCCAAAAATAAAAGACTGGTCATTTCCTACAGCATTTGAAACGATGTAATTTTTAAAATTTAATGATGGTACAACTGGAAAAGTAGAAAGTAAATTAGTTTTTCCACCAGGCACATTACTTGTAGAAAATTTATATTTCAATGTATTATCGTAAACACAAATACCAGCATGTCCCGCGCCATAGTAGTTGCCAATATCAGACCAGTTCCATCCGTCAGGAGTTCCATTGTACCCAAATTCTGATCCATCTATGTGGATAGCACCTGTTATTTTTATGATTCCCAAATTTTTCAAAGAATCGATCCACTGTCCTAAAAAGTTACTTTCTGTTCCAGGTTTATTGAAATAGGAGCTTCCCAAAGTAACATCTCCGCCTCCTCTAATCCATAAATCACCATTTAGCGTTCCCTTTTCAAGTTTTCCATCTAAATAGATTCGTGTAGATGGTTTGAAATCAGGCGCTAACAATTCAAGAACGGTTGCTGTTGTAAATAATTTCGTTGTTGACGCTGGAGGCAATGCAGTTGATGGATTGTATTGAGCAATTTCAATATTGTTTGTTAAATCATAGCATTTAAATCCGATGCTTGCATTTTTCACAACAGCTTTTTTTGCAAAATCATTTATGGTTTGTTGGATGTTGTTTTGAGCAAAAACTACATGATTTAATAGGAAAAGGAAGAAAAAAAAGTATCTTTGCACCTGATTTTTTTAAATGGTTAAAACAAAATTAATTCAATAAAAGGGTTGTTTTTAGTTTCAAATTTAAGGAAGTTAACGTTACCTTCTATGATCAATAAAAAGAAAATTAAAGTATTAAGGATTATCAACCGATTTAACATTGGTGGACCTACCTACAATGCAACATTCTTAACACGTTTTATTTCAGATGATTACGAAACGTTATTGATTGGTGGTTTGCCAGAAGAAAATGAGTCAGATTCATTACATATTTTAGAAGAATACGGCGTCAAAGCTCAATTAATTGAGGAGATGAAACGAACTCCTAATTTTTTCAATGATCGAAAAGCGTACCATAAAATAAAAGAAATTATTCGTGATTTTGAACCTGATATTGTGCATACACATGCAGCAAAAGCTGGTGCTTTAGGTCGCAAAGCTGCAAAAAGCATGAATGTTCCAATCATTGTTCATACGTATCACGGTCATGTTTTTCATTCCTATTTTGGACTTTTAAAAACTTCTTTGTATAAATTTATTGAACGAAGATTAGCAAAAATTTCTACTGGAATTGTAGCAATTTCTGACATTCAAAAGCAGGAATTGTCAGTTCAACACAACATTTGTTCGCCATCCAAAATAAAAGTGATACAATTGGGTTTTGATTTGAACAGATTTCATGAAGCAATTGATACGAAAAGACAACAAACTCGAGAGAAATTTCAAATTGAAGAGGATGAATTAGCTGTCGCAATTATTGGCCGTTTAGCTCCTGTAAAAAACCATCAATTATTTTTGAATTCAATTGCTGAAATTGCATCGAAAACATCCAAAAAAGTCAAATTTTTTATAGTTGGTGATGGCGATGAGAAACAAGCTATTGAAACTAGAATTAAAGAATTAGCATTACCTGATAACTTTAATATTATTATGACTTCGTGGATTAAAGACATTAGCTCTTTTAATCCTGGAATGGATTTAATTTGTTTAACATCTTTAAATGAAGGAACGCCTGTTAGTTTAATTGAAGCGCAAGCAGCTAACATTCCAATATTAACAACGGATGTTGGTGGTGTAAGAGATGTTGTTAAAGAAAACGTTACTGGATATGTTGTTTCTAATGATTCTTTGCTTGAGTTTGCTGAAAAGTTATTATTTTTGATAGAAAATGATTCAATTCGAAATGAAATGAGTCAAAACGGATGGGAGTTTGTGAAATCGACGTTTCATTATACAACTTTGGTAAAAAATATGGAGAATTATTATTCTGAATTAATTAATAAAAAAAATGATCAACAACACTAAATCGATTTTAGGGTTAATCATTGTCACAATTTTGTTTTTGCAAAGTTGTGGGGTGAATAGCAACTTAATGTTTAAGTCGAAAGATGAAAAATATGCTACATTAGAATCTACTCCAATGAAGCCGCAAAGTGATTATAGGATTTCTGTAGATGATAAAATCACTTTTTCATTGTCAACAAACAATGGGACAACAATCATTGAATCATTAAGTGGAATCAATAAAGAATTAACTGCTACAAACCAGCAATTGGACTATGTAGTTCGCCAAGATGGAACGGTAGAATTACCAATACTTGGAAATGTTTTTTTGAAAGGATTTACAGTAGTTCAAGCAGAAGATACCTTACAAAAATTATTTTCAAAAGAGTACAATAATCCATTTGTTCAATTAAAAATCACCAATCAACGTGTGATAATATTTCCAGGTGGTGGAAGTGATGCTAAAGTAATTCCACTTATAAACAGTAATACGACATTAATGGAAGTGATTGCTCAAGCGGGTGGAATTGCAGATCGTGGCAAGGCCAATACCGTTAAAATTATTCGCCGAGAAAATGGAGAACGTAAACTCTACAAAATTGATCTTTCTACTGTTGAAGGGTTAAAATTTGTTGACATGGTTGTTCAAGCGAACGATTATGTTTACATTGAGCCAAAACGTGATTTGACAAAAGGAATTGTTGCTGAAATTGCACCAATCGTTTCAATTTTATCAAGTTCATTAATTATTTTCACAGTCATTTTAAATTCTACCAATTGAACAATAAAAGTATAATCATCAATAAAGATTACGATCCAATCATCGTCAATACAATCATTAAACGATATTGGTGGTGGCCGATCTTATTTGTTTCTTTATTTACATCAATTTCATATTTTGTCTTGCGTTACACCAAGCCAACGTATGAGTCTTCTATGATTATTCAACTAGGAAATAAAGACAATGCAAAAGATATTATTGAAGTAGAAAACGTCAACATGAAAGGAGAAGATATATCTCCAGATATTGAGTTGTTGCGTTCTCAATTTTTGTTTGAAAAGGCCATTCAATTGATTAATTACAATGTTAGTTTTTACGCAAAAGGTCAATTTTTAACAGAAGAAAAATACAATTCTAGTCGCTTTAATGTATTGCCATTTGAATTAAAAGATTCTTCTTTAATTGGTATTCCAATAGTTGTTAAATATTCAAAAGGTAGTTTGAATTTGTTATATTCCTTAAATGGTCAAAAATATAAACTAACTTCTCAATTAAATAAAAGAATCAAAAACAAGCATTTTGATCTAACAATAAGCTCATCTAATCCAAAATTATTTGAAGAGGAATCAAAAGAAAACGAACTGTATTTTACTTTAAACAGTGTTTCTTCTGTTTCTGCTCGATTCTTACCATACCTTCAAGTTGTTCCAATCGATCCAATTGCAAAAACAATTCAGATTTCATTGAAATCTAACAATCCACAACTCTGTTATGATATCGCCTCAGCTGTTGCAACAGCATACAATAAATACGATGAAGAGATAAAACGAAAAGGTTCAGAAAATATCTTAGCATTTATTGACCAACAATTGGATTCTTTATCAGGTGAATTAAAAAATTCCAAAGATAGTTTGATGCAATACCAGCGAAGATCTAATTTGCCAGATCCTGAAGGAATAAGTACTCAACTTTCATCTAATATTTCAAAATTACAAGATCAATTGTTTGTAGTTCAAGACGAAGTAAGATCTTTAAACACAGTTTATTCTAAGTTAAAATCGGACCCAAACAGATTGGATGTTTATCGAATTTTACCTGAAATGTTGGGTAAGAGTTATGAAACATCTTTGAATGGCCAATTAACTAGCTTGTATGAGCTCTTAGAGAAGAAAGAGAATTTATTATATCGCGTAACAGAAGACAACAGCGAAGTAAAAGCGCTTGGCACAAAAATTAATTTAAAACTTTCTTCAGTTAGACGAAGTGTAGCTACAATTTTAGAACGATTGATTGCTAATAGTAATGTAATCAGTAAAAAAATTCAAAGTTTCGAAGGTGAATATTTTCAATTACCGGAAAAAAAGATGGAATTTAGTCGATTGAAAAATATTCAAGATTTAAATGAAAAATATTTCACTTTATTAACTGAGAAGAAAGTTCTTTATTCTATTTCAAATGCTGGTTATTCATCTGAAAATAGAGTATTAACTAGAGCAACTGTAAATTCAACACCTGTTGCACCGAATAAAAAATTGATTTATGGTTCATTTATCTTTTTTGGTTTTATTTTAGGATTAGGTGTTATTTTGTTGAAGTACCTTACTTTCAATGAAATCAATATGATTGATGATTTGAAAAAATTATTACCGACTGAAGCATCGATCTTAGGAGGAGTTCCTCTTTCTAAAAGTCCAATGGAATTTTCTCAATTAGTTGTAAGTGAATCACCAAAATCCATGTTAGCCGAAGCAATGAGAAAAATTCGGACTAATTTAAGTTACATTAATCCGAATTATAAAACTATTGCAATTACATCTTCAATTTCAGGTGAAGGTAAAACATTTGTTGCATTAAATTTAGCCGGAATTATTGCGATGTCGGGTAAAAAAACAATTTTATTAGACTTGGATATGCGTAAACCAAAAGTTCACTTAGGGTTGAATGCAGACAATGTTTATGGGATGAGTGGATTAATTATCAATCAATTTTCATTGGAACAATGTATCCAACATTCTTTGTTGGAAAATTTAGATTTCATTACAGCTGGACCAATTCCACCGAATCCTTCCGAATTGTTATTAAGTGGAAGATTTAAAGAAATTGTTGAAAAATTAAAAGAGACATACGACACAATTATTATTGATAATCCTCCTATCGGACTTGTTTCTGATGGAATTAAAATATTAACGGATGCAGATATTCCGATTTATGTATTTAAATCACATTATTCAAAACGAAATTTTGCATTCCGTGTAAAAGAATTGTTTGAAATGAAGCAATTAGATCGCTTAAATGTTGTTTTAAATGGAGTTCGTTCAAGTAAACACTCAAATGGCTACGGCTATGGTTATGGTTACGGTTATGGCTATGGTTATGGCTATTATGAGTCGGATTCTCTTTCTAAAAAAGAAAAAGCAGTCAAAGGAATAAAAAAAATAATAACTATTTTCTCAAAAAACAAATGATTACAAAATTTGAAATAGAAGGTTTATTATTAATAGATCCTAGAAAGTTTCACGATGAAAGAGGTTACTTTTTTGAATCATTCAATACTGATAAATACCATGAAATACTTGGAGTTGATCATGTTTTTGTTCAAGACAATGTTTCTGTATCCAAAAAAAATGTATTGAGAGGGTTGCATTTTCAACATCCACCAATGGCTCAAGGCAAATTGGTAAGTGTATTAAACGGAAGTGTTATAGATGTTGCAGTAGATATACGAAAAGATTCACCTACCTATGGTCAACATTGTATGGTAGAATTATCAAGAGAAAATGGTTTGCAATTTTGGATTCCTCCTGGTTTTGCACATGGGTTTTTAGCGCTTGAAGATGAAACTGTATTTAATTATAAATGCACCAATTATTACTCACCTAATCACGAAGAAACTCTTTTATGGGATGATGTAGATTTAAAAATCAATTGGCCTATTCAAAACCCAATTATTTCGAATAAAGATTTAGTTGGAAAAATATTTAGTAACTTTGAAACCACTTTTATAACTAAATAATGATATCACAAATTATTTTATTAGTCACATCCTTTTTGATAGGTGGCGTTTTTTTAGCGGCAATCTCAAATTTGATTTTATTGCGTTTTTCAACTTCATTGGGTATTAGAAACAAAAACGATGTAACAATTCGTTGGAGCAATGAATCCAAACCTTCTTTAGGAGGTGTGTCTTTTTTTGTTGTGTTTATTTTTGCCACAATTGCTCACTTGATTTTATTCTACGATGAAAATATTTTTCACAATAGTAGCTATCATTTAGAATTTACTGGTTTATTTTTAGCGGGAAGTATTGCTTTTTTAATGGGTTTAGCAGATGATGCTTACAATACAAAACCATTAATAAAATTAGCGGTACAAATTATGTGTGGGGTTATTTTTGTTATGACAGGAACGCTAATTTCAATTTTTAGTAACCATACACTTAATGTTGTTTTTACTGTGTTATGGGTAATAGTAATTATGAATTCATTGAATATGTTGGATAACATGGATGGAATAACGGGAACTACTGTTTTCTTTATATTGCTTTCTTGTTTATTTGGACATTGGTTAATCAATGGTATAAACTCAGATGTTTGGACCTTGATATTAGTTGCTGTTATTGGCGCAATTTTAGGCTTTTTGAAATACAATATTCACCCATCTAAATTATTTATGGGTGATGCTGGCAGTCAATTTATTGGATTGTTTGTTGCGTTTTTCGGTGTTAAATGTTTGTGGAATGCAAGTGTAGTTTCTGGCGCAAGCTCATGGATAGACATCGTTTTTGTATTAGTGGCTTTTACACCTGCAGCAGCAGATACTCTAACAGTTGTAATCAACCGTTTGAAAAAAGGAAAATCTCCAATGGTTGGTGGGAAAGACCATACTACTCATCACTTGGTTTACGCTGGTTACAATGACAAACAAGTATGGTATGTTTTTTTAACAATAGGATTTTTTGCTACACTTTTAACGATTGTAAGCTTTTTGTTTTTAGTGAATAATGTAATTTATCCCATATTTTTCTTTGTATTTTATTTTGTAATTGTATTCTTTCTACTTTACAGAAATACGATCAAATATCCAGTTAAAAAATAGTTTTTCTTTTCATAAACCTTTTCACTTTTTTGGTGTTTAATGTCTTTACTCTTCTTATTTTTGTAAGAATTAAAGACATTCCATGAAAGATTCAGAAGCTGGTTTTATAGAAATTTTTGGTGCGCGTGAACACAATCTTAAAAACATAGATTTAAAAATACCACGCAATCAATTAGTCGTTTTTACCGGCTTAAGTGGAAGTGGAAAATCTTCATTAGCATTTGACACCATTTTTGCAGAGGGTCAGCGCAGATACATCGAAACATTTTCGGCTTACGCGCGCCAATTCTTAGGAGGATTAGAACGACCGGATGTAGATAAAATCAATGGATTGAGTCCTGTGATTTCAATCGAACAAAAAACAGTAGCACGTTCACCACGATCTACAGTTGGAACAATCACTGAAGTTTATGATTTTTTACGTTTGCTTTTTGCTCGTGTTGGCGTTGCAGTTTCATATGAAACGGGCGAACAAATGGTGAAATATTCAGACGATCAAATTGTTGATTTAATTCTGAAAAACTATTCTGGAAAAAAAGTAATCTTTCTGGCTCCTAAAATTAAAGGTAGAAAAGGTCATTACCGAGAATTGTTTGAACAAATCCAAAAAATGGGCTTTACAAAAGTACGCGTTAATGGAGAAGTTCAAGATATTGTAAAAGGTATGAAATTGGACCGCTACAGAATTCATGATATTGACATTGTTATTGATCGTTTAGCGATAAAAGACGATGATCGAAAACGAATTTATGATTCTGTTATTACGAGTATGAAACATGGAAACAAATCCATGATGGTGATGGATTTTGAAACGGAAGAAGTGCGCCATTTTAGCCGTTCTTTGATGTGTCCAACAACTGGTATTTCTTATCCTGAACCTGAACCGAGTTTGTTTTCGTTTAACTCACCATATGGTGCTTGTCAAACGTGCAGTGGATTAGGTGAAGTTTCGGAAGCAGATCGCACTAAAATTATCCCAAATCCTGCTCTTTCTATCAAAAAAGGTGGTTTTGCTCCTTTAGGTGAATACAAGCGCACATGGATTTTTGATAAATTGGAATCGTATCTTTCGCAAGAAGGCTATTCGTTAACTACTCCTTTAGAAGAAATTCCAACAGATGTAATGAATGTGCTTTTGTTTGGAAATGAAGATATGGAACGTTCTAAAAAGAATAATACCGTTATTTTTGAAGGGATTATCAATTTTGTTTCACGTCATTCGGAAGAAAGTTCAACAGCGATTCAACGATGGGCTTCAAGTTTTATGAATAAAATTAGTTGTCCAACATGTGAAGGTACTCGCTTAAAAAAAGAAGCCCATTTTTTCAAGTTAAACAAACTTCACATTGGAGATTTGGCACAAATGGATTTAAGTGAATTAGCTCTTTGGTTCAAGGAGCTACCAAAGCATTTGTCGAATGATCAATTAACGATTGGGACGGAAATTTTAAAGGAAATCAATACGCGTTTAAATTTTATCTTAGAAGTTGGTTTGGATTATTTGACCTTGCATCGTTCTGCAAAAACATTATCAGGAGGGGAGGCGCAACGTATCCGTCTAGCAACTCAAATTGGTTCAGAGTTGATGAATGTGTTGTATGTGTTGGACGAGCCTTCAATTGGACTTCATCAACGCGATAATACGCGCTTAATTAATTCGCTGAAGCGTTTACGTGATGCTGGAAATTCTGTAATCGTTGTAGAACATGACAAAGAAATGATTGAAGCAGCAGATTTTGTTGTGGATATTGGTCCAGGTGCAGGAATGCATGGTGGAAGAATTATCAATGCAGCGCCTGTAGACCAGTTAACTGCAGTTGATTCTCTTACAACAAAATACCTAACCGGCGAATTAAAAATCGAAACACCAAAGAAACGAAGAAAAGGGAATGGTAATTTTTTAACCTTGAAAGGTGCTTCTGGTCATAATTTGAAAAATGTTGATTTAAAAATTCCTTTGGGAACATTTACCTGCGTTACGGGTGTTTCTGGAAGTGGAAAATCTTCGTTGATTAATCATACACTTTACCCAATTTTACTTGCGCATATTTACAATGGTGTTAAAAAACCCTTGCCTTACAAATCGATTGATGGTTTGAATCATTTGGACAAAGTAATTGAAATTGATCAAAGTCCAATTGGTCGAACTCCGCGATCGAACCCTGCAACTTATACTAAAATGTTTGATGAAATCCGTTCATTATTTGCTGCAATGCCAGAGGCACAAATTCGTGGGTACAAAGCAGGACGATTTTCATTTAACGTTGCAGGCGGTCGCTGTGAAACGTGTAAAGGTGGTGGATTGAAATTGATCGAAATGAATTTTTTGCCGGATGTTTACGTGGAATGTGAAGCATGTAATGGTAAACGTTATAACCGTGAAACGTTGGAAGTACGTTTCAAAGGAAAATCAATCTCTGATGTATTGGAAATGACGATTGAAGACGCAACACCTTTCTTTGAATCCATTCCAAAAATTCATCGTCCGCTTGCCATGTTGTCTTCCGTTGGTTTGGGTTATATCAAATTGGGTCAACCTTCTACAACGCTTTCAGGCGGTGAAGCACAACGCATTAAATTATCCACTGAATTAGCGAAAAAAAGTACTGGAAACACCTTCTATATTTTAGATGAGCCATCGACAGGTTTACATTTTGAAGACATTCGAATGTTGTTAGATGTACTTCAGCGATTGGTGGATGAAGGAAATACAGTGTTAGTGATCGAACACAATTTAGACATTGTGAAAGTAGCTGACCACCTAATTGATGTTGGACCAGAAGGCGGAAAGGGTGGTGGACAGATCATTTGTGAAGGAACTCCAGAACAAGTGGTTAAAAAAGGAAAAGGCACTTCCCATACTGCACATTATCTTGAGCTGGAGTTAAAATAGATTGTTTTCTAAAGTGTTAATCTTTAATCTTCAATTCATTCAAATTAATAAACAATTTTCCATAAAAATAAGCCATGAGCAGGTACGGAAGTTTTAGCTGCTTGGCGGTCTTTTGCTGCTAAAATTGTTGAAATATCTTTTGGTTCAAGTTTGCCAGCTCCGACTTCGATCAATGTTCCAACAGTTGCACGTACCATATTTCGTAAAAACCGATCCGCTTCAATTTCAAAAATCAGTTGATTGTTTTCGATATACCAATGTGCTTTGTAAACAGTGCATATATTTGTTTTCACGTCTGTATGCAACTTGGATAAGGAAGTAAAGTCTTGTGTTCCAAGTAAAGCTTCAGCTGCTTTGTTCATCTTGTCCAAATTTAATTCTTTAGGAAAATACCAACTGTTTTCTATAAATGGATTTTTATCAGAGTGCATAAAATAGCGGTATGTTCTATTTTTTGCATCAAATCGCGCATGTTTTGCAGCTTCAACTTCTTCAATGGCATGAACAACAATTGAATTCGGTAACATGCGGTTCAATTTAAACTGGAACTTATCTAAAGACTTAAGTTGCGGTAAATCAACATGGAAAAAATAATTGTTGGCATGAACGCCTGTATCTGTTCTACCACATCCAACAATTTGAATGGGCTCATTGGAATGTAATTTCGATAAACAATTTTCTATTTCCGCTTGAACAGAATGCTGACGCGGTTGTTTTTGCCAACCGAAATAGGTGCTTCCATTATAAGCGATTTCAAAAAAATAACGTTTCATTAATTATTTTGCTGTTGGAATTTTAAAAGTTGAAAAATCTAATTCATAGACATCCATACTCGATTTTTGACCAATAATTTCAAAACTTGACAAAACTGCTTTCTTTAATTGAGGATAATATTGAAAATGCGTATCGTTGTTAACGGAATTTACTTCACTGCCTAAATTGATTGGCGTTCCCCAAGTTGAACCTAAATTCTCAACGACAAACACATCGTATCCGCCCATCCCTAATAATCCATTTGAACTAAAAAACAAAAAACGCCCATCACCCGAAATAAAAGGTGTTGTTTCATTTTCGAGGGAATTAATTGAAGCAGGCAAGGCTTTTGGTTTCGACCATTCACCGTTTGTTTTTATACTAACAAAAATATCCGAAGATGAGGTTTCAGCATTTCGATCTGACACAAAATACAAGGTGTTTCCATCATCGGTCATCGAAGCTGCTCCTTCAAAAAAAGTGGTGTTTATGGAATTGTCGTCGATTCTTTTTGGTGTCGACCATTTTTGCTTTGAAGACAATTCCACTGTAAATAAATCCGAACTTTTAGTTTGATTTTTTAAATCTATAGCTGTATTGTTAATGGTGATTAAACCTTTTGTTCCATTGGCATAAATACATGAAAATGCATCAAATCCATTTGAATTAATACGATCTAATTCATTGCTTATACTGTCCCAAGTTTGGTTCGTTTCATTCCAAACAGCGCGGTAAATATCTTCAAAGTATTCTTGATCATCGGGATTCATTAATCCACCTTTCGTATCCGGTCTTCTAGAAGTAATGTACAATGTTTTACCATTATCTGTTAAAATTGGAGCATAATCATTGTAGCCTGAATTGACATCTTTTAAACCTTTTTTCAATGATTTTTTGCCTGTTGATGCTTCTTTTTTAGCAAATTCACATTGTGCTATTTCTGTGGCAATGTTTGTAGAGTTAAATTCTTTTACAGAGCTAGATTTTTTTACTAAATCAAAATAATACAATGCTGAATCTAATTGATTGATTCTATGAAATGCAAGACCGATGTATTCGTATAATTCGTTTTTGTTTTTTAGATTGTTAATATTCAACGCATCTTTTTCATATTTCAAAGTCAAGCCATAATTGTTCAAATTGTAGTGGCATTTTCCAATCCAAAACAAAGGTTCCCAAGCATTTGGATCTTTCACAGCTGCTTCACGAAAACGATTCAATGCGTCTTTTACTTTTCCTCCTTCTAAAAATAGTTGCCCTTCTTTTACAAATTTAACAGCTGCTTTTTTGTCTTTCTTTGAGGTGATGGAGTCAGCAGGCATATCATTAGATGCTCCAAAAGTTATTGAACCAATGAAACAGGTTAAAATAAGAAGTATAGAATATTTCATGTGAAATTTATTAATGATGATATAACAAAGTAACGGAATAATTTGCGTTGTGCAATTTGATCAACTAAAAGTTGTTAACGTGTAGTTGCTCATTTAGTTGAAATCTACGTTTTATTACATTTTTTTAGAAAATTAACTTAAAATACACTAACTTTGCCCCTTCAAAAATCAACACTAGCAAGAGCAAGATGGAATTTAATCAATTAACAGCAATTTCTCCAATCGACGGGAGATATCATTCTAAAACAACTGAATTACAACCTTATTTTTCTGAATTTGGGCTAATAAAATACAGAGTGATTGTAGAAGTTGAATATTTAATTGCTTTAGTAGAAGCTGGTGTTGAACCATTGAAAAATTTCCCAAAAGATTCGTTTGCTAGTTTAAGAGCTATTTGCTCTGATTTTTCTGAAAAAGATGCGAATTGGATAAAGGATACTGAAAAAGTAACCAACCACGACGTGAAAGCGGTAGAGTATTTTTTGAAAGATAAATTAATTGGGTTAGGTTTAGATCAATATTTGGAGTTCGTTCATTTTGGATT
>JAHEIL010000017.1 GCA_024639405.1 Crocinitomicaceae bacterium | reverse complement strand
TTCAGAACGTTGGATTTTTGAATATCCGTCTAGTGCTAACGCATCCCAGTCGAAATCTGCAGTCCCCTGCATGCTTGTGTTTTTTGCCATGTGGCTTTTAATAATTGTATTTCGAGCACCCTGTTTTCTCGAAAGAGATAAATACTAAACTGTCAAATTGTAGGGTAACAGTCTTATTTTAAGGGTGCAAAGATAATTAAAAATCTTGAATAACAAGTGTTTGAAACAAAAAAAAGGCCATTCTAATGAATGACCTTTTCAAACTTATTTTTAATTATTTTAAAGCGTCAATTTTCGCTTTGTATTCTTTCGCTTTTTCAGTATTTCCAATACTTCTATTCAATTGATACAAAATCGTTAATACGTCTTTGTCAGTAGGGTTTTTAGCGATGTATTTTTCCAATGGATTAATTGCTCTAGTGTATGTTTCATCGGCAGTTTTAATCATTTTATCGTAATTTGGATCACCAAATTTTAATGCATTTGCTTGCGTTTTCATATCGCTAGCCCAAGATACTAAATGTGCACCTAATTGGTACAAGGCATCTGTGTAATTAGGGTCAATCTCAATTGCTTTCAATAACGCAGCCTCTGCTTTTTCGTTTTTCTTTAAGTCAATGTAAATTGTACCTATCGTATAATGCAATTGTTTGTTGTTTGGATCAGTTGCAATTGCTTCATTTAAAGCGTTCTCAGCACCAGCAGCATCTCCAGCATCAATGCTAAAGTTGACCATCTCCAATAACAATTCTTTGTCTAATGGGAATTTTTTACGTCCTTCTGTAATTAATTCTTTTGCTTCGGCATTTTGTTTGTTTCTTCTGTAATTGGTTGAAGCTAATGCGTAAGTTGTTGTTGGTTTGTAACCTAAACGTGCTAATTGAGCATAACCTTGTGCAGCTTTGCTGTAGTTTTGAGCATTTTCAAAACACAATGATGCATTGAATAAAGAAGTACTATCTGTTTCACCAACTGCATCAAAGAATTTATATTCTGTTTGATATGCTTCTGCAGCCTCTTTGAACATTTTTCCTTTGTACAACATTCCAGCCATTCGATCAATCATGTCGTGTTTTCCATAAGCTGATTCACGAATTTCATCGTCAAATTTATCACTTACAGTAAATCCTTTTTTGAAAGAAGCAATCGATACATCTATTCCATCATCTCCAACTAATTTAACGAAATTTGTGTCGACAGTTTGCATGCCTAGCATAACAATACTTGAATAAATCTCTCCTTTTAACCAAAGTGTTTTAGGACTTTCTTTCGTTTCAACATGCTCAGCAGCTAAATCAATAAATCCTTTCGCTGCAATTAACGCTTTTTTTGCTTTATCAAAATCTTGCGTAGCATAACTTGGCAGATAGTTGTTTTTGAATTCAACTGCTGCGCTCGTTTCATTTTTCTTTTGAGCAAAAGAAATTGCTGAAACCATCAAGGCTCCAGCAATTAAAGTTGTTTTTTGAATTGACTTTTTCATCGTAATCAGTTTTTCTTAATAGATGCAATTTTTTAATTATTCCATATCTGAGTTTTCTTCTTCAGAAGTTTCCTCTGTTGAAGCGTCATCAATAATGGGGTTTTCAATAACTATACCATTTTCATCTAACTCTATTTCTTCTTCATCTTCTGTTCTAGGAACTCTTGCGATTGCTGCAATCTCAGCGTTTCCTTTTAAATTGATTAAACGAACACCTTGTGCTGCTCTACCCATTGTACGAATGGTGTCAATGTGCATACGAATTGCAACACCAGACTTAGTAATGATCATTAAATCTTCTTCATCAGAAACGTTTAAGATAGAAAGCAATTTACCTGTTTTCTCAGTAATATTCAATGTTTTCACACCTTTACCACCTCTGTTAGTAATACGGTAAACTGGTTCTTTGTCTTCTGGATCGTTTAAGAATGTACGTTTTCCGTATCCTTTTTCAGAAACTACCAAAATTGTAGAATAAACATCTTCTACACAAACCATTCCTACTAAACTATCTTCTTCACTTAATAAAGTAACACCACGAACTCCAGAAGCATTTCTTCCCATTGGACGCACTTTTTCTTCATTGAATCGAATTGCTCTACCTGAATTAGTCGCTAATACAATTTCGTTTGTTCCATTCGTTAATTTAGCTTCTAGTAACTCATCGTTTTCTCGAATTGTAATGGCGTTAATACCATTTGAGCGTGGACGAGAATAAGCAGCTAAAGATGTTTTCTTGATAACACCTTGTTTAGAACACATCACAATAAAGTTATTTTCTACGTATTCTTTGTCTGTCAAGTCTTGAACTTTCACATACGCCTTCACCTTATCATCTTGTGGAATGTTGATCAAGTTTTGGATTGCTCTACCTTTAGATGTTTTGTTCCCTTCTGGAATTTCGTAAACACGCATCCAGAAACATCTTCCTTTTTCAGTAAAGACCAATAAATAATTATGGTTAGTAGCAACAAATAAATGCTCTAAGAAATCTTTATCTCTTGTGGTTGAACCTTTTGAGCCCATTCCACCTCTGTTTTGAACTTTGTATTCAGATAAGCTTGTACGTTTGATGTAACCAGCATGAGAAATTGTAATAACAACTTCTTCATCGGCGATTAAATCTTCCATGCGCATTTCGCTTGCTGAATATTCAATTCTTGAACGACGCTCATCACCATATTTCGCACGAATTTCAATTAATTCGTCTTTAATGATTTGCATTCTTCGCTCTTCACGATCTAAGATGTCTCTTAAATCAGCGATTGTTTTCATTAACTCATCGTACTCAGCACGAAGTTTATCTTGCTCAAGACCAGTTAATTGTCTCAAACGCATATCTACAATCGCACGCGTTTGAATTTCGCTCAATCCGAAACGAACACTTAATTTCTCACGTGCTTCATCAGGACTAGAAGATTTTTTAATGATTTCAATTACTTCATCAATGTTGTCTGAAGCAATGATTAATCCTTCTAATATGTGAGCTCTTTCTTCTGCTTTGCGTAATTCGTAACGTGTACGACGAATCACAACTTCGTGACGGAAATCAACGAAATTTGAGATTAATTGCTTTAAGTTTAATAATTGTGGGCGACCCTCAACTAAACAAATGTTATTAACAGAAAAAGATGTTTGTAATGAAGTGAATTTATACAATTTATTCAATACAACATTAGCTATCGCATCACGTTTAATTTCGTAAACGATACGCATTCCATTTCTATCTGATTCATCACGGATGTCTGAAATACCTTCGATTTTTTTATCATTGACTAACTCAGCAGTTTTTTTAATCATTTCTGCTTTGTTGATCTGATAAGGAATTTCAGTAATGATTATTTGCTCGCGTCCATTGTGTTCTTCAATTTCAGCTTTCGCACGCATGACAATTCTTCCTCGTCCTGTCATTAATGCGTCACGCACTCCTTCATATCCATAAATGATTCCTCCTGTTGGAAAATCAGGTGCCTTTACATAGTTGAGTAATTCTTCGATTTCAATTTCTTTATTGTCAACATATGCAATTACTCCATCTACAACTTCTGATAAATTATGAGGCGCCATATTTGTTGCCATACCTACTGCAATCCCTGAAGCTCCATTTACTAATAAATTTGGAATTTTTGTAGGCATTACAGAAGGCTCTAATAAACTATCATCAAAGTTTGGTGTGAAATCTACTGTCTCTTTGTCAAGATCATCAAGCATTTCTTCTGCAATCTTGCGTAAACGTGCTTCTGTATAACGCATTGCTGCAGGACTATCGCCATCGACAGAACCAAAGTTACCTTGTCCATCAACTAACGGGTAACGTAATGACCAATGTTGGGCCATACGAACCATTGTATCATATACAGAACTATCTCCGTGTGGGTGATACTTTCCTAAAACTTCCCCAACGATTCTCGCTGATTTTTTATAAGGACGATTTGAAAAGACACCTAAATCTTGCATACCATATAATACACGTCTGTGAACGGGTTTAAAACCATCACGAACATCCGGAAGCGCACGTGAAACAATTACCGACATTGAATAATCAATGTAAGCTGATTTCATTTCATCTTCGATGTTAATCTGTATTATTTTTTCTCCATCTGCCATCTTGTCACTAATTTTTTAATTGCACGTTTATTGTGCGGTTTAAGCAAGCTCCGAAATTAGAAAATTAACTCACATAAAAAACAGGTTGAAAGGTGTTTTTACTAACAAAAATCTGTGGAAAATTGACTTTTTCGGTGACTTATTAACATTTTTTTCGTTTTATATTTGTAGTATCGGATAATTGTACATTTTTATCCTTGAAAAATTAAAATTATGGAAGCAAGATTTTCACCACGTGTTAAAGATGTGATTAGTTTTAGTCGTGAAGAAGCGATGCGATTAGGGAATGATTTTATCGGTGTAGAGCATTTGCTTTTGGGAATTATTCGCGAAGGAGATGGAAAGGCTGTGAAAATAATGCGTGACTTTCAGTTGGATTTAAAATTGATTCGTGCTGAAATCGAACGAAGTTTACAGCGTTCTGTAGCAACAACTCAAGCGCCACTTGGAAACATTCCATTGGTTAAACAAGCTGAAAAAGTTTTAAAAACTACTTATTTAGAAGCAAAATTGTATAAAAGTCCAATTATTGGAACGGAACATTTATTATTATCCATATTGAAAGAAGAAGATAGTTTTGCCTGTCGACTTTTAAATAAATACGGTGTCATTTATGATGCTATTAAAGATGATTTTGAAACTATGACGGAAGAAACTAAAAGTCCAAGGGCAGAATTCCCAGGAGGACAAGATGAAGAGGGTGGAGGAGAGCAATTTTCTGCACAACGTAAACCGACTGATCCAAAGTCAAAAACACCTGTTTTGGATAATTTTGGTCGAGATTTAACTAAAATGGCTGAAGTTGGAAAATTAGATCCAATTGTTGGTCGTGAAAAGGAAATTGAACGCGTAAGTCAAATTTTAGCACGAAGAAAGAAAAACAATCCAATTTTAATTGGTGAGCCTGGAGTTGGAAAAAGTGCCATCGCTGAAGGTTTGGCCTTAAGAATTGTGCAACGAAAAGTTTCCCGTGTATTATTCAATAAACGCATTGTATCCTTGGATTTAGCTTCATTGGTAGCTGGTACAAAATACAGAGGTCAGTTTGAAGAACGCATGAAAGCGGTGATGCAAGAAATTGAAAAAAATCCAGATGTGATTTTATTCATTGATGAAATTCATACGATTATTGGTGCTGGTGGTGCAAGTGGTTCTTTGGATGCTTCAAATATGTTTAAGCCTGCATTAGCTCGTGGAGAAATGCAAGTGATTGGTGCTACAACACTAGATGAATACCGCCAATACATTGAAAAAGATGGCGCGTTAGAACGTCGTTTTCAAAAAGTATTAATTGAACCAACATCGATTGAAGAAACAGTTCAAATCTTGAATAACATCAAAGAACGTTACGAAGATCATCATTCTGTAACATTTACTGATGAAGCAATTAGCGCTTGTGTTAAATTAACAGAACGTTATATTACTGATAGACATTTACCTGATAAAGCGATTGATGCTTTGGATGAGGTAGGTTCTCGTGTTCACTTGAAAAACATTCACGTACCACAAGAGATTTTGAATGTTGAACAAGAATTAGAAACGCTAAAAGCTCATAAAAATGATGTGATTAAAGCACAACAATATGAAAAAGCAGCTGAATTGAGAGATAGTGAGAAGAAATTGCAAGAGCAATTGGAAGTCGCTAAAAAACAATGGGAAGAGGATGCGAAAGCGAATCGTGTAACGGTTACTGAAGAACACGTGGCAGAAGTTGTTTCAATGATGTGTGGAATTCCAGTTACACGTGTTTCTCAATCGGAAACTGGAAAATTAGTTTTGATGGGCGAGGAGTTACGTGGAAAAGTTATCGGTCAAGACGATGCAGTTTCTAAAGTAGTAAAAGCTATTCAGCGAAACAGAGCGGGTTTAAAAGATCCAAACAAGCCAATTGGTTCGTTTTTCTTCTTAGGGCCAACAGGTGTTGGGAAAACGCAATTAGCAAAAGTATTAGCGAAATATTTATTTGATACAGACGATGCTTTAATTCGTATTGACATGTCTGAATACATGGAGAAATTTTCAATCTCTCGTTTGGTTGGAGCACCTCCAGGATACGTTGGCTATGAAGAAGGTGGTCAATTGACTGAAAAAGTAAGACGCAAACCATACTCAATCATATTACTAGATGAGATTGAAAAAGCACATCCAGACGTCTTCAATTTGTTGTTACAAGTTTTAGATGATGGACATATGACAGATGGCTTAGGACGTAAAATTGACTTTAAAAACACGATTTTGATTATGACATCAAACATTGGTGCACGTCAATTAGCTGATTTTGGTTCAGGAGTTGGTTTTGGAACAAAAGCAAAAGAAGATTCAAGAGATGAGAATGCAAAAACTGTGATTCAAAATGCCTTAAGAAAAGCATTTGCACCGGAGTTCTTAAACCGTATTGATGATATGATCTTATTCAAATCATTGCAACGTGAAAGCATTCACAAAATCATTGATTTAGAATTGTCAAAATTATACGGAAGAATCAATGATCTAGGATACCAAATTCAATTGACTGAAAAAGCAAAAGATTTTATCGTTGACAAAGGTTACGATGAGAAATTTGGAGCACGTCCGTTGAAACGAGCTATTCAAAAATACATCGAAGATCCTCTAGCTGAAGAAATTATCAAATCGCACTTACAGTCGGGAGATACGATTAAATTGGATATCGAAGAAGGTCACGAAGAATTGACGGTTAAAATTGATAAACCAAAAAGTCCTTCAAAGAAAAAAGAAGAAAAAGAATCATAAATAGAAAGAGTCCGAAAGGGCTCTTTTTTTATCCTTAAATCAGCAATTTTGCAATTAGAAAAAACGTTTTTGGATATCATTTACCAAGATGAGGTCATGGTTGTCATTAATAAACCCAATGGTTTATTGGTACATCGATCGCCAATGGCTGCAGATGCTAGTGAATTTGCCATTCAAGTATTGCGTGACCAAATCGGTCAAAAAGTGTATCCTGTGCATCGTTTAGATCGAAAAACAAGTGGTTTATTGGTGTTTGCTTTGAATGAAGAAGTGAATAAATTATTACAAATGGCATTTATGAACCGATTCGTTGAGAAAAAATACTTGGCACTTGTTCGTGGGTTTATTGCTGAAAAAGGCACAATTGATTATGCATTGACCAACGAGTCAGGGAAGGTGCAAGATGCGCTTACTCATTTTAGATTACTTCAACACTTTGAAATTGAAATTCCTAATGGGAAATTTTCAACGGCACGCTTTTCTTTAGTAGAAGTGAATCCAGAAACAGGTCGGATGCATCAAATTCGCAAGCATTTTGCACATATTTTTCATCCAATTATTGGTGATCGTCCACACGGTTGTAACAAGCAAAACAAATTGTTTTTAGAAAAATGGGGGATGAACTCAATGTTATTGCATGCAAATGAATTAACGTTCAAACATCCAATCTCTCATCAAGAAATGACTTTTAAAGCAAATTTACCTGCTGATTTTGAGTTGACAATCGAACGGTTGTCGGAAAAAGTTTAATCTTCTGTAAGAATACGAGCTTTCATTTTTCTGCCATCATCTTCCATTAAGTAGCGAATCACATCAGCTGCGCCCATTAACCCAAACAATGCAGGCATGTAACTTACTGTTCCGTAGAAAGAACGTTTAAAGTTAGAACCATCCGTTAATTTCAACGATTTTTTTTGTTGTAATTCAGAAGAGAAAACGGCACGAATTGTTTTGAAATGAATCCCGTCTTTTTTTAAGCGTTTTTTTAAATGCGTTGCCAATTTGCAATTATGTGTTTGCGTTAAATTAACAACTTGAACTTTTGTTGGATCCATTTTTCCACCAGCTCCCAAATGCGATATTAATTTGTATTTTAAGACTTTCGTAGCTTTAATCCATTCTAATTTTGGCGTTACTGAATCTATGCAATCCATGACATAATCTGGTTTGGCTTCTTTCAATATTTCCCATACACGATCAGGTAATACAAATTCTTCAATAACAGTTAAATTTAATTTAGGATTGATGTCCAATAAACGTTCTCCCAACACCTTTGCTTTGTTTCTTCCAATTGTAGAATCTAAGGCAGTTAATTGTCTGTTTTTATTGGTTTCATCAAAATTATCTCCGTCAATAATGGTCATTCGTCCAACTCCAGCACGACAAATAAATTCGGCAGCAAACGAACCTACGCCACCCAAACCAACAATTAAAACATGTGAATTTGCTAATTTATCTAACTTATTTTCGTCTATCAGAAGTGCTGTACGTTCAAGCCATTTTTCCATTTTGTAAAAACGCGTTTAAAATTTTGTTCAATTGAAATTTCTAATTCTTGCAAAGGTATATTTTTTAGTTTTGAAACGAACTCATATAGCGTTAAAATTGAACAATCTGCTGTATCGGTTTCTAGAAATAACTGATTCATAGGAACTTTTAACAATGCTTCTTGTAGTTTTGTATTTGTTAAAATTCTAGCTCCAAAACTTAGATAGGTAGTTGAATTTACGACATCTTCCACCAAAGCTGCTTTTTCAAATCCATGGTAAATCCAAGCTTGTTGAGGCTTCATTTGTTGTTTCAATAGTTTTATTTCGTTCCATGCTTTCACACAATGGATAATGATGGGAAGTTGTTGTTGTTCAGCAATTGAAATTTGAGCTTTGAAAACTTCTATTTGGTCTTGTAAAGTTGGGCCTTTTAATTTGTCTAATCCAATTTCTCCAATTGCAACACAGTTTTCTTTCGTTAGTTCACTAGTCAATTTTGATTTAAATTCAACCCATTTTTCTGCGTTCCAAGGGTGAATTCCATACGAAAAGAGTCCGTTAGAGAATGGATTGTCCTCTTTGTTTATTATTTCAATTCCTTGATTTTGAAAATGATGCGTATGGATATTGATGAGCATGTTACAAAGTTAGTAAATGAAAAATTGAATAGTGTTAAAAATTTTTCTATTTTCACAAACTTAAACTTTATAAAAACTATGGAAAATAAATCACAAAATGGACATCCGAAAGGATTATGGTATTTGTTCGGTACCGAAATGTGGGAGCGTTTTGGTTACTATTTAATGTTAGGGATTTTCTCTCTTTACATGGTAGATGGATGGAATAACGGCGGAATGGGATTTGATGCTGCTAAGAAATCAGATATTTACGGAACGTATTTAGGATTGGTTTATTTAACACCTTTTATTGGTGGTTTATTGGCTGATAGAATTCTTGGATATAGAAGATCAATCGTTATGGGTGGTTTGATGATGTCGGCAGGTTATTTTATGTTGTCATTACATACAGTCCCTTCATTTTACTTAGCCTTGTTTTTAATCATTTTAGGTAACGGTTTTTTCAAACCAAACATTTCTACTTTAGTCGGGAATTTATACAGTTCAGATGATATGAAAGACAAAAAAGATGCGGGTTACAACATCTTTTACATGGGTATTAATATCGGAGCGTTCATTTGTAATTTCGTAGCAGCGTTTATGCGTATCAATTATGGTTGGGGTTATGCTTTTGCAGCAGCAGGTGTTGGAATGTTAGTGGGTGTAGTTATCTTCTTATTGGGAACTAAACACATCAAACATGTAGACGTTGTGAAACCAGTTGAAAAAGGAGATATGCCAACGGTTAAAATTTTAGGATTAACTGTTGTACCTATGTTTGTTTTTGGTGTAATAGGATATTTGATTCCTGGAAATTTCTTGGGTTCAGATACAAACGATGCGTTTATTATTGGTTGTTTACCTGTAATTGCTTTCTTTATTTATTTAGCATTTACAGCTGAAGCGAAAGAGAGTAGAGCAATTAAAGCTTTATTAGCTGTGTTTACTTGTGTTATTTTGTTCTTTGCAATTTTCCACCAAAATGGAGATGCATTAACAGTTTGGGCAGAAGATCACACGAACAGAAACATGTCTGAAGGAGTTGCTAATACGGCAAACAAAATTGGAATGGCTCAAGTTGTTGTCAACAATGATATTGTTTCTTCTGATGACAAATCATTCAAAGCAACAATTGATTCTTTAAGAGGTGTTGAAGAAAAAATGCCAGCAGTTTCGAAAGAAGAATTAAAAGCTAAAGCAAAATATTCAGAACACATTTCTCAATTAGAGAAGTCAAGAAAATACTTTGAAACATTGCCAAAAGATCAAATTCCTGCGAAAGGAAAAGACTTGAAATTGTATTCTACAGAATTGTATCAATCCATCAATCCATTCTGGGTTGTTGTGTTAACACCAGTTGTTGTTGGATTCTTCGGTTTTATGCGTAGAAAGAAAAAAGAACCAAGTACACCTACAAAAATTGCTATTGGTTTAATTATTACAGCATTGTCTGCTTTAGTAATGGTTGGAGCTGTATTTGCTACAAATGGTTTGTCTGCTAAAGCAGGTTCATTATGGTTATTTGCTTCTTATGGAGTAATTACAATTGGTGAACTATGTTTGTCTCCAATGGGATTATCATTGGTTTCTAAGTTATCGCCACCTCGAATTACAGCATTGATGATGGGAGGATTTTTCTTAGCGATTTCAGTTGGAAACAAGCTTTCTGGTATGTTATCAAGTTTATGGGAAACAATTCCAGAAAAACAAAACTTCTTCTTGTTGAACTTTGGATTAGTACTAGCAGCTGCTGTTGTTTTAATTTTAATGTTAAAATGGCTGAATAAAGTAATGCGTGAGAATAACGTAATCTAATAAATTTTAAAACCTCCTTCAACAAGGAGGTTTTTTTTATAAACTATAACTATGGAAAATCAAGTTACAATCGAATCGATTCAAGATTTCAAAGGAAAGTACCCAAAACAACTGTGGTATTTATTTTTAAGTGAAATGTGGGAACGTTTTTCGTTTTACGGAATGCGTGGCATGTTAACGGTCTTTATGGTAAGTGAATTACTGTTTAAAGAACAAGAAGCAAATTTGAAGTATGGAGCAATTCAAGCCTTTGTTTATGCTTTTACGTTTATTGGAGGTTTGTTTGCTGATAAAATTTTAGGATTTAAAAAGTCTTTGTTTTGGGGTGGAGCTTTAATGATTATTGGAAGTTCAATCTTGGCATTTTCTCCAGAGAAATTATTCTTCATCGGAATTAGTTTTACAGTCATTGGAACAGGGTTTTTTAAACCAAACATTTCTACGATGGTAGGCGCTTTGTACAAAGAAGGTGATTCAAGACGAGATGCTGGATTTGGCTTGTTTTACACGGGTATTAATGTTGGTGCTTTATTGGGCGGTTTCTTATGTGTTTGGATCGGTAAATCCTATTCGTGGAACATTGCGTTTTCATTAGCTGGTATCGTTATGTCAATTGGTTTGTTGACGTTTTGGTTTACGAAAAAAACATTGGGACCAATTGGTGATTCACCGTTACAACATCTGCCAAAGAAGAAACGAACTACGCGTGAATTGCTCGTGTTTATAGGTTCGTTGTTGTGCATTCCATTTATTTTAATCATGGTTCAGAATACAGCCTATACAGATTTGTTTATGTATATCATTGGACCTGCAACGTTGGTGTATTTAGGATTGGAAATGCGTAAACTAACGAAACAAGAAAACAAGAAACTTTTAGCAGCTTTGTTTTTCATTGTATTCTCAATTGTTTTTTGGGCGTTTTTTGAACAAAGTGGAGGTTCTTTGTCTTTGTTTGCTTTGAATAACTTAAAAGATAGCCTAGTGGGAGTTAAGATTGATCCAAACGTTGTCAATAATACATCTAATTCAGTTTTTGTAATTGTGTTTAGTGCCTTGATTGGTTTGGTTTGGTTATGGATGGCGAAACGCAAAATAGAACCGAATACAATCATTAAATTCGGTTTAGGATTTTTGTTTTTAGCGCTTGCTTTTTATGTGTTTTATGCAACACGTTTCTTTGCTGATTTAAATGGAAAAACTTCTTTGAATATTTTTACTTTAGCTTATTTCATTATTACCTTAGGAGAATTGTGTTTGTCGCCAATTGGCTTATCGATAATGACAAAATTAGCTCCGAAACATTTGTGGGGAGTGATGATGGGAATGTGGTTTTTGGCTTCTGCATACGGTCAATACGTTGCTGGAATATTAGGAGCAGGAATGGCTAGTCCAGATGAAAAAGCAACAGCTACTGAAAAATTGATTTCATACACAAATGGCTACCATCAATTAGCAATATATGCATTAGTTGCTGGAGTATTGTTAATAGTAATATCTCCCTTCATCAAAAAGTTAATGGGAGAAGTAAAGTAATGATCTGACTTTATATTTAGTGAAATAAAAAAACCACCTTAAAAAGGTGGTTTTTTTGCTTATAATTGCTTTATTTCTTTATTTCTTGAAGTTTGGTGAAACGATTAAATCTTTCGTACCATGGTTCCAACTGTAAAACCCTTCACCAGATTTAACACCTTTTTTTCCAGCCATTACCATATTCACTAAAAGTGGACAAGGTGCATATTTTGGATTGCCAAAGCCTTCGTGTAAAACATTCAAAATTGCTAAACAAACATCCAATCCAATAAAATCTGCTAATTGCAATGGTCCCATTGGATGCGCCATGCCTAATTTCATCACTGTGTCAATTTCCTCAACACCTGCAACACCCTCAAACAATGTAATGATGGCTTCATTGATCATTGGCATTAAGATTCGATTGGCAACAAAGCCTGGATAATCATTTACTTCAACAGGCACTTTGTTTAACTTGCGAGACGTTTCCATAATAGTTGCAGTAACTTCATCAGAAGTTGAGTAACCACGGATAATTTCTACTAATTTCATTACAGGAACTGGATTCATGAAATGCATTCCAATTACTTTGTCTGGTCGAGATGTAACTGCTGCGATTTGTGTAATAGATATCGAAGATGTGTTCGATGCTAAAATTACATGTGGAGCAGTAAATTTATCAAGATCCGTAAAGATTTTTAATTTTAAATCAACATTTTCTGTAGCCGCTTCAACCACTAAATCAACACCTTTAACACCTTCTTCCATAGAAGTGAAAGTTCTCAAATTCGCAATTGTTGCATTTTTAGCTGCTTCAGTGATGGCTTCTTTCGCGACTTGACGATCTAGGTTTTTAGCAATTGTTGCCATTCCTTTATCCAAAGAGACTTGTGAAATATCAATTAATGACACTTCGTATCCAAATTGAGCAAATACATGTGCAATTCCATTTCCCATGGTACCTGATCCAATAACGGCTACTTTTTTCATATGTTTAATTTGTTTGATGAGGTTTTTAATCACTTGTAAGAATTGTAAAACAAGCTAAAAAACACGGCTGTTAAATTGGAGCAAACTTACTTCAAAAAAACTTTAACACAAAACTTTACTACCAAAAAAAAGGTTGCGCTATTGTTTATGTAGGGTTGCAAAATTAGGTAAATAGCTCTTTTTTCAATTGGAAGTTTAAAATTCCTTTAAAATGCTTTCTGCGATCCCTGAAACTTTTGTAAATTCGAAGTCTGTATGCAAGTATTTTCTGATCATTCATTATTCTGGCTCATACCATGGGCGCTAATTTCGTTTGTTGCTGCCAAATGGTTGTATGCAAAGAATGCCTGGTTTTTATCATTAGCAAAGCATTGGAGATTGTTGATGATTGGTTTAAGAACAGCCGTTTTATTTTGTATTGGCGCTTTGATATTGGGCATTTTATTTGAGGCAAGCAACTTAAGAATTGAAAAACCGATTATTATTTTTGTTGTTGATAATTCATCTTCGTTGTTAAATTATAAAGATAGTTCACATGTTAAACCGACCATTCAAGCATTTCAAAATGAACTTAGATCGGAATTGGCAACCGATTATTCATTGGTTGAAATGCATGTTGATGACCAAGCAGTCTATACACGAAACAATCCATTAAATGGTCTTTTTACGAATCTTTCAGCTGCATTTGAAAAAATAAATTCAGATTATTACACACGAAACATCGGAGGTGTGATTCTTATTTCAGATGGGAATTTTAACAAAGGTGTGCATCCTATTTACAGTGCTGAAAAACTAAAATTTACCCCAGTTTATACCTTAGGAGTAGGAGATACCTTGTCTAAAAAAGACCAATTGATCAAGAATATATCGGTAAATGATGTGGCGTTTTATAAAAACTCTTTTCCTATTGAAGTAGATTTAGAAGGAATTAAAATGAGTGGTGCAACTGCAACCGTGAGTGTTTTAAAAAACGGAAAAATCATTGCTAAGAAAAATCTTAATTACAACAAAAGTGTGCACGATTTTCAGCATCTTAATTTTGAAGTTGATGCGAATGAAATAGGGTTTCAAACATATTCAATTCAAGTCAGTTCAGCGTCCAATGAATTGAATTATTCCAATAACAAACGTGTGTTTTACTTAGAAGTGATTGATTCGCGTAATAAAATACTGCTGTTAGCCAATGCGCCACATCCTGATATTGCTGCGATGAAACAAGTGCTTGAAGCAGATTTGAACAATCAAGTTGAAACAGTATTGATGAAAGATTGGAATAAAGTTGTAAAAGGTTATAATTTAATTGTTTGGCACAATCCTTCTAATGGCTATGACCCTGCAATTGTAAGCGCCATACAAACAGCTAAAATTCCTGCATTATATTTTATTGGTCCTTCAACAACAAATTCTGTTGTACAAAAATTAAACATTGGATTAAACATCTCTGGGAAAAATTACCAGGCAGATGAAATACAAGGAATATTCAATAAAGGATTTCAGCAATTTGAGTTAAGTCCTGAAACACAAGAAGCCATTTCATTTTTCCCTCCCTTGCAAGCAAAGTTTGGGTCTATTACAGTTGCAAATGATTTAGCAATCTTAATGTACCAGCGTGTAGGACAAATCTCTAAAACGGCACCATTAGTATATTTTCAACAAAAAGAAGGTTGTAAAAATGGAGTTGTGTTTGGTGAAGGTATTTGGCGTTGGAAAATCAATGATTATACACGTACCAAATCATTTGATCATTTTAGTGAATTGATAACAAAAATGGTTCAATTTTTAGTTGTCAAAGAAAATAGAGATCAATTAAAAATCACAACTCCAAAACGCTTTACAAAAGCTGAAGATATTACAATTAACGCGAATTTTTACAACGAATCTATGGAGTCGATTACAACTCCTTTGATTAATTTTAAATTGGTGAATGGTTCAGGCAAAATCTTGAACAATCAATTTTCTGTTGTAGGAGATTTTTATAAACTGAATCTAGGAAAATTAAATCCTGGAAAATACACATGGTTTGCTAAAACAATGTATAATTCTAGAACATTTAAAAAATCAGGTGTTTTTATTGTTGAAGACATTGGGGTTGAAGATTTGGATAACGCAGCCAATCATGGGGTTTTACAGCAACTAGCGAAAGGTTCTAAAGGTGCTTTTTACACCTTAGATAAATACAAAGAAATGCTTCAAGATTTAAAAAATAGGAAAGATATTACCAGTGTATCGTATGAAGAAATCAATTTCAATGATTTAATAGATTACAAAATACTATTCTTCTTATTGTTGTTATTCCTTTCTTTAGAATGGTTTTTACGCCGTTGGTTCGGAGCTTATTAATTTGAAATCAAGAATTTTTTAAGTCATATATACTAAATTCAAAAGTTCATCGTTTTAGTTAAAAAATTAGCTATTGCCTATGTATAAAAATTACCCTTCTAAAAGTGCTCCAGCAAAAGAGTTGAAACTTGCACCATCTAACAACGTTCTTCAACAGATTTTAAATTACAGTAAATCAACTGAAGTTGTTAAAACAAAACAACAAAAATTAATCATTAGTTTAAATTAACTTAAATGGCTGTTTTCTTTTGGAGACAGCCATTTAGTTTTATAAATGTTTTGAACCAAAGTCCATTTTTAATATTTATTTTTATAGTTATAATTAAAAAGATTCAAAATGATTAAACAGCTTTACAGATTTTTAAGCCCAAAATTTCAAAATTTATTTCTTGATTATAAAGTTAATTTAAAACCTAGGTATGGATTTGGAAAACCTGCTCATGGAGAATTGTTTAAAATCATTGACTCAAATAGGGAATTATACAAAGATTTCTTGTTCAAAGCATTGTCTATAAAAGAATTTATTTGGACTATTAAAGACACTAAAAATGAAATAGATTCAACAAAACCAACATGGAATAATGGTTTTTTACCAGGTTTAGACATTATAGGTATTTACACCATTATGAATGAGTTTAAACCAAATAAGTACATTGAAATTGGCTCAGGAAATTCAACAAAAGTTGCGTTTAAAACAAAAACTGAACAAAACTTAGCTACTGAAATCATTTCGATTGATCCAATGCCAAGAGCTGAAATAGATCATCTAGCTACAAAAGTTATTAGAGAACCATTTGAAAATATTGATTTTAATATATTAGATGAATTAAAAGAAAACGATATTTTATTTGTAGATAATTCTCATCGCATTTTGCCAAATTCAGATGCAATGGTGTTTTTTTTAGAAATATTACCCCGCTTGAAAAAAGGAGTTATCGTGCATATACATGATGTTTATTTGCCGTATGATTATCCACAATTTATGTGTGATCGCTTTTATTCAGAACAATATGGTTTAGCGATGTACTTATTGGCAAATCCAAAAAAATATGAAACAATTTTACCCAATTATTTCATTTTTGAAGACAAAGAGTTATCTGATATTATTGCACCGATATGGAATCACAAACATTTAGAAGGTGTTGAAAAACATGGAGGATCCTATTGGCTTAGGATAAATGAATAATTTATTCACTAAAATCATTTCAACCAACTTAATTTTTCTCGTTCAACTTTCATTCGAATGAAACCAAATACAACTGTAATTGCATCACCTACGCAATTTTCAACAGTTCCAGTTTGTTTAGTTTCAATTAGTTTAACGGTTGAACCTATCACAATTTTAGCGCGTTGATGCGGATCGTTTAGTGGCTTTTGCACTCGTTTAGGAGTGGTTTTAGGTGTTGCAATCTTCGATTTAAGTAAAACAGTTCGTTTTACTTCTTCTATTTTAGATTTTTCGACTGAAATGTATTTTATAACTTCGTCAATTAATGGCTTGTTAACGTCTTTTTTACGCGATTTAACTGTAAACCGATCAATAAATGACAGCATTTTTTTACCTGCATTCAAGTATTTATTATCGCGTTCAATAGTTGCTTGTTGCGTTTTGAGTTTTTCATCGTAACGCGTTTTCTTTTCTAAATAATCGTTTTTTGCCATTTGAGCCGAAGCTTGTGCCTCTACATGTTCGGAGTTTAAACGTTCCAAATATGTTTTTTCACGCTGTAGTTCACTCAGCAATTTGTCCATTTTGACTTTATGCTCGTCCAATCGTGTTTTTGCATCTTCAATTAGTGACAACGGAATTCCATTTATTTGAGCTACTTCAAATGTAAAAGAGCTTCCTGGTTGACCAATAGAAAATTTATATAGGGGCTCAAGTGTTTCTGTATTGAACAACATACAACCATTTATTGCATTTTTAAGTTGGTCAGCTTTGAGTTTTATTGTCGCATAATGCGTTGTGATAACGCCAAAACTTCTTCGATTGTACAATTCTTCAAAAAATACTTCCGCCAAAGCACCACCTAAATCTGGATCAGAACCAGTTCCAAATTCATCCAATAATAACAAGGTCCGTTTGTTGGCTACCGATAAAAAATGGTTCATTCGTTTTAATCGGTAGGAATAGGTACTTAATTCATTTTCAATGGATTGATTGTCGCCGATATCGGTTAAAATTTGTTGAAAAAAACACATTTTACTGTTTGGATTCACTGGAACTAATAAGCCAGCTTGCAACATTAATTGTAATAAACCAATTGTTTTTAATGTGATGCTTTTTCCACCAGCATTGGGACCTGAAATTACTAACATTCGAGAAAATTTATCCATCTGAATGTATTGTGAATAGGTTTTTTTACCTAATTCTTTGTTGTTTTTCCATAAAATAGGGTGGAAGGCATCGATTAATTCAATTGTTGTATCTGAAACAATTCCAGGTAAAACACCGTTTATTTCTAACGCTAAACGTGCTTTTGCATTGATGAAATCAATTTCTGTCATGATGCGTTGATACGCTTCAATCAAGGGAGTAAACAATGCAATTTCTTTCGTTAATGCTTGTAAAATTCTGAAAATCTCTTTTCGTTCATCATCCAAAAGCATTTCCAACTCATTGTTGAGCTGAATGTTTACTTGTGGTTCAATAAACGTTAAACTTCCTGTTTTACTTGAACCAACAACTGTTCCAGGAACTTTTCTTTTATAGGTAGAAACTATTGTTAAAACACGGCGATCGTTGACAAATGCCTCACGCGTGTCACCTAATACATTTTCTTTGGTTAATTTTCGAATTTCTTTGTCAAAGTTTTTATTAATTTGATTACGAATTACTTTGATTTTTTGTCGAATTTCTGCTAATAATTTAGAAGCGTCGTCTTTAACATTTCCAGTTTTATCAAATACTTTTTCAATAGCATCAATAATTTCTGTTGTGAAGTATGCAGCTTCCAATTGATTGTATAACAAAGGAAAATCTGCTGCTCGTTTATCGAAAAAATAAAGTAAAGCGTTCACCAATTCAGATGCACGAACAATACGCATATAACCTTCTAACGTTAAAACAGCATTTTTGATGGGTAACAAGCGTAATTCTGCTTTTAATTCTTCAAAGTCTAATGCTGGAAAACTTTCACCATTTAATCGTATTTGAACCAATTCATTGACTTTGTTGAGTTCTTTCTCAATGGTAGGAAAATGTGAACTCGGTGTCAATACTTGCAATCGTTCACGAGCAGTTGGACCAATACCGTTCTCAACCAGCCATTCTTGTATGGTTGAAAATTCTAAATCATTGAGTGTTTGCTGATCAAATTGCTGCATGGTGACAAAGTTAATGAAACAAGTTTAACTATCTTCTAAACAAGTTCTACTCTATTGAACAATTTAAGGTTGAATTAGTTGTTAAAACCTAAAATAAATTAATTCTTGCTTATCTTTGGAAAAACTTTTTTTATGAAGATTCTTTCTTTTAATGTGAATGGAATACGTGCGATAACGCAAAAATCATTCATCCAAGACATGCAACTCGTGAACGCTGACATCATTTGTTTACAAGAAACTAAAGCAACTGTTGAACAAGTAAAAGAAGCGGTAGCTGAATTAGCTACTTACCATGTTGTTGGAAATGAAGCAGAAAAAAAGGGTTATTCAGGAACGGCAATTTTGTCAAAAATCCAACCGATTGCAGTAACATATGGTATTGGACATGTGGATTATGATCAAGAAGGTCGTGTTACGTGCGCTGAATTCGATGATTTTTATGTAATCAGTGTTTATGTTCCAAATTCCGGAAGTGAATTAGCGCGACTGGATTATAGACAATCGTGGGATCAAATATTTTTGGCTTATTTAAAGCAATTGGAATCATTGAAACCTGTTATTGTTTGTGGCGATTTCAACGTTGCACATAAAGAAATAGATTTAGCACGACCAAAACAAAATTACAACAAAGCAGCAGGCTTTATGCAAGAAGAAATAGATGGAATGGATGCCTTTACATCAAATGGTTTTGTTGATACGTTTCGTGCGTTAAATGATACTGAAGTGAAATATACGTGGTGGAGTTACCGAGCAGGTGCTAGAGGGAAAAATATTGGCTGGAGAATTGATTATTTTTTAGTTTCTGAACACTTTCTACCAAAGGTAAAACAAGCTTTTATATTGAATGAAATTCTCGGTTCTGACCATTGTCCAGTTGGAATTGAACTATAATAATAGCCAAACTAATGAACAGCAAAAAGCCGATTGAATTTCAATCGGCTTTTTTAATGTTTTAAGAAAAAATTAGTTTTTCTCTTTTTTGCAACAAGATTTACCTTCAGTTCCTGGTTTCGCACAAGATCCAGCAGCTTTTTCTTGTTCACCTGAACAACAAGCTCCATCTTTTTTCTTGCGTTTCTTTTTCTTATCGTCTTTTTTAATTTCTTTCGATACACCATTCGATGCAGCATAAGCAGTTGAAGCAATTGTACCTACAAATGTCATCAATGCAACAGCAAAAAATATTTTTTTCATAGCTCTTGTTTTTTTTTTGTGAATATATAAATTATTTAATTTAATTCTCCAATTTTTGTCAACTTAGATTTAACCACATCACCAATTTTAACATTTATTGTAGCATCTAATGGTAAAAACAAATCTATACGCGAACCAAATTTAATGAATCCAAATTCTTCTCCAGTTGTTACTTTTTGTCCTGTTTGTAGGTAATAACAAATTCTTCTCGCTACAGCACCCGCTATTTGACGGAACAACACCTCTTTTCCAGATGTATGTTCAACAACCATAGTAGATCGTTCGTTTTCTGTACTACTTTTTGGATGCCATGCTACTAAAAATAAACCAGGATGATATTTTACATATTTTACAATTCCTGAAATAGGATTGAAATTGGCATGAACATTCAACGGCGACATGAAAATTGAAACTTGAATTCTGCGATCGTGAAAATATTCCGTTTCTTCAACTTCTTCAATTACTACAACTTTACCATCTGCAGGACAAATAATATCATTTTCAGTAAAAGCACATGTTCTTTTAGGGATTCTGAAAAATTGAATGATAAGATAAGCCATTATCAAAACGCCAACTGTTAACAAGGTAAAGAGCCAACACCATCCTGTAAACATGTATAAAATATAATTCAATACTTGAATACCACTTAAAAGTAGTAATCCAATTGTCATGATTAAATATCCTTCTCTGTGTAAAGTCATAAATTGAAATTAATATTAAAAATAGGCGTAAATCATTGCCCAACAATAGAAAAATGGAATGGCAAATAATGCCGCATCAAAACGATCTAATATTCCACCATGTCCTGGTAAAATAGTACCAGAATCTTTAATGTTTAAACTGCGTTTGAATAAAGATTCTAACAAATCTCCATAAATTGCACAAGGAGCAATGATCATTGCTGAAATAATCCAGAATAATTCTTCTCCTTTATTGATAAACGCACCAATTATAAATCCGAAAATAAGCGTAACAAATACACCTCCAATTGTTCCTTCCCAAGTTTTTTTAGGAGAAATTCGTTCAAATAATTTTGTTTTACCAAACATTCGGCCTGTTAAATAAGCAAATGTGTCATTGGTCCAAATTAGAATGTACATCCCTACAACATTTGGAAGGTCGCTTTCATTTCTTAAATTTAAATCGATCGTCAGATAAAATGGCAAAACAACATATATAATTCCAAATACCAATACTGAAATATTGATCAAGGGATGTTCTTTTTTTCGCCAGAGTTCAGCTAAAATTAATGCGAAAAATAAAGGTGAAATCAATGCAATAGAGATTACTGGTAACCAATCTAAACTGATGCCTACCAACAAGCAAAAGATAAAAACCCCAATAAAAACTCCGATTTCTTTACTTACGCGAACAACACGGTGGTTATTGAATAAATTGTAAAATTCTAGCAATCCTAAGACCATGAATACCGAGAAGACAATCGCTTGTGCGTATGGATCCCAAAGAATGGAACCTAAGACAACAAATGCAAATAATGCACCAGTAATTGCTCTTAGTACTAGATTATTCATCTTGCGAAAATAACAAAAATGTGTCTTTTTTCCTATTTAAAATTGAATAAAAGCAATTTTAGTGGTAAAAAAAATCCCGTTTTCGTAAAAGAAAACGGGATAGGTTTGAAAATATTCAAGAATTATATTTCTTCTTTTTCTTTAGATTCGTTGTTGTTTTCCTCCGGTTTTTCAGGAGCAGTTGTTGCTTCTGTCGGTATAGTTTCTTCTGAATCGTTTTCTGAAATTGTTTCAATTTCTATCGTTCCATCTGGTCGTTCGACTTCAATTTCTTCTACCGTATTCCAAGGACGCTCGCCAAAAATTTCTACTAAATCTTCTTTGAATAGTACTTCAGCAGCTAATAATTTTTCAGCTAATAAATCTAATTTGTCTTTGTTTTCAGTTAATAAAGTTAACGCTCTTTGGTATTGGAATTCTATCAATTTACTTACTTCTTCATCAATAACACGAGCCGTATCATCAGAATATGGTTTTGTAAATGAATCACGACCTTGTGAATCATAGTAAGAAATGTTTCCAATTTTATCGTTTAAACCATAAATTGAGACCATGGCATACGCTTGTTTTGTAACTTTTTCTAAATCACTTAATGCGCCAGTACTAATTTTATCAAACGTTATTTTTTCGGCAGCTCGACCTCCAAGTGCAGCACACATTTCATCCAAAATTTGTTCAGTTGTTGTGATGCTTCTTTCTTCTGGTAAATACCATGCAGCACCTAATGACTGACCACGCGGTACAATGGTTACTTTCACCAATGGATGAGCGTATTGCAATAACCAAGAAATAGTTGCGTGTCCCGCTTCGTGATATGCAATCGATCTTTTTTCTGCTTTTGTAATAATTTTATTTTTCTTTTCTAATCCACCTACGATTCGATCTACGGCATCTAAGAAATCTTGTTTTTGAACAAAGTGTTTATTGTGACGAGCAGCAATTAAAGCAGCTTCATTACAAAGATTTGCAATGTCAGCACCCGAAAATCCAGGTGTTTGTTTAGATAAGAAATCAATGTCAATTCCAGGTTCTAATTTGATTGGTTTTAAGTGTACTTGGAAAATTTCTTTTCGCTCATTCAAGTCTGGCATGTCAACATAAATTTGACGATCAAATCGACCTGCTCGCATTAAAGCACTATCCAATACATCTGCACGGTTCGTTGCTGCTAAGATGATTACACCTGAATTTGTTCCGAAACCGTCCATTTCAGTTAACAATTGATTTAATGTGTTTTCACGTTCGTCATTCGAATTAAAACCATTGTTTTTTCCTCTAGCTCGTCCGATTGCATCGATCTCATCTATGAAAATAATAGAAGGAGATTTTTCTTTTGCTTGTTTAAACAAGTCACGAACACGAGAAGCACCAACACCAACAAACATTTCAACAAAATCAGAACCAGATAATGAGAAAAATGGAACTTTAGCTTCCCCTGCAACAGCTTTCGCAAGCAATGTTTTACCTGTTCCAGGAGGGCCAACTAATAAAGCTCCTTTAGGTATTTTTGCACCTAATTCAGTATATTTTCCTGGGTTCTTTAAAAACTCAACGATTTCAACAATTTCTTCTTTCGCACCTTGTAATCCTGCAACATCTTCAAATGTAATATTGGTAGATTTGCCTTTGTCATAAACTTGAGCACGGGATTTTCCGATGTTGAATATTTGACCACCACCGCCAGCGCCGCCTCCGCCACCAGTCATTCTTCGCATAACAAAGAACCAGATAAATCCTAAAATAACAATTGGTAAAATAAAACTGATAATACTTCCTAGATAGTCCGGTTCATCAATTACAGCAACATTGACAGGTGCAACTGTTTTATTTTTAGTGATAGAATTGGATGTGTTTTTTTTCTTAATTTCTTTATTCAACTCATTGACTTGACTTTGAAATACACCTGCATCAGCAATTTTAAATTCGATTTCCTGGTCACCACGTTTTACTTTTGAACCATTAATTGCTTTTTTCAATGGTTTGTATTTGTTTTCAGTAGCACGTTTGATAAATGATTTCCCGTCTTCATTCAATTTGAATTCTACCTTCACTTTATTTACCAAATGAACATCTTTAACGTAGCCATTTTCTGCTAAGTCAAAAAATGTACTCTGATTGTTCAATGTAATTTCACTTGAATATCCAAAGTAAATTTGATAACCGATAATTGCTACACCTATAAGCGCATAAATCCAATAAATTGAAAATGGATTGCCTTTTTTATTTGTGCCTTCTGCCATGTTGTTGTTAATTCTAAAGTTAGTGTGTTAATTCAAATCTGGAATATTGGTGCGTTTTGCATCCGACCACAAATCTTCTAAATCATAAAATGGACGAGCATCTTTGTAGAAAATATGAGCAACAACGCTTACGTAATCCAATAAAATCCATTCACTGTTTGTTTTCCCTTCAATGTGCCAAGGTTTTTCTTTTAACTCTTTACGTGTGTATTTCGTAACTGAGGAACCAATTCCATCTACTTGAGTAGAAGATTCACCGCTACAAATCACGAAAAAATCACATACTGCACTTGAAATTTCTCTTAAATCTAATACTACAATATTTTTTGCTTTATTATCTTGCATTCCTTCAACAATTGCATCACACAATGTTTGGGAATCTACGTCTGTCTTTAATTTAATCATTTGCTTTTTTTATTCATTACAAATCTAACTTTTAATTTTAATTTTACCCACTATTTAATTGCATCAATTCAATAAACAATGGAGATTGGACATAAAATCGTTTATTTAGATTCCGTAGATTCTACAAACAATTATGTTGCCAATTTGGTAAAGCTGAATCAAATTGAACATGGAACGGCAATTATGGCAGACCTACAAACCGCGGGAAAAGGCCAAAGAGGTTCGGTTTGGCTGGCAGAATCAGGTGAAAATATTTTATTATCGATCTTTTTAAAGCCCGACAATCTGTCAGTGTCACACCAAGCTTTTTTAACCTATTTTACAAGTGTTTCACTTTTAACTATTTTAAGAAAAATTGGCATTTCTGCTTCGATTAAATGGCCCAATGATATATATGTTGGAAATAAAAAAATTGCTGGTATTTTAATTGAAAACAGTATTAAAGCACAACAAATAAATTATTCTATTTTGGGTATTGGATTGAATGTGAATCAATTAAATTTTGAAGGTCTGAATGCTACGAGTATTCAGCAAGAAATGGGACAGTTTTTCCAGCGAAATGAAGTCGTATTTATGTTGTTGAATGAAATGAATAAAAATTGGTCATTATTAAACGTTCAAGCTCCCACATTGAAAGAAAAATTCACTTCTAATTTATTTCAACTAAACGAATTGAAAACGTATCAAAGTAAAGAGAAACGGTTTGATGGTGTTGTTAGAGGGGTGAATGAAGATGGCTTGCTTTTAATGGAAGTAGCAGGAGAGCTCAAAACCTTTGACTTAAAGGAAATTACTTTTATTTTGTAAAGTAATGCTTTAAATTTTGGGACATTATATTAAATAAAGCTGTTAATGGTTTTTCTGCCAACATTTTTAAGAATACATTCAATTCACCATCAAAAACTAAATAACCTTCTGTCAAGTCATTAATGGCTTTTGTGTGAATGGTTAATGTGAATGGAAAAGGTGATTTTTCTCCGGATTTCATTTTGAGTTCAAAAGGATCTTCTGAAGCAATTTGCACCAAAGAAATCATGATTCCTCCTTGAACTTTAAAAGAACATTCTGTTGTAGTGGCTTTCCAATCAGAAATTTGATCTATTGGTAATAAATGAATTAAGTTTTCAGTGTTTTTTAAAAAATGAAGTACTTCATCACTTTTTGCTGGAACTTGAACGATTTCACTTTGAATAATCATAGGATTTATTTATTCCAAGTTTCTGGTGCATCTTTCCATTTACGCAATGAATCAACATCGTTTGGAGAAATATAATCTTTGTTTAACGCTTCTTCAATCATGTAATCGTAATTGGATAACGTTACATATGGACAATTTTCGTTTTTAAAGTTTTCATCAGCAACTTTGAATCCGTAAGTAAAAATTGCAATTAAACCCTTAACATCTAATTCAGCTTCTTTTAATGCTTGAATCGCTTTGATACTACTACCTCCAGTAGAAATTAAATCTTCAATTACAACAACTTTTTGTCCCTTTTCAAAAGCTCCTTCTATTTGATTTCCCATACCATGTCCCTTTGCAGAGCTTCTGATGTAGATAAATGGCAAGCCTAATTCTTGAGCAACAAGCGCACCTTGGGCAATTCCACCAGTAGCGACACCTGCTATTACATCTGGCTTACCAAAATAATCTAAAACAGCTTCAGAATATGCCTGACGAATAAATGTTCGAATCGATGGAAATGAAAGTGTAACACGGTTATCACAATAAATTGGAGAATTCCAACCAGATGCCCAAACAAATGGATTGTTTGGTTGAAATTTTACAGCTTTGATTTGTAATAAAAATTCTGCTACTTTTAGGGCTTTATCGTTGTTCAAAATCATAATGCAAATGTACAAAGTTTTTACAGAAAATCAATTGTTAATCTTTACAAAAGAAAATAATATTCAAAAGAATAGTACATTTTTTAACTGTTCAAGCATTGAAAATCTAGAAATTGTATTATCAAAAATTGATTCAGATATTACTGAGATACAATTACTTGTTGATGACAATTCTACCATAGAATATGAAGTTAATCGCTTGTTTAGTAAGTATAAAAAAATAACAGCAGCAGGAGGAATTGTTCTTAAAGATTCAAAAATTGCGGTTATTTTTAGAAATGAAAAATGGGATTTGCCAAAAGGGCATGTCGATTTTGGTGAAACAATTGAAGCAGCTGCTTTGAGAGAAGTTGTAGAAGAAACAGGAATAATTGCTCAATTAAGTGAAAAGATTGGTTGTACTTATCATACGTATATTTATAATAAACAATTGGTCTTAAAAACTACACATTGGTTTGAAATGATCTCAATAAATGATTCATTGATACAACCTCAACTGGAAGAAGGAATTACAGCAATTGAATGGTTTGATTTATCTGATTTGACTCTGTTTTATAGCAATACATATGCATCGTTAGCACATTTGATGGAGCTATATTTGGAGCTAAATTCTAAAAAATAATTCTAAATTTTTTGTTAAATCTTACATTTAAAGAAAGAAATACATTAATCTTGTAAAAAAGAAAAACTATGAAATACATTTTATTTACATTGGCATTTGTGTTTGCAGCGCAAGTAAATGCTCAAGAAGCTCCAAAAGCAGCCAAAAAAGAAGTGGCAAAACAAAAGAAAGGGATTAAGTTTACTCAAATGGAAATCGTTCGAGAAAACATTCCTTATGGATCTGATGAAACATTTTCATTTGAATTTAAAAATGAAGGTAAAACGCCAGCATTAATTCAAGGTGTTCAAACTTCATGTGGTTGTACAACAGCTAACAAGCCAGAAGAACCTGTTAAACCAGGTAAAAAATCAGTTATTTCTGTAAAATACGATACCAAAAGAGTTGGTAATTTCACGAAAACAATTACAGTTACTTCAAATGTTTCTGAACCAATTGTATTAACTATCCGTGGAACTGTTTTATCACAAGATACAAAAACTAATTAATAAACTTTTTAGTTTAAAGGAAGGAGGCTTTAGTCTCCTTTTTTTATGCCTTTTTATGAAGAATCGTTGCTGAAGCTTGAGCGGTTGGCATAATTACCAAATCATTAATTGTTACATGCGTTGGTCGAGTTGCAACAAAATAGATGGTTTCAGCAATGTCTTTTGCCATTAAAGGATCAAATCCTTCATAAACACTTTGAGCAGTTGCTTCGTTACCTTTGAAACGAACGAGGGAGAATTCTGTCTCTGCCGCACCTGGTGCAATGTTCGTTACTTTAATTCCATGTTCAACTAAATCCATTCTCATTGCTTTGGATAACGCATCAACTGCATGTTTGGAAGCACAATAAACATTTCCACCTGGATATACTTCTTTACCAGCAATGCTTCCAAGGTTGAAAATATGGCCATTTTTATTGGCTATTAATAGCGGAATTACAGCTTTAGAAACATACAACAATCCTTTGATGTTAGTATCAATCATTCTGTTCCAATCGTCAGATAAACCGTCTTGAATTGGACCTCTTCCAACTGCTAGTCCAGCATTGTTGATTAAAATTTTAAGTCCATGATTAAAATCTGAAGGAATGGAATCAATTGCATCTATTACATCTTTCTCTACACGCACATCAAAATTTAAAGTACAAACTTCAATTCCATGTTTTTCAATAAGTTGCTTTTTTAATGCAACTAAACGTTCATTTCTTCTTCCTGTTAAGATTAAATTCCATCCATTTTTAGCAAAAATATGTGCGCATGCTTCTCCAAATCCAGCAGTAGCACCAGTTATAAGAACAACGTTTTCCATGATTTTATTTTTTTTGTATCAATAATTATAATTCCAATTAAGATTAAGGCAAGTTGCGCCGGAAATCTGTAACGAACCATTGCACCTAAAACAGGAGTTGTGAAACCAATTAACAGAAACAACGAAAGTGCAAAAATACCTAGTGCAAAAGCCAAACCTTTATTTTTATATGATAAACTGCGTCTTTTGATAAACGATAGAATCATAAAGTATAAAATTGCCCATGTTTCAAAGATTGAAAGCCAAATAAGATAACTTCCATGATCAGTTGGAAAAGGTCTTAAAATGGAATTGGTTAATGCTTCTGGAATGTTTTTAATTAATTGAAGTGCCGAATTATTGATCGGTGTTGTTTCAATAAAACTCAAACAACCTTTTGTGTAATAGTGTATTTTCCAATGTTCTCCAGTTGGAATTAAATGAACTTTTTTTGGTCTTTGTGTACTTCCAAATCGCATCACATAAGCATCACAAGGTTTTAAAAGAACAACATCTTTCTGGATACTTAGATTTTCATATTGAAAAGGCTGGAAATAATAAAAACAAGTATCTGCTTGAACATGCAACCCACCTTTGCCAACATTCACAAAATCAAATTGTTTACGTGTTAAATAATTGACAACTGTAGCTCGTTGATTGGAAAATACGCTCCCAAAAACCACTAATAAAGCAATACTTGAAATGAACGTGAAAACGAATCTATAATTAAAAATAAAGCGATAAATAGCCCATGCAGTTAATGCAATTATTATACAAACTAAAATGTAGGGTTTGAATCCAATTAAGAGAAGTGTTCCTATTCCAATCGTTGTAATTTTTTTCCAAGTTTTATCTTCATTTAAAATCCCTTTAATTAAAAGACTAAATCCTAAAAATAATAAGGGTTCTTTTAAAATACTAGAAGTCCAAAACAAGGTGCTTGGAATAATAAATAAAAACCAAAATAATGTTTTTACAGGTAGCGAAACATTTTTTTTAAAAGCTTCAACTAAATTTTTAACACCGTATATTGAAAATACACAAAAAATACTTACATGAATGTAAATCTGGTTGAAAGAGAAGAATTGTATGATGCTGTGAATCCGTATTACATTTTTGTTGTCATTGATTAATGTTAAATCTCCAGCAGACCAATAAACTGTTTTTGGCATATATGTCATAACTGATTTCGCGGTATCATCAATTCCAACTAAAAATTTAAAATAAGCTGTAGGATTTTTGTAAAAAACGGCATTTAATTGACTGGCTTCAAACATAAAAACAGATCCGTCATGACTTAAGTCGCCAAAACCGTAAGTGTATTCGTGAATTATATTAAATAAAAAACCAATAAAAAACTTAAGAATAAAGGCTAATGGTAATGTATAGTTTGGTAAATCAATTAGTTGAAAAAATCGACTGTACCTAACTAACCCTAAAAGCACTAAAAAGAAAATGATTGTATAAATCACAGGTTATTTTTTTTGCAAAATTAAGGATTAATAATTGAAATTACTAAGTCAATTTGACGTTATTTTAGACACTTTGGCAGAAAAAAACAGCTGGCACAATGATTGACAAATGAATACAAACAACGTATAAAAAGTTAAATATTATGAGAACAGGTCAAATTAACGTGCAAACGGAAAACATTTTTCCAATTATTAAGAAATTCTTGTATTCAGACCATGAAATCTTTTTACGTGAATTGGTTTCGAATGCTGTTGATGCATCACAAAAGTTAAAAGTACTTACAAATAACGGAGAATACAAAGGCGAATTAGGTGATTTAAAAGTAGAAGTGATTCTAGACAAAGTTGCTAAAACATTAACTATTCGAGACAATGGGATAGGAATGACAGCTGATGAAATCGACAAATACATCAATCAAATTGCATTTTCAGGTGCAGAAGAATTTGTTCAAATGTATCAAGGTAAAGAAGGTGCAGAGCAAATTATCGGTCATTTTGGATTAGGTTTTTATTCAGCATTTATGGTTGCTGAACGTGTTCAAATTCAAACACTTTCTCGTCATGAAGGTTCACAAGCTGTGCAATGGGAAAGCAATGGTTCTCCAGAATATACAATAACAGATATTGAAAAAGAAACACGCGGTACTGATATTGTTTTGTTCATAGCTGAGGATGCTTTAGAATTTTTAGAGAAATCAAAAATTGATGAAATTTTAACGAAATATTGTAAGTTTTTACCAATTCCAGTAGTTTTTGGCACTAAAACTGAATACATTGATTCTCCTGAAGGTGAAAAGGATGAAAATGGAAAAGTAAAACGAGTTGCAATAGAAGTTGAAAATCAAGTTAACAATGTTTCACCTGCTTGGACAAAGGCGCCAGTTGATTTATCAAAAGATGATTACGATGCGTTTTACAGAGAATTGTATCCAGCAAGTTTTGATAGTCCATTGTTCCATATACATTTAAATGTTGATTACCCATTTAATTTAACAGGTATTTTATATTTCCCAAAAATTAAAGAAAATGTTGAAGTTCAACGCAATAAAATTAACTTGTATTCGAATCAAGTTTTTATCACGGATAGTGTTGCGGAGATTGTACCTGAATTTTTAACTTTATTACATGGTGTAATTGATTCACCAGATATTCCATTAAATGTTTCTCGTTCTTATTTGCAAAGTGATGGAAATGTGAAGAAAATTTCGGCACATATCACTAAAAAAGTAGCAGATAAATTAGCGGAAATGTATAAAAATGACCGCAAAGATTTTGAAGAAAAATGGGACGATTTGCAAATATTTGTTCAATATGGATCTCTTTCAGATGAAAAATTTGCTGATAAAGCGAAAACTTTCACTTTATTAAAAGATACGAAAGGTGGTTTCTTTACTGTGGAAGAGTTCAAAGAGAAAGTGGCCCCATTGCAAACGAATAAAGACGGAAAAGTAGTGTTTTTATACACGAATAATCCTGAAGAACAATATTCATTTATTAAAAAGGCAAACGATCGTGGTTACGAAGTTTTGCACATCGATGGACCTTTAGCACCACATTGGATATCATTGATGGAACAGTCGTTTGAGAATTGTTCTTTTGCTCGTGTGGACGCTGATACATTAGATAAATTGATTCAAAAAACAGACGAGATTCCTTCAAAATTATCGAAAGAAGAGGAAGAGAAATTGCAACCAGTTTTTGAAAAAGTTTTGAGTAAAGATAAATTCAAAGTTCAATTTGAAAGCATGAGTGCTGATGATGCGCCAATAATTATTACACAGCCAGAATTTATTCGAAGAATGATGGAGCAACAAAAAATTGGAGGAGCAGGATTTATGGGTGCATTTCCTGAAATGTACACAGTTGCAGTTAATGGAAATCATGCAAAAATTGGTTCATTGCTTCAGAAAGAGGAAGCTGCACAGGTTGAATTCGTTAAACAATTAACTGATTTAGCATTGCTTTCGCAAGGAATGTTAAAAGGTGCAGCGTTGAATGAATTTATTGAGCGTACAACAGCTTTAGTTGAATAAAATTTTTTTAATTTTGAAGAGTGTTCGAAAGAGCACTCTTTTTTTTATAATTTAAATCGTGCAATTTGTTTAAATGGGTGATAGCGGTTGGAGCATATTTTTTGTTCGGTCGCAGTTTTTTTGCAGCTATTATAGGATTTGTAGTTGGATCATTTGTTGATAATTATCAAACAACAATGGCTAAATTACGCCAAAATGCTGAAAAAGATGGTAGAAGTTTTTCAGCAGAAGATGTATTCAGTTTTTATCAACAACGAACTTCTGTCAATGATGTTCCTACGATGTTAATGGCGTTATCTGCAGCTGTAATGACAGCTGATGGAAAAGTTTTAAAAGCAGAATTAGATTACGTGAAGGCATTTTTTAGTCAGCAATTTGGTCCGCAATTTAATAGCTCACACCTTCAAACACTTAAACGATTCATCGATTCAGGTAACATTCCATTGCAACAAATATGTCAAGATATTCGCATGCGTATGCAACCAGAAATACGCATACAATTGGTGCATTATTTATTTGGGATTGCAAAAGCCGATGGACATGTTTCGCCTACAGAATTGAATGTTATTCAATCGATAGCGCAATCACTTGGTGTAACCAATTCTGAATTTGAGAGTGTGAAAAACATGTTTTACCGAAATACCGACTCAGATTACCTTGTTTTAGAGATCACACCTGCAGCAACAGATGAAGAAGTTAAAAAAGCCTATCGTCAAATGGCAGTGAAATATCATCCTGATAAAGTCGCTCAGATGGGTGAAGAGTTTCAGAAAGGAGCGAAGGAGAAATTCCAAAGCATTCAAGATGCGTATGATGCGATTAAAAAAAGTCGAGGGATAAAATAGGTTTTAAATTTAAGATTGTATTTTTTAGTTTTGAGTTGTTTGATTTAACTCTTTCAACTAAAAACTTTCATCCCAACACCATTTTAAACCTGACTTGTTCCAATCAAAAACATTGTAGGTATTTTAGCTAAATCATATGCTTCGTCACGCCAGTTTTTGACTGACATCGTTTTTATTGAAGCATCTGGGAGTGTTATATTAGAAGCAATACAAACCATTGTCGGATCTGCTAATTCATTTAATAAATCATCCAATACGTTCATGTTTCTAAATGGTGTGTCCATAAATATATGTGTCGTTCCATTTCTTCTCGAATCGCCTTCGAAATCTTTTAATTTTTTAATCCTGTCTTTACGTTCTTTAGGTAAATATCCATGAAATGCAAAATTTTGTCCGGAGAATCCACTTCCCATTAATGCTAATAGAATAGAAGATGGTCCAACTAAAGGAACCACTTCAATTTTGCGTTGTTGTGCCAAAGCTACTAATTCAGCTCCAGGATCTGCAACACCTGGACAACCAGCTTCAGAAATTACTCCAATACTTTTTTCAGGTGAAAGGGCACGTAATATTTTATGTAATTCTTCGATCGGTGTTCGTTTATTCAATTCAAAAAATTGACAATCATCTATAGGGAATTCTCGGTCAATTTTACGCAACAATCTTCTAGCAGATTTAACATCTTCAACGGCAAAAATTCTTAAGCTAGTTGCTAATTCAGCAACTTCTTGAGGAATGATATCTTTTGTAGATTCACCACCTAAGGTATTTGGGATTAAGTAAATTTTACCGTTTGTCATGTTTTAAATTATTTATTAAATGATTAATTGTTTCTTCCAACAAAAAATAGACTTGTTCAAATCCTTCTTGACCTCCATAATATGGGTCAGGAACATTTTTAAGGCTATTCAAAGGATTTTCGTCTAATAATAAACGAACTTTCGCTTTTTCTTGATCGTTTTTAGCTAATTTGAGAAGGTCTTTAAAGTTGGATTCGTCCATTGCATAAATGCGATCAAAGTTTTGAAAGTCAGCCAATGAAACTTGTCTTGAACGTAAATTGGATAAATCGATACCGAATTTCAATGCAGTTGCTTGCATGCGTTTATCGGGCTGTTCTCCAGCATGAATACCGATTGTACCGGCAGAATCAATTGCTATGTTCAATTGATTTTCAATTGATTTTTGACGTAAAATTCCTTCCGCAAGAGGCGATCTGCAAATGTTACCCAAACAAACCATTAATATTTTCATACAAAAAGATTGAAATTCAATGCTCAAAGGTAAGCAAACTAATTTTTATGACGGCAATTATCGAAGGTAAATAGGAAATGTTCATTCAGAGTATTGATTTGTTCATTTATTCAAAAAATACAGGTAATTTTTTAGATGATATCATTTTCAATAATTAAATTAACACTATAAATATTGTTTGGAATTGATTCAACTTAATTTTTTATCGCATGAGACAATTAAAAATAAGTAAACAAGTTACGAATCGCGAATCTGCTTCAATGGATAAGTATTTGCAGGAAATTAGTCGTATGGATTTGATTTCAGCAGAAGAAGAAGTTGCGTTAGCTCGAAAAATTAGAGAGGGCGACCAATTAGCATTGGAACGTTTGACGAAAGCTAATTTACGTTTTGTTATTTCAGTCTCCAAACAATACCAAAATCAAGGGTTGACTTTACCCGATTTAATTAATGAAGGGAATTTAGGATTGATAAAAGCGGCACAACGCTTTGATGAAACGAGAGGTTTTAAATTCATTTCTTATGCTGTTTGGTGGATTCGTCAATCAATTTTACAAGCATTAGCAGAACAAGCACGTATTGTTCGTTTACCATTGAATAAAATTGGTTCGATAAATCGAATTAATAAGGCGTTTTCTGAATTAGAACAGCGATTGGAACGTCCGCCTTCAGCAGATGAATTGGCAGAGTTATTAGAGTGTTCGCCAGATGAAATTAGACAATCAATGACTCATAATGGAAAACACTTTTCGTTGGATGCTCCTTTGGTAGAAGGGGATGATTCATCATCGAGTATGTACGATGTATTATTGAATGATTCGTTGCCAAGTCCTGAAATTGAATTAGTAAAAGAATCATTGCGCATAGAAATTAATCGATCACTTTCTACGTTAACGCAACGTGAAGGGGATGTAGTGCGCTTATATTATGGTTTAAATGGAAAATACCCATTGACCTTAGAAGAAATTGGAGAGCAGTTTGAATTAACTCGAGAACGTGTTCGACAAATAAAAGAAAAAGCAATTCGAAGATTGAAACACACTGCCCGAAGCCGGATGTTAAAATCATACCTAGGTTAAGCGGGGTCAACGTTTACAATTAAACGAATTGATTTATAAGAAGGAACGCTGTAAAATGCATCGGTAAGTTGCTGAAGGCGTTCCTTTATTTTTTTATCAGAAATATCTTTTTCAACTTTCAATTTGATGGATTTCAAGTACAAATTTTGGATTCTTTTAATAATTGGGTATTCTGGACCAATTACTCGTTCTTTAAAGACGTCTCTCAAAGCATTACTAAAATCAACAGCAGCTTTATCTAGCAAATGCTCATCTTTGTGTTTTAATGTAAATTCAATGAGTTTAAAATAAGGTGGGTAAAAATACTGTTGACGTTCTATTCTCTCATTTTCATAAAAACCAATATAATCGTGGTTGATTACTTTTTGAATCACCCAATGGTCTGTGTCACCTGTTTGTATGATTACTTTTCCTCTTTTTTGTTTTCTCCCTGCTCTTCCAGCAACTTGAGACATCAAGTGATATGAACGTTCAAATGCTCTGAAATCTGGACGATTTAGCAACATATCAGCATCGAGAATTCCAACCAAACTCACATTATCAAAGTCTAAGCCTTTGCTGACCATTTGAGTGCCAATTAATATATCTACAGTTCGATTTTCAAAATCGCCTAAAATTTTTTCATAAGCGTTTTTTGAACGTGTACTGTCTAAATCTAAACGTTGAATTTTTGCGGTTGGAAAAATTAAAGCTAATTCATCTTCAATTTTTTCAGTACCAAACCCAACCATTTTTAAACGGTTTGATCCACAACACGAGCATGAACCGACAGGTGCAGTTGTATAACTACAATAATGACATTTTAATGTGTTTGAATGTTTGTGATAGGTCAATGATACATCACAATGTTGACATTTTGGAGTCCAATTGCAAATTTCGCAACTCCACAAAGGTGTGTATCCTCTTCTATTTTGAAATAAAATAACTTGCTCTTGTTGGTTTAAAGCTGCACGAATATGTTCAATTAAAAAATTCGTGAAATGAGATTGCATGCTTTTTTGACGTCGTTCTTTTTTAACATCAGCACATAATATTTCTGGCATTTGAACACCGCCAAATCGTTTGTTTAAACTCACTAAACCATATTTACCATGAATTGCATTGTAATATGTTTCCATGGATGGAGTTGCCGACCCTAATAAAACCTTTGATTTATAATAATGACCTAAAACAATGGCAGCATCTCTTGCGTTATAGCGCGGTGATGGATCAAATTGTTTAAAACTCGTTTCATGTTCTTCGTCAACAATGATGAGTCCAAGATCTTTAAATGGTAAAAAAACAGACGAACGAGCGCCTAATATAATGCGAAAACGATTTGGATTATTGTTTAAGACATGGCTCCAGATTTCAACCCGTTCATTTTGATTAAACTTAGAGTGATAAACACCCACTAAATCGCCGAAATAAGCTGATAAACGTTGGATTAATTGAGTTGTTAATGCGATTTCAGGCAATAAAAACAATACTTGTTTTCCTAAATCTAATTGCTCTTGAATTAATTGTACATAGATTTCTGTTTTACCAGAACCTGTTACACCGTGGAAAAGTGTTGTTGTGAATTTTTCAAAGCTTGTATGAATTTCTTTTAACGCAAGCGACTGATCTTCTGAAAGTTGTTTAAAAGCAAATTGTTCTTTATCACTCCTTGAAAATCGTGATATTTGGGTTCTATTTATTTCAATGATACCTTTTTTCTCTAAAGTTGAAAGGGTAGCAGCAGAAATCCCTTTTTCAATAAGCTCTTTTTTTAAAATTGGCACTAAATCACCCTCAATTTTTTGACTTAAATTTAATAGTGTAAGTACAGCATTCAATTGTTTTTCTGCTCCTTTTTTTTGTTCTAAACGTGTTATTTCGTCATTAAGTTCATCTTCATTGAAAGTTGAATTAATGGAAACAAATTGAGCAGTTTTAGGAGTAAATTTATCATTCAATTCTTCTTTTGAAATAATAATTTTACGCTCCATCATTTTTTTAATAATGGGTTGAATGGTTTTTACACCAATGATTTCTGCAATTTCTTTTAATTCGATGCTTGTTCTAATTTCAAGTACACCAATAATTTGTTGCTCTCTTTCCTCCAATGAGGTTCTTTGTTCATCAAAGTCTGGGTGAATTACAATTGTTGTTTCGCTTGCTAATTTTAAATTTGAAGGTAAAGCAGCATTCATTACATCTCCAATTGGCGCCATGTAATAAGTAGAAACCCATTGCCAAAAAAGGTATTGTTCTTTTGTGATAATAGGAACATCATCTAATACTAATTCGATGTATTTTGCTTGGTATTCTGTTGGAGGTGTTTGAGAAATAGCTGTAATGATACCCGTCAACATTTTTGATTTACCAAAAGGCACAATTACACGAATGCCAATTAACAATTGATCATTCATTTCAAAAGGCACACGGTAAGTAAATTCCTTGTGAATTGGAATTGGTAAAATTACACTGACAAAATAGGTAACTCTTTCAGACATGCCCTAAAGGTACTTAATTGTTCCTATTAATAGGGTATTAATCGCAATGATATTGTTTGTTAATATCTGCAACGTGTTGACTACAGAATAAATCATTTCCAGTAATGATTCCTCTACACATTTCTTCAATAGAATAAGCGGTCATCATTTGAAAGTTACTAATAATTGGTTCAATGCTGTTGTTTACAAAAAACTTTTCTTTAGTAATTGTATATCTTGAAGTAAATAATCCAATTACTTTTTTACCGTTTGTAGCTTTCAAATTCGTAAATGATGGTTTACTTTGTGTCAATGAAGATGTAGGTTGATTCAATAACATGTATTTGTAAAGCTCATCACTTCCGCCAGTGATTACTGAAGATATGGAGTATAAATTGCGTTTAATGATTGATGGATTATCAGAAATATTTTGATGCAATAACTCGTAAAAAATTTGACCATTTACAGGGAATTTCATTGGAGCTGTTGAATTTGGGTTTGCTGGTGATTCACCAATTCTCCAGTTAAACGATTTCATAGTACTTGCAGTATTTGACGTAAACTCCAAAAATTTCACGTTAAAAGTAACGTTTGCAATCGCTGAATTTCCTGAAGAGAAACTAAACGTACGTTGTAAAAATTTATGTGGATTTTCTGCAAATTCAAATTTATAAAAGTCAGCAGACAAAGGAGATGTTAATCCACTCACTAATTTAGTTTCAGAAGTCACATTAAATGAGCCATTGTTAACGCTGATATTCAATTTGTAAACAGCATCTTTATTCAAAGGATTATTTAATGGTGTAGCAAAATAATAGAGTTTTTGATTCGGAGCAAAGAAAACACCATTTTCATCTTTGTTTTCTATAATTGTATCGTTTAATGTCCAAGTTCGAGTCGTTGTACCATTTAATACTTCTGAAATTGTAGCATCAATTTGGTTGAAGTAATTTGAATCAGCAATTTGTGCAATATCTAATGCGCTTCCAGGACCAATAAATGCTCTATTTATTCGAATGAATTGAAGAGAATCAGCTTGATTTAAAAGCCCGTAAACAATTGCAGTTTCTTCATAACCACCTGTTAAATCGATTTTCTCATTACACGATTGTAAAGATGTGATTCCTAAAATTATAGCTGCAATATAAATTACTTGTTTCATTTTGAATAATTAAGATTTCAAATATACAATAAATAAAAATAGATTTCTCTCCAAAGAATCAATAATCACTACAGAAAAAATTAGTTCACTTTATTGAGTCCCATTGCATGTAAAATGAAATTAGGCAAATGTTTACCTTGTTTTTTATTTTTCAAATTAATATACCAGCCTAGTTTTTTTAGAATAGGTACTTTATGTGTTTCTACAAATTCAATCAATGTTCCGTCTGGATCTTCAATGTATGAAAATCTACCGCCAGCTTCACCCATGTCAAAAGTGTCAGCACTGTCAACTGTGAATGGAAAATTTGATGCTTCACATTCTTTTTTTAATGCATCCATTCCTTGAATATCAAAACACAAATGAATAAAACCCCAATCTCCCCAGAATCGATTTTCAAAAATCTTTTTGTGACCCGTAGGATCTAAAGCTTGAACCAATTCGATTTCTGTCGGCCCCAATAGTTTTGCAAAAGGTCCTTTTCGCTGATCAGGATGCGCCAAAATCACTCTTCTCACTAATTTCTCTTCATTACTTAGTGCGAGATAGTTTTCAATAGAACCTGTTTCATCCACTTCAATGGTAGAATAACCTAGAATATCTTTATACAATTTCAATGATTGATCGATGTCACTTACTCCAATGATTGTACCAGCTACACCACCGCAATAAGATGGATGTTTCGTGTTTTTAAAAAAGTCTCGACCTTCAACAATTTGAAATAAATTACCATTTGGATCTTTGATGAAAAAAGATTTTTTACCCAGTTTGTTTTGCGTTATTTCGCTTATGATTTCAACCTTGTTTTGACTGAAAAAAGCATAGCTTTTCTCAATGTTTCTCGATTTAATTTTACACGCATAAAAACCATAATCACCTAAATTGATAGGAAATGAAGCTTTTTCAGTTGCTCTACTTGTAAATTGCCAGATTTCAAATCCACCACCACCTTCCATACTTAAGGCTAGTGTTGCGGTTCTTGCTTGAACTTTTCCACCTGTATAATTAATCATTAAAGGAGCTTCAGCTGCTTCTTCAAATACTTTAATATTGATTCCAAAATTTTGACGGTACCATTTCCAAATTTCTTGAACATTGGGTACGCCAATTCCCATTTGTTGAATTCCGCAGATAATTTTTTTCATCGTATTGCTTTTTTATTAAAGATCACGTACCCAAAACTTAATTGAAAGGCAATTGGGTTGGATTGTTTTTCAAAATAATTTAGTGTTAAACGAACAGGTCCAATTGGAGAATGATAAATTAAACTCGCATCACCCATGAAAGAAGTTATGTTGTTTACTTTTCCTAAATAGGGAGTTCCATCATTATTTTCGCCTAACATAATTAATGGCTGGAAGAGATAGCCATCTATACGAAAATCAATATTCTTTTTGATTGAATAAATGAGGTTTAATCCTGCGCCAATGTATTGAGGTGATCTAAATTCTTTCAAGAAAAAAGTTTTAGCATCAGGAAGTAACGCAAAATTTGGAAGCGTCAACAACGTTGCGGTATAATTTGAAAATAAATAACTTGTATTAAATGCTCCCGCTGCATGAAAACCAATGTGGAATTTTGATTGGTTCAATATAAATTTTTGAATTTCTGTTTCCAAACTTAACCAGTTATGTGTTTTTCTTATTTCATTATTATCATTTGAAAGAGAACCAAGTACTGTTTTTTCTATACCTGAAATATAATTTATTTTAAAATTGAATAAATGACCTTTATTGGCAAATTGTTTTTTATTTAATGTATTGCTTGAAAACTCCCAAGAAATTGAATTTCCATCAATAAAAGTCATGTCAGAAGTGTCTTTGTTCGTAAAGTTAGGTGTTTGATAATAATCATCTTCAAGGTTAAAAAAACGAAGGTCAATGGTACTTTTTGTTGAATTCGTAATAGGGTTTTTAAAGTTTACGCCATAATATAACTCATTTTGAATTAAAAAAGATGGTTTAACTTCTTCAAAAAAAGAAGCGAAATTATTAAAATAATCCCATCTATTTAGAACAAAATAAGCTGATGCTGCAACTGGAAATGTAGATGGAATTTCTATGTTAAAATTTGTTTTTACGGAGCCATAAAATTTCCCAAAATAGGCTTCCCCATGAGCTGAATAAGCTGTTTTACCTAGGTTTTTGTATGTTAAACCAATAAAGCCAGTGTTGACTGCCCTGGATGAAAAATGTCCGCCAATTTCTAATTTAAAATCTTTTGCTTTTCGAATGGCAAGGTTTAGGTTGTAGGTACTGTCTTTTTTTAACGTTAATGTTGGGTAGATAAAATCGATTTGTGGAGTAGCATCTAATCTGAAATAGCGTCGTTCCAATTTTTTTAAATCAATCACTTCATTTTTAGAAACTCTAATCATTGATTGTCTCGCATAACTGATGTCCTTTTTTCGATTAAGGTTATTGGTAATCGACGTGATTTTTAATGCTGAAATTTTTACTTTAAATAACTTTCTTTTTGCGGTTAATTCTTCAATGCTTGTATGTCGAACTATTTCCTTGTTTATGGAGTCAATTAAAATAAGTGTAGCATCGTAACCTGCTTTAATTGCATCTTTAACTTTTTCAAATTCAAACGTTCCAATTTCAATTTTTGGTTGAATTAAAATACTAGATTCACACGGAATAGAGTATTCTGAATTGTAAACCATCATGTTGGTCACTTGACTCAATAAGTCATTTTCAGAAGGCGCAGAAGCATTTCCTGATACGTTGCTGCCAATTATAAAATCTGGAGAGAATTCAGAATAGACTTCATTTGCAGGAAAATTATTGTACAAACCGCCATCAAATAATAACTTCCCATTGATAGAAATTGGAGAAAAATAAAAAGGGTAAGTCATCGATGCACGAACAGCTTCATTTAAATTTCCATTGGAAAAGACAATGCTTTTTTTAGATGAAATATCCGATGCGACACACCTAAAAGGCACAAATAATTGATTGAAATCATTGCCGTAAGATGTACTTGTAGCAGAGAAAATACGCATCATTTCAAAATCTAAAAAAGAAGACCTAATGACATTGGTCGGAAGTGATTTTAATAAGTTTGTATCTAAATTAAAAGAAATGTCAACTAAACTGGCATTGGATTCTTCTTCTTTGTAATAAAAACGTTGATTCGCATTTAATTTACCTTTAGTCATTAATTGAAATTCTGGACTCAGAACATATGCTTCAATTTCTGAAGGACTATAGCCAGATGCATACATTGCTCCTGTTAATGCCCCAGCAGAAGTTCCTGTTATGTAATCAATTGGAATTCCTTTTTCCTCTAAAGCTTTTAATACGCCAATATGAGCAAGTCCTGCCGCACCACCACCGCTTAATACCACTCCAATCTTTTGTTGACCAAAAGAAATTGAACTGCAAAAGCAATAGATTAGAAGAATATACTGAATAATTGATTTCAAATTCGTTCTTTTGTACAAAAATAAGAGTATTTCACACGTGAAAGATAAAAAAATGAAAGAAGAAGTAAAAAGTAAAGAACAATTAATGACGATTACACTCAAAACATTTTATGGATTAGAGCAAGTTTTATCAGAAGAATTGAATGAATTAGGTTTTGATGAAGTCGTTGTTTTAAACAGAGCTGTTCAAGTGAAAGGTTCGTGGCGTGATGTTTACTTTTTAAACCTTCACATTCGATGTGCCATTTCTATTTTAGTAGAATTAAAGCAATTTACGATTCGACATGAAGATGAATTGTATAAAAAATGCATGGACATTAAATGGCCTAACTATTTTTCTGTAGACAAATCATTTGTTGTTAAAGGTGCTGTTTTTTCAGATTTCTTCAAGCATTCACAATTTCCTTTTTTATTGGTAAAAGATGCAATTGTCGATACATTTAGAAATTTGGATGGTAATCGACCTGACGTTAACACAAAATCTCCTCAAGTTGTAATTGATCTTTACATTAATAATTCAACTGTAACAATTTCATTAAACACGAGTGGTTTACCCTTGTTTCAAAGAGGTTATAGACAATCGGCAGGTGAGGCTCCGTTGAATGAAGTCGTTGCTGCGGGATTAATACGGTTATCTGGTTGGGATCGTACATCTACTTTTATTGACCCTTTTTGTGGTTCTGGTACCTTGTTAATTGAAGCTGCAATGTTGGCTGTTGGAATACCTTCGAATATGGAACGTCAGCATTATGCGTTTAAAAATTTCGCGAATTACGATGCCGAATTATGGGAAAGCATCTACGATAATGCTGTCAAAAAAAGAATTACAGCCTTGCCTTGTCGTATCATTGGATCTGATGTTAGCGATGAAATGGTAACAAAAACAAGAAGAAATTTACGTTCATTGCCTATCGGTCGTTTTGTTGAAACAGCTGTTCATTCATATGATGAAGTAAAATGTCCTGAAGAAAAAGGTGTTGTACTTTCAAATCCACCTTATGGCGAACGAATGGGGGATAACATCGAAGAGCTTTATGAAGGCATAGGAAACTGGATGAAAAATGAAATGAAAGGATTTGATTGTTGGATTATTTCAGCATCTGAACCTGGTTTTAAATCCATAGGCTTGCGACCTGATCGTAAAATAAAATTATACAATGGAGAATTAGAGTGTAGTTTTAGAAAGTTCTCAATTTACGACGGAACAAAGAAATTACATAAATTAAATACTATTACTGATGCTTCTCAATTATCTGATGAAGAAGAATAAATACTTTTAATTTTAAACACAAAAAAAGCGGATGATTTCATCCGCTTTTTTTTATTTCATTTCAATTATCGTTTTGAAATCTCGACATAATCACGTGGAGTTTCACCAGTATAAATTTGTCTAGGTCTTCCAATCGGTTCATTGTTTTCTGTCATTTCTTTCCATTGTGCGATCCATCCTGGTAAACGTCCAATTGCAAACATTACAGTAAACATTTCTGTAGGAATTTTTAATGCCTTGTAAATAATTCCAGAATAGAAATCAACGTTTGGATATAAATTTCTCGCTTTGAAGTAATCGTCTTCTAATGCTACTTTTTCTAATTTTTTAGCGATTTCTAACATTGGATCATTAATTCCTAATTTTTCCAAAACATCATCACATGCTTTTTTAATGATTGTTGCGCGTGGGTCGAAGTTTTTATATACTCTATGACCAAATCCCATCAAACGGAAAGAATCTTCTTTGTCTTTTGCTTTCGCGACCCATTTATCAACATCACCACCATCGTTGTGGATTTGTTCCAACATTTCAATTACCGCTTGGTTAGCTCCACCGTGCAAAGGTCCCCACAAAGCTGAGATTCCTGCAGAAATTGTAGCGTACAAATTAGCTTGTGATGATCCAACGATTCTTACAGTTGAAGTAGAACAGTTTTGTTCGTGATCAGCATGTAAGATCAATAATTTGTTTAATGCATCAACAATAACTGGATCAACAGTGTAATCTTCTGTTGGCATTCCAAACATCATGTACATGAAATTCGAGCAATAATCTAAATTATTTTTTGGGTACATGAATGGGTGACGCATCGCATTTTTGTATGACCAAGCTGCCAATGTCGGTAATTTAGCCAATAATCTGTGAATGGTTAAATCTTTTGCTTCAGGACTTCTGTTAGGATCTAATGATTCTGGGTAAAAGGTAGAAAGTGAACAAACCATTGAAGACAATACCCCCATTGGATGCGCTTTTGCAGGATATGCTTCAAAGAATTGTTTCATGTCTTCGTGCACCAATGTATGTTTTGTGATGCTATTTGAAAAATCATTTAACTCTGATTGTGTTGGCAATTTACCATAAATCAACAAGTAAGCAACTTCAATAAATGTTGCTTTTTCAGCTAATTGCTCAATTGGGTAACCACGGTAATGAAGAATACCAAGTTCTCCATCTAAAAATGTTATAGCACTTTTAGTAGCACCAGTATTTTTATACCCTGTGTCTAAAGTTACATAACCTGTTGTGTCACGAAGTTTGCTAATGTCAATTGCTTTTTCGTTTTCTGTACCTACAACTACTGGAAATTCGTATGTTTTTCCGTCTAGTTCAATTTTCGCTGTTTCGCTCATGTTGTTTAAAACAAATTTATAGATGATCAATTTTCCCGCCTAAATTACGAAAGAAATTGTTTATCAATTCAAAATTTTTATAGATTATTTTTATTTTTTTTTAAGTCCAATTAAAATTGTTTCAAACGGAAGCAATTTTTTATGAATTTATAGGTTCTTTAAAGTGTAATTTAACAGCATGTTAAACAAATGGTTTCGCGTATTTCCGCCATAAATCCCATGGTTTTTATTAGGGTAAATAAACAAATCAAATTGTTTGTCTGCTTTCACCAAAGCATTCACTAATTCCATTGAATTCTGATAATGAACATTGTCATCAGCTGCTCCATGAATTAAAAAGAATTTTCCTTTTAATTGGTTGACAAAGTTAATTGGAGCATTTTCATTGTAACCTGTAGGATTTTCTTGAGGTGTTCGCATAAAACGTTCTGTGTAGATGTTGTCGTAATATTTCCAATGTGTGACTGGTGCAACTGCAATACCCATTTTAAATACATCAGCACCTTTAAAAATTGCATTGGAAGCCATAAATCCACCAAAACTCCATCCTTGAATTCCTATTCTTGTTGGATCAATGTATGGCTTAGTTTGTAATTCTTTCGCTACATTGATAAAATCTTCGGTTTCTAATTTTCCAAGTTGTAAGTAGGTTGATTTTTTAAAGGCTTCACCTTTATACATTGTTCCTCTTGGATCAACTGAAACAACAATATATCCTTTTTGAGCTAATAATTGGTGGTACATGTAATCGTTTCCATCCCATGCATTTAAGACTTCGTTATGTCCTGGACCTCCATAAACAGTCATGTAAACAGGATATTTTTTTGTTGCATCAAAATTTGGAGGATAGATAATCGAACCATTCAATTCAGTTGTTCCAGAATGAAATGTAGTGAATTCTTTCTTAGAAAGTTTATAAGTTGCTAATGTTTCAATTAATGCTGCATTATTCTCTAATAACTTCACTTGTTCGCCATTACTTGTACACAATGAATAAACAGGTGGTGTATTTGCATCTGAATAAGTTTTGATGAAGTAATTAAACCCAGTTGAAAATTCTGCATCATTTGTTCCAGTTGAACTACTGATTAATTTTTTTGATGAACCATCTAATCCAATTGAGTACAAACTTTTATTGATTGCACCATTTTCAGCTGAAGAATAATAGATGGTTGCGTTTGCTTCATTGATACCATAATTTTCAATAACATCCCAATTTCCTTTTGTGATTTGTGTAGATTTCCCATCAAATGTTAATTGATAAATGTGGTTGAATCCATCCATTTCACTTGTTCTTAGTATAGTTTTACCATCTTTTAATATCAATAAATTATCATCAATCTCTACGTATGTTTTAGCGTTTTCTTCAAAGAAAACAGAATGTTTTATTTTTTTAGTGGTTAAATCTATTAAATGATATTTTAAGTTGTTTTGATGTCTATTTAATGTTTGAATTACCAGTTGATTAGCTGTGCTAGACCATTTTAATCTTGGAATGTATTCATATTCACCCAATTCTAATTTGTTGATTTTTCCAGAATTTACTGCGATGATGTGTGCAGAAACTTTACTATTTGCTTCTCCTGCTTTCGGATATTTATATGTGTAATTTTCAGGATATAAATCTTTGTAATAAGCCATGTTGAATTCACGTACTTCTTTTTCATCAAATTTCAAAAAAGCAATGTATTTACTGTCAGGTGACCAACAATATGCTTTCGTGATAGAAAATTCTTCTTCATAAACCCAGTCAGTTGTTCCATTAATTATTTTGTTGCGTTTTCCATCTTCAGTCATTTTACTTATTTCTCCACTTTTAATGTTCTTCACATAAAGATCATTTTTATAGATATATGCAACTTTTGATCCATCAGGAGAATATTCCGCTAAAGATTGAGGGGAATGTTTTTCATCTAATGCTTCTAATTTTCCAGATTTTAAATCATACAGGTAATAAACAGCAGTAAAACTTCGTCTGTAAATTGCCGCTTTTTGAGTCATTAACAACACTTTTGATTCGTCATTATTGAGTTCATAATCATTGATTTTTAGTGCTTGGTTATTATAAACTAATTTCTCAGCAGGAAGCAAAGTTTCTATGTTGCTTGTTTCATCAATAATACTGTGTTTCGTGATGGATTGTTTACCACTTATTTCAGTGATTTGAGAGTAATGATTACCATCATTCATTGAGCGAAAGCCATCAACACCTTTGGCGTAAAACTCATATTTTTTCCAAATTTTTTCAACGGTAATTTCTTGACTTAACGCCTTATTAAAAAGGGTGATAAATAAAAATAAAAAAATGTATACGACTTTCATGTGATCTAATTTTGTTTGTATTTTATTCTTAAAATGAATTAATATGCAAATAACTAATAGCTTTATTTTAGGCCTTAAAAGTAATACAATATCAAAAAATATTAACAAAATTGTTTAAAATGATTGTTTGAATGTTAACAATTAAATAATGACACACAATAAATATTTAATTACATTTGTTTCAAGTTTTTCTATGTTCTCCTTGAAGCTATTATTAAAATAGTCTGAAACCATAGACAAATAAACACGGCGAGATGAAAAAATAATGTCACAAAGTATCAGTAATTTAAGGGATAGGACTTTTCTTATGGTTCAACCTGTTGTTTACTGTTTTTCTTTTTCTTTTGTGAATTTCATTTCAAAAATCAACTGCATTTTTAATTTTTAAAATCAATATGTTATGAAAAAAACGTTACTTTATTTTAGTTTTTTAGTTTTTGGTGCTACATATGCACAAGATTGTTCTGAATTATTCATTTCAGAATATGTAGAAGGTACAGGAAATGATAAAGCGATCGAAATTTACAATCCAACAGGAGCAACAATAAATTTGTCAGGATATACAGTTGAACGATATTCAAATGGAAATTCCAATACTACAGCAGGAGGCGTTTTAAACTTAACAGGTTCAATCGCTCCTTATTCAACATTTGTTATTGTAAATGGTCAAACAACTGGAACAGGTTCTTCACCTGCTGCGTCTCCAGCATTACAAGCTTTAGCCGATCAATTAGACGGTGCGTATCCAGCTCCAACATACATGAATGGAAACGATGCGATCGGTTTGTTTAAAAACGGTGTAATGATTGATTTATTTGGTAAATCAGGTGATGCATCAATCGCAACTGCGCAATCATGGAGTGATGAATTTCCTTACGATGGTTCAGTAGGTGCATGGTGGACCAAAGATCAAACATTGATCCGTAAAGCTAATGTTGTTAAAGGAGTGACTGTAAATCCAGATCCGTTTATTGTAACAACAGAGTGGGATTCATTGCCAAAAGATACATGGACAGAATTAGGTCAACATACCTGTGATTGTTTTGTAGGAATCGATGAATTAGCATCAAAAGTATCATTTGTAGTTTACCCAAATCCATCTCAAAATGGAAAAACAATGGTTTCAGCATCAATTGGTATCGATAAAATTGAACTTTTGAATGTTTTAGGTCAAGTGATCGCTACTGAAGTAAAAAATGGATCTGTTATCTCAACTGAAATTGGAACAGCTGCTTTTGAAAAAGGGATGTATACCGTTCGTATTTATTTTGTAAACAGTGAAATAGCTCAATCAAATTTAGTTATTCAATAAATTAAGAAAAAAGTCTTGTATGAAAATTTCAATACTCTTTTTAACTTTATTTATTTCATTTTTTGCGTTTAATCAGACTAAAGTCACAATTAGTGGAACAATTTCTGATTTAGAAACGGATGAAATAATTTACGATGCTCGTATTGTTTGCGATAACACATTGATTGTGAAATCTGATTTAGATGGTAAATTTCAATTGCAAGTTGAAGCATCCAAAACACATTCTTTTAAAGTAACAAGTATTGGTTTTGATACCTTGATTTTTAATCTTAAAGTAGGAAATACGTCATTGAAATATGATATAACTCTAGCAAAGTATGTGAAAGGTATCGATGAAGTGATAGTTAAAGCAGATGCTGCAAAAACCCGTGAAACACCGATTGCTTTTTCAAAATTGACTGCTAAACAAATTACAGAAGATTTAGGAACACGCGATTTACCCATGATTTTAAATTCTACCCCCGGTGCTTATGCAACAGAACAAGGTGGTGGAGCAGGCGATGCGCGTGTTTCTATTCGAGGATTCGACCAACGTAACATTGCTGTTTTGGTAGATGGTGTTCCAGTAAATGACATGGAAAATGGACAGGTTTATTGGAGTAACTGGGATGGATTAAGTGACATTACGCGTTACATGCAAGTGCAACGTGGTTTAGGAGCTTCCAAACTTTCTGTTGTTTCTGTTGGAGGTACAATGAACGTTGTTACTAAAGGCATTGATGCTAAAATGGGAGCTACTTTCAAACAAGAAATAAATGATTATGGATTGTTTAAAACTGCAATTAGTTACAATACAGGTTTATTGAAAGGTAATTGGGGAGTAACTGTTGCAGGAGCTAAAAAGTGGGGTACAAGTTATGCAGATGCTACATTTGACGATGCTTGGTCTTATTTTATTAAAGTTCAGAAAAAATACAAAAAGCATTTATTTAGTTTAGGGGTAAATGGTGCTCCTCAATCGCATGGACAACGTACAACGCGTTTACCAATTGCAGTTATCGATAAAGGTTTAGCGGAAAAAGCAGGAATTAATTACCAAGAATCCTTAGATTCATTGTCTCAAGTGAGTAATTCTAAATATACAACTCCAACAATCGGCGCTAGAGGAATCCGTTACAATCCAAATTCTGGAATTATTAATGGTGAAATTTTTAATGAAAAAGTTAACTTTTTCCACAAACCACAATTCAATTTAACACATTCTTATAATCCATCTACTCGCCTTAACTTAACAACGGTATTGTATATGTCTATTGGTTCTGGCGGTGGAACTGGTTTAAAAACACCTTTAAGTGATTATGACACAACCAATGGTTTATTGAAATTACAAACAGTGTATGATTATAATTCTACGACTTATTCAAGTTTGTATAGCACAACAGAACATGTGTCAAGTAATTATTTAAGAGCTTCAAACAATGACCATAAATGGTATGGAATATTATCAACTTTGAATTATAAGATTAATACAAATTGGACGTCCATGTTTGGAGTAGATGCGCGTTATTATAGAGGTTCGCATTACCAAAGTGTATACGATTTAATGGGAGGTGATTATGCAATTGATAATACCAACGAAAATCAACAGACACCAACTTTAGGAAACACTTCTAATTCAATGAAAAGAGTAGGTGATAAAATTGCATATTACAATGATGCTACGGTGAAATGGGGAGGCATTTTTGGTCAAGTTGAATTCAAAAAAGACAAGTGGAGTTCGTTTGTTACAGCATCTGTTAATTCAACTGGTTACCAACGAATTGATTATTTCAAGAAAAAAGATTTAGTAATAGATGGTGTAGTTTATGCACAAGCTGTTGGATACGGTGATACGATGCTATTAAATGGAACAAAATACACCATTAATTCTGCTGAAGCAAGAGCTGCAACAACTGATGAAAAATGGTTTACGGGTGCTACAATAAAAGGAGGTGCAAATTACAACATCAATAAAAATCACAATGTATTTTTTAATATTGGATACCTGAACATAGCTCCAAAAATGAATACTGTTTTTGATATTGCAAACAGAGCATTTTTAGAAATTCAAAATCAAAAAGTTTCCTCTATTGAATTAGGTTATGGTTATAAAAGTAAACGATTCTCATCCAATGTAAATGTGTATTATACCATTTGGAAAAATAAACCACCTCAATTTACCTATACTACTTTAGATGGAGATTCTTATAACATCAATGGATTAGATGCTTTACATAAAGGGATTGAGTTGGATTTTATTTATAAAATCACTCCTAAAATTGACTTTGAGGGACTAGCTTCAATTGCAGATTGGAGAACAACATCTGGAAATATTGTAACCATTATTGATCAAGACAATAACATTGTTGCCCAAGTCGATTTCAGTGCGAAAGATGTGCATGTTGGTGATGCAGCTCAAATTCAATTGGGTGCTAGTGTAAGATATGAAATTAAAAAAGATTTGTACGTGAAATTGCGTTATACTTACTTTGATAAAAATTATGCCAATTTTGACCCTGTTGAATTAGTTGGTGCTAACAAAGATCGAGAATCTTGGATGATGCCAAGTTATGGTTTGTTAGATTTCAATTTTGGTTATGAAATAAAATTCTTTAAAAAATATTTTGCTACACTTTCAGGAGGTATAATGAATGTTTTGAATGAAGTGTATATTACAGATGCACAAAATGGTCCAGGATTTGACGCAACAACAGCAAATGTATTTGTTGGAATGGGCAGAAGATTTAACGTGGGATTGAAAATTGGGTTTTAATTAAATAAATAAAAAAAATGAAAAGAATGAATTACATTTCTCTACTAGTCTTACTGATTAGTTTTACAGGTTTTTCACAAGCTGTTTTACCAACTAGTTGGAGTTTTACTACACCAACATTACCAATCGGTTGGACAGAATCTGAGTCTTTATTGTATACCGCATCAGGTAATACACCACCTGCTAAAAAATTCGATTCAACTGGTGATAATTTAATAATAAATTTTGCAAGTAATCCTGGTAATTTAACTTATTATATCACAGGGAATAGTTTTAACGGCGGCACGTTCACAGTGGAAGAATCTGAGTTTGGAACAACATGGACAACCTTACATGCGTTTACAACGTTGCCAACTGGAACCTACACACAATTTACAGATGTTCCGTTGCCTGCAACTCGTTTTATTCGTTTCATTTATACGACTAAAGTTTCTGGAAATGTTGGTTTAGATGATGTAGCAATTGCAGTAGGAGCAGCCACACCAGCTCAAGAAATCAATGTAAAACAAGGTGCAACAACCGTTTTAAACGGAGGAACTTTTACTTTGACTTCTCCTGTTGCAACAATGACACCTACAACATTTACAGTTGAAAATTTAGGAACTGGAAATGCATTAAACATAACATCTGCAACAATTTCAGGAACAAATGCAGCCGATTTTTCTGTAGCTTCTTTCCCATCTTCAGTTGCAGCGAATGCTACTGGAAATTTAATTGTGAATTTCACACCTAGTGCAGCAGGTACAAGATCAGCTGTCTTGACAATTGCTAGTAATGATGCTGATGAAGCTTCTTATGTTGTTAATTTAAATGGTATTGGTGGGAATTTTGCTACTGAACCAACTACTCAACCAACTGCTTTAACATTTACCATGAATAAAACGTACCGTGTAATGGGTTCTTTTACACCTGCTGCAAATGTTGGAGGATACATTGTATTGCGTAAAAAAGGATCGGCAATTACTGCTTCACCAGTTGATGGAACCGTTTATGAAAGAGGAGATGTTATTGGAGATGCTCAAGTAGTTTATGCTGCTAATTCAACTAGTTTTGTTCCGAACAATATCGTTGCATCTACTGCGTATCATTTTTTAATCTTTTCATACAATGGTGTTGGTTCAAATATCAATTATTTGACGACAAATCCGCTTTTTGGTGCTGTTACAACTCCTGCAACAATGCAACCTGCAAATGAATATGCAGGAATTAACACATCTAGTTCAACGTTTTTAACAGATTTACACAATTTGGTAAATCCACATACCATGCAGTTTTATAGTAATTACGGAAACTTTATGATCAAAGGATTTGCAGCAAGAGATACAACCTTGAACCGTCGTGTTGTAACGTGTGTGTATTCAGGTGAAAATAAAATTTATTCTGAACCATTTGATTTCACTGCAACAGGTTATTCAAGAGAACATACATATTGTCATTCTTGGATGCCGACTAATCCTGCTCAATCTTTGCCTGAGTACAATGATTACCACCATTTGTTCCCAACAAATCAAGATGAGGTAAATGCATTGAGAAGTAATTACCCATTAGGAAAGGTTGTAACAGTTACACAATCATATTTAGGTTGTAAATTTGGTCAAGATGCCAATGGAAACACCGTTTTTGAACCAAGAGATGAACACAAAGGAGATGCTGCTAGAGCTATGATGTATGAAACTGTTTGTTATACAACCGTAAGTGGAAATTCTTGGGCATTACCAACTGCTCAAAACCAAGCAATTTTAAAACAATGGCATTTTAACGATTTACCAAGTAATTGGGAGATTTCACGAAATGATTACATTGATTCATTACAAGGAAATAGAAATCCTTTTGTGGATAGCGTAGATTTTGTTTGTTACATCAATTTCTCAAACATGACCTATGATGCATTGGCTTGTCAAGCTTCTGTTGATGAACTATTGACTTCTAACTTTATTGTATATCCAAATCCTGCAAAAAACGAATTGAATTTACACGTGGATGGTACTACAATTTCAGCATATGAAATAATTGACATTCAAGGTCGTGTTGTCTTAGCTTCTGATGTTAAAAATGTTGTCTTAGCGAAAGTGAATAGTTCTACTTTAAAAGCAGGAACATATATTGTAAAAACAACAACACCTTATGGTGTAGCTCAAAAATCAATTGTGATTGAATAATGATTAAAACTTTTATAGTTATTTGCATTGGAGCAGGTCTTTTGGCCTGCTCTTCTGTTACAGAAGTGATTTTAAAACCTTCTATTGTTAAATTAGATGCGACTTTTCCATCAAATTCATCCATTGATAGTATCGTTAAGCCTTATAAAGATTCGTTGGCAAAAGAAATGAATGTTGTTATTGGCACTTCACCTATAAATTTTATGACTGCCCGTCCAAAAGGAACGATGAACAATTGGTTTGCGGACGCAATTTTTGTGAATCAAACATATAATGTTCGTTTAACTGATCCAGTAATGTGTTTGTTTAATGTCGGTGGAATTAGATCTAGTTTTAATAAAGGATCAATTACAGTAGGTGATGTTTTTAAGGTCATGCCTTTTGATAATGAACTTGTTTGGGTGAAACTTCCTATAAGTTCGATCAATTCAATTGAATCGTACTTGACTAAGACTGGTGGGGAACCGCTTGCAAACGCAAACCTTGTTCAAGGAAAATTACAACTAAATGGATTCAATTCTCAAACAAAATTCTTTTGGGTGATCACATCAGATTATTTGATGAATGGGGGGGATAAAATGGATTTTTTTCAACAAAAAATCGAGGTAAAATTCACCTACAAATTGTTACGTTCAGCATTGATAGAAGAAGTAAAGAGACAAGGTTTGTTAGTTGTTGACTCAACATCTCGCGTGACATTTTAATAGAATAATCAACCCAAGTTCATATATTATAGTTAATTTCAAACTTATGAAAAGAAGATCATTTGTTAAAAAGAGTGCAATGGTTTCCAGTGGGTTGTTTTTTGCTGGAAATTTATTTGGTAAAACAATTTTTACCCAACAAAAGAAGACGAAAGTAACAATTTTACATACAAATGATACGCATTCCAACATTGAGCCTTTACCTGATAATCATAGTAAATTTCCAAATATGGGAGGCGTTTCAAAACGATTTGAAGTAATCAAAGCCATTCGACAACAAGAGGAACATGTCATATTGTTAGATGCGGGAGATATTTTTCAAGGAACACCTTATTTCAATAAGTACAAAGGTACGTTGGAAATGAAATTAATGTCAGAATTAGGCTACGATGCCGCTACTATGGGGAATCATGATTTTGACGCAGGTTTAGAAGGGTTTTTTATGGCAAGTGAACATGCACAATTTCCTTTTTTATGTGCTAATTATGATTTTTCTAAAACAGTTTTGAAAGATAAAACCAAGCCTTATACCATCTTCAAAAAAGGCAAGCATTCAATTGGAGTTTTTGGAATTGGAATCGAATTAGAAGGATTAGTTCCTGCTTCTAAATTTGAACAAACGATTTATTTGAATCCAATTAAAGTTGCCAATGAAGTTGCAGCAATACTTAAGAAAGAAGGATGTGATGTTGTAATTTGTTTGTCACATCTAGGTTTTGAATACCAAACAGATAAGGTTTCAGATCGTGTTTTAGCAGCTCAAACAAGCAATATTGACATCATTTTAGGTGGTCATACCCATACTTTTATGGAAAAACCAATTGAATTAAATAATTCGGAAGGAAAGCCAGTTTTAATCAATCAAGTAGGCTGGGGCGGATTGCATTTAGGGCGAATTGACATTGAAATCAGTTCTGAAAAGTCACTGTTTAAAAAACAAGAGAGCATTAGCGTTAGTTGATTTTTGATTCGATTAATTAATATTTGTTAAGTTCTGCTGCTATATTTTATCGCATTAAATTTACATGTCCATTCATTTCAATTACTTTAGAACTGTCAAAAACAGCGTATTTGATCGCCCAAGTATAAACTCCATCTTGAACTAACTCATTGTTTTTTGTTTTACCGTTCCAGCCTTCAGTTGTGATGTTCGTTTCAAAAATTATTTCTCCCCATCTATTAAAAATTGTGAACGAATAATTTTTCTCATCGATTCCATTAGACATTTTTGGGATAAAGACATCGTTCAAATTTGAACCGTCAGGTGTGAATGAATTGGGAACATAAATCAATGGGTCAGGTTTGATATTGATAAATCTAATAGCTGTATCAACACAATTGAATTCGTTTACCACGGTCAATTTTACTTCATATCCATTTATACTGTCAACAGAAAATTGATGATAGGGAGAATAAATTGAGGAAGAATATGTTCCATCATCAAAGTCCCAAAGATAAGATGTTTCGCCTTGACTTTCATTTACTAAATGGACTACATTTTCTGTTTCTTTTATGAAAGAAGGAGCGCAATAAAATGAAGCACTAGGTGAAGCTTTAACGGCAATAATTATTGATTGAGCTTGTTGTTGTTTACAATTGTTGGCACTTTCAGTTACTAAATTTAATGTATAAACAAAATTTCCAATTTCAGAAGTTATGGTCTCAATTGATAAATTGTCATTATTGTTTAAGGTTTGAACGATATAATTCAAACCGCCATTTATTGTATAATTAAAGCTATAATTTGGTGTTGCATTGGAACCAGTGAATATTATTTTTGAAGGTTCAGAGTATTGACAAACAATCGTATCGCCAATAATCGTTGCAACTGGCAATGGATATATAATTACTTGTCCTGAATCCAGTAAAATAGGCGGACAATAATTCCCAGAACTTTCAATCACATTAATTAACTGATAATTAAAGGTGTCAGAAATCGAAGTTGGATGAAAAATTGTAATTGTATTTGAATTTGGAGAAATGACACTTAAATTCGGACCACCATTAATTGAATAGATAAATTCATATGGAGCTAATCCATTGATACATGAAAATGTGATGGGTAGCGAAACAACATCATCTTTACATGCTTTATGTTTTCCGCTTACTTTAGCTACTAATAGCGGTTCAACGTGTACAAAAAAACTGTCAATTGTTGTGTTTCCAGCTTGATCAATTGCAGTGTATGTAACAGTTGTGTTTCCAATTGGAAATGGAGTTCCCTCAAGTAAATTTGGGGTAGGAGAAGTTTTGTAATCAAAAGTTTCGATTGAGCAGTTATCGGAAGCTAAAATAGTTGCCCAATCTACATTGTCACCGTCACAAAAATTTAAAATTTGTGTGGGTATATTTTGAATAACAGGAAATTCATTATCTAGTATTTCAATTGTAAATGAGCAGTTTACTTGATTACCAAAATTATCGACAATTAGGTAGTTCATTGTGGTAATTCCAACTGGAAAAATAGCACCATTTTGTAATCCCGCAGTTGGTGAACTTGATAAAGTGATGGTTAAATTTGTATCACAATTATCTGAAAAAGTAGGAGTGATCCAAGTAACATGCGCTCCACAAATTGTGGCTTCATTCGATAAAATAGTGTCTGTAGGACAATTAAAAATAACTGGATCTTGTACATCAATAACATTTACAACAAAACTACATGTTGATTCATTTCCTATGGAGTCTATTGCCGTGTACTGAATTGTTGTTTGACCTAACGGAAATAGATCTCCTGAAATTAAATTTGTCGTTGGAAAAGTTTGAAAGCTTAATGAAGGACTGCCATCACAATTATCCAGAATTAAAGGTGAATTCCAATTGAAAATAGCGGAACAAATATCTATATTGTTATTGATAGTAGTGTCTGATGCACAGTTTAAAAATGATGGTGCTTCATTGTCTTGAACGGTGATTTCAAACATACAAGAATCTGAATTTCCATATTCATCTGTTACAAAGTACTTGAAATAAGTTGTGCCAACAGGAAGTGTATCTCCATTTTGAAGTCCAATTGTAGGCCAACTTGTTAAAATTATAGTTGGTGCATTGTCGCAATTATCTGTAAAAGTTGGCGTAATCCAAGTATATACTTTTCCACAAATTCCAAGATCATTTGAAAGTAGTGTATCTAGTCCACAATTTATTATTTGTGGACTTTCATTATCAACAACGTTTATTTCAAATATGCAAGAATCAATATTTCCATAATTATCTTGTACAAAATAAGTTATTACAGTTTTTCCAAATGGAAATGCACTACCATTGGTTAGTCCAGCTGTTGGTGAGCTTTCGTACCAAACAGTTAAACTATCGTCGCAATTATCATTAAATTGAGGAGGAATCCATGTATAGTTTGCAGAACACATTCCAATTAAATTGTTCAGATTCGTATCACTTGGGCATGCGCTAATTACAGGATTAGTAGTGTCAATTACAGTTACGATAAATGAACATTGTGTTGAATTACCAGAAGCATCTATTACAGTATATGTTAGTGTAGAAGTGCCAATTGGAAATGTAGATCCATTTTGTAAACCACTGGGTAAACTTGAAAGTGTAAGTATTGGATTTGTATCACAATTGTCAGAAAATGTTGGTGCTGTCCAAGTATAAAGCTTCCCACAAGTTGAACCATTACTTATAATTGTTGTGTCATTTGGACAAGTTACAATAGGTGAAATAGTATCTAAAATGATTACATTAAAATTACATGTTTTTATATCGCCTAATGGACCGTTACACGTATAATTTACAAGCGTTGTATCTTGAGGAAAGAAATCATTTTCATTGAAATTGGAAAGTGCGTTAAGCGTTGAACAACTTGTAAAGAAAATAGGGGTATTCCAATCTACGATTTGAGGACAACCATAAATTATTGTATCAGAAGGGCAATGAATTACTTGAACACTGTCAAGTTGGATGACATTAAACGTAAAAACGGCTGTATCTTTAAAATTACACGCTCCTTCAACAATATATAAGACATGAATGGTATCATTTGGAGTAGTTGAAAGATCCAATTGATTTCCATAAAAAGTCAAATTATTAACCGTATCAGACCAATAACCTCCGCTTGTAGCATTGGTTGATAAAAATTGACTTAAATCAATAATTGTATTGTCATTACAGATTTGAGCAGATGAATCTAAGCCTGCAGATGGTATGATTGCTGTATTTAATATGTAAGAAACTGTATCTGGACAAAGAGCAGGATTTGAAATAGAATAGATTTGTACAAAATATTCACCTTGATGAATGCTGTTATTATATGGAGTAAAGTTTAGTGAAGTTGTTGTTGATAAAATCGTACTTGGATCAGATCCTTTCCACCATTTGAAACCTAAAATAGTATTAAGAGCACTAAATCCATAAATTGATAACGATCCATTTTGATTATCACAAATAGAGTCAGGAAAAATGTAATTGTTAATGAAACGAATTTCCATATAGCGCGTTCTAATGTTTCCACAAACATCAATGATTTGAAACAAATAGAGACCTTCAGATAAATTTGTGAAAAGTGGATTGTTTCCATTGTTGACTAAAAAGGGAGCGCCATTATATTTCAAGATTTTATACGTTATTGGTCCTGCCCCAGTTGCTGTTACATAAGCATTGTAATTATCTAAACCACAATTCCAAGAATTGATTGCTTCAATTTCAGGATCTGGATAATCAATTGAGAACGGAATACTCCAATTTGGAACACATGTTTCGTAGCGATTGGCAAAACCGGCTAAATTATTTGATGAATAAGCTGTGTTATAATAAATGATTCTATAATCTCCTTCTGCAAATGCAAGGTAATTGTGCCATATATTGCTTCCAGTAATAGAAGTTATGAATGTCCAAACACCATTAATGTTTCGTTGTATTTCAAAACTTCCACTTGGGTTATTTGTTGAAACATTAAATCGTAAATTGATATAATTGCAATTAATAGTGTATTCAAAATTGGTCGTAGTAAAAGTAAAATCATCAATTATAACAGTTTTAGAAATCGAATCACCACACGCATTTTTAAAGCTAAATGTATAATTTCCTGGTATCAAATTTCCGATATGATAATAGTTGCTTCCTGTATTGATGGTGCTTGAGAGATCATGTGGCAAGGTGTTTCCATACCCACTAGGAGCGCTTGTAATCCAACAATTTTGAATCCCACTTGTTGAAGTTAATCCAGTTCCTATCCAATTCATAAAAAAAATACAACTTCCATATCCAATTTGACAACCTGGAAGCTGAGAAAAGGATACTTCTAAAGTTGGCGCTAACAGATTAATTTCAAAAAATCGAGTAATTCCACATGAATCGATGAATTTAAACTTATAAAAACCTGGGTCTAAAACTATAGATACCAGACTATTATTTGAATTTAATGAGGATGTAATGTCGAAGGGTAGAGTTTGAGTAAAAGTATTTGGAGCTTGTATGAGGTAAACAGAATCAAAATATAAATCATTTCTATAAACTGATAAGATGGATTGTCCGCAATTATTATAACTAACACTACTGTTTAAACTTGAATCAATTTCTTTGAAAGTTGTAAAATTCAACGTGTAACTCAAACCGCAAGAATTAGTTAAGACAGCTGTATATGTTCCTTCTGGTAAAGGATTTGTAGGTCCACCATAATTTGCTGAACCATTAAAAACCCCCGGATGATTCGCATTGTATGTCAAAGGGTTGAAACCAAGTGGTGAATTGGTGAAATTTATTGTGTAGCCTGAATTGGAAAAGAAATTGTTTGGTACAAATGAATAATAAAATTGTTCACACAATGCTTTGGTTTTATGACTGTTTTCTTGACTAGTATTTAATGTTGCAATAGTTTGAAAATTATCAACATTTCCACAAGCATCCGTAGAAATGGATGTAAAGGTGATGGGAAAATTTGCAATTGCAACAGTTTGTGTAGGAAATGTGCCATCTGCATTTCCTGTAATAGTATGCAGCGTTCCATCAGTATAGCTCAATGTTGAGGTGGCTGGAAATGAATTGCTTGTACCGTTTAAGTATAGATTGACGTCAATTGAATCACAGCTGACGGATGAATAATTAATTTGATTATATAAATTATTTATGTTTTGAGGATTAATTCCAACGTTTACAGGTAAACTGGGAAATGCATTTCCACACGCGTCAAATGTTCTTATTATGTATGTACCATTTGTAAGATTTGTAAACGTTGGTGAGCTTTGTAATGGAGCAACTATGGAGCCTGAAATACTTCCGGCAAATAATTCATAGGTATAATTGGGCATTCCTGTTGTTATTGAAGTGTTTATAACGCCATCATATCCACAAATAACATTTTGAGTTGTAGTTATTCCATAAACAAGCGGTATGTAGGTTGAATTTACTGTAACAGTAGCGGATTGACTATTGCTTTGCGCTCCTAGATTTTGGGTAGCAACAACACTATAGTTTCCTGGAGGCAATGAATTAATAGATGTTGAAGTAGAATTACTACTTAATAAGGTATTGGATGGAAGTTCATAAACTTGATAAATTACTGTTGCACCAACAGCGGTATTTGTTACAGAAAATGATATTTCACCATTATTTGGACAACTTGCAGGAACAACAGTTGTGTTTAGGGTGAAAACAGGAAGTTGTGCAAAATTTTTAACCTGTAAAAACAGGAGAAAAATTAAAAGGTAAAGTGGTTTCATAGTTTTAATGATAATGTTAAAAACAGATTAAAAATAGTTAAAATAAATTAATAAAGAACTAAAAAGTTAGATTTATAGCTAATAATTTAAAAAAAATTGTTCTTTTGTTATGTAATCACATCAAAATAATCATTTTTTACTATTTATTCAATTAATGGGGTACAGATAGTGCACTAATTATTAAGAATGCTCATTATTTTAACTAAAATAATTCATTCGATACTTTAAGAATGTTGGATGAAATAAAATTTGATGTAAAATGAATATAAAAACCTTTTATTCCATACCTTGTAATTCTACCAATTTCGAATAATGTCCGTTTAAAGCGATTAATTCATCGTGTGTACCGTGCTCTGCAATCTCTCCTTGTTGTATCACTAAAATTTGATTTGCGTTTTTAATTGTCGACAAGCGATGTGCAATAACGATGGATGTTCTGCCAACCATTAATTTATCCAATGCGTCTTGCACCAATTTTTCTGATTCTGAATCGAGAGCGGAAGTTGCTTCATCTAAGATTAATATACTTGGATTTTTAATAATAGCTCTTGCAATCGCAATGCGTTGTTTTTGTCCGCCAGAAAGCTGAATACCACGATCACCAACTTCAGTTTCAAGTCCTTCAGGGAAACTTGTAATGAATTCCCAGGCATTGGCTTGTTTCGCTGCTGCTATAATCGCTGCTTCATCTGAATCTGGATTCCCGAAAGCAATGTTTTCTCGAATAGAACCACCAAAAAGGATCACTTCTTGCGGAACGATCGCCATTTTACTTCGTAAATAATGCGTGTCAATTTTTTCAATTGGCGTTCCGTTGAATTGAATAGTGCCACTTGTTATGGTGTAGTAATTCAATAATAAAGATGAAATAGTCGATTTCCCTGATCCTGATGTTCCAACTAAAGCAATAGTATCATTAACTTTTGCTTTAAAAGAAATGTCGTTCAATACTTTGATATCGCTACGTTGCGGATAACTAAATTCTACATGTTCAAACGAAATTTCTCCATTTATTTCAGGTTTTTCACTTCCAGTTAATGTTTCTTTTTCACTTGGAGAATTGATAATATTCATCAAGTTTTCTGTTGCTCCAATTGATTTTTGAATACTTGCATACAAATCAGGAAGTGAGCCAATAGACGCCCCCATCATAATGGTGAACATGATAAATGAATAGAAGGATTGTGCGGATAATTGTGGATTTGGCCCCTGAGTCATTAATAAGCCTTGCCATACGATAAATACAATCGCTCCAAACAAACAAAAAATAATGAACGAAATAAACAAACCTCTCCAAACACCGCTTTTGATGTTGAGCGTTCTGATTTCTTCAATCGCTTTCATGTATTTTGTGAGAACAAACCCTTCGTTTGTGAAAGATTTCACGTTGCTAATCCCAGTTAACGCTTCTTCAATAATTGAATTTGAAGTCGCTGCTTGATCTTGTGCTTTTTTAGAAAGATTTCGAATAAAACGACCAAAAAACACCGCTATAATTGCCATTACAGGTACTGTTCCAAGCATGATTAACGCAAGTTTCCATGATAAGAAAAATAGAAATGTTATTCCACCTACAATCATAATGATTTGTCTGAAGAATTCTGAAATGGTTGTTTTTAGAGTCTCTTGAATTTGAACAATATCAGATGACAAGCGACTGGTTAATTCGCCTACTTTGTTTTGGTTAAAAAAGTCCATTGGCATATAAATCAACTTGTTGAAAGCTGATTTACGCATATCTCTTAATGCATTTTCAGTAACGTTCGTGAAGATAACAACTCTGAAATACGAAAATAGCGATTGTACACCAAACAAAATGAACAATAAAATTGCAATGGTATTTACATTGTTTAAATCGATTAAACGAACGGATTCTTCTAGGTTTTTAGGTTTTGCTGATCCGCTACCCAATAATTGCCCCATTAAAAAAGGAAAAACCAAACCTGCAGAGGTTGAAAGTGCTAAAAATATCCAGCCAATTAAAAATTGAAAACGGTATGGACGTAAGTAAGTAAAAATACCTTTCGCTTTTTGAATGCTCTCCTTAGTAACTTTGATTTTTTCTTCTTTGTTGCGTCGTGCCATTTTGTTATATTTGTACTACAAAAGTAGTGGTCTTTCACTGTAAATGATTCTTTTTTAGAAATTTTATTTAAAAGAGTTTGTTTTTTTGAAAATTAAACTATCTTTGCATTCCGAATTTTTGAGATAAAAAAGCATAATATAACAGATCATGAAAAGAACGTTTCAACCATCAGTAAGAAAGAGAAGAAACAAGCACGGTTTCAGAAGCCGTATGGCTACTAAGAACGGACGTCGCGTATTAGCTGCACGTCGTCGTAAAGGAAGAAAAAGACTTACTGTATCAGATGAGCCAATGCACAAACGTTAAATAAACGTTTGAAACGATAGTATAACCGATGTCTTATGACATCGGTTTTTTTGTTTCTAAAAGTTTGTAAAGATTCAACTATTTTGCTAACTTAATACTAGAATTCATAAAATCATGAAACCATTATGTTAGTAAAAACCTTTAGTAGTACCGTTTTTGGAATAGATGCAACGACCATCACCATTGAAGTTAATTTAGGAATTGGAATCGGCTTTTTTTTAGTTGGATTACCAGATAGTGCTGTGAAAGAAAGTCAACAACGCATCAAGGCAGCTTTTAAAAACAACAATTTAGCGTATCCTGGAAAGGAAATCACAATCAACATGGCACCTGCTGATATTCGGAAAGAGGGTTCCTATTTTGATTTACCCATTGCAATTGGCATTTTAGCGGTTAATAATCTTGTTCAACCAGATCGACTAAGTAATTATATTTTAATCGGAGAATTGTCCTTAGATGGCAATCTAAATCCATTAAAAGGAATATTACCCATTGCATTGCAAGCTAAGAAAGAAGGTTATAAAGGCGTAATTGTTCCTGTTCAAAATGCGCAAGAGGCAGCAGTTGTCAGTGGAATTGAAATAATAGGTGCCTCAACTTTAATGGAAGTAGTTCAATTTTTGAATGGTGATTTAGCGATTCAACCATTTTCAGTCAATATTGAACAAGAATTTGAGCGCATGGTGGATGAAATCGAAGTAGATTTCAGAGATGTAAAAGGTCAATTGAATATCAAAAGAGCTTTTGAAATCGCTGCTGCTGGAGGACACAATGTCATTCTAATCGGTCCTCCAGGCGCTGGAAAATCTATGTTAGCAAAGCGATTACCAACTATTTTGCCTCCAATGAGCTTAGAGGAAGCGTTGGAAACAACAAAGATTCATAGTGTTGCAGGTAAAATTAAAAATGAAAAAGGACTTATTACGCAACGGCCTTTCAGAAAGCCACACCATACCATTTCGGATGTGGCACTTGTAGGTGGAGGAGGTTATCCTCAACCTGGTGAAATTTCTTTGGCACATAATGGTGTTTTGTTCTTAGATGAATTGCCAGAATACAAACGAACCGTATTGGAAGTGATGCGCCAACCTTTAGAAGATCGTTGCGTGACAATTTCTAGGGCAAAGTTCTCAGTAGATTATCCGGCTGGTTTTATGCTCATAGCTGCCATGAATCCGTGTCCGTGTGGATATTATAATCATCCAGAGAAAGAATGCGTCTGTGGACCTGGAATTGTACAACGTTATTTGAATAAAATTTCAGGACCTTTGTTGGATCGAATTGATTTACATGTCGAAGTAACGCCTGTTTCGTTTGATGAATTAACGCAGGACGAAGCTGCCGAAGGGAGTCGTGAAATCAGAAAGAGGGTAGAGCAGACCAGAAAATTGCAACAAAGTCGCTTTGGAGTGAGTAGTGGCGTTCATTGCAATGCACAAATGTCTCAAAACGACATAAAAAATTACTGTAAAATTGATGCAGATAGCAATGAGATGCTTAAAAATGCCATGGATCGAATGGGGCTATCTGCTAGGGCTTATGACCGGATATTAAAAGTAGCACGTACCATAGCAGATATTGAGAATTCAGAGAAAATTAGACCCCAAGATATTGCAGAAGCCATACAGTTTCGAAGTTTGGATAAGGAAGGTTGGGCTGGCTAAGTTGATTAAAAAAAAGTCCAACAGTAATGTTGGACTTTTAATTAATAGGTACATACGGTTTGTATCACAATCTTTTCTTGACTGCCATAGCCATTTCCTCCATAAAATATTGATTGAATTGGAGGAGAAGTGCATGCACTCTGTATAATGGTTTGTTGATCAAGACCATTTCCTAATCCTCCATAGAAAATATCTATAATCACTTGAGATGCACAAACACTTTGAGAAATGTTTTGTTGTTGAACGCCATTTCCTAATCCACCATAGAAGATATCAACTACTGATTGAGGCATACAATCGCTTTGAATGATATATTGCTGTTGATTACCATAGCCAAGTCCACCATAAAAAATATCTACTACAGGCTGCGGTGTACAAGTGTTTTGAGTTATGTTTTGCTGTTGATTACCATAACCAAGTCCACCATAAAAAATATCTACTACAACCAATGGTTGACAAACATTTTGTATTAAAGTTTGTTGCGCTTCTCCATAGCCAAGTCCACCAGAGAACATAGTAGATACTTTTTTTGCATTAAATATTCCACGCATCGAAGTAAGTACAATTTGACTGTATGAATTGTTCAAAAACAATGAACATAAAATTGATATGTATACGATTTTTTTTATCACGTTTTTAAGATTAAAAAGATCTTACACCCCTGCCTGCATTGATATTTCCATATCCAGGATCATTATTGTAATTTCTTACAGAAACTTGAATAGATTGACCATTTTGTGCAGAACCTCCTCTATTCATATATTGCATATTGTTCCATATTGTCATGCCGCATGATCCATTACTGTTGATATTCCCATCACCATTTGCAGTTGTATAAGTTGAATAATCATAATTCCATCCACCTACACAGCGTTCATATGTACTTCCAGTCATGTCAAGAATTCCATAATAAGTTGCACCAGCATGAACTCTATCTGTTATTGAACTCGCAGCGCTACCAGCTCTATGCATTCTACCTGTTTGATAATTACATAATCCTAAGGCAAAATAAGTTTGAGTTTCTGAAGAACATCCATATGTAGTGCTTATGTATTGAAATTGAGCAATATCTTCTGTACCCCAAGCTTTTTCGCCAAGTACCGGAATTAAAGGACCTCTACATGCTTTTTCGTATTCAAATTCTGTCATTGGTCTTAAGGCTGCCCACTCCAAATAGGTTAACCAATGTTCTTGTCTTAATGGAATAGGAAAACCTAATCCATCACAATCTTCATCATAAACTCCGTTGTTATTTGCGTCGCATGCATATACTGCAGGTGTCAAACTGGTTGTAGAAATACCTGGTGTTTTAATTTTAATTTTGACGTTCGCGTAATTAAAAAATACTGTACCAGCTGCGGAAGTTGGAGGCGTAGTATTCCAGTTCATGTCTTGTTGTTTATGCAATTGTTGATCATAAGTGAGAGAATTTAGAAAACCTAAATATTGCGCGCTCGTGATCTCATATTTCATACAGTAAAAACGATTATAACCAAAAGGATAGGTACTTGGTAATGTAACAGAAGATCCATATTGATTTTGGTTACCGTACTGTGCTTTAGTTAAACTTGTTGTCGCACTGGTGATTTGAACTGGTTGATTAGTTGAGTTACCAAAAACAGTATTACCAGATTGTGAGTAACCACCGTCTCCAATATAGAAATCACCTGTTGGAACATTTACCATTTCCATACCAAAAACACGAATGTTGTCACCACCAATTGCACTTGCTAATGTTAATGTAACTGTTGCTTGAGTAATGTTACCAATTCCATTGGTAGATCTTCTTACAAAAACCCCTGCATTATCTGTTACGTTGTCAACTTGTAGTTCTGAACCAGTAACCGATTGACCACTTGCGTCTAATGTTGCATGAATCCATGGATTAACTGTTCCTGCCACACATGTTTGTCTTTTAACAAAAATCCAAACTGCATCCCAATTGGCAGGTCCATCGGTGACTTTCCAGCTATTGTCCCATTTGATAGTAAAAGTAAGTGTACTGCCACTTATAGTTGGTGTTCCAAGAATTAAATTGTTTGCAAGTGAGACTGAACTTATTGCAAAACTAACCATTAAGTAAATTGCTATTTTTTTCATTTGTTTTGATTTATATAAAATTTTTATAGATTTATTTTTATTGCATATCACCTGCAGTGACAATGATTCCACCACCAATATTCACAATCGTTGCGATGGCGTAATTTCCTGCAGTTGCAGTATAGTTATTTCTGTTTTTTAATGTAACTCCAGCTCCTCCTGCAAATACGATTTTGTTTGCATCTGCACTTTTCTGTAAAACCATACAATTAAATCCAGTAGGCAAATCGTTGCTAAATGTAATGGTGATTTGACTCGTTGGATTACAGATTAATACTTTTGCTTTGTATTGTTCTGCATTTGCATTGTTAATTGTAATATTTGAAGTTATTTCTGAACTTATTTCTGCATTTGCTGTTATAGATCCTTTTGTGTTAACATTTGTTATTGAAGCATTTCCTAATTGAATGGTATTTGAACCATTTCCTACAGCATTATATCCAATAACAATTTCATTCGTTTCAGCATTTGCTGCAGTTCTAGCACCAGCTCCAATTAAGACACTATTAGACAAACTTGTTAAGTTGGAGTTGTTTGCAATTTGTGTACCTGAAGAATTTCCTAGAAATAAGTTATTGTCTCCTGTAGTTAATTGAACAGCAGCATTACTTCCCAAAGAAGTATTGTTTGAACCTGTTGTATTCATAAGCGATCTGTTTCCAATTCCTGTATTGTTGGATGTGGTTGTTATAAAACTCATTGTTTCATTACCAATTCCAGTGTTATTTGAACCTGAAGTTAATCTTTCCATTGAATAAGCTCCCATAGCAGTGTTCCATGTTCCAGTTAAAGTAGCATTAAAAACATTTAATCCTAATCCAACATTTCTGAAAGATCCTGAACCGTTTCCTTTCAAGGTGTTACTTTGAACTGTTATTGGTGAACTAAATGTCTTTGTTCCTCCAATAGTTTGATTCGTTGTTAAGTCCACAAAATTTTGAGTTGCAGAACCTGTTCCACCATTTGCAATTGCAACAATACCAGAAAGGTTGGTAGCTGTAACATTTGAAACTTGATTATCAACATATGTTTTTACTGCATTTTGCGTTGGGAACAAGACATCACTTGTTCCTAAAGTTACAGTCGTTGATTTATTAGCAGCGTTTTCTTTTAATGCTAATGAAGTTGTTGTATTTGTTGCATTGGTCGTTACCGTATTTTGAAGTGCAGTAACATTTGCTTGTGTTGCTATGTTAGCAGCACTCGCAGCTGTTTCATTCGCGTCTACATCAGCTTGAACTGCTGCGATAGCTGCAGTGTTTGCTGAGTTAGCAGTAGAGATATTTCCGTCAACATATGTTTTCACTGCATTTTGAGTAGGGAACAAAACATCACTTGTACCTAAAGTAACGGTAGTCGATTTATTAGCAGCGTTTTCTTTCAATGCTAACGAAGCTGTTGTGTTTGTTGCATTGGTCGTTACCGTATTTTGTAGTGCAGTAACATTTGCTTGTGTAGCTGTGTTAGCAGCACTCGCAGCTGTTTCATTCGCGTCTACATCAGCTTGAACTGCTGCGATAGCTGCAGTGTTTGTTAAGTTAGCAGTAGAGATGTTTCCATCAACATATGTTTTGACCGCATTTTGCGTTGGGAAAAGCACATCACTTGTACCTAAAGTTACAGTCGTTGATTTGTTCGCAGCGTTTTCTTTCAATGCTAATGAAGTTGTTGTATTCGTAGCGTTGGTTGTAACTGTATTTTGAAGTGCAGTAACGTTTGCTTGTGTAGCTGTGTTAGCTGCAATTGCAGCTGTTTCATTCGCGTCTACATCAGCTTGAACTGCTGCGATAGCTGCAGTGTTTGTTATGTTAGCAGTAGAGATGTTTCCATCAACATATGTTTTCACTGCATTTTGCGTTGGGAACAAAACATCACTTGTACCTAAAGTAACAGTCGTTGATTTGTTCGCAGCGTTTTCTTTCAATGCTAACGAAGTTGTTGTATTTGTTGCATTGGTTGTTACCGTATTTTGAAGTGCAGTAACGTTTGCTTGTGTAGCTGTATTAGCTGCAGTTGCAGCTGCAGCATTCGCCGTTACAGTTGCTTGTAAAGCTGTGTTGGCAGCCGTAACGGTTGTGATGTTTCCATCAACATATATTTTTACTGCATTTTGCGTTGGGAACAAGACATTACTTGTACCTAAAGTTGTTACAGTTGATTTGTTAGCCGTATTTTCTTTTAGTAAATCCGCATTGGTTCGGTTGGTTACCTCAGTTGCTAAGTTAGTAGTTAAAGTAGCATCCGCATTTGTACGATTGGTAACCTCAGTTGCTAAATTCGTAATTAAGGTAGCATCACCATTAATTCGATTGGTGACTTCTGTTGCTAAGTTAGTAGTTAAGGTAGCATCCGCATTTGTACGATTGGTAACCTCAGTTGCTAAATTCGTAGTTAAGGTAGCATCACCATTAATTCGATTGGTAACTTCTGTTGCTAAGTTGGTAGTTAAGGTAGCATCCGCAGCAGCTCTAATGGTTGCTTCGTTGTTGATGGCTGTATTTAAAGTATTCGCACTTGCATCAACGTAAGTTTTCACTGCATTTTGAGTAGGGAACAAGACATCACTTGTACCTAAAGTTGTTGTAGTTGATTTATTAGCAGTGTTTTCTTTTAGATCCAACCCAGTTTGTGTAGCAATACTAATTGGTTTGTTTAAATCACTTGTGTTATCAACGTTTTCTAATCCCAAATTGGTTATAGCACCCAAAACAGTGGATGCATTTGTTCCTCCATTTTCAATTGGAATAATACCTGAAACATTTTCAGCTGAGTTAGCATGAAACGCGTAAGGAACGTATTCCAATTTTTGAGTGCTAATAGCAACAAAACCAGAACATTGTCCCGTAACATCCAATGCTACTTTTAACGATTTTTGATCAGCACTCCATGTAATGGCATCAAAATTTGCAGCAGAACCACCAACTTGCACACCATTTCCAATGACCAGGTTTACCATTCCAAACTCATCGGTTGAAGTGGTGAACGTTTCTTGGTATTCGAGTTGAGATGCTGCATCAAGAATAGAAAATTGCAAACAGATGTTTTTGCTAGCCATAGGAGCTGTTGTGTTATTTACACCAGGAATCACTTCCCCTGAAGGATTGTAAATAATTGCTTGATAGGTGATTCCTTTGGTTTGCGCAAATAATTGAGCTGAAACAAATAAGAAAAACAGAAAACTTAACTTTTTCATAAAAAGAACTTTAAAAATTAATTGATGTTAAGATGAATGCCAAAAACAAGTTGATTGGTAGTGATTGATAGTTTTTCAGAGGTATTGTTCATCCAAAAAAAGCTTTTACAAAAACCATATCCAACACTCATGCAGCCAAGATCACCGATTTTATAAGCTAATTGAAGACGAGCATATGGATCAATGTTGACATATGAAAATTCATCTTGTTTCATTAAATTATAATACACACCATTGATTTGTTGTCTACCATAAACAATGGATGAAATATTGATTCCAGCTTGCACATTCAAGCTCAACTGTTCACCCAAAGCTATGCGGTATTCCAATGCATTTTGAATGCCTAAGTATTTGGTATTCCATTCGTAGTTATTAGCAGTTGAATGAGCATAAGCATTGTATTCATTTACATTGATTCCAACATTGTAGAATAAATTCTTCGGTTTAAGTTGCATGCTGTAACCGATTTCGTAGAAATTACCTGTTCCACTTTCCAAGGGCGTCGTCATTGGACTATTGAAGTGATAGGTGGAGAAATTACTTCCAGTTAATAAATAAGCATTTTGAGCGTTAGAACTCAAAAGAAGTGTGCTAAAGAATACAAAAAGTACTATTTTTCTCATTTTGATTTAATTAAAGAGGTGGTGTAATTTAAATTTAGAGCTTTTAAAGAAATGATGTAAGAACCAATTGGTAGAGCAAGATTATCGATGCTTAACAGTTTGTTCTCAATGCTTGTTTTAGTAGTGTAAACAACTCTACCAACCACATCATACAACTTAATATCAATAGGTGTTGTTATAGCAGCTGAAAATTGAAAGTTAAGAGTTGAAACAAATGGGTTAGGGTAGGTTAATACCTCAATCGAAGTAGTTGAAATCGCATTTTTTGTAAAATTCCCTTGCAAGAAACCTTGACCAACAAAAATGTTGTCTCCAACATAATTACCAATCACACTTTGTTGCCCAATCGTTTGTTTGATTAAACCGACAGAAGGTACCGAAACAATCGTGCCTTGTGCAGCATTCGTTTGATGGTGGATTTGTTGTCCAAATGAATTAAATGAAAATACTATAAATAGCAGTTGTAAAGTTTTCAAAGGTTTTTTTTTTATTATTTTTGAGATACAATTCTAGATAAAATAATCTTTAGTATTGTTGCCGAATAATTAATTTCAAGAGATCAATAATCCTTTTTCACTTTTCAATAAGTACTTTTTTTGTTGATTCAAATTAAGTAGAATCTTTAGCTAGATTTTTAGTTTGTAGATAAAAAAAAATAAGTTTGAGTAGATTGGTTAAAAAATGTGTTTAAAGTATATTTTTTAATAAATATTGCCATATCAATAAAAATTCCTATTTTAGGACAAAATTACCTAATATGGGAAAAACCAAAATATTCGTAGTAGAAGATGATGCCTTGTATTCCCGCATGTTGCGTCACAAACTTAGCCTTGATCCAGAATTTGAAGTGGACGTATTTCACGACGGAAAATCTTTTTTAAAGAAAATTGATGAACGACCTTCTGTAATTACATTAGATCATACTTTGCCAGATATTTCAGGTTTAGAATTGTTGAAAAAAATCAGAAAAGATTATCCATCTATTCCAGTTGTTGTTTTGTCAGCTCAGGAAGATGTGAATATAGCATTGGAAATGTTGAAAGCAGGTGCTTATGATTATATCATCAAGGACAATACAGCCATGGATAAATTATGGCATATTGTACACCAAGCAAATGAGAAGAGTACCTTACAAAATGAAGTTGAACTATTAAGTAGCGAGATTTCAACAAAGTATAATTTTCAAAAATACATTAAAGGTTCAAGCGCGCCTATGCAACGTGTTTTTACTTTATTAGAGAAAACAACAAAAACGAATATTACAGTTTCTGTATATGGTCAAACAGGAACAGGAAAAGAAGTAGTAGCCAAAGCCATTCATTTTAATTCTGATCGTTTTAAAAAGCCGCTTGTTGCAATAAATGTTGCTGCAATTCCTAAAGAATTGATTGAAAGTGAATTGTTTGGTTACGAAAAAGGTGCTTTTACAGGCGCAGATTCAGCCAAACCTGGAAAGTTTGAAGAAGCCAATACTGGAACACTTTTTTTAGATGAAATCGGAGAAATGGATCTCAATATGCAAGCGAAATTATTGCGTGTGTTGCAAGAACGTGAAGTATGTCGTTTGGGATCAAATAAATTAATTCCAATTGATGTTCGAATAATTATTGCAACGCATCGAGATCTATTAGATGAAGTTAAAGCCGGGAATTTTAGAGAAGATTTATACTATCGTTTAATGGGATTACGCATTGATTTACCAACATTGCGCGAAAGAGACAACGATATTATATTATTAGCAAAAACGTTTGCAGTAGAATTCTGTAAAGAAAATGGAATACCTAAAAAAGATTTTTCTTCAGCTGCTTTAGATAAATTGATGAAATACAATTATCCTGGAAATGTCAGAGAATTGAAGTCAATCGCTGAAATTGCCGTAGTAATGAGTGAAGGCAATCAAATTCAAGCAGACGATATTCAATTTAATCACCGTCACATGGTAGAGGATTTTTTACAAGAAGAATTGACTTTAGAAGAATACAATACCCGCATTATTAAATGGTACTTACAACGCTATAACAACAATGTTTTAAAAGTTGCTGATAAATTAGATGTAGGAAAATCAACTATTTATAGAATGATGAAGGAAGGTAAAATTTAATATTTTATAGGTTTAATTGTGACCTTTAATTACAATAATTTAGCATGAAACCAACAACAATTACTTTTGAAAGTAACTATTTGAATGTATTTTCTCCGTTTTATCTTCGGTTCAATTCGAATATGGTAATCATTGAACAAGGGAATTCATTATTGAAAGTACATGGAAAATGTTTAAATCAACCATTTGCGCAAAATTTTAAATGTATAATTTCTGAAAAGTTCACGGAAAGTACATTTGAAGATTTCAAATTATTAATAGGTGGTTTGGTGGTAATTGAGTCCATTAAATCGAAAGAACAATTAATTCTAAGAGGTCAATTTTTGCTTGTTGAAAATGAAAAAGAATTACTTTTTGTCGGAACGCCTCTTGTAACTGATCAATTTTCGTTGTCAAAGCATCATCTTTCAGAAGAAGATTTTCCAATTCATGATTCTATAATCGATGCAGTAAAAATTTTAAATTCAACAAGTCAAGTTCAAAAAGAAATGAATGGATTTGTTAAGGATTTAATTAAAGAGCGCGATTTGCTTATTCGAAATAATGAAAATCGAATTGAAGAAAAATATCGCCGCATAATTGAGGATTTAAAATTCGGGTTGTTAGAAGTTGACTTAGAAGAGAATATAACCAAGGTTTATCCAGCATTTTGTGAATTAGTTGGTTATTCTGAAGAAGAATTGTTAGGAAATAATGCCCGTATATTAATTGTTCACAAAGAAGATAATTCAAATTTTGATGTTCAAAATGAATTAAGAAAAGATGGTCAAACAAGTGTTTATGAAACAAAAATAAAAACGAAAACTGGAGATGTTAAATGGGTTATAATAAGCGGTGCACCAATCTATAATGAACAAAATGTTGTGATTGGATCTGTTGGGATTCATGTTGATATTTCGGAACGAAAAAAGATGGAGGCCAAATTAATTGAAGCGACTGAGAAGGCTCATACATCTGTTAAATCAAAAGAATTATTTCTAGCAAATATGAGTCACGAAATACGGACACCAATGAATGTGATTATTGGAATGTCAGATTTATTATTAGATACAAAATTATCAGAAAAACAACATAACTATTTAAAGGCAATTCGACAATCCTCAGAGAATTTATTATCGATTATTAATTCAATTTTAGATTATTCAAAAATTGAAGCAAATAAAGTTGAAATTGAGTTCGTAGAAATTGATTTTAACCACTTTTTCGATCATTTAAAATTAAGTTTTTTACCATTATCAGAAGAAAAAGGCTTGCAGTTTGACTTCGAGATTGATCCTATGATTTTTCCAAGATTAATGGGCGACCGACATAAGATTAATCAAGTATTGGTCAACTTAATCAATAATGCGATAAAATTCACTGAAAAAGGAATGGTTCGTGTAAAATGTAAGTTAATTGAGAGTGAAAAATCATATCAATTGCTTAAATTTGAAGTTGAAGATACTGGGATTGGTATTGCAAAAGAAAGTTTGTCACTTGTTTTTCAAACGTTTAAACAGGAAGATTCCTCAGTTTCAAGAAAATATGGTGGTACTGGTCTTGGGTTGCCAATATCAAAAGGAATCATTGAATCGCTCGGTGGGACTTTGAAAGTAGAAAGTGAAAAACACAAAGGTTCTACCTTTAGTTTTGAGTTGAAGTTTAAACAAAAAATAAAAAAGGAAAAAAATAATCAACCAATTTTAAAGCAAGAAACAAGTATGTTCGATAATATTAATATATTAATTGCAGAAGACAATCAATTGAATCAAATGCTTATAAAAGCAATTTTAGATAAGGAATCAATTCAGTATGAGTTAGCTGAAAATGGGCAAGAAGTGCTTGATAAATTAAAACAAACTACATTTGATTTGATATTAATGGATATTCAAATGCCAATAATGGATGGGGTTTCAGCAACAATTGAAATTAGAAATAATATGCAATCAAGTATCCCAATTATTGCACTCACCGCAAATGCTTCTGTTTCTGATGAGATGAAATACAAAGAAGTTGGAATGAACGATCATTTGTCTAAACCATTTAAACGTGAAGATTTGTTTAATAAAATTAAAAAACAACTGTTTTAAACATGTCATATTCATTAGAACAAATTGAAGCAATATCAAATGGTGATCAAGATTTTATCCAATCTATTGTTGAACTTTTTATTGACAATGCAACATCTTGTTTACTTGAATTGAACAAGGGTGTTACTTCAAAAGATGGTATAAAAGTAAAGTTTTATGCACATCAATTAAAACCTTCGATTGATTTATTTGAAATAAAAGAAGCGAAAGAATTAGTGCGTATTCTTGAAAATGAAAGTTTAAATGAAGGAGTTGATTTTTCTGAAATAGCTCAAAAATTAGCTGTATTTTCAGGAATTGTTAATTCAGTTCTTTTGCTTCTAAAAAATCGCTTTAATATAGATTAAATGCTCTTTCTAAAAGTGCTTCTTTTGTTAAATCGTTCGCTAATATCAGTTTCTTTTCAGCTTGATCAATGTATAAAAATTGATTAATTTCTTCTAAACACAATTCTAAATCATGGGAGGAAAACAAAATGCATTTTTCTTCTGTTACAGCAATTTCTTTTAAAAATTTAATGATCTTCATGCGATTGCCATAGTCTAAAAATGCAGTAGGCTCATCTAATAATAGAACGGGAGTTTCTTGAATTAATGCACTTGCAATTGCCATTATTTGTCGTTCACCATCACTTAGTTTGTGCATGAATTTTGGTAAAAATTCTTCAATTTTTAAACGCTTAATAATATGTTTAATTATTTCATGATCTTCTTTCGCTAAACGACCAAACGTATTGGTGTATGGCGTTCTTCCAAGTGCAAGATATGCTTCAACTGTTAAGAAATCTGGGTAATCCGTTTTTGATTGAACAAATGAAACTTTTTTTGCGATTTCCTTCAACTTGTATGATTGTAAAGGTTGAGATGCAATTGTTATTGTTCCACTGAGTGTTGATAATTGGTTCGTTAATGTTGAGAATAAAGTTGATTTTCCTGCACCATTTGAACCGATTAAAGCATAAATTGATCCTTTTTTCAGTAGAATATCATCAATAGAAAACAAAGGAGATGAATAGCCAATCGTGCAATTTTTTAAGTGAATCATTTCAATCGTTTTATTAAAATGTAAATGACTATTGGTGCGCCTATAATGGAAGTGAAAACATTGATTGGCAAGTGAAAATAAGGTTCAAATAGTTCTATTAATACATCTGAACAAACTAGAAAACATGCACCAATCAAACTGTTGCCAATCAATAAAATCCCATGCGACTGCGTTTTGAAAAGTAGTCGTGTACTATTGGGAACAGCTAATCCAACAAATGCAATAGGTCCACAGAAAGCGGTTACCAAACCCGTTAATAAAGCTGTTATGCCAATACAAGCCAAACGAAAGGTTTTTAGATTAATCCCCAATAATCTGGATGCTTGAGAGCCTAATACCAAGGTGTTTAATGGCTTTATTAAAAATAAAGAAAGAAAAAGTCCAGTAAAAAACACCAATAAAATTAACGGTAATTGATCGAAAGAAACTGATTGAAGTGAACCCATTGTCCAAAGTGTAAAAGATTTTAATTCTTCCGATGAACTGTTTGTCTGTAAAATAGAAATGATGGAACTTGTAAAACTTCCAAGCATTAATCCAATTAGTAATAATGAAATGTGTGAACGAACAAAAGATGAAAAACTAATTATAATGAGTCCAAAAATAAAAGCTCCAAGTAAAGCACTTGTAATAATGCTAAAGTCATGGGTTAAAAATGGAATTCCAGTCATAAATGAACAAGCTACAAATAAGCTAGAACCAGTATTTATTCCAAGAACATATGGACCTGCAAGTGGGTTGTTGAACAAGGTTTGCATTAACATTCCTGAAACTGCCAAACCACTTCCAGCAATCATGGCAATTAACAAACGAGGTATTCTAAATTCATGAATGATTAATTCAGTTGAATTAGCAGAATTGTAGTTAAAAATTGAATTGTAGAATGTTGAAAAACTGAAGTTTAAATCACCTGTCGTCAAATGAAAAACACTCAATACGATAAGTAAAAAGCACAAAGCAATTGGGAGAATGACCGTTCTATTTTTCAATGAATTTGGGTGTAATAATGAAGTGATTTGTTCGATACTTGAGTTGGGTGCAAAATGCGAATCAAATCAGATAAAACTAAATGGGGTTCAATTGCGCTCATTTCCCAAAAATAGTTTTGATTTTTGGAATAACAATAGACTTGGTTCTTTTTATAAGCTTTAAAGTAAGCAACTTTTGGGTTTCGTGTTAATAACGAACGTTGAGAAGTTGTGCCGGGATTTAGCCAGAATTCAGCGTTTTGATTGTCACGCATTATTTTTTCAAAACTTAAAGCTAAACTTTCAGTGCCATTTGTGTTTTTATACGTGTAATTTGCTTTAGCATCGTTTAATAATTGTGCTAAATAATTTTTTCCTGCAGGAGTAAACCAAGTATCTCCAATAAGATTTCCAACAAACACTTGTTTGGATAAAGTCAATTTCTGCGCTTTCTTTTTTAAGTTTAAATAAGCACTTTCACACGATCTGAAGTAAGTGTTTGCTTGTTCCTCTTTTCCAAGTAATAGTCCAAATAGGCGAATCCATTCTGCTTTACCTAATGGATGAATTTCTTTCCAGTCATAATTAGGAAGGCAAAAAATATTCGCTTTTTTGAGTTGTTTTTGATGGGGGAATTCATTTTCAAAACCACTGAAAATGATACAATTAGCCTTTGATTGGATGATTTTTTCGTACGATAATGTTGCGAAATCTCCAAAACTTATAGTTCGACCAAGTTTACAGTTTTGTTTTACTTTTTTGTTGTAAATATATGTTTCATTAGCTACGCCAACAATGTTGTTTTCTGCAGCTAATTTTGATAGCATACCAATATCAGTTCCACTTAATGTGATGATTCGCTTGACAGGAACTTGAATAAAAGTATACCGCTTCTCTAAATTACTTGGTTTTGTTTTTCCTAAAAAGAAATAAGAAACACTGTTTGTTTTAGGATTTATGAGTTCGATTTTAGAACCGTTAATTTCAGTTTCAATTTTAATATTCTTTGCATACTTTAAATGCGAACTCGTTGATGTTGCTTTTTTCTTTGGAGAACAAGCAATGAGTACAAATAGACATAAAAAAAGAAAGTGTTTTGCAAACATGTTTTAAATTTCGGTATAAAAGTTGAATCTAAGGGAATGTTTTATCAAAAAAAAAGTCTCGACAATTGCCGAGACTTTTATAAAGTAAGAAGAATGATTATTCTCCAATAACTTCAAATTTGAAAACTGGTTTAACACCTTTGTGAAGGTTAGCTTCAGCTTCGAACGTACCAACTTCTTTAATTGGCTCGTCTTTAATTTTTAATGATTTACGATCAATATCAAAACCAACTTTTTTCAAAGCCTCAGACAATTGAACTGTATTTACTGAACCAAAGATTTTACCGTTTTCTCCAGCTTTCGTAGAGATAGTAACTGTTACAGCTTCTAATTTAGCAGCAATTTCTTGTGCTTCAGCCAACATCTTTGTTTCTTTATGTGCTTTTTGTTTCATGATTTCAGCATGCGCTTTCTTTGCAGAAGCTGTTGCTAAAATACCATATCCTTGAGGGATTAAGAAGTTACGACCGTAACCAGGTTTTACCGTAACCACCTCATTCGCGTATCCTAATTTGTCTACGTTTTTCTTAAGAATTACTTCCATTTTTTTAAATTTTTCCTGTTAAACAATCGACTTATTTCAACATATCAGCTACGTAAGGCAAGATAGCAATGTGACGAGCACGTTTGATAGCTTTGTTTACTTTCTTTTGGTATTTAGCAGATGTACCTGTAATACGGCGAGGAAGAATTTTACCTTGTTCGTTGATTAATTTCAAAAGGAAATTGGCATCTTTATAATCGATGAATTTAATTCCGCTCTTTTTGAAACGGCAATACTTATCTTTTCTGATTTCGATGTTAATCGGAGTCAAATAGCGAATATCGTTTTGTGACATTTTTTTAAGATTTAAAAGTTAATGATTAAGCTTCTACTGTCGGAGCAGGAGTTACTTTCTTTTCACCCATTTTAGCTCTGCGTTTTTCAGCATAAGCTTGGTGATCTTTTTCCATTTTCACTGTTAAGAATCGCATAACACGCTCGTCGCGTTTCATCATTAATTCTAAACCAGCTACAACGCTACCTTCTGCGTCAAAGTCAATTAGGAAATAAAATCCTGTTGATTTTTTTTGGATAGGGTACGCTAATTTACGTAATCCCCAGTTCTCAGAGTGCTTAACTTTTCCACCCAATGACGTGATTTCGCCTTCGAATTTCTGCACTGCTTCCTTTGCCTGATCATCAGACAAAACGGGAGTTAAAATGAAAACAGTTTCGTAAGAATTCATACTTGAATTGTTTAATTAATAAATATTTAAGGGTGCAAAGGTACTATTTTCTTCTGAATTAGCAAGTTTTTTTTTTCGTTTGAACGATTTTATTTGAATTTATTGATTAACAATCAACTTACTATATCAAATTAGCGCTTTTTTTGAAAAATTTTCACAATTAATTACTTAAATTTGTAACCGAATTAAAAAAATACAATAATTTCAATATTACACTATGGTTTTCGATTTAGACATGATCAAAAAGGTGTATGCTAAATTCCCAGAACGCATCGAAGCAGCGCGTAAAGTGGTAGGCAAACCTTTAACGCTTTCAGAAAAAATTCTATATGCTCATTTATGGGATGGTAATGCACAAACTGCTTTCGAACGTGGAAAGTCATACGTGGATTTTGCACCAGACCGTGTAGCAATGCAAGATGCAACTGCTCAAATGGCTTTGTTGCAATTCATGCAAGCTGGAAAGAAAAAAGTTGCTGTACCTTCAACTGTTCACGCGGATCACTTAATCCAAGCTAAATTGGGTGCTAGTAAAGATTTACAAGCGTCATTAAATCAAAACAATGAAGTATTTAATTTCTTGTCTTCAATTTCAAATAAATACGGAATTGGATTTTGGAAACCAGGTGCTGGAATTATTCACCAAGTTGTACTTGAAAATTATGCTTTCCCAGGTGGAATGATGATTGGAACAGATTCACATACAGTGAATGCTGGTGGTCTAGGAATGGTTGCAATAGGTGTTGGTGGTGCTGATGCTGTTGATGTAATGGCTGGAATGGCTTGGGAATTGAAATTCCCTAAGTTGATTGGTGTAAAATTAACTGGACATTTAAATGGTTGGACTTCTGCAAAAGATGTTATCTTAAAAGTTGCTGATATTCTTACTGTAAAAGGTGGAACTGGTGCAATTGTTGAATACTTCGGTGAAGGTGCAATTTCTCTTTCTGCAACTGGAAAAGGAACTATTTGTAACATGGGAGCTGAAATTGGTGCAACAACCTCTACATTTGGTTACGATGATTCAATGAGAAGATATTTGGCTGCTACAGGTCGTCAAGAAGTAGTAGATGCAGCTGATCAAATTGCTGAACATTTAACAGGTGATGCTGAAGTTTATGCAAATCCTTCAGCTTACTTTGATGAAGTTATTGAAATTAATTTATCTGAATTAGAACCACATATTAATGGTCCTTTTACACCAGACAGAGGTACGCCTGTTTCTAAAATGAAAGCGGATGCGGAAGAAAATGGCTGGCCAATGAAAGTAGAATGGGGATTGATTGGATCTTGTACAAATTCATCGTATGAAGATATGTCAAGAGCTGCCTCTATTGTTGAACAAGCTGTTGCGCATGGAATTACTCCGAAAGCTGAATTTGGAATCAACCCAGGTTCTGAACAAGTTCGTTACACAATCGAACGCGATGGTATCATCGCAACGTTTGAAAAAATGGGAACGAAAGTGTTTACGAATGCTTGTGGACCTTGTATCGGTCAATGGGATCGTGAAGGAGCTGACAAACAAGAAAAAAATACAATCGTTCACTCGTTTAATAGAAATTTCTCGAAACGTGCGGATGGTAATCCAAATACACACGCCTTTGTAACTTCTCCTGAAATGGTTGCTGCTTTAGCAATTGCAGGGGATTTAGGGTTTAATCCTTTGACTGATTATTTAACAAACGACAAAGGGGAACAAGTGAAATTGATGCCACCTAAAGGCGATGAGTTACCAAAAAGAGGTTTTGATGTTGAAGATGCTGGTTACCAAGCTCCAGCTGAAGACGGTAGCGGAGTTGTAATTGCTGTTGCACCAGATTCTTCACGTTTACAATTGTTGGAAAACTTCCCAATCTGGGATGGTAAAAACATCACCGACGCAAAATTATTGATCAAAGCGAAAGGTAAATGTACAACGGATCATATTTCTATGGCTGGACCATGGTTGAAATACCGAGGACATTTAGATAATATTTCTAATAACATGCTAATTGGTGCTGAGAATGCATTCAATGGAAAAGCAAATGCTGTTGTAAATCAATTGACTGGTGAAGTAGGAGAAGTTCCTGCAGTTCAACGTGCTTATAAAGCGGCTGGTGTTCCTTCAATCGTTGTTGGAGATCACAATTACGGAGAAGGGTCTTCACGTGAGCACGCAGCGATGGAGCCACGTCATTTAGGAGTTCGTGCTGTTATCGTGAAATCATTTGCACGTATCCACGAAACAAACTTGAAAAAACAAGGGATGTTAGGCTTGACGTTTGCAAATGAAGCTGATTACGATAAAATTTTAGAAAATGATACCTTTAATTTTATTGATTTAGAAAGTTTTGCTCCAGGTAAACCATTGTCATTAGAAATTGTTCATGCTTCAGGTTCAAAAGAAATCATCTTATTGAATCATACGTACAACGATTCTCAAATTGAATGGTTCAAAGCAGGTTCAGCATTGAACTTAATCAAATTAATGGAAAACTAAGAAGTTTACAAATAATTGAAAAGGCTATCTGTGAGGATAGCCTTTTTTTTGTCAAAAAAAATCCCCAACTAACAAGCTGGGGATTTTTTATATTAGTTTAATTATTTTAATTCTTCTGGTTGTTCATGTTCTTTTTTCTCACCTTTTCGTTCTTCACGACGATCATGCATTTTTGCTTCCATTTTTTGAACTTTGGCATATTGCTCAGGAGTTAAAATCATTTTTAAATTCATATCTCTAGTAGCTTTATTTGCCTCTAGAGCTTCTTTCTTTTTGTCTTTAGTTAAGGTTGCATCTTTTCTGATTCTTTCATTTTTAAGTGCAACGCCCAAATTTAATTCAGAGATTTTCGCTTTTTGATCCGCTGTTAAAACTAACGCTTTATCCATTCGTTCTGTTAACATGGTTGCTCTTTCTTGAGGAGTTCTCTTTTCTTTTTCTTGCGCTGAAACAGTTGTAATTGTTAATGCACTTACAAGTCCAGCTATTAAAATTGCTTTGATTTTCATATGATTAATTTTTTTAAATTACTTTTTTTCTAACGCTAAAATAGTCAATTTGTTATTTGTAATTCTATAACGAATGTTAAAATCTTAAATGTTTAACGGTATTACCATTGTTAATGAGTTGTTTTAAGGAGGCAATTCCAATGGCCAAATGGTTGTCAACAAATGTTGTTGTCACCAATGAATCACTTTTATCTGTTTTCACTCCTTCAGGAACCATAGGTTGATCAGAAACAAGAAGCAATGCTCCAGTTGGAATGTTATTTGCAAAACCAACGCTAAAAATAGTTGCTGTTTCCATGTCAATAGCCATTGCTCGTATGGTTTGTAAATAAACTTTGAATTTTTCATCGTGCTCCCAAACGCGTCGATTGGTGGTATAAACTGTTCCAGTCCAATAATCTTCATTGAAGTCACGAATGGTTGTTGAAATTGCTTTTTGTAAAGCAAATGCTGGCAACGCTGGTACTTCAGGAGGGAAATAATCATTGCTAGTACCTTCTCCACGAATGGCTGCAATTGGGAGAACTAAATCGCCAACTTGATTTTTTCGTTTTAATCCGCCACATTTTCCTAAAAATAAAACAGCTTTTGGTTGAATAGCTGAAAGTAAATCCATGCACGTTGCAGCGGAAGCACTTCCCATCCCAAAGTTAATCATGGTAATTCCATTTGCTGTAGCACATTGCATTGGTTTTCCTTTGCCAATGATTTCAACTTCATGCATTGCAGCAAATTTCTCAATGTAATTATGAAAATTACACAATAAAATATATTCGCCAAAATTTTCTAATTGTTCACCTGTGTAGCGAGGTAACCAATTATCGACAATTTCTTTTTTAGTTTTCATACGTTAAAAATTAATGATTGGTGTGTCCAATTGGTACTTTTTCTCCAGCATTAATTGGTAAACTGATGTAATTTTCTTTAGGTGGAATCGGACATGAGTAACGATGAGAATAGACACAATAAGGATTGTATAAACGATTGAAATCCAGTATTATTGTGTTGTTTTCCGGGATGCTTAAATCTAAGTATCTTCCACCACCGTATGATTCTTGTCCGCTTGTAACATCTCTCAAAGGTAAAAACAAGTAGTTTTTATACTCTTTTTGTTTAATTAAAGAGCAATTTTGATAAATTGTTAAGGAAAACAATTGTCCTTGAAGTTCGAATTCTACTGTTCCATAAGCGCGATAAATAGGTTTACGATCTGTGGAAGTAGGCATTTCAAATTTTCTCCCTACCTTTTTCTTAAAGCGTCCTACTATTCGATAAGATGAGTCAATGTCAAAGAATTTCAATCCAATTAGGGCATTTATTTCTTCTTGGTTAAGAACTTTTACAGAAGTATCGAGTAATTCTCCTGAATACACAATACGTAAAGCTTGCAAACTATCTTTGTATGATTGAGCGTTTCCATCTTCAAGGAAAAAGCAAAACAAGAAGAATGTGATGATTTTCATCGTGAACCAAATATAGAACTACCAATACGAACCATCGTACTTCCTTCTTCAATGGCTAATTTATAATCGCCGCTCATTCCCATCGATACGATAGAAAAGAACGCATCGTTTTTAAAATAAGTTGATTTAATAAGGTCAAAATGAGATTTTAATTGTGCAAACTCAGCTTTCACTTGATCTTCATTCTCTGTAAATGAAGCCATACCCATGATTCCTCTAATTTCACAATAGTGAAAAGCATCTTTTGATTCCAAGACTTCAATCGCTTCCGCTAAGCTAAGTCCAAATTTTGTTTCTTCTTTCGCAATGTAAAATTGCAACAATACTGGAATCACGCGTTTTATTTTCTCGCCTTGTTTGTTGATTTCTTGCAGTAGTTTTAAACTGTCAACACCATGAATTAATGCGACAAATGGAGCGATGTATTTAACTTTATTAGTTTGTAGATGACCAATGAAGTGCCATTCAATATCTTTGGGAAGTAAATCGTGTTTATCACACATTTCTTGCACTTTATTTTCACCAAATATGCGTTGACCAGTGTTGTATGCTTCTAATAAATCTTCTACGGGTTTTGTTTTCGAAACAGCAACTAAAGTAACTTTTTCTGGTAAAGAGGATTTGATTTGCTGTAATTGTTCTGAAATCATTCGTTGATTTTATAAATAGTTAATCCACTGCGCATTTTAGGTTCAACCCAAGTCGATTTTGGTGGCATAATCAATTGATTGTCTGCAACTTTTTTAACTTGTTCAATGGTAGCTGGAAACAATACAAATCCTACTTTAAATTTACCTGAAGTAATTTTATTTTCAAACGTTTCAATCGATTCTGCTCCACTTATGAATTCAATGTGCTCATTGGTTTTTAAATCATCGATTCCTAAAATAGGCGAAAGAATAGTTGTTGTCAATATTTCTGCATCTAAGCATTTCACAGGGTGATTTGGGTCGATAAGTTCTGGATTTGCGATTAATTGAAACCATTTGCCATTCAAACACATAGTAAATTCGTGCTCATTGTATGGTTTTTGTGCTTGGTTTAATGTTGAAACAGAAAACGATTTACTAAGTTGCGTTAAAAATTCATCTTCAGTTAAATTGTTTAAGGTATCAACCAAACGATTGAATTCTAATATTTTCAATTTCGTTTCATCAATAAAATAGGCTAAGAAAAAGTCTTCATTTGGAAAACCATCGGTTCCTTTTACTTGTCTGTGTTTTTTTAATCCTGCTGATGAAGCGGAGCGATGATGACCGTCGGCGATATACACTGCTTCAATTGACTCAAAGGCTTGTATGATTTTAAATGTTTGAGCTTCTGGTAACACCCAAACTTCATGCTTAATGCGATCTGTCGTTGTGAATTCATATTCGGGACGATCTGCAGTTGCTTCTATAATCAATTGTTCAATATGAACATCGTGTGGGTAGGAGAGTAGCACTGGTTCAGCATTGTAACCAACAACATCTAAATAATTTGTAAACATTGCTTCTCTTGAAGTCAACGTTGCCTCGTGTTTTTTAATTAAATCTAAATGGTATTCCTCAACACTTGCTCCGGCAATAATACCGGTGAATTCGTGTCCGTTTTTTGTTTGACGGTAAATGTAAATATGAGGACTTGCGTCTTTGATTAAAATTCCTTCGTCAATAAATTCAGCATATTTTTCTTTTACCAATGCAAATCGTTCAGGTGTATTCCCTTTTGTTTGAATTGTGCTTCCAAATTCAGGATTGATGATACGAAGAAAAGTAAAAGGATTATCCTCTAGCTTAGCTGTTAAAACATTTTTTTTATACGAATAATACGGGCGCGTTGCAACTAAATGAACTTTGTCGCGAACGGGTCTTAATGCTTTGAAAGGTGAAATTTTACTCATTTCAGTATATTAAAAAGGGATATGAAAAACATATCCCTTAACATTCATAGGTAAATATAATGAATTATTTTTTACCAAATGCTTCAATAATTAAAGATGCTAATTCTTCGCCTATGCGATCTTGCGCTTCTAAAGTTGCAGCACCAACATGAGGTGTACAAGCAATTTTTTCATTTGAAAGTAATTCTTTTCTAGGATTAGGTTCGTTTTCAAATACATCCAATGCACAACTTGCAACTGTGCCATCAGCAATAGCAACTAATAAATCATCTTCATTAATAACACCACCACGCGCAGCATTTACAATTCGAACGCCTTTTTTCATCGCTTCAAATTCGGTTTTTCCGATAACAGCTGAACCATCAGCTTGTTTTGGGACGTGGATAGAAATGTAATCCAATGAACCGATAACTTCAGATAAATTATTTATAGGTGTAATTTCAGTTGTAATTGTTAGCTTGTTTCCTAAATCTAATTTGATATTAACTGGTTGATTTGTTCTATCAACAGCAATAACATTCATTCCACATCCTAAAGCATAACTAGCTAAACTTTGACCAATTCTACCAAAACCAATGATTCCTAATGTTTTTCCACGTAATTCAACACCTTTGGCATATTTCTTTTTCAACGCTGAAAAATCTCCATGCTCCATGTTTTTGTAAGAATCATTTAATGATCTAGAAATTGCAAATAAATGTCCCATTACCAATTCTGCAACTGATTGAGAGGAAGAAGCAGGAGTATTGATCACTTGAATTCCTTTAGAACGAGCATATTCAACATCAATGTTATCCATACCAACTCCACCGCGACCAATTAATTTCAGTTGTGGGCATGCATCAATGACTTCTTTGCGAACTGTTGTAGCGCTTCGAACTAAAATCATTTCAATTCCTTGCTCATTCACTTCTTTTGCTAAATCAGCTTGATCAACTTTATCAGTAATAACTGTGAATCCTGCGTTTTCTAATTGTTGTTTTCCTACTGAGGAAATTCCGTCGTTTGCTAAAATTTTCATTTTTAATGTACCTTTTATCCGTTTTTACGTGCAAATTCTTTCATTACATCTACTAATACTTGAACGCTTTCAATAGGCAATGCGTTGTACATAGAAGCTCTGTATCCACCTGTAGAACGATGTCCAGGTAATCCAACAATTCCTGCTGCTTTCCAAGCATCGTCAAAAGAACTTTGAAGTGATTCATTTGTTAATGTAAATGTTACATTCATATTAGAGCGATCTTCTTTTGCAACTGTACCATTGAACAAAGGGTTTGCATCAATTTCGTCATACAATAATGCTGCTTTCGCATTGTTTTTTGCTTCCATTGCTTTTACACCACCATTTGCAATTAAATCTCTTAAATTTAATAGTGCTACATAAACAGAGAAAACAGGAGGTGTATTCAACATCGATTCTTTTTCAACATGTTGTTTCAAATCCAAGTAAGTAGGCATAAAAGGAGAAGTTGATTTTCCTAACGCACTGTCTTTAACTATGTATAATGTTGCACCGGCTGGTCCAAGATTTTTTTGAGCACCTGCATAAATTAAATCAAAATCAGCCACATTGATTTCTTTTGAGAAGATATCAGATGACATATCACAAACTAAAGGCAAAGTCGATTTAGGGAATTCTTTGAATTGTGTTCCATAAATAGTATTGTTTGAAGTGAAATGTAAATAATCAACATCCGTTGGAATATCAAAATTTTTCGGAATATATGAGAAGTTTTTATCTTCAGAACTAGCAATAACTTGACAATCAACACCAACTTTTTTTGCTTCTTTGATTGCTCCAGACGCCCAAGTCCCTGTATTGATGTATGCTGCTTTTTTTGTGTCACGCATCATGTTTAACGCAGCAATTGTAAAGCCTAATGTAGCTCCACCTTGAACAAATGCAACAGAATAACCATCAGGTACATTTAAAGCTTTTTTAACTAAATCTATCGCTTCGTCCATCACAGCAACAAAATCTTTGTGTCTATGAGAAACTTCTAAAATAGATAATCCATTAAAGTCAAGAACTGCACCTGCAGCTTGTTTAAAAACCTCTTGAGGAAGAATGCAAGGTCCTGCGCCAAAATTATGTTTCATAATCAGATGATATTTTATTTAAATGTTGAAAATGCTTGCTTCAAATTTCGTTAAAAATGTAAACTTAACTCGTTTAATTTTTAAAATTTAATTAAAAAGTAATGAACAAAAAAAAGCTGTCAATTTTGACAGCTTAAGGACTATTTATTCTTCCGTTTTCTTTGTTGCTTTTTTTGCTGCTGGTTTCTTTTCAGCGACTACTTTAACTGCTGCTTCTTTTTTCACAGCAGGTTTTTTAGCTGCAACTTTTTTCTCAGTAGCTACAGTTTCTTTTGCTTTAACTGTTTTTTTTGCTTTTGGTGCAACAACAGTTGCTACATTTTTTTTACGGCTATTTCCGTAAGAACCCATGGCTCTTTTTCCTTTTGCTGTTTTTTTATCTCCTCTTCCCATAATATATATTTTATCTGTAATAGTAGTAATCGTGTGCAAAGATATTAATCTTTTTGAAATAAACGTTCTCTAAAGGCGACTTCTAATTCATTTCCTGCACGTAATATTTTTTTAGACCATTTAATTTTTAAAGCAGTCTGTTCTTCCGGACTTAATTTCCAGTTTATAGTACTTTCCTCTAATCGATTTCTTAAAACATTTAAAGTGATGGCAACAGAAACTGAAATATTAAAACTTTCTGTAAAACCATACATCGGAATTTTTACAAATTCATCAGCTTCAGCAATTATTTCTTTAGATATCCCTTCTCCTTCAGTACCAAAAACCAATGCCATTGGTTGTGTCAAATCTAGTTCATTTATTGTGACATCTTTTGTGTGTGGTGTTGTAGCTACAATTTTATAGCCTTTTTCTTTGAGTTTTTTAATGCAATCTATCGATGGATTTTCACCTTTATCAAAATTATATAAATCCACCCATCTTCCTGCGCCTCTAGCGATATCACGTTGAACTTTATATTGGTTATCTTTTTCAATTACATTTAATTCTTGAATACCAAAACAATCACATGAGCGCAATACAGCAGAGGCATTGTGTTCTTGAAATACATTTTCTAATACAACAGTCAAATAGTTCGTTCTTTCAGCTGCAATCTTATCAAATAATTCTTGCTTACTAGGGGTGATTATGTTGTAAAATTCTTTAAGAATTTTTAATTCGTTTTGATGCATTTATATTTTTTAAATGGTAAATTTAGAAATAATAGGATAAAAAAATAGGCACTTTTGAAGTGCCTATTTAATAAAATATGGTTTAATTATCTTGTTAATTGTAAGAATCCTTCTCCTTCTAATTTTGTATCGTCAACTCCTGTTATAATATATTTATAAAAGTAAACTCCTTCATTTGCTGGTTTTCCACTTTGGTTATTTCCATTCCATGTTGGATTTAATCCAGAACCTTCAAACATTAGGTGACCCCATCTATTTGTAATAAACAATTCTAAATTTTTGTGATTTGTAGCCGTTAAGAAAAATAAATCGTTTGATCCGTCTCCATTTGGAGTAAATACATTTGCTGGTTCAATAGTTGGAAAAGGTAATATACAACTTCCATCATCAATTACTGCATTTGGATTGTAATTAGTGGCTTCAGGGTTTGTACATCCACAAGCCGCAATGTTAATATTTAAAATCATCGTGTCTGAACACAAAGGAGAAGCAAAGGCAACTAACTGTACTTGTGAAGATTGATCAAAGGTTTGATTTTGTGCAGTAGTATCATTTACATTTAAAACTGTTCCATTTCCAAAATCCCATTCATATGTACTAGTGTTTTGACTGTTGTTTGTAAAATTAACAGTTAAAGGACTACATCCTGTTGTGACTGATGCTGTAAAATCAGCAGTTGGTGGATTAAGCATGTCAATAAACACACTGTCTTCATCCGTACATACGGCATCTTCGACAGAAATGTAATACCATCCAGATGGAATGTCTGACCAAACAGAAGCAGTAGGCCCAGCTGTATTTGATGCATTTGTCCAAGTATAATAAACACCATGCAAAGGGGTAACATTTTGTCCAACTACATTTGCTGATGCATAACCAATTGGCTCACATGTTGCAGGTCCAGAATATATAGTGTCAATATTCAGTGTTTTATTTACAATTAAGACAACACTATCTATACGTTCATAATTACACCAATCGTTTATGGTGACATAATAAGTTAATGTATCATGTTCTAAGCCACTAGTTGGTAATGTTGTTGTATTTGTAGTGCTATTTGTTGACCAATTGTATGTATATGGTGCAATAGAACCACCAATATTCGTTACACTAACAGTTGGAGCAAATGTAGGACACTGTGAAAATGCCGTATCAACCAAATTATAAGTCATTGCATCTGGATGAACATGAATATTTACAGCTGCAGATTGACAATGGTAAACGCCAGTTGTATCATAAACATAACAAACAAATTGCGTATCTTGTTGAGCAACAAAGTAAAAATTATCTTGATTCAATAATGGGTTTTGATTCCACATCACATCAGTAGTTGCTCCGCATGGTACACCAGTTGAATTTATAACAATATTATCCAATCCCCAATTATCGTTTGTTGAACCACTAGATGCTAATTGTACCCATCTAAATTTTGTAGTTGTTGATTGTGCAGCAACAGGAATTGGAACTGTAAATGAATTCCAAGATGTGTAAGGAGTAATACCTCCTGCAGGAGTTACAACAGTTGAAGTCATTGGGTTTTGAGGCAATGTGTAACCTCCAGGAGAATAGTAAATAATATTATTCCATGTAGTTCCATTAGTAGAATATTGTAATGATATTCCTTCGTCAGCCTCATCAGGACCTTCGCATGGGCTTGGTTGGCCTTGAATAGAAAAGCGCATATCAAAAAGTATATATCCACCACAACTTACATCATAAGCAGCAGTTACAATTTGAGGTGTTACACCGGCTGTTTGCGCCCAATAATAGGGGGTTCCAGTTAAGTTTTGACCACAAGGTGTGCTGAAATTTGTTCCACCAGTAGCTGTCCAGCCTGTAGGCATTTGACCATTGTTAAAACTAAATGATTGTCCACCGTTTACTAAGTTTGAAACTGATTGAATATAAACCGTGTCACCAATACAAACTGTCGTGTCATCGGGAAAAACAGTTACACTACAATAGACATTTTGAGCATGTGAAATTTTACCAAAAACGACAAGTAAAATAACTAAACTTAATTTTTTCATCTTATTTAATTTGTAAGTTTTTGATTAAAGTTTTTTCAAATGACCAACCTCCTAAAAGGTTAGGGTTCGCTACAATTCTTGATAAAACGTGTCCGTTTATATTGCAATCTGCTTCCAAAGCAGCATTAGCTGGAATATTAACAGAAACGGCACATTCCGGATTTGGAACGCATCCATCGCATCCTTCTTTAAAAGCTAACACATGATCAAACGAAATTGAGAGAGCTTGATTTGTTGTATTTTCGATTTTTAAAAATGAATAAACCAATTTTTTTTGGCCTTCAATCATATCACATTCACACAAGCGAGAATAGAAATTAATACCATTTTGTTCTTTTATCAAACTCCAGTTTTCTGAAGTTTTAAGTTTCTGTTGAGCAAATGAATGCACAGAAATTATCAATGATAAAACGAAAAGAACGTTTTTGATTTTTTTATAATTTATCATACCTAAATTGTAGTTTGTTTTCAAAAATAGTATAAATGTTAGAACTATAGACTAATTATTAATTAAATAGTTGCATTTATTTTTTAAAAAAAGATGAAACAATTATCCCTGTAGCAACAGAAACATTTAATGATTCAGCATTGCCAAATTTCGGAATAAATAATTTATGTTGAATAATTGATCGAATTTCATCTGATAATCCATTTCCTTCGTTACCCATCACAATAATTCCAGGTGTTAATTTAGATTGTTCAAATAAATTTTCACCTTCTAAATCTGCACCATATTTTGGGCTTTTTGATTTTGACAAGTAAGCAAATAAATCTGTGTATTGGCAATTTACTCTAAAAATCGCACCCATGGTAGCTTGCACAACTTTTGGATTAAAACAATCAACTGTTTCGATAGAGCAAATAATTTTTTTGATACCAAACCAATCAGCAATTCTCATAATTGTTCCGAGGTTACCTGGATCTTGAATACCATCTAATGCGATGATTAGTTCATCAGGAGAAGCCAATCCAACTTTGTTTATGGGTTTTTTAACAATCGCTAACACGTTGTTTGGTGTCTTCAATAATGAAATTTGTTCAAGTTCTTTAGTCGAAATAAGTATGGTTTCAGCAGATGTTAATTCGCAATTAAAAGCAGATGTATGTGCCAATAAAACAACTTGATCAGCATAGTTTTGAATCAACTCAAGACACATTTTTTCACCTTCTACAATGTATAATCCTAATTCATCTCTATTCTTTTTCAAAGACAAAGACCGAATCCATTTAACTTTATTTTTAGAAAGGTTTGACACGTGTATTTTTATTTATTCGTATTTTTACGATGTTAAAGATTCAAAAAGTGTTCAAACTTACATATTTTCTTTTAATTTCTATTTTTCTGATTTCAAGTTGTAAATCGGTCTCAACGATAGAATCGTCTAAAAAATATTTACTTAAAAAAAATACGATTACGATTGAAGGTGATCACATTGATCAAAGTCAACTAGAATCTTATATCAAACAAAAACCAAATTCAAAATTTTTAGGATTTCCTGTTAGAATGTCAATTTATTTGTTAATAGATTCCAGTAAAGTTGCAGAAAGGCGTATTGAAATAAATATAAAAACTAAAGAAAAAAACAATAAGCGAAAAGAAAAAGTAGCAAGAATTAATTCTAAAAGGATTGCCAAAGCACAAGCAAAGCATCAGGTATTTTATACAGAACGAAAAGCAATTTTAAAAGACACGTTGACTTCTAGAAGATTTTTAAGAGAATGGTTGAAATACAAAATTGGCGAAAAACCTGTCTATTTTGATAGTAGCTTATTTCAAAAAACGATTTCACAATTTCAGATTTATTTTAAGAATAAAGGCTATTATGATGCATCTATTTTAGGAAAAGTTAAATACAATAAAAAAACAACTAAAGTTAATTATATCATTCAAACAGGCAAGCCTTATGTTATTGATTCAGTTCTATACCAGTCTGAAAACAAATTAATTAAATCTTTAGTTTCTGACTATTTATCTATTAGAAACATGAATTCCATATTGAACAGTCGATTTGATAAAGATGTATTATCTTCTCATCGAGAGGAATTGTCAAAATTTATGAGAAACAACGGAGTTTATGGATTTAACAGTTCAATAATTCATTTTATTGCAGACACTAATTCGTTTAAAAAGAGTGTGCAATTAACTATACAAATAAACGATAGGGTAATTCAAAGTAATAACGATTCAATTCGAACGATAAAACATGCTTTAACTTCTATAAATAAAGTTTATTTTCATTTAGCTGATACCTTAAATTATAAAGGAAATTTTTCAAAAGAACTTCAAAAATTGGGTTTGACTTTAGTTAACAAACAATTTGTCCCAACACTTGACACTATAGTGTATCAAAAATTAAAATTGGAACATTCAAGTCTTGTTGATCCGAAAAGAGAAGCGGTTTTTTTATTCAATGGAACAATAACATTAAATCCTGCAATTTTAGAACTCCAAAACAATTTAGAAGCAACTAGCATATATAATGAATCGGATTTGGAGAAAACGTATGCTCGATTAATTCAATTAGGTGTCTTCCAAATGGTAAAACCCATACTCGTTGAAAATACTGAAACCAATTCGATTGATGTTCATTATTACCTTATTCAAAGTAAACAAAAAGTTTGGAGTTTCTCACCACGTTTCACCAATTCTAACAGTTATTTAGCGCTATCATCATCCATTAATTTCACCAATAAAAATATGTTTAAAGGTGCTGAGAAAATGACATTTTCATTTGGGGGCGGTTTTGAGTCGCAGCCACCAGTTTTTGCAGAGTTGGATGGACAATTAATTCAAAAAGCAGCACGGAGTTTTAATACATTTGAAATTGGACCAAGTATAAAATTAGAAATCCCTCATCTTTTTCCTTTTGGAATCACTCAGTTTTCGAAAAAGATTCGACCTCAAACGATTATTTCAACGGCTTATAATTATCAAGAACGAGCAGATTTTAGACGTCAAATTTTTCAAGTTAATTATTTCTGGAAGTTTTTTGTTGGAAGAACTCATGTTTTTCAAACAAGTATTCCAGCTCTTTCTGTTGTGAAATATGTTCAGATATCTAATCAACCAGCTTTTCAAAGTAAATTAGATTTGTTGAATGATTTGTTTTTAAAGAATGCCTACAGTAATCAATTTGTATGGCAAGATTGGAAGTTCACGTATGAATACAACAATAAAAATCGTTTAAATAAAAAATCTAATTTTTTGCTTTATTTTAACACTTCATTCGATCCTTCAGGAAATTTACTATCACTATTCTCTTCAAGTCAAGATACATTGAAAAATGGTCAGCGTGCAGTTTTTGGTGTTGCATATTCACAATTTATACGTTTAGATAACGAGTTAATTTGTTCAAAACCTTTAGGTAAGTCTAAAAGTTTGCATGCTCGTATTCAGCTTGGTGCAGGTAAGCCTTATGGCAATACAACAACTTCAATACCTTACGATTATAGTTTTTTTGGTGGTGGTGCCAATGATAATCGGGGATGGCGCTCACGCTCTTTAGGTCCTGGGGCATATAAATATTACTTAGATTCCAACAGAACCGCAACTCAAATTGGAGACATTCGTTTTGGTGGTTCGATTGAATACCGTTTTTCTTTTGGTAAAATTATTAAATCTGCAGCATTTATTGATGCAGGAAATGTGTGGACTTTTCAAGAAGACATTAATCGTATCGGAGGTCAATTCACCTCAAATTGGTACAAGGAAATAGCCGTTTCTGTTGGTTTAGGTGTGCGCCTTGATTTTGATTTTTTCATTGTTCGATTTGATATAGGAATGCCAATAACAAATCCTGCGTTACCAGATGGTGAAAAGTGGATTTTCCAGCCAAAAACTAAATTTAACGCTGAAAGTAAAGCAGTTTATGGAGATGATTATTCGACATTAGTCCCATATCCTTACATTCCAAATTTTCATTTCGGTATAGGATATCCGTTCTAGTTCTTAGTCTTTCCCAAACGAATGAACATCGTTGTGGTTTTCTTCTATTTTGTTTTTTACGTTTCGAATACTAGATGCAAGTATGAATATATCTTGTGTTGAATTGATTTTCAACCATTTCCAACTTTCTTCATCTTCTTCAACAGCTAAAGCAATGTGATAGAGAATTTCATAGTTGTAGTTGAGTAACCATTTTTGGGCTTGAACGTTACCTTCCGCAGCATTGATCATCGCCATTAGATGTGGAAATCCATTGTTGATCAACCATTGTCGCGCATCATCTTTTAAATGAATGGCATAGGCCGACATGGCTAATTCAATAAAATTATTATCATCCAACCATTTGATAAATGTGGTATCACCTTCAATCGCTTTTGCCCACGCTAAAATGACTTTAGGATGATAGTTTAATGGTTTTGAAGGAATACTTTCAATTGGCTTAGGTGTGTTTTGACTATTTTTTTTAAAAAATGAAAACATATGCTATTAATTAAAAGAACCAAAGAGCAACGAAAATGGCTGTAATCACACAGATTAAGTCAACCAATAACATCGTACTTAATGCATAACGCGTGTTTTTTACATTAATTGCTCCAAAGTAAACAGCGATGACATAAAATGTTGTTTCTGCGCTGCATTGGAAAATACAACTTAAACGACCTGAAAGGGAATCTGGCCCAAAGGTTTGCATGGCATCAATCATAAATCCTCTAGATCCACTTGAGCTAAAAGGTCGCAACATGGCTACAGGTAAAGATTCAGTAATTTCTTTAGTAACGCCTAAATAGTAGAAGCCATTTGAAATCCAACCGCTTATTACTTCAAAAAGTCCGCTATTGCGAAACAATGAAATTGCGGCCAACATCCCTAAAACATAAGGAAAAATTGAAACTCCCGTGCTGATTCCGCTTTTTGCACCTACGACAAAAGCGTCAAAAATAGTAGTTTCTTTCTCTTTGAATTTCCGTTCATTTTTGAAAGCAAAAAGCAGGGTGAACCCAATGATTGCTAGTAAAAGCACACTTGAAAAATTAGAAGTAAAAAAGTTTTTCCCAATTAAATCTAAACTGTTTACATACAATAATAAACCAATAATTCCAGCGATGATGGAAATCAGCGTTACTAAAAGCGTTGCGCTTTTGAAATTGATTTTTTGGCGTATTCCTACAATTAAAAATGCAGCAATTGTTCCTATAAAAGAAGTGATAATACAAGGTAGCATTACATCAGCTGGATTGGTAGCGTTTTGTGCTGCACGATATCCAATAATTGATGTTGGTATCAACGTAAGTCCTGCAGCATGCAAACACATAAACATAATTTGTGCATCGCTTGCTTTACTTTTATCGGGATTTAATTCTTGTAAACTTTGCATGGCTTTTAAGCCAAAAGGTGTTGCCGCCGAGTCTAATCCCAAGAAATTGGCAGAAAAATTTAAAGTCATGTAAGAAATAGAATCATGTCCTTTTGGAACAGATGGAAATACACTAACAAAGAATGGACTTAAGCGTTTCGCTAGTTTTTCAGTAGCACCAGAATCAATTAACAACTGCATGATTCCACTAAAAAAAGCCAGATATGCGATTAAAGGCAAGATTAAATCAAATAAACTGTTTTTACTTGTTTCTAATAAACCGTCCGATTTTTGAGTTCCTTTGTAGATTAAAACGGTTTTGTTTTTTTGAACATACGTTTTTTCAGTGTACGGTGAAACGTAGCTTTTTTCGGGTGATTTGTTGAGCTGTTTAACAATTGCAGGAGGAATATCGTTTAGATATTTTTCGGAAACTAAAATTGGATCGTCTTTTTTTCCATTCAACATAAAATCCAACGAATAATTCGATGAAGTAAACAAACCTGCTACCACGAATATGATAGAGGATATAAAAATAACGAGCCAAAATCTACTTAATACCATAGTGCTAAGATCAACTTTTTATTTTAGGATAAGAAAGAGTTTGTTTGAAAACTATTAACAATATATGTTGAATAACACTTATTCATCAACACTTGATTGATTTGAGGCAATTTTTATAAAATTATCAAAAATTATTCGTCCATAATTCCCGGAAACTTCTGGATGAAATTGAACACCGTAAATCGGAAGTGTTTCATGTTCCATTACTTCATTTACACAGGCATCTGAAGATGCTACTAGTTTAAAATGTTGAGGAATAGAAATCGTTTCGCAGTGATCTTCTATCATTTCAAATTCGGTTGGTAGTTTATCCAAAAGAAGTGAATCTTCAAAGGATTCAATTACTTGTAAATCTCTGTCCTCTTTCATTTTTTGGCCAAATGCACCAAAGGTTATTCCAATTAATTGATGTCCAAAACAAATGCCCAATGTTGGCTTGTGTATTGTTTTTAACCACTTTAATTTTGCTAAATATGGCGTTATGTCTTGCTCGGTAATTAACAACGGCGCACCTGAAATAATAACGCCATTTACATTAGAAAGGCTTGTTTCGTTAAAATCTAATAGAGGAACAGTTGTAAAATCACAAAACTCATCGACCATTGATTCGATGAAGGGTGTTTTACTACTTCCGCAATCTAAAATTAAAATCATAGGATTATTTTTCCAATTCCTTGACGGATAATTTCTGGACTTCCATTGGTGCAGTCTACGATTGTCGATGCTTCTAATTGTCCATATCCGCCATCAATAATAAAAGGAACATCGTCGTCAAAACGTTCATATATCATGTAAGGATCCGCAAAATAATCTGCAATGGTATCTTCGTCATTGTGCAAAGAAGTTGTAGCAATTGGATTTCCTAATAATTTCACAATTTCAAGAACTATTGCATTATTTGGAATTCGAATTCCAATTTCTTTTCGATTGGTATCAAACAAACGAGGAATTTCATTGGTTGCATTCAAAATAAACGTAAATGGACCTGGTAAGGATTGTTTTAATAATTTAAAAACTGAACGATCAAGTTGTTTTACGTATTCAGATAAATGACTTAAATCTGAACAAATAATGGAGAAATTAGCTTTGTTTAATTTGATGTTTTTCAGTTTTGCTAATTCATTCAATCCTTTTTTGTTGTATAAATCACACCCCATACTGTAAACAGTATCTGTTGGAAATATGATGACACCACCACTTTTAAGAACATCAACTGCTTGTTGAATCAATCGAATGTCAATGTTTGTTGGGTTGATTTCTACTAACATATTATTGAAGTGTATCTTTAAATAGTTTACAAGAAATAGCTCTGTGATCGCTTAATTTTTCTTTTTGAATTTTAAATTCTGTCGAAAATAAATTTGGTGTATGGAAGATGTAATCGATTCTTCCTGCAGGAACTTTTCCAATATAAGTTGTGCCAATACCAAATCCACTTTCTCTAAACGCATCGATTAATAATTTATCGAATTGATTGTAAGCATAAGACATCGGTGTGTCATTAAAATCACCACAAACTATAGTAGGATACGGAGATGTTTGAACATGATCTATGACTGCTCTCGCTTGTTCAGCTCTTTTAGGATAAGCAATACGCAATTTATCAATCAATAGGCGGACCATTGATTTTTTTTCAATAGAAGCTGCACCATCTTTAAAGAGCGAATAATCTTCTTGTTTTAATCGTATAGATTGTAGGTGAACATTGTAGATTCTAAATGTATCTTGGTTTTTGACCAAATCAACAAAAATACAGTAATTAAAATCTTGATCGCCTTGCGTTGAAAACATGACGTCTCCTTTTGCAATTAAAGGATATTTAGATAATATAGAAACACCAAAGTTTTGTCTACCTTTTAATTTATGTGCAAATCGTTCATGGTAATCTTTTATGGCTAAAATATCAATTAGTGTATCGCGTGTTTTGAATTTTGTTGGTTTATCTTGGTGGTAAAATTCTTGAAAACAGATAATGTCAGGGTCTTCATTTTTGATGTAATCAAATATTAAATTCCTTTTTTCATAAATGTTGTTTTCGTCAGCTGTATATAAATCAAATAAACGTACATTGTAACTCATGACATGCAATAATTTCTCTTTTGCAGGTAATGTATCTTGGTTGGAACCAAATGCAAAAATTCGAAAATGTAATTTACCACCTATCAAAAGCACACCAATGATTAAAAGCGCCATTCTAGATTTCATAAAAGCCCAAAAAACTAGAGCGATCAGAGAAAGTAATAAGAAAACAGGGTAGGACAAACCAAAAAATGGAATGATTTTCAACGTATTAGGATGAACAAACGGGGCTAAGTACGAAAATAGTAAACCAACCAAGCAACAGATGGTAATCACCTTGAGTAAGGTTGAAAAACGTACTATTTTTGAAACGATGTTACCCATTTTTACTTTGGTTAAAAAGAAACTCTTTTTCAGTTTTTGAAAGTGATTCGTAGCCTGATTTTGCAATTTTATCTAAAATCGCATCTGTTTTTTCTTGTCTTAATTTTTTTTCAAGGTTGTATTCTTCATCTGTTTTAAACGCACTTGTTCGTGTTCCTTTTTTAACTTTTAAATGAGTTTTCTTCTGAAAGATAGTAAAAGTTGTTAAACGATCATAGAATTTAAAAAATGATGCCATTGAAACAACACTTAAAGCACCAAATATTACACCGCCAATGTGCGCAAAATGAGCTGTTCCGTCATTTAATCCCAAAGAAATTAAATCGGATAGAATAAATGCTGCCGCAATAAAGATTAAGCGAGTATTGAAAATTCCAAAAACACTTATCGTTAAATTAGGTCTGTAAAACGCCAAGGTTGCAAACAACGCCATGATTGAACCTGAACTTCCAACAATAATTACTGCTTCATTTTTTAAAGATGGAAAGCCAGCATGAGCAATCAATTCTACTAACCCACCAAAAATTCCGCCAAAAAGATAGGTGAAGAAGACGTATTTGCCTTCAAAAATTGATTCAAAAAGTTTCCCAGCAAAATAGAGGAAAAGCATGTTTGAAATAAAATGAAACAATGTGAAATGAGCAAAGATACTGGTGAAAATACCCCAAGGATGTTGCAAGAACGAGTTGAAGGATGTTTCCATTCCAAAAATGGAAATTAAAAGATCATTTACTGAATTCTGTGCATCAATCCCCATTAGTCGACCAAAAACGCTGATAAGTTGAATAACGATAAAAATTATACTATTGATAAACAGCAATTTCATTATCATTCCACCATGTTTCCATTGGTAGATAAGTTGTTCAAGAAAAGTACGTTCACTTGGCATTAATAAAAGTTTTTCTTGTCGTTTTTACGCCAGATTAAAATTAAAATCGCTCCAACAATTGCGCCGCCAACATGGGCTAAGTGAGCAACATTGTCGCCTGGTGCGTTGAAACTTTGGTACAATTCAAATACAAAGTATGCACTTACTAAATATTTTGCTTTAACAGGTATAGCAAAGTACAACATGAATTCTGTATTTGGAAAGAGTATTGCAAATGCTGCCATCACACCAAAAACAGCACCTGATGCGCCAATCATTGGGGTTAAACTTAGACTAATGTATTCTTCAAATTGTTGGAATGAACTTGGTTCTATTTGTAAAGTTCGCACATAACCATTCAATTCATTAATTACATCTGCGCTTGAGCTATTTCTTAAAATATGATTAACATAATCAATGTCAATAACTGAAGATAATTGACTTTTAAGCTCATAAATTTGAAAAAATCCGATGAAATTATATAAAGCAAAAGCACCTAAAGCAGAAGCAATGTAAAAAATGAAAAAGCGTTTTGGACCCCAAAGTCGTTCTAAAAATCCACCTAACATTACAAAAAGCCACATATTAAAGAAAATATGCATAATATCTGCATGCATGAAAAAATGAGTTACAACTTGGTAAGGTTGAAACAAAGGTGAATTAATGTAATGAGCTCCTAACAAAGCATCAAGGTCAATTCCTTTCGATTGAAAGAAATATTTCAAAATAAAAAATAACACATTTAGAATTAATATATTCTTGGTTACTTGTGGTATATTATTTAAAAATGAAAACATAGTTTAAAATTTTAAAGCGATTTCTTCAAATGTAAGTGTTTGTACTATTTTTTTTCCGGTTGGAGTATATGCATGATCTGAACATTGAAACAATTGTTCTATTAATTGCTCATTTTCTTGTGCTGAATTAGTTTTACTTTTCTTTCTTCCAGCTGCTTGAGCAATTGAAACGATTAAAAAATGGGCAATGTCACCTTTTTCAATTTCTTTGAATGAAATGTTCTCAAGGATTAAATCAATGCAAGTTTGAATTGATTCTTCTTGTAGAATGGCAGGTACAGCATTCAATTGTAATGTTTGATTCTCAATGATAGATTGAAACCCTAAACGTTCTAACATGGTTTTATTTTCGATCCAAATGGCACTTTCATTTTTAGAAAACTCACGTTCAATTGGAAAGAGCAATTGTTGAGAAACGATTGGACTTGAAACAAATTCAGCCATCATTTCATCGTACACGATGCGTTCTACAGCACGTTGCAAATCAACCACTAAAAGTCCTGATTTACAAGGGGTGAATAAATATTTCCCTTGGTTAATGAATGATTTTTCAGTTTCAACAGACTGTTCAAATGCTATTTCTTGAAGAGCGGGCTGAGGTTGTTCTTCTTCAATTTGATAAAAATTTTGCCAATCTTCTGGTGTGACTTCATTTGAGCCAAAACCTTCAGAATGAATTGCCTTAGTGAAATTAGTAGATGAACTACCAGAGCTAGTTTTATTGGTGTTGAAAGGATTGTAATTCGTATCAACTTTAATCACTGGTTCAACAATGGGTTGATTGCGCATAGTGTGCGGCAAATCGAAACTGTTTTCTCGATCAAAATCTAGGGTTGGTGCAATGTTGTATTTGCCTAGTGCTTGACGAATGCTACTTAGAATAATTGCATAAATTAAGCGGTCTTCTTCGAATTTTATTTCAGTTTTTGTAGGGTGAACATTTACGTCAATTTTTTTCGGGTCAATCGTTAAATATAAAAAATAACTAGGAAAATGTTTGGGTTGAATTAAGCCATCAAATGCTTTTGAAATCGCATGATGAAAGAATGTATCTTTGAAAAATCGATCATTCACAAACAGAAATTGCTCGCCACGCGTTTTTTTAGCGTATTCAGGTTTCCCAACAAATCCATTTATCGTTACGATTTCTGTTTCTTCTTCAATCGGAACTAATTTATCATTGATTTTCATACCAACAATGTCAACAATTCTCTTGCGTTGATTGGAAGCTCTCAAGTGATAAACTTCTTGTTCATTGTGAATGAAAATAAATGTTATCGATGGATGAGCCAATGCAATGCGCACAAATTCATCTGAAATATGATTCAATTCTACCGTGTCTGACTTTAAGAAATTACGACGAGCTGGTACATTGTAAAACAAGTTTTTCACTGAAAAAGTCGTGCCATTGGCGCATACTGTATCTTCATTCTTGGTGATTTTACTTCCTTCAATTTCAACAATCGTTCCTAATTCTTGATCGTGCTGTTTAGTTTTTAAGGAAATGTGTGCAATAGCAGCGATCGAAGCCAACGCTTCTCCTCTAAATCCTTTTGTAGTTAAAGCAAATAAATCATCAGCCGTTTTTAGTTTACTTGTTGCATGTCGCTCAAAACAGCGAATTGCATCGTTTTTAGACATTCCTTTCCCATTATCACTAATCTGAATCAATGTTTTTCCAGCATCTTTTACCAATAATTGAATGGTGTCAGCTCCAGCATCAATAGCATTTTCAATCAATTCTTTTACGACTGATGCAGGACGTTGAATTACTTCTCCAGCAGCAATTTGATTGGCAATATGATCGGGCAAAAGCTGAATTAAGTCACTCATTGTTTGTTTTCTGATTTTTTGACAATGAACAAAAGTAACTTTTTTCTTCCGTTTATACTATAGATTCTAAGAATTGATTGCTGTTTAATTGACTATTTTTAACAGTTTCAATCTAAAAAAAATGAAATTTCAAGTGCTTTTTCAATACGAAGCATTAATTTCGTAAGATGAAATCTAAAAGAATTGTTTCGATCGTTGTTTTTGGTCTAATTGTAGTAATTACTCCTGTGATTTTCGCATTAAAAAGTCAAGTGAATGCACCATTAAAGAGAACGATAAATGAACTTAACACTGACAACAAAGTTAGTTTTAACCAAATAGATTGGAATGCATTTGAAAGCATAGAACAAAAAATTACAGTACTTAAAAATACTTCAGTTAATTTTCCATTACGTAAATTAAATCAAAAGATTGCAAGAATTTCTATTGGAACAAATACTGGATATTTTACGGATGCTTTAGAATTATTTGCTGATGTAGATCGTTTTTATTTTGAAACATTAGAAGAAGCAATTCAAAAGTTTCCAGCAGAGATAAATCAATACGATGTCATTATTACAGCTTTTCATGAACATGCAGAAGCCCCCTTCAATAAAATTCGCTTAAAAGATTTTCTGGTTGAATTACCCAGTAATAAACAATTAATAGGTGTGATTTTTGGCAATCCAATGGAGATCGTAAACGAACCGAGTTTTGAAAAAATGAATACAATTATTGTTGGATATGAAAACACACTCTATGCGCAAGATCGAATAGCTCAATTGATTTTTGGAGCCATTCCAGCTTCTGGTAAATTGCCGTTTTCCATCAACGATAAATATCCTAAAAATGCAGGGATTTTAATTGAATCATCCGGACGTTTGAAATTTAGTCAACCGGAAGAATTTGGGATATCATCATCTAAATTTAACCGTATAGATTCGATCGTTACTGCTTCAATAGCTAAAGGCGCTTTCCCAGGTTGTCAAATTGTTGTCGCTTACAAAGGAAAAATCATTTATAGAAAAGCTTTTGGTCGACCAACTTATGAAAGTGAAAAAGTGGTTGAAAATTCTGATGTTTACGACATTGCTTCGGTTTCTAAAATCGCGGGATCTACCGTTGGTATTATGAAATTAGAATCTGAAGGAAAATTTTCCTTGAATAATAACCTGGGCGATTATTTGCCGGAATTGACAAAAAACACTTCTTTTCACTCAATATTAATAAAAGATATGATGGCGCATCAATCAGGTCTAACAGCTTGGATTCCTTTTTACAAAAGAACGATGCAAAATGGCGAATGGAAGTCTCATCTTTATTCTACACTTAAAAAGCCAGGTTATGAAACCCAAGTAGCACATAATTTATACATAAAAGACAGCTATGCTGATACAATTTATCATCAAATATTAGCTAGTACTTTAGGACCTAAAAAATATGAATATTCAGATTTAGGGTATTATTTCATTAAAAAAATCATTGAAAAACAATCTGCTCAAAATTTCCAAGATTATTTAATGAATGCGTTGTATTTGCCAATGGGATTAAGATCAATGCGATACCAACCATTAAATTATTTTGCTAAAACAAAAATTATTCCAACAGAAAATGATCAAGTTTTCCGTAAACAATTGGTACATGGTTACGTGCATGATCCAGGAGCAGCAATGCTTGGTGGAGTAGGAGGTCATGCTGGAGTTTTTTCCAATGCAACAGATTTAGCTTCTTTGATGCAATTGTTTTTAAATAAAGGGATGTATGGTAATGAACAATACCTTTCTTCAGCTGTTGTTGCTAATTATACAAAACAACAGTTTCAAGGAAATAGAAGAGGTGCTGGTTTTGATCGTCCGAAAGCAAGTGGTGGTGGAACGTGTCATGAATTGGCTTCGCAAGAAAGTTACGGGCACAGTGGTTTTACAGGTACTTTGGTTTGGGCAGATCCAAAACATGAGATTAATTATGTGTTTTTATCCAATCGTGTTTGTCCAAGTCAAGACAATTGGAAAATTAGAGATTTGAACATTCGAACAGAAATACAACGTGTTATTTACGAGGCGTTGAACGAAAATAAATAAAAATGAAAATAGGAATTGT
>JAHEIL010000013.1 GCA_024639405.1 Crocinitomicaceae bacterium | reverse complement strand
AAGTTAAGCCTGCTTGCGCTGATGGTACTGCCCTTTTGAGGGTGGGAGAGTAAGTCGACGCCGTTTTTTAAGCCCCTTCAGTATTGTTGGGGCTTTTTTTATGCTTTAACTTTTTGGAAATGTTGTATGTACTATTGAATTATTTAAGATAATTTGTTAGTGGGGAAATATGATCTTTATAAATGAAATACTTGTGTAGAACTCAAACTAATTTAATAAAATCAAGTGTATTAGATATTAGTAGTGCTTCTTATTATTCGATTTAGCTTAATATGAATATAGTAAAAGATGTTATATTTGATTTGACTTTGTTTTAATTTCTTTTAAATAAGAAATACAACAAAATAAAACTTAATAAGAGATAGAATATGCTTATTAGCCAACTTTCACTTAAGAATACAGTTACAATAAATCCCGGAATAAAAAAGATTGATGCGAGGTGAAATTTGCCTTGATTCTTGTCTTTATCTTTCATTCTTCATTTTATTTAATTTGTATTCCTCTAGAAGAGTATAAACTAGGTGATTGCGTTTTACTTTTATCTAAACTAAAAGAAAAAGTACTTCCAATTCCTACTGTGCTTCTAACGGATATTGTTTGTCCATGAGATTCAATTATATGTTTAACGATAGCTAATCCTAATCCTGAACCACCTTCATTTCTGTTACGTGATTTTTCAACTCTATAGAAACGTTCAAATAAACGAGGAATATGTTGTTGTTCAATGCCTGGGCCATCATCTGATACTTCAATTGTAATAATATTGTCCATACTAAATAGTCTAATTATAGTATTACCATTTATATTTCCATAAAAAATGGAATTACTAATTAGATTTATTAATACTTGAGCTATTTTAGAACGATCACCTTGTACAAATTTTGAGTTGTAATCTTTGTGAAGTTTTAAAGTAATGTTTTTTTCTGATGCGATTAATTCTAAAGATTCTAATACTTCTACGATTAATTCTTTGATATCAAATGAACGCATCTCAATTTTAAACGCATTCACTTCTAATTTAGTTATTTGATCTAAATCATCTAAAATGTTAGCCATTCTATCCGTTGCTTTAGATGCTCTTTCTAAAAAAGAACGATTAACCGTTTCATCTTCTAGTCCACCATCTAATAAAGTTAGAATATAACCTTGAATTGAAAATACAGGTGTTTTTAACTCATGAGCTAAATTCCCCAAAAATTCACGTCTAAATTCTTCTTGTTCTTTAAGTTTTACAATTTCTTTATTTCGCTCTTCTGTCCAGCGTTGAGTTTCTATTTCAGCGTCGGCAATTACATCATCTGTAAGCTTAAACTTGATCGAGTTTTCAGGTGTAAATTTATCTTTACGAATAGAGCGGTATAATATTTTTAAACGATCATTTATGAAATACTTAATAAAAAAATAAAAAACTGCATAAGAAATTAATGCAGTTACTATTGGTAATCCGATTATTACCCAAAGAGGAAAATTAATAATTTGAAAATTAATTATAAAGGATATAATTAATGTAATTATAAAAATTATCCCACTTCCTCCAATTAATAAATGTATAGGTTTTATATTTTTCACGCTTCGCTAAATGTATATCCAACTCCTTTAATAGTGCGAATATACTCATCTCCTAGCTTTTCTCGTAATTTTCTGATGTGAACATCAATAGTTCTTTCACCTACAATCGTTTCATTTCCCCAAACGATAGATAATATTTGTTCTCTATTGTAAACTTTCCCTGGTCTACTAGCTAATAATTCTAACAATTCAAATTCTTTTTTAGGCAAAATAATTTTCTCATTATTTAACTCAATCATGAACTTATCACGATCAATTTTTAATGAATTTGAAAGGCTGTTTTCTAAGTTAACAGGGCGGTCTAATCTTCTTAATAATGATTCAACTTTACTTATCAAAAGTCTAGGCCGAATAGGTTTGTTAATGTAATCATCTGCACCTGCTTCAAATCCTGCTATTTGAGAATAATCCTCTGATCTAGATGTTAAAAATGCAATAATTGGCTGAGTAATATTTAGGTCTTTGCGGATAATTTGGCACGCTTCAATTCCGTCCATTTTAGGCATCATAATGTCCATAACAATTAATGATGGATTTACTTGCTGAACCATTTTAACGGCTTCTTCACCATTAGAAGCAGTAAAAACTTTAAAACCTTCTTTTTTTAAATTATAAGAAAGAAAATCTAAAATATCTTGTTCATCATCAACAAGTAGTAATGTATGTCCTTTTAAATTTTCCATAGTATATTAATTAAAAAAAAGGGTTGGTTTTAAAACCAACCCTTTCATTAGTATGATTATTATTTTTGTACAACTAATCTTCTTGTAACATTTCCTAATTCAGTAGAAATAATTACAGTGTAAATTCCATTATCAAATGTGTTAACATTTAAATCAAAGTTGTTTTCTTTAGCTAATAATGTAATAGTATTTGTAGAAATTAATTGACCTAATTGATTTACAATTGCAATTGATGCAGTTGTGTTTTCTTTAGAATTAATTACCATCATTGCATTAGATGAAGTTGGGTTAGGGAATAATTTTACTTCTTCTAATCCAGCTAATTCTTCTACACCTACTGTAATTGCTACGGTTAATTCAGCTGTGTTTTGACATGCACCATTAATTGCAGTTAAAACAACATTGTAAACCCCATTTCCAGCAAAAGCGTGTGTTGGTGCCATTGCAGAAGAGTTTGTGAAATCATCAAAATCCCATGAATAAGATGTAGCATTTGTAGATGTATTCGCAAATGTTACGATATTACCATTGATTGTAAATGAACCAGCAGCTGTAGGTGTTTGAGTAAATGTAATTATAACTGGTGCAGAAGTACCAACTCCATTACAAGCATTTGAATTAGTAGAAACAACTGTGAAAGTATCACCAGCTATAACGTTAATTGCTTGTGTTGTAGCACCATTTGACCAAGTATAAGAATCAGATGTAGAGGCAGTTAAAACAATTGTATCACCTGAACATCCGCTTGTTGCACTTGCATTGATTGTTGGTACTGGAGCATTACTAACGTTAACAGTTGTAGGAGCTGAAGTAGCAGAACATCCGTTAACATCTGTATAAGTTACTGTATATGAACCTGAAGTATTAACTATTATAGAATCAATTGTAGCATTTGTTGACCAAACATTACCTGTTGTAGCACTTGAAGTTAAAACAACATTTCCACCTGTACAAAAAGTAGTAGGTCCATTTGCTGTAATTGTAGGTACTGCAGGCGCAGCATTAACAGTTACAGTAATTGCTACTCTTTTACTCTCATCACCAGCAGCGTTTGTTTGACTAACATAGTAAGTATATGTACCAGCTGTACTTGTAGCAGGAGTTGGAGCAGTAGTTGAAGCTGTTCCACCAGTTGCTTGTGTATACCATTTCAAAGAATTACCTGTTACAGCAGTTGCAGTTAAAGCAGTTGCAGTTGCACCAGCACAATAAGTATAACTTAGTGTTGCAGTTGGAGTTGGTAAGTTATAGAATTTGTTAGCCATAAAACTTGCAGTTGTAGCAACTGTTGAAGTTGAATTTAAACGTGCATCTGGAGCAGTTCCTAAAGCAGGAAACAAACTAACCCAATTGATTTGTGCAATTGTATTTGTAGAGTCATTTGAATTTGCATTAAACATACCTGCATAGAAAGCAACTGAAGCATCTATAGAAGTTATTACATTTGCATTAGTTGCAAAGTTACTTAATGAATTGTTCCCAAATTTTAAAGTATCTCCATTTGTATTAGCAACTGTTGGAGCATTTTCAATAGACAATCCTTTTTCCCATCCTGTAATTAATGAATTAAATACACTTGTTGCAGTATTTCTTCTTAATCTAAATGCTTTTTCAAATTTCTCACCTGTAGGTAATACGATTGTACCATTTCCTTTTGGACCAACAATTGTCATGTTAGAAAAAATTGGACTAGTTTTAGGTTGAGCAGCACTTCCAGTAGCATCATTATCTGATTCAAAACAATTTGAATCACCTGGTGCATCAGATAGATCTTTATCACGAATAGCTAATCCAAATTGAACTTTACCTCTGTATCCAAAGTCAGTATCGAAATCGTCATCTAATCCTCTGTAAGCGATTAAGTGTTTACAATTAACTGTTCCACCAAACCATTCAAATGAATCATCTCCTGAAAAAGAAACTTGAACATAATCAACTTGTGTTGCAGACCCTACAGATCCAAATGTAATTCCATTTGTTTCTTTATTTGGTTGCAATGCAATTCCAGAAAATTCAACACGTACATATTTTAAAATACCTGAGTTGTCATTATCAAAATTACCTCCAAATTGAGTGTCAGTTGAAACAACTAAACCTTCAACATTTGCTACACCACCTGGTTGGTTGTTTTTAGCCAATCCTAAGATTACTAAACCACCCCAATCTCCTTCGTTACGCGCACCAACTGCTTCGTTAGATGTCATAACAATCGGGTTTGTAGCCGTTCCGTTAGCAATGATTTTTGCACCACGAGTAATGATTAATGTGCCTTGAGTTAATTTATCACCACGAATAATTGTACCTGGTTGAATCGTTAAAATAGCATTGTTTTTAACAAATACTTTATTTTGTAACAATACGATTCCACTTAATGTAGTATTTGTAGTAATGTCAGCAGATATTGTTGTAGTTGGTGCTCCATAAACTGCATTTTCAGGATCAAAATTTGACCATCCACTTGCCCAGTTAGTAGCAGTTGTGTTGTCTGTTACAGGAAATGCACCACGGTAGTTGGTTACAGTCCAAAATGCTTCTTGTGCATTCAAAGCAGCAGAAAAGCAAAGCGCTAAAATTGTAAAGTAATAATTTTTCATTTTTTTCTTTTTTATATCTGAAGCAAAGTAACGGACATTCTTTTCGTGTTGCGTTATTCTATTTTTATCCTTAAATTATCTTTATATTAATAGATGTGATTTATTTCTTAACATTGAATTTTATATCAGATGATAGTATATTTAGAAACAAAAAAGGTGAGACTTAAGCCTCACCTTTTTATATATTTAAATAGTTATTATTTAAAATTGTATTTGATAGAAAGTGAAACGGTACTTCCAAAAGATGATTCTTGCCATGTATTATCTGTACCATCATCAAATTTTTGATTGTTGTTTAAATCTTGGAAGTAAATTAGTTTTTGAGCTAAAATATCTTTTACAGAGAAACGAATGTCAAATTGTTTGATCTTTTTAGATACTTGTAAATCAACAACATTTCTTCCGTTTTCCCAAACACTAGGTTCTTGATCGTTTCCTACAATGTATATACGTTGTCCAACAATATTATAAGATAAGTTAACTGACCAATCATTTTTCAATGAATTGTAATTCAATCCAGCATTTACAATATAAGGTGACTGTCCTTGTAATGGTCGTTCAACTCCAGAACCAAAGAAGCCATCTAAGTTAACTTTTGATTTAATCAACGATAAATTGGTGTACAATGCTGTTCTACTCCAGAATTTATGTTCTTTGTTTTTTGACATAAAGTCTAGGTTTACTCTGTATTCTAATTCAACACCATAATTAATAACTTTTGAAACATTTGAATAATATAATTCTGGTGCTCCTGAAGTTCCTGTTCTATTGATTAACTCAATTGGATCAGTGAAATCTTTGTAGAAACCTGACACACTAACCATTTGGTTTTCTTTAAAAAAATATTCAAAACGTACATCGTAATTATTGATTAATGCTCTTTTCAATTTATCGTTTCCAGAAAGAACATTGTCTAATACGAAATTATAAAATGCAAAAGGTGCTAATTCTCTAAATTCTGGTCGAGATACTGTTTTGTAATAAGCTAAACGAATATTCATTTTCTTATGCAAGTTATAAATCAGGTTAATTGATGGTAATAAATCTACTACTGTCGTATCTATATTGATTTGTTTGTTAGAACCGAATTCTATGTAACTAAATTGTTGGTTGTAAGATTCTAATCGAACACCACCAACTAATCTTAATTTTTCTAATGGTTTCGTATCCAACATCAAAAATCCTGCATTTAACAAAGAGTTTGCTTGGTAACTATCATTCACTTTAGATGCTTCTTCTAATTTGAATCCTCCTTGACCATTACTCATTAATCCTAAATTTTCTGAAGAGAATAATTGATCTTCTGGCAACAATAAAATTTGACTATTAAATGAACTTCCTGTTGGTTTGTATTGAGAAAACCCAAAGTTTCTTGCAACAAAGTCTCTTGTTCTGTATTGGTGAAAACCTCCAATTTTAAATTCATTTTCAGTTTCCTTGAATTTAAATGGCAACACATAGTCATATTTGAAACTTGCAATTTTCTCATTGTTTGTAGACCAAAACATATTTCCAGCAGCAGTTGGAATTGTTCCATTATTTTGAATAACTGCAACATATTGTTCGTTAGGATCGTCTTCTGTTAACGCTAATTTACGGTAAACAATTCTTCGAAGGTTAGGGACATTTCGTTGTACATCACTGAAGCCAATGTTCCAGTTTAATTTCCCTTTTTTAATATCATGTTCTCCTAAAAGTTGAGAAGTAAATAAATTATTTTGTGTGTACCAAATGTTGGTAGATTTTTCAAAGAAATGTGGGTCATTGTCTAATTCTCTTACTCCTTTTCGGATATTGACACGGTCTTCACTATTGATAGAATACAAGTTTTTAAATGAGAATTTATTTTTCTTATTTAATTTAAATGTTGCATTTAACATTCCACTATTTAAAACTGTTTGCGTGTAAACATCATCGTTTAATTCCATTTTCTTAATAACACCCGTACTTTGTTCTTCAAATTCTCTTCTGGTAATGTTATTTGTTTGTAAATTGTTTTGATAACTGTATGCTAAAACAAAACCAAATTCTTTTTCGTCTTTTTTATAAGAACGGCCTAATGAGTATTGAAGACTGCTATTCGGCATAGCCATTTTGTCATTGGTACTCCATGAAAAATTAACACCTTTTGCAAGATTTGCTTTTTCAGCACTAGTCAATGAAGCAAATGTTGCAGTAGCAGGTAATGAAGTCGGTATTTGACGATCCGAAGAACCTAAACCTAAGAAATCTAAGCTTGAACCATCATAAGTTCTGAAGTTTTTAAACGTAGTAATTGCATTGTACGCACCACCAATTTGAATGCTTTGAAAGTTCTTGTCTTTTGGTTCTGAAGTATTGATTTGAATCACACCTCCAGCAAATTCTCCTGGTAAATCAGGTGTAGCTGTTTTGATAATCATTAAGTTGTCCAACATATTAGATGGAAATATATCAAATGAAAATGCTTTTTTATCACTTTCTGTACTTGGAAGTGGCGCACCATTAATTAAAGCAAAATTGTAACGATCACTTAATCCACGGATTACAACAAATTTATTGTCTTGAACACTAGCACCACTAACGCGTTTTAAAACATCACTTGCTTTTGAATCAGGTGTTTTTTTCATCGCCTCTTGCGAAATACCGTCTAAAACTGTTGCACTTTTTCGTTGTAAGGTTAATAAGGTACCTGTTGATTCTTTATTCGATTTACCTTTTACTGTAATACCACCAATTTCTTTGACTATTTTTTCCAATTCAATTTCTATGCGCATGGTATCTGCGCTGTAAAGTTTAAATTGAACATTATCAGGATTTTGATACTGAGGGTATTTTACACTGATTTTGTAGGAACCATAAGGAACATCTTTAAACGTGAATGCTCCATCAAAATCTGTCATTGCAGCAAATGCAGTTTGATCAATTGAGACTTTCGCTCCTGGAATAGTTTCCTTGGTTGTTTTGTCGATAATTTTCCCTTTAACAACTCCATTTTGAGCAAAAGAAAGTTGGAAAAAGAAGAGTAAAAGTAGGATTGTAATTAACTTATTCATTTCTTTGATTTTTTTCGGTACAAAGAAACGGCTATGGCTTTATTAAGTAATTACTGAATAGTTACTAGATTATTAATTGATGTTAACATTGGGTTAACATATAAGCAATAAGATGTTAATCTAAAGGTTTATTGTTCGATAAATTTATAACCAATTCCTTTAATTGTTTTGATGTAATCTTCCCCAATTTTCTCACGTAATTTTCTCACATGAACATCAATTGTACGATCCCCAACAACTATTTCTGATCCCCAAACTTTTTCTAAAATGACTTCTCGTTCAAACACATAGTCAGGCCTTGAAGCTAATAAGGCTAACAATTCAAATTCTTTTCTTGGTAAATGTATTTCATCAGCGCCTTTCTCTACTAAATATTTTTCACGGTTAATGATGAGTCCTTTTTTATCGTTTTTTTCTACATCTTGTAACATGCCTTTTCTTCGCAATAAAGCATTGATTCTACTAACAAGTACTTTTGGTTTTACAGGTTTTGCTACATAATCATCAGCGCCAGCATCAAGTCCAGCAATTTGGCTATAATCTTCATTGCGCGCTGTTAAGAAACAAATGAGTGTTTTTTGGTATTCAGATGTGTTGCGAATGTATTCACATACTTCAATGCCATCCATTCCTGGCATCATCACATCTAAAATGATTAGATCTGGATTGAAAAGCTTTAATCGCTGAATTCCTACCTGGCCGTTTTCAGCTGTTTCAACTTCATATCCTTCTTTTAATAAATTGTATTTCAACAATTCACGGATATCTTCCTCGTCATCAATAACTAATATTTTTACCATTTTTTAAGGTTGATAAAATTTATGTTTAAAATTAATAAGAATAATTCGTTTATTAATCAATTAGTACATATATCTATAATGTTTTACAATTCATGCTATAATGATTCAACTAAAAAATTAAATTTATGTTAAAATAGTTTTTAGTGCTTTAAATTTCTTTACCTTTGTTGCAGTAGTAGTAGGTTAGGTTGATTAGTAAAACAAGCGCTTTAGACACCCGTTTAAAGCGCTTGTTTATTTTAGATAGTTTTGTACTTTTATCAAACAATTGACACACATGAAAATTAAAATTTTACTGGTTGAAGATGATACAAGTCTTGGATTCATCATTTCAGATCATTTGAAATCTGAAGGCTATCAAGTTACTTTGTGTAGTGATGGAGCAGAAGGTTTTAAACGCTTCAATGAAGAGGTTTTTCATTTGTGTATTTTTGATGTCATGATGCCTAAAAAAGATGGGTTTTCATTAGCGAAGGATGTTCGTGTTATTGATAAGTCAATTCCAATTTTATTTTTGACGGCAAAAGCAATGACTGAAGATAAAATTGAAGGATTTAAGTCGGGTGGTGATGATTATTTGACAAAACCATTTAGTGTAGAAGAATTACAATTGCGCTTAACAGCTTTATTGAAGCGTGTGAACATACATAAAGAAGTTGAAGATGAGCTAATTATCACTATCAGTGATTTTCAATTTGATACAGTTAACTTCACTTTAAAGCATCCTAATTTTGAAAAGACCTTAACGAAAAAGGAAGCACATATCCTTAAAATACTTTGTAAGTTTATGAATCAAGTAGTGCCCCGTGAATTGGTTTTAAACGCAGTTTGGGGACAAGATGATTATTTTGTCGGAAGAAGTTTGGATGTTTTCATTACAAAATTGAGAAAGTATTTTGCAGATGACCAAGCAATTCATATTCAAAATGTTCATGGGATAGGATTTAAATTAGAAGTGAAAAAATGAATTATTTGCTACACATTGAAACATCAACAAAAGTTTGTTCAGTGGCCATTTCTATGGATGGGGAACTTATTGCATTGAAAGAAAGCAATGATTTAGAATATTCACACGGTGAGAACCTGACACTGTTTATTGCAGCAATATTAGAAGAAGCCGATTTAAAACTTGAAAGTCTTGCTGCAATTTCTGTTGCATCAGGACCAGGTTCATATACTGGATTAAGAATTGGGGTTTCTACGGCAAAAGGATTGTGTTATGCGTTAGGCATTCCTTTAATTGCGATAGATGCATTGTATTCATTGGCACAATTAGCAAAAGATTTTTACCCAGATTATAATTTGTGTTCTGTAATTGACGCCCGTCGTATGGAAGTTTTTAATGCGATTTATTCTCCGTCATTAAAAATATTAAAAGAGATTTCTGCGGATGTCATTGATGAGAATTCTTACCAAGATTTTGAACCTTTTGTTTATTTTGGTGATGGTGCAACTAAATTAGTAGAAAGTTGGAAGGGGCGAAATTGTAAAATTGATGCAACAATTCATGCTTCTGCAAAAGGTCAAATACCAGCTGCAACGATAAAATTTAATCGACAAGAATTTGAAGATGTTGCTTATTTTGAGCCATTTTATTTAAAAGATTTCTTCACCCCAAAAAAGGCTTAGTTCTTTTCTAAAAAAGTATTCATTTTTTTTCTGAAGGCTTCATTTCGCTCAAAAAAATCATGTAATTGTCCGTCAAAGCGATACAAAGTAGCTTTTTTGTTCAATTTTACTAATTCTACACTGTTTTCAAACGGAATCACTTCGTCAATTGATCCATGAAATAAGCCGATGTTGCATGTTGCTTTTTGAATATGTTGATACGTGTCAAATGGAAATTTTAATAAAAATGGCGGAATGATTTTATAGCGATGAGTGGTCATTTTGCTTAATGAATAATACGGTGCAATTAAGGCTAAATTTTTTGGATGATTTTCAGCCGCTAAAAATGCTGCTGTTGCAGTTCCAATTGAATAGCCAATGACCGTGATTTTTGTTTCATTGTAACGCTTTTTTATAAAATCATAGACTATTTTAGCGTCCTTGTAAAACTGTTGTTCTGTTGTGTTTTTCCCTGTGCTTTTCCCAAAACTTCTAAAATCATACGCAAAAAAGTCGTAACCCAAAGTGTTGTAATAATCAGCATGTTCTTCTAATTTTGTCATGTTTTCAGCATTTCCATGCACGAAAAATATCACACCTTTTGCTATTGAATCTGTTTTGAAAAGGCCAGCGTTTAATATTGCATTTTCAACAGGTATGTTAATTTCTTCAAAAGTTTGATCGAAATGAAAATGATAATCAGCAGCAATTTTAGATGGTTTGAAAATGAAATCTGTTTGATAAAAATACATGTATGAACAAATGCTTATATAAAGTAACGCGAGTACAAAACTAAATTTTACTATTTTTTTTCTCATTGAACATTGATTTAAAGTATCTTTGAGCGAAGTTACTTAAACTTAATTGATTTGCAAAAATTGAATTTACAAGAAGAAATTAAACGCGTAAAAAGGCCTTTTTTAGTAAGTGGACCTTGCAGTGCTGAATCGGAAGAACAGGTTTTTACAACTGTTCAACAATTGGCAGAAAACACAAGCGTTAATTTATTGCGTTTTGGTATCTGGAAACCGCGAACACGTCCAAATTCATTTGAAGGTTTAGGAGATATTGCATTGCCTTGGGCGGTTGATGCTGGTAAAAAAGTTAAGCTCCCAATTTCTGTAGAAGTAGCTAATAAACAGCATGTAGAAAGTGCATTAAAAGCTGGTGTCGATGTCCTTTGGATTGGAGCAAGAACAACGGTTAATCCCTTTGCTATTCAAGAAATTGCAGACACATTGAAAGGAGTCAATATTCCAGTAATGATTAAAAACCCGATTAATCCTGATTTAGAGTTATGGATTGGTGCTTTTGAACGCTTAGAAAATGCTGGGATAACAGATTTAACGGCAATTCACAGAGGTTTTTCTTATTACAAACATACCAAATACCGCAATTTACCTAATTGGGAAATTCCAATTCATTTAAAAGAACGCTTACCGAAGATTCCTATTATCTGTGACCCTAGTCATATCACAGGAAAAAGTGAATTGTTGCTGGAAGTAGCACAAAAAGCAATGGATTTAAATTTTGATGGCTTAATGATAGAGTCACATTGTAACCCATCACAAGCTTGGTCGGATGCACGCCAACAAGTAACTCCTTTTCAGTTGGCTGAATTATTAGCCGAATTAAATACTAGAAATTCAACAATAAACGCCGATTTTGAAGGGAAGTTTATAGAGATGCGTGAAAAAATAAGTGTTTTAGACGATCGTTTATTTGATATTTTGGCAACGCGAATGCGCTTAAGTGATGAGATTGGTGATTTTAAGCGTGAACACAACATAACAATTCTACAACAAGAGCATTGGAATAAAATCATTGACAAACGATTAGCACAAACAGATGAATACCAATTGACGCCAAAATTTATTCGACGTTTTATGGACGAAATTCATCAAGAATCTATTCGCCATCAATTAAAGGTTATGAATCCAAAAATTGACACAGAATTTTCAAATGAAGATTGATGTAAAACCAGGATTTCGTTCTGGAATAATTGCAGTTCCAGCTTCTAAAAGTGATACACAACGTGCCTTAATCTGTGCAGGAATTGCTGATGGTGTTTCAATTATTTCAAATGTAGGATGCAGTGATGATGAACAAGCTGTGTTGCAAATTATACAAGATTTAGGTGCTGAGGTACAATTCATCGATCAAAAAACGCTTCAGGTAAAAGGTATAACAATATTACCAAATAATTTACAATTAAATGTTGGCGAAAGTGGTTTGGCTACTCGATTGATTATTGGCTTGTTAAGCTGTTACGGTGGTCGGTTTACCATTTCAGGAAAGGGAACGCTTTTAAAACGTCCTTTGTCAATTTATGCCGATTTTTTTCAAAATTCAGGCGTAATATTTATTTCTTCTTCTAATTTTTTACCGGTAGAAATAGAAGGGAAACTACAACGTGAAAACTTACTAGTAGATGGTTCTGAAAGTTCTCAATACATTTCAGGTATATTGCTTGGTTTGCCATTTTTATCGCCATCTACTTGTCTAACGGTGATTAATTTAGCAAGTAAACCTTATGTTGAAATGACCTTGGCAACGTTGAGCGCATTTGGAATTACGATTGATAACAATGATTTCAAAACATTTCAATGGCGTCAATCAAGTTCTTATCGAGCGACAAATTATACCATCGAAAGTGATTGGAGTGCAGCGAGTTGTTGGTTAGTTGCAGCAGCGTTGGGTGCCGACATACACTTGAAAGGATTGTCCTTGAATTCAAAACAAGCTGATATTCAAGTTTTAAAGGCCTTAGAAAATGCAAATTGTTTCATTTTTAATTCAGATGAAAGCATCTGTATTGATGGCTCAAACAGAACAACGTTTGAATTTGATGCAACGGATTGTCCAGATTTATTTCCTGCATTAACAACCTTAGCTGCATTTACAGTAGGTGTTTCTAAAATTAAGGGAGTAAATCGCTTGACAACAAAAGAATCGAGCAGGGGTGAAGTATTGCAAGCTGAATATGCAAAATTAGGTGTGCAAATAGAATTACAAGATGATTGGATGCATATTCATGGTAAGTCAAAAATGAGTGGTGGCGAAGTGAGCGCTCACCACGATCATCGTATTGCCATGTGTTTTGCCATTGCAGGAATGTTTGCAAGTGATCCAATTACCATTGAACATGCTGAAGCAGTTTCAAAAAGTTACCCAGAATTTTGGGAGCATCTTGAGAAATTATCTTGAAATATGTAACCTTTGTTTTTAAGTGCGTTATAATCATTAAAACTTAAAAACATGAAACATTTACTACTTATAGGGTTTACCCTATTCCTTTCAATTTCACTTTTTGCACAACCAAAAGAATTAAAGAAAGTTCTTAAAAATGGCTATGCTTTCATACCTCAAAAAACGTCAACTGATTCTGTTTTGGCTCCTTTTTACTTGTTTAAATATGAAGTGAGTAATTTTGAATACAGTGCGTTTTTGAATCATTTAAAATTAAAAAATGACACTATTAATCTTGCTATAGCTAGATTGGACACCACAAAATGGAATAAGGATAACTGGATGAATACCAAATATGCCACTTATTACCATCAACATCCCGCTTATAGAAATTATCCAGTTGTAACAGTTTCACACGATGCAGCAAAATTATTTTGTGACTATGTTCAAAATGCCTTAAGTCAAAAGTTTCCAACGTATAAATTTACTTGCGCATTGCCAACGAAAGAACAATTATTGAAAGCAGCTAAATACACGAATTTTTCAGTTTATGCTTGGGGAAACAGTTCTCTTCAAAATGCAGCTGGGGCCTATAAATGTAATTTCTCACACATTGGATCTGAGAACATACACCGAAATGAAGAGAATAAATTGGTAGTTCAACTTCCTGTTTTGTGGCATTCTTTTGATTATTCAGATGTTACAGCACCTGTAAAGTCCTATTGGCCAAATGAATTCGGAGTGTATAATTTAAATGGAAACGTTGCTGAAATGATCGCTGAAAAAGGCATTGCTTTGGGTGGTTCTTGGCGTGATACGGGTTATGATGTCCGAAGTTCATCAGAAACGACTTACACAGAACCATCGCCTTCTGTAGGTTTTCGAATGGTACTAACAGTTGAACCGTTAAAATAGCACTTGTTTGTTTTCGATTTTTGTTGGCTACATAATTTATGTTGACTTTGTTTTTATAAACGAACTCAGGTGTGTATATTTGAAGCATCAAAATAAACTGTATGACTTTAAAAGAAACAATTGCTCACGTAGAGACTTTTCACGATGCTTTTGGCATTAAAAATAATTACGAACCAACTTCAACACTATCTGAATCTGATATTCAATTGCGCCACCGTTTAATGGCGGAGGAAAATGACGAATATTTAGAGGCTGCACAACGCGGAGATTTGGTTGAAATTGCAGATGCTTTGGGTGATCAGTTGTATATTTTGTGTGGTACCATTTTAAAACATGGTTTACAAGATAAAATTGCTGAAGTGTTTCAAGAGATTCAACGTTCTAACATGAGTAAATTAGACGAAAACGGTCAGCCAATTTACCGTGAAGATGGAAAAGTTATGAAATCATCTTTGTATTTCAAACCCAATATTAAGGCGATTATTGAAGGGTGATGTTGTCATAAATTCGTTGGCAAATCATCTGATAAATACGTTTGTTAAGGTCGGATTGGTTCGTGAAATAAAAAACGAGTTCTTCTTCGGTTAACAATCCAATTATACAACCTGTTAATTGATTTTTAATGGCGTTTTGTTTACCGATAAAGTCCAAAATAAACACTTGCAATTGCTCGTTTGCTTGTTGTTTTTTACGCAATTGATTAAACTGTTGGTTTGCCAAAATAAACGTCATAATCCACGCATTTTGAAATTTTAGGATTGGACGCAACACCGCGTTTTGAAAGGTTTCAATCTCTTTAGAATGTGTTGTTTCTGCTGAAGGTATTTCAGGGCGTAATGCTTTGATGTGTGATCGGTTCATGAGAGTCAAACAAAGGAGTTGGGAAAAAGTTTAGTTGCATATTTTCTTTACAATATTGTAATGTTGTAAATTTAAAAGGTGCGATTTGAAAACCAAAATTTTCTTTACAATATTGTAATGTTGTAAATTTTTTGTATCTTCAATAGAACATTAAATTAGTTACCATGGGAGCCACAAAATTCAATAATTACACAACAGAAGAAATCAATCTAGCCAAAATTGCACGATCAATGGCTCATCCAGCGAGAATAAAAATCGTAAATCATTTAAAAACGAATCATTATTTAAGAGGGGTTGACTTTGAAAAAATATTAAACTTATCTTCAAAATGTGTTCATGATCATTTGCAAAAATTAGTAGAAGCAAAAGTTATCATAAGAGCATTTGAACCCAATCAATATAGGTTGTTTATTATAGAAGAAACAGTTGCTGATTTTTCTTTTTTTATTCATGAATAGCCTTAATTGTTGATGTTATTGGCAAGAACTCTTCCAAAAACTCTTCGATTCGACGATCATTAAAACTTGTGGAAAAATACAAGTGCTGACATTTCGGAAAACTTTCAACCATGCGAGACAATTGCATTTTGTATCCTTTTTTAAACAAAGAAAGTGCATCGTCAAGTATGAAAAGTTTCAGTTGACTCACATTGAAACCATTTTGAATGTATAATTCATACAAGCGTTTTGCGTTGGCAATAATGATTTCAGTACCATCAAAAATATCATTGCGTTGTTGTAACATGATACCACGATCGTGTGCTAAGTCTACTGTTAAATCTAAGATTCTACAAATTGGCGTCAATTTTGCATGTAAATCATATGCGTCTTGATCCGTTTCACACACAACAATGGCACGAGGTGAACCTTCACCAGGTTCAGTAATTTTTTGCAGTAAACTTACGAAAATAGCGGTTGTTTTACCACTGCCTTCAGCTCCTTCTACTAAATAATTTTTTCCAGCTTTTAATCCATCCAAAACAGCTATTTGAAACGGGTTCAATTCAGTGATACCTTTATCTGGAAAGATTTCTTGTAATTCAGGGCGTAATTTTGCTAAACTCATTCGTGTAATTTTTTATTTTCCTTGTGACGTGAATGATCACGGTTTGTTTTTTTAGATAAATTTTTTGCTAAAGCAGCTGTTAAGTCGATTCCAGTTTGATTGGCTAAACAAATCAGAACAAATAATACATCTGCTAATTCATCCCCTAAATCTTTATTTTTATCGCTTTCTTTTTCACTTTGTTCGCCATATCGTCGCGCCATGATGCGTGCAACTTCGCCCACTTCTTCCATCAAAATAGCAGTATTTGTCATTTCATTGAAATAACGAACTCCGTATTCTTTGATCCATTTGTCAACTATTTGTTGTGCTTCTTCTAAAGTCATGTACTCTGCTTTGCTTGTAAAATTAAGGATTTATTCGGATGGATGCTTGCATTCCAACCAGGTTCTTTATTCTTTGTTTTTTGAATCTAGAAGAATAGTAACAGGTCCATCATTAATGGATTGGATTTTCATGTCTGCTCCAAATTCTCCTGTCTCAATTTTTGTATCAGATATAGAAGTTAATTTTTCGATAAAATAAGTGTACAATGGGCGTGAATGAGCTGGTTTTGCAGACCGAATAAAACTGGGCCTGTTGCCTTTTTTTGTTGCAGCAAATAAAGTGAATTGACTTACGACCAAAAAGTTCCCACCAATTTCAGGAATGGATAAATTCATTTTCCCATCTTGATCACTAAAAATGCGAAGAGAGTATATTTTCTGCGCTAACCAGTCAGCATCTTCTTGCGTATCGGCATCTTCAATTCCAATATACACTAACAAGCCTTTTTCAATTGAGCCAACAATTTGATGGTCAATCGTTACGGATGCAGCTAAAACGCGCTGTAAAACAATACGCATACTTAAAAATTAAAGGGTGAAATTTTTCTTACTTCGATAAGTTTCATTTTCATCTTCTGTCACCAATTGCACATATGAAAAATAGCGGCTTTCAGAAATCTCTCCTTTTTCAACAGCTTCTTTCACAGCACATTTAGGTTCGTTTAAATGTTGGCAATTGTGAAATTTGCAAGCACCAATCAAGTTTCGCATTTCAGGGAAATAATGTGAAATCACTTCTTTGTCTAAATCGACGATTCCAAATGCTCTAATTCCTGGAGTGTCGATGATGTATCCGCCAGATTGTAATTTGTGCATTTCTGCAAATGTCGTGGTATGTTGCCCTTGTAAATGAGCTTGTGAGATTTCTCCTGTTTGCAAGTTTAAAGAAGCATCGAGCGCATTCACTAAGGTGCTTTTTCCAACACCACTGTGACCAGAAATCATAACTTGTTTATCATTTATTTCCGAACGTAAAAAATCAATGTTTTCTTTTTGAGAAGCGGAAATTTTAAAACATGGATAACCAATCGATTCATACAAATCAATCAAGGCATCAATGTACAATATATCATCTTCGTTGTATTGATCAATTTTATTAAACAAAATCGTAGTTGGAATGCGGAATGATTCAGCTGCAACTAAAAAACGATCAATAAAAGCTAAATGGGTTACGGGAGAATGTATCGTTACTAACAAGTAAGCACGGTCAATATTCGCAGCTAAAATCTGCATTTGCTTGCTTAAATTGGTTGATTTTCGGACGATGTAGTTTCGTCTATTTTGAAAATCTAATATTACTCTATTTCCTTCTTCGTCTAATTTTTTATCCAAGTCAACAATGTCACCTACTGCAATCGGATTGGTGGTTTTTAACCCATCCAGTCTAATTTTTCCACGTATACGGCAATTTACAATCGAATGATCTTCTAATTCGACAATATACCATTTACCGGTAGATTTTAAAACAACACCTTTGTTTGACATAGGTGCAAAGATAGCAGAAAAAAAATTGCCTTCATTCGCGCAGAATAGAAATGTATAATATTGAAATCTCTGCATTCAGAACATGAAAAAAAATAGAATAATTCTGTATCTTCGCAATTCAATTCTGAAAACATGTCTATCGAGGTAAAAAATCTTTTTAAATATTACGGCGAACAAGCTGCAGTAAGAGATATTTCATTTTCTGTTGCAAAAGGAGAAATTGTTGGTTTTTTAGGTCCAAATGGTGCTGGGAAATCCACTACAATGAAAATCATAACTGGATTTATTCCTTCAACTTCAGGAGAAGTTACTGTATGTGGAATGCCTGTGGATGTTGATTCGTTAAATACCCGAAAAATGATTGGATATTTACCTGAAAACAACCCACTTTATTTAGATATGTACGTGAAAGAATACTTGGAGTTTGTTGGGAAAACGTACAAGATAAAAAACTTAAAGGCGCGCATTGAAGAAATGATTGTTGCTGTTGGTTTGGAAGTTGAACAAGCAAAAAAAATCGGAGCTCTTTCAAAAGGTTACCGCCAACGAGTTGGTTTAGCAGCTGCAATTATTCACGACCCTGAAGTGTTGATTTTAGATGAGCCAACTTCTGGTTTAGATCCGAATCAACTAGTAGAGATCCGCGAATTAATTCGGAAAATCGGAAAGTCTAAAACGGTAATGCTTTCAACGCATATCATGCAAGAGGTAGAAGCGATTTGTGACAGAGTCGTCATCATCAACAAAGGTCAAATTGTTGCAGATAATACAGCAGCAGAATTGCAATTAGACACAGTTCATCAAACAGTTTATGTGGAGTTTGATGGTGATGTTTCAAAATCATTGATTGCTAAAATTGATGGTGTTGAAAAATTAGAAAAAGTGAACCAAGGTTGGTTATTGGAAGCAACTGCTGCGCATGATTTAAGAAGAAGCGTTGCACAATTTGCTCAACAACATAACTTGCTAATTTTAACATTGAAATTAGAAGAGAAAACATTAGAGGAAGTATTTAAAGAATTAACAAAATAAGATGCCAACAAATTTCATTCAAGAATTGACGTGGAGAGGAATGATTCACGATATTATGCCTGGAACAGAAGAAGCGCTGAATAAACAAGTTTCAAGTGGGTACATTGGTTTTGATCCTACAGCCGATTCATTGCATGTTGGACATTTAGTTCAAATTATGACGTTGGTTCACTTTCAACGTGCTGGCCACAAGCCATACGCATTGGTTGGAGGAGCAACTGGAATGGTGGGAGATCCTTCAGGTAAATCTAAAGAGCGTAATTTATTAGATGCGGATACATTGAATCACAATGTTGCGTGTGTAAAATCTCAGTTGGAAAAGTTTTTGGATTTCTCAGCATCTGCGAATGGAGCAGAAATGGTCAATAATTACGATTGGTTCAAAGATTTTAATTTTTTAGATTTCATTCGTGATGTGGGCAAGCACATTTCTGTAAATTACATGTTATCAAAAGATTCAGTGAAATCGCGCTTGGAAACTGGTATGTCTTTTACTGAGTTCACCTACCAATTGGTGCAAGGCTATGATTTTTACTATTTGAATAAAAACCACAATTGTATTGTACAATTAGGTGGTTCAGATCAATGGGGAAACATTGTGACAGGTACAGAATTGATTCGAAGAAAATCTGGTAATGAGGCATATGCTGTTACAACTCCTTTGATTAAAAAAGCAGATGGAACAAAGTTTGGTAAAACGGAAGGTGGAAGTGTTTGGTTAGATCCTGAAAAAACTTCAGCTTATGAATTTTACCAGTTTTGGCTGAATTCAAGTGATATAGACGCGGTAAATTACATTCGTATTTTTACATTGAAGTCTAAAGAAGAAATTGAAGCTATCGAAAAAGAACACAACGAAGCGCCGCATTTAAGAGTATTGCAAAAAGCTATTGCTGACGATATTACCGTGCGTGTTCATGGAGAACAAGCGCTTGAAACTGCCATTGCAGCATCGCAAATTTTATTTGGAAAATCTACTTCAGATGATTTGAAGAAATTAAGCGAAAAAGACTTCTTTGCAATTTTTAATGGAGTACCTCAAGCTACTGTTTCACGAGCTGATTTCAATGAAGGCATAACAATTGTCGATGCTTTGGCTGCTAAAACAGGCTTTTTAGCTTCAAATGGTGAAGCGAAACGAGAGTTGAAAGCGAATGCTGTTGCTGTAAACAAAGAGAAAGTGGACGAACAGTTTGTGTTCAATTCGACTCACTTGATCAATGGGAAATATGCGTTGATCGGAAAAGGAAAGAAAAATAATTACATCTTAATCATTGAAGATTAAGTGTTTTATATTCTTCGTCGATTAATTCATCTACTTGATTAATAACTTCTAAGAAAATCGCCATTTTTTTTGGTGTAACACTTGTCGCGATTTTATCATTGAATCCAATGATAAAGTCTTTGACAATTTTTCGCATAGAAATTCCAGCTTCAGTTAAGGAAATTAGTACTTTTCGCTTGTCTTTTGCGTCTTCCGTTCGAATGATGTAACCTTTATCTTCCATGGTTTTTAAAGTGCGCGACAATGAAGTTGGTTCCATGCCCATTTTTGGTCCTAATTGCGTACTTGGAGTTCCCTCTTTTTCTACAATCATTAAAATAAATCCGATTGGAATGGTGATGTCATGTTCGAGCGCACGTTGGTTGTACATACGAGATAAACGATGCCAAGAATGTCTGACAGCAAAGTCATATAGTGTTGAGTCAATAGCCATTTTTTGTCTTTGGTGCTACAAAGATAGGCTAAAAGATAGGCTCAATTAAAAATTTTACCAGATTTTTGATGAAATTAAAACGGTACCTTTGAAAAAGGCTACAGGTTCTTGGTGTTGATTGGTTACAGTGACTTCATAAAGTCCTGATTTGAAAGTTTTATTGAGCTCTTTAACGGTTGCAGTTAAACGATCGTTTTCAACTACTTTTTTCACGTGAGAAATACTCGTTTCAATACTTACAGATTGAAACCCATAACTATTGGCGGCAAAGGCCAGTGCGGAATCTGCTAAAGAATAACAAATTCCGCCATGAGCTATGTGAAAACCATTCAATAAATCTTTTGATACCGACATTGCTAATTGACAACTTCCTTCTGAAATCTGAAGGACTTCCATGCCTAAAAGTTGACTAAAAGCGTCTTTCTCAAGCATGAGTTGAACAATTTCAAGCGGCGTTTTCATTAGGCTGCTATTGCACGATTCATTAACGTAATAATAGCAATCGTTACAATGAACAATTGAGTAGCTGTTTCATCGTCTAAAGATGTTCCATCCTCATCTTCTGTTGAAATTTCCATTGCCATAAATTGCGCCAATTCAGGTTGATCACAGAAATCTTCTAACACATCTTCCTCGTCGTTTTCAAAATAGGCGTCTAACATTTGGAAATAAGGTTCTTCAAACGCATCGATGTCGGCTTCAGTAATTTCATTTAATATTACGCCTTCTTGCGCATAACATTCAGAAATTAAACAATAGTAATAAATCAATAACCCTTCCAATTGTTCGTTTTGGTATTCAATGGCAGCCGACATAACATATGATAATAAAGTTTGTTGTGCTAAAGAATAGGTTTCAGACAACTTTTCTAAGCCGTCATCATCCAAATTATCTACTTTTTTGATCGCTTTCTCAATACTAGCGAAGCTAACGTGTTTCATCTTTTTTATTTTTCTGTAAAAATACAGCATTTTATTAGAATAAAGAAATTCGGATTGGAATAGAATTTTGGTTTGAATCAACTACTAACTTCATTTTATTTTTAGTAGTTTTGAAAGAAAAAGAATGGCGCATTTTAAAGCTGATTTTTTGCAATTTTTCATTGATTTAGCAGCAAATAATCACAAAGATTGGTTTGATGAAAACCGAAAAAGGTATGAAAGCACGATAAAAAACCCTTTTAAAACTTTTGTACAACTCATTATTGATGAAATTGCTTTACTCGACCCCAATTTCAAAGGTGTTGAGGCGAAAGATTGCATTTTTAGAATCAATCGTGACATCCGTTTTTCAAAAGATAAAACACCCTACAAATTAAATGTTTCTGCGGTTGTTGCTCCTGAAGGCAAAAAATCGAGAGCGATTAATGGAATTTATTTTGAATTTGGTCCTGAACACGTTCGCGTGTATGGCGGAATCTATGAAATTGATAAAGAAGATTTGTTATCTGTACGAGAAGGAATTGCTGATAATTTAACCGCCTTCAAAAAATTATACGATTCGCCTGAATTTAAAGCAATATTTGGAGAGATTAGAGGGGAGAAAAACAAAGTCATTCCAAAAGATTTGAGTGAAGCGTCGGAAATTGAACCACTGATTTTTAACAAACAATTTTACTTTTTTGCAGAATTCGAACCTGAAATTATCTTACATGAAAACCTTACAGAAATATTGATCGATTGTTACAAAAAAGGAAGACCAATTGAACAGTTTTTAACTAAATTTATCGCACAAAAATAAATTCAAACCATGAAAAAAATACTATTAAGTGTTGTATTACTTACAGCTACATTAAATAGCTTTTCTCAAAAAAGCACATTAACCTTAAAAGATGCAGTTTTAAATCAATTTAGAACGTTTGGTCCAGACCGCATTAATAGTTTCAGTTGGATTCCAGCTTCAGAAGAGTATTCGTTTCTTTCTAAAAAAGCAGATACTTTGTACAAATCTAATCCGAAGTTAATAGCAAATTCTGTCGTGTTTACGTTGGCAGATTTGAATGCCTCAGCGAATTTGAAACTTTCAAATTTAATGGGTATTTCTTGGTTGAATCAACAAGAATTATTGATAATTGATGGAACACGTTCACTTGCTTTCAATTATCAAACTAAAAAAGCGAGCGTCATTCAAACGATTCCTGATGATGCACAAAATAATTTACTACACGAATCTTCTGGCGCTATTGCATATACGATTGAAAACAATGTATTTGTTCAAAATAAGTTGGGGATAAAATTTCAAGTGACTTCCCATACAGATAAAAATATCGTTGCTGGACAATCAATCGCCCGCAATGAATTTGGTATTTCAGGTGGTTTGTTTTGGTCATCAAACGGTCAATATATAGCATTTTATGAAAAGAACGAATCAGAAGTTCACGATTACCCGTTGTTAGATATTTCAAAAACACCAGGTGAAGCAATGATGATAAAATATCCTATGGCTGGTCAAAAATCTGAGCGTCCAAAAGTGGGTGTTTTTTCTTTGGCAACACAAAAAACAGTTTATATTTCTCCAAAAGGTGCAAGTGATGATTATTTAACGAATGTTGTTTTTACACCGGATAACAAGTTTGTTTTGATTGCAGAATTAAACAGAGATCAAAACCATTATTATTTAAACGTGTACGATGTTGAAACAGGAGCTTTTGTTAAAACTTTAGTAGAAGAAAAAAATGAGAAATGGGTTGAACCAGAATTTCCAGCATTCTTCCCTTCTGAAGCGTCGAATAATTTTATTTGGATTTCAGAAAAAGATGGATTTAACAACTTGTACTACTATGATTTTAATGGGAAATTAATCAAACAATTAACGACCAATAAATTTGTTGTAAAAGAAATTTTGGCAGCGCGAAAAAATGGAAAAGAAATTTATTTCACTGCAACTGGCGAAAACGCAACAAATACATTGGTGTACAAAGTAGATTTGTCAGGAAAACAACAATTGGTAACTCCAACGGAAGGAACGCACTCATTTACAATAAATGATGCTGGGACCTACTTTATGGATAGTTATTCTAGTAATAAAATTGCACAACATGTTGAATTGTTTTCAAGTTCCAACAAAAAAGCAAAATTACTTTTAAACAGTACAGATAAATTAGGTTCTGTTGCAATTGGAAACGCTGAAATAAGTTCGATTATTGGAAAAGATGGTTCAAAATTATACACGCGCATCATTAAGCCAAGCAATTTTGACCCGACTAAAAAATATCCTGTTATGGTCTATGTTTATGGTGGGCCTCATGCACAGATGATTACCAACACTTGGTTGGACGGTGCAAATTTATGGATGTATTGGATGGCTGAACAAGGTTATTTAGTATTTACGTTGGATGGTAGAGGTTCTGCAAATCGTGGTTTTGATTTTGAATCACAAATTCACCGTCGTTTAGGTGATGTGGAAATGGAAGACCAACTTTCAGGTGTAGCTTATTTAAAATCTTTGCCATATGTTGATGCGAATCGTTTGGCAGTTCACGGTTGGTCGTTTGGAGGGTTTATGACAACTTCATTAATGCTTCGTCACCCAGATGTGTTTAAAGTTGGCGTTGCAGGAGGACCGGTTACAGATTGGAAATACTATGAAGCCATGTATGGCGAACGTTACATGGATCGCCCGGAACAAAATGTGGAAGGGTACAAAAATGCGAGTTTATTGAACCATGCAGCAAATTTAAAAGGTGATTTATTATTAATTCATGGAACAATTGATGACGTTGTAGTGATGCAGCATAATTATGCCTTAGTAAAAAAATTCGTTGATTTAGGAATACAAATGGATTTCTTCCCCTATCCGATGCATAAACACAATGTAACAGGAAAAGATCGCGTGCATTTAATTGAAAAAGTATTGACGTATATTATGGAGAAGAATCAGTGATTTTTCACATCATAAGTTAGCACCTGATTTTTTTGTATTTATTTAATTTTTAAGCATTTAATTGATAATAAATTTGTTTTAATAAAAAAATAGTTGTAAGTTTGATTATCTAATATTTAAACTATCTACTATGAAACTAATTTTTATCAGTACACTAAGTAGTATTCTACTACAATTAAGTGTTTTATCTTAAAGTAATTATTACCAAAATGTTATTCGAATTAGGGCATATATAGTGAATGGTACTTATACCGCAATTTTGATATGCGATGGCGTAGCTACAGATGCTAAATTAATCATCAAACAATAGTATTCATCTTTTAAACTTAGAATTATGAAAAAGTATATCTTAATTTGTTTTTTGTTTCACAATCTTGCTTTTGGACAATATCAAAGTTTGTTTGGAGACTCAACTGCAACATGGAGTATAATGGAAAATAGAAGTAATTTAGATGACCCTCAATACCCTATTTACAACCTCTCAATAGATCATGATACAATAGATGCAAATGGAGACACTATTTATTTTATTATTGGTACACCGACCAACATAGGCTTTGGTTCTTTTCAACCGAACGAAAATTTTTATGCAAAGGAAGACGTAATACAAGGTAAAGCATGGGTTAAGAAAAATTATACAGATACAGCATGGTACAAAATTTTTGATTTATCATTAAATGTTGGAGATGTTATTGGTAATTCATTTTCATTTAATCTTCCATATGCACCAGTAGATTCTGTTTATTTTGATGTACAAAACCGAAAGCACATTCGCTTTAATCAAAACATTCCCTATACTAGTGGTAAGTTTGAATTTATAGAAGGTGTCGGAACATCGTATGGTTTAGCAAGAACAATAATAAATAATATCACAAGAAAACCAACTTTAGTTTGTCAACATAAAAATGGAATGATAAATTATGACCTTATTTTTCAACTTAATGTTTCATACAATTTAACACCTTCTTTTATATTTTTTCAAAATTGTGAGTTTTCTTTAGGCATCGACGAACAAACCGAGTCCTACTTTCAACTTTCACCTAATCCAGCAAATGAAGCACTTACATTAACAATTCCTGATGGAGAAGTGCTACAAGGTGTAAAAATTTATAATGCGTTGGGGCAAGAAGTGTTAGTGCAAAAAACAGCTGCTTTATTAATCAATGTTGCTCCATTAGAAAGTGGTATTTATACACTTGAACTTGCAATGAATGATAAACGCTATGCAAAACGGTTTGTGAAGATTTAAAATGGTGTTTAAATCTTAACGAAAAAATTTATTCATCTTTAAAATTTAGAATTATGAAAAAGTATATTCTTCTTCTATTCAGCTCAATTAGTCTTTCAACCATTTCCTTCTCACAATGCGCATCTGCTGGAAATGATACAATTATTGAAATATGTAAAAACACACCTTTTAATTTAGATTCTTTACTATCTGATATTGCTGATATAAATGGTGCTTGGTATAATACATCAAATATGTTAATCAATAATACAACTATTATTTCAAGTAATATTCCAGGTGAATATACGTACACTTACGTTGTTAACGATACTATTTGTGCTACCTATGACACGGCTTTGGTATTAGTAAAAGTTGTTTGGTGGGAATGTTATTATTGGTCAATTGACGAACTTCCGGACTCCTTCATCCAACTTTCACCCAACCCAGCAAGTGAAGCACTTACATTAACACTTCCTGATGGTGAAGTGCTGCAAGGTGTAAAAATTTATAATGCGTTGGGGCAAGAAGTGTTAGTGCAAAAAACAGCTGCTTTATTAATCAATGTTGCTCCATTAGAAAGTGGTTTTTATACACTTGAACTTGCAATGAATGATAAACGCTATGCAAAACGGTTTGTGAAAATATAAGATTGATAAAAAGTAACGATAGAATTAATCAAATTATGATTTTAATATAGATAAGCTTAAAATAAGGGATGTGAAAGCATCCCTTATTTTATGTAATTAAAATGCCTTCACCTAAAAAAATCCGTATATTTGGCGCACTAAAAATCAGACAATGGCAAAGGAAAAAGACTCCGCTGCAAAAGGGAATACCCGCATATCAAAAGACATACTTTTAATAGCCTTTGAAAAAATGGCTACGGCAAAAGCATTATCAGAAAAATACGAAGCAAATAAAGAAGTAACTGCAAAATACGTGCATGCAACTTCCCGTGGTCATGAAGCTATTCAATTGGCTGTTGGAATGCAACTAAAACCTCAAGATTGGGTTTCGCCGTATTACCGTGATGATAGTATTTTGTTAGGTATTGGAATGCAACCTTATGAATTGATGTTGCAAGTTTTTGCTAAAAAAGAAGATCCTTTTTCCGGTGGTAGAACGTATTATTGTCATCCATCTTTGAATCGAGAAGACATGCCAAAAATTCCACATCAATCTTCTGCAACGGGTATGCAAGCGATTCCTACGACTGGAATTGCAATGGGAATTCAATACAAAGAAAAACAAGGATTAGCAATCGATTATAAGGGAGAGAATCCAGTTGTAGTTTGTTCCTTAGGCGATGCTTCTTGTACGGAAGGGGAAGTTTCTGAAGCCTTGCAAATGGCTGCGTTGAAACAGTTTCCAATTGTTTTTTTAGTACAAGATAATGGCTGGGATATTTCTGCAAATGCAGCAGAAACTCGCGCTCAAGACATGAGTTATTATGCACAAGGGTTTAATGGAATTGAAGTAAGAACGATTGATGGTTCTGATTTTGTCACATCCTACGAAACGGTACAAGAAGTATTTGCAACTGTTCGAAGCGAACGTAGACCTTTCATTATTCATGCGAAAGTTCCTTTGCTTGGACACCATACATCAGGCGTTCGTAAAGAATGGTACCGAGATGATTTAGAAGAGGCCGCATTGAACGATCCTTTTCCAAAATTTAAAAACACGTTGCGTGAAAACGGATTAGATGAATCAGATATCATTAACGCAATCGCTACTGCTACAAAATTAGTAGACAGTGATTATGATAAAGCATTAAATGCTGAAGATCCTGATCCAGCTTCTGTTACAGATCATATCTTTGCACCAACTCCAATTACAGAAGAAAAAGGAATTCGCGAGCCTGCTGGCAAGAAAAAAACGGTGATGGTTGACTCCGCCTTGTTTGCTGTGCGTGAAATCATGGAACAACATCCAGAAGCATTGTTGTATGGACAAGATGTTGGAGGGCGCTTAGGTGGTGTGTTTAGAGAAGCAGCGACCTTAGCACAAACTTTTGGAGATAACCGTGTTTTTAATACGCCTATTCAAGAAGCATTCATTATAGGTTCAACTGTTGGAATGTCAGCAGTTGGTTTAAAACCAATTGTTGAGGTTCAATTTGCAGATTATATTTGGCCAGGACTGAATCAATTATTTACGGAAGTATCGCGTTCAAATTACCTTTCAAATGGTAAATGGCCTGTTAGTTGTATCATTCGTGTGCCAATTGGTGCATATGGTTCTGGTGGCCCTTACCATTCTTCAAGTGTGGAATCTGTTTTGACGAATATTAGAGGAATTAAAGTGGCTTACCCTTCCAATGGAGCAGATTTGAAAGGATTGATGAAAGCTGCTTTTTATGATCCGAATCCAGTTGTTATGTTGGAGCATAAAGGCTTGTATTGGTCAAAAATACCAGGAACAGAAGGAGCAATGTCAATAGAGCCAGATGAAGAATATTGCATTCCTTTTGGTAAAGCGAGAATCGTTCAAGATGCAGCAGCGGAAGCAATTGAAAAAGGAACTTCATGTGTTGTCATCACATACGGACGTGGAGTTTATTGGGCTTTAGAAGCAGCAAAATCATTCGAGGGAAAAGTTGAAATCATTGATTTAAGAACGTTGAATCCGTTGGATCATGACGCAATGAATGCAGCAGTTCAACGACATGGAAAAGTGGTTTTAGTAACAGAAGAATCGACAGAATCAAACTTTACATTAGGTTTAGCGGGACGCTTACAACGCGATAATTTTAAAGCATTAGACGCACCAATATCGATTGTTGGTTCAGTTGACACGCCTGCTATTCCTTTGAATTCAACTTTGGAAGCAGCATTGTTGACTAATGCGGAAAAAACGAGAAAAGCAATTGAAGTTTGTTTGAATTTCTGATTTTATTATTGTGTTATTTCTTTACAATATTGTAATGTTGTAAAGAGTTTTATTCAACTATTTATTTTAAAAGCATTCTGAATCTCAAGTAGAGACTGTGTTCTTTACAATATTGCAATGTTGTAAATTTACATTCCTAAAGCTTAAATTCATTGATCTACTGTCCACGAAAACTGTGATTTCAATAACGGCATATGATCTAATTCAATCTGTTTACCAATAATTTTAATTGAATTTAGACTCAATTCCAATCTCCGTGATTCTGGATTCCATTTCAATCTTCCTTCTTGTTGCCGATGCTGGTAATCCTTCAATAAAAACACTCCGTTTTCCAATAAGTGAAATTTATAATCTGTAAATGTATCATCCTCATTCTGAAAGATGAGGTAACCATCTCGGTGAATAAAAAATCGTTTTATTTTCAATAGATTATCTTGAACAGCATATGCGCCATGATAAATTGGTCTAGCCTGCAAATCATCATTAAAGTTCCCTGTTTTAAAAGCAGGCGCAAGCGCTTCACTAAAAATCATTAAAATGAGTAACGTTTTCACCAACGGATAAAAAGGAATTTTAAACGAAAAAGCTGGCTCATAGAAAAGCGAAGTTGAAAAATCACCAGTTTGAAATACTTTCCAAGTGTTTTTTATCGTACGAGCGACTAGAAAAACCGCTATAAACAATAAGAAAAGTGAGAAGATTTTCACAGAAATAGAATAAGAGAAATTGATTGCAACAACATGTAAAAGAACACCAGTAGCCATTAAACTCCCGATAAAAGAGGTTTTTCTAAAAAGTAACAATAGTGCTGGAATAATTTCGATAATCCCTAAAAAAATAGAGTAGGAGCGAGAACTTCCAATGGTTGACCAAAATAAAATGTCTTTATCTAAATTTCCTAGAGGGGTGAATAATAAATTGGGTTCAGGTAAATAAAATTGTGCTTTAAATACTTTACTAAAACCATAAATCAATAGTATTAATGCTAAGTAATAGCGAATAATTGGGCGAATTTTGTTTTCTAAGTTTAAATTATAACCTTTCCTTTTTTCAATGTAATAAAGAAAAAGAGAAAACAACAAACTAACGATAACCAAAATCAAAATGAGTAGATACATGGCTAACGAATCAGATGAAAAATCGGTCAATAGAAAATTATTCGTAAAGTAGTGGGTTATCTTTTCTGTAATGGGTAAAAAAATGAATTGACAAATCTTTAATTGAAAAGCACTAAATGAAAAACTGAATGGAATAAAAAGTATTCCATTCAGTATAAATAGTGCAAGAAAATATTTAGTAATTTTCTTTAGAGGGTTCATTTTTTAATCGCAAATGGTTTGAAAACGAAAGAAATAATACTGATCATTCCAGCGCCAAAAAGAAATAAGAAAAAAGGGTTTCCGCTATTTATAAATCCATTTTTCAATGTATTTTTTGGTTTTCTTTTTATATTTTTTCTCAAAGCTTTCGGCTCTCCAATAAATACAACTTTTGAAATGTCATTTTTAAAATGATAGGTTTTTTGTACAATTTCCTTCATTTCCTCAATTGTTTTGTCGGAATTAAATACAGGATGGTTTACAACGGTTTCATGCCCAGGTTTCCATAGGTTTGGATGAGAAGTATTTCTAAAATCATCTTCAAAATGTGAATGATGACTCGTTACCAATTCAACTGTCGTGTCGTTGATGAAGATAACGGTATCTAAATGTGCTTCTGTGACATAGCGTTGCGGTGCAATTCCAAAATTTGAACCTTCATTTTCAAAAAGTGCAGCTGATAAAGCTTGTTTAAAGTGTTCTGAATTTCCACTGTGGCTTTTGAAAGCAATGCGTTTTGTTTGACTCATTGCAAGACTGCTGATCCCAATGCAAGTTAGGGCTATTAGAATTTTATTTTTCATAATAATATAATTTTCTTTCTTAATACAGCTAAGTGATAGAAACGTTCATTTTTAGTTACTATTAACATTTTACCGATGAAAATTATGTGGATAATGTGTTTTTACAGAAAAGATCTAATGTAATTTTATAGAAAATATGAACGATGAAATTACAGAAGCCCTATACACTTGAAGAAATTGCAACAATCATTAATGGTAAAACTGTAGGAGATCCTGCACATATTGTTACAGGTATCAATGAAATTCACATGGTAGTTTCAGGTGATTTAGTTTTTGTCGATCATCCGAAATATTATGAAAAAGCATTGAAAAGTGCCGCAACAACCATCTTAATAGATCAAGAAGTGGAATGCCCAGAAGGGAAAGCGCTAATTATTTCAGCCACACCTTTTGATGATTTCAATCGGTTGACGCGCCATTTCTCACCTTTTGTTCCTCAAAAAGAACCAATTGGAATTGACAGTGAAATTGAAGAAAGTGCCATAATTTATCCAAATGTATTTATCGGAAATCAAGTTAAGATTGGTAAAAACGTAATTATCTATCCAGGAGCATCTATTATGAACGGAACAATCATTGAAGACAATGTAATTATTGGTCCTAATTCTGTTATTGGTCATGCTGCATTTTATTACAAGAAAAAACCTACTGGTTATGATCGAATGCATACATGCGGGGGAGTTTTACTAAAGAAAAATGTTGAAATCGGCGCGTCTTGTACCATTGATGCTGGTGTAACTGGAATGACTACAATTGGAATTGGTTCTAAATTAGACAACCAAGTTCACATCGGTCACGACACTGTTTTGGGAGAAAATTGTTTATTGGCTGCAAATGTTGGTTTAGCAGGATGTGTACGCGTTGAAAACAATGTAACCTTATGGGGTCAAGTTGGATGTGCAAGTGATATTACAATTGGAGAAGGTGCTACAGTTTTGGCGCAATCAGGCATTGCTAAGAGTTTAGAAGGTGGAAAAACTTATTTTGGCAGTCCTTGTTCTGAGGTAAAAGAAAAATTCAGAGAAATGGCTGCATTACGTCAATTGCCTAAATTATTGGAAAAATTGAAATGATTGCTACGCAACAAAAGTATTTAGAACATCAATTAGCTGAGAAGGATTTCAAACTAAATTCTTTGTTAGAAATCACAAAGGCGATTAACAATAATTTGCCGGTTGATCAATTGATTAAAATTTACATGTATGTATTGAAAGAGCAATTAGGCTTTCCACGCTTTGTCTTGTTTTTAAAACAAAAAGATTGGGAAATCTTTTGCAAAAGTGGAATCAAAGGGAAAGTCAAAGAAATTGATGTTGAACGCGATTTAATTCGATTCAAGGAATCTACTGAAATTGCTTCATCCCATTCTTCATTATTGCAAGAATTTGAAACGATTGTTCCCGTTTATCATAAAGGAACGCCATTAGCATTTTTATTGTTTACTACCAATCCTAAGTCTCAATTCAATTTAATTGATGAGCATTCTAATACTAATTTTATTCAGATACTTACCAATATCATTGTTGTAGCGATTGAAAATCAACGAATGACGCGTTTGAGTATTATTCAAGAACGTATTAAAAAGGAATTGGAAGTGGCTTCTGAAATGCAAAAATTACTATTCCCTTCAGATTTACCTTCGAATCGAAGAATGGACATCTCTGCAAAATACAAGCCACGTCACGAAGTAGGTGGTGATTATTATGATTTTATTCCTTTAGGAGATGATGAGTACACGATTTGTATTGGCGATGTCTCTGGAAAAGGAATTGGAGCAGCGATGTTGATGGCAAACTTTCAAGCAACAATTAGAACTTTGTTTAATTACCAGCGTTTCGACATGGAGTTTTTGATGGAAGAATTGAACAAAAAAGTCATGCGCAATGCCAAAGGCGAAAAATTCATCACCTTCTTTATCGCACATTACAACGCCACTTCAAGGGAATTAACTTATGTAAATGCAGGTCATAACCATCCCTTTATTACTACAGGTAAGAAAGTTGAATACTTAAGTGAAGGTTGTATAGGATTGGGAATGTTAGATGAATTACCATTTATAGATGTTGGTAAAAAAATATTACAACCAAATACAACCTTAGTTTTATTTACCGATGGAGTTGTTGAATTAGAAAACGATTCAAACGAACAATTTTCAGTAGAACGTTTAGCATCAACAGTTAATGCTTTTTACCCATTAAAAATGGAAGATTTGACGAATTTGATCTTTTCTAAGTTAGATGAATGGCGCGGAACAAATTCTTTTGTAGATGACACCGCTATTTTTAGTTGCCGTTTTTTCTAACGCAACAAGTACATTTTACCAAATTCTTTTTTGAAATAGCCATCACCACCACTTGCACGGTGTTTGATTTCTTCGCCATTTATTTGTGCTTTTACAGTATATAAATACACACCATTGGCTAATTGATCGCCAAATTCATCTTTTCCATCCCAAGCATAACTCGTAATATTTCTTCCTATTGAAATAGGACCTAATTCATCCTCCGTAATTTCTCGAATAACTTTTCCAGTTACTGTCATTATTTGAATTTTAACTTCATCCGGAACTTCGTCACCTGTCAAAGTGAAAACAAAACGAGTACTTGTGCTAAAAGGATTGGGGTAATTCATCATATACGTAATCGCTGATTCGCGAATAACTTCAAATGAAATTTTGTATTCTAAATCACCCGATAAATTTCCAGAACGATCAGAGCCTTGAACAAATAAGGTATATTTACCATCTACTAAAAAATTACCAGTATAGATGATTTTAAAGCGTTTTGTTTGACCATCAGCTGGAATCCATTGCATAATCGTTGTTCCATTTCCATCCATAAAAGGAATCCTTTTTTGAACACCAGAAGGTGATGTTAAATAGATTCCAAAACGTGTGGTGTCAGAAATGTCATTCATAATTAAATACGGATTGTCGTCTTTTAAAGTAATCAATATTTCAGAAGAAGGTGAAACGATATCATTATTTAATAGGTGTTTCCCATCAAATGTGACATCCAAAATCGGGTTTTGATCATCTCCATTAACGTAAAAAGGAAGTTGCATCAAATTGTTGAAATGCTTTTGTTCTGGTTGATCTGTTTCAATTAAACTACCATTGATATATGGATTAACCTCTACCCAAAGCACATTGTTGCCTTGTAAACCAGTTGTAGAAAATGTAATAGTATCACGCAATGTTTCTCCTACTAATAATGAATCTTGGCGACTATATGCAATAGTATGAATCTGTTGTTGATTGTCTTTTACCCAATAATTGACTAACAAAGAATCCATTGGAACGGAATAAATATTTTTAATGTCAACAGCAAATTTAACTTCTTCTCCTTCTGCTAATGAGTCTTTATTTGGAATCCATGTAAAAGCAGTTGTTCCATCAATTGCTGCTTCAGGCAATGGCGTATACAATACGTGCCAACGATCAATTTGTGCAGGTGTAAATCCAACTGGATCTTTGTAAAAAGCATTCAATTGGATAAATGGATATTGATTTGCATCGATTAGATTAGATAAGGTAACAATGGAGTCATTTGGTGTAAAAAGTGTATCGATTTTTGTTTGATACACTCCATTTGCATCATACATTCGAATGCTAAGATTTGTCGTGTCTGCATTCACCGAACCAAATGGATCTTGCTTCCAATAGATTGAATTCCAACTTGATGCTGGCCCAATTAAAGGTGCATCTTCTTGACCAATATTTGAATAGCCTGTTAAATCAGCTTCCAAGTGAATGTCTTCACCTACTGTTTGAGAAAAAAGCTCAATCACAGTAGATGTGTCTCCTTTTTTACAAAAGAAGGCCATAGGCATGTTCGGTCGTCCAGCAACAATACTATCTGATCCTAAATTTTGAAACGTAGAAAAGACAGATGGCGCAAGGGTATTAATTTGATCATACAAGGTAGTCATCGGTGAATAAACTAGTATGTAATAATCAGTTGGAATAGTATCCATCATTGCTTCAAAAGCTGCTAATTGAGTGGCGCTATTTTGTCTGAAAATGAAATACTTTTCTACACGATTTCTACAACTCGAATTGTCATTTGCATTTCCAAAATAGTGATTTGGATTAAATACTGTTGGAGGATTCGTAGCATTATTTGTCCAACGTGTTCCCCATGATTTTAAGGTGAACGGGTCAATTACAGCAACGTAAAATGAAGGTGTATATTGGCAAATTCCGTATTCTTGTTGGTTACCATCTATGGAAAACTCATTGTAATAAATAGCAGGAACACCTCCAGAATATTTCACATCACAGGTAAGTGTTTTTGTCAAAGGATCAAAGTATTTTTTACGATCTGTTCGATCATATTGAATGCCAGAAAATCCATTGTTTTTAAATTGATAAAAATGATCTTGTCCCCAACCTGTTTTTGAAGGAATGTATTGAAATGAGCTTTCTTTCCATAATTTAGTAGGGACATCTACCGCGACTCGCCAAAAGTATACAACACTATCTTCAGCTATAAACGGTGCATTGTTTCCACTTGAACTTAATTTCCATTCTGAAGGTAACACTTCTTTTACGCCTCCTAATCCAGAAACTGTTGCATATCGATGGAAAGGGCTTGGCAAACCTACAAAGTCGATGGTGTCGATTTCAAAACGATACGTATTAAAATCAGCGATAGGGTTGATTGTTGACGCTTTTAAAGTAATCGCTGCATCTGGTACTACAGCAAACTCATACGGTAAAACTGGTTCAATTCCACTTATGTCAATAAATAATGTTTTTGTCAATTGATTGTTGCCGATTTCATCGTATTGTTCTGAAATAAAAGAAGGTAGATCAACTTTAATCGTGAAATCATTGATTCCTACCCCAATATTAGCCTCTAATGGAACTTTGAAAGATAGGATATGTTTGTAATGCAAGGAAGGAACGAAAAACGAATAAATAGAATCTATTGATGACGAAGGGAAGTTTCTTGATACTTCAATTTGAAACGTATCAGTTATTGATTTCCCTAAATTTTTTAATTCTAAATTAATGGTAATACTATCTACTGTTAAGTCAAGTTGAGAAGGTGAGAAAGAAACACTTTCTTGGGTAATTTCTATTTCAGGTTTCGTATGCCAATTTAACTTCAACAATGGATCTCCGTTCAATGTCATTTGTGTACAAGTCGATTCTGCAAGTAAGTTAGGAACTGGAGTCTCAATGTTTTGTATCACATTTCTTATTTGTGATGCCAAAGATCCACCATAATTCACTGTGCTAAATTGCTTATACAATTCATTTGAAAATTGATACAATGTAGAAGATATGCCTAAACTAACTGTTCCTAAATAGGCAATAGCTCCAGCATTTTCAGCAGAAACAAATTGTTCAGATTTAGAAATGCTATTTTGAAATATGTTTCCATTGTAACAAGAATTCGTAATTACAATTGGATATTTCGTAGAATTATTCCAGTTGGCAGGTTCATCAATGTTAATTTCAAATCCAGATGTTGTTGGTGCTGCGTGTCCAAAAAAAGTAATCAATGAAACACCGTCTTGAATGCGATTCGTTATTTTAGTCAATTCTGCAGGACTTAATGGATCATCATTTGTTTTGGCTGAAGTTGTTACATTTCCACCAAAATCTGCTGATGAAATTGTGTTTTTTAAACCATTCATATAACCTTGAAAGGTTTGTTGCTGACCAGCATTTGAACCCCCAACAAAATGCAAAATTTGTTTTTGCCAATCTTTTGATGAAGAATTATAAACACTCGTCTGATCTTGGTTTAAGTCGTGTTGCTTTATTTTCTCTAAATAACTTTCCAATTCTTGGTTAGTGCTCACTGAAATTCGACCTGTTGGAATTAAAGGTGTCCATTTACTAGTTCCAGGCAAATTAGAAGTAATGCAGTTATCACTCGATGGTTGACCAAAAGAAGGAATCAACGACATGTTGTAAACACCTGGTGTTGTTCGTGTTCCTGGTCCTGAAACTGTAATTCCGGCAATACTAGCCTCACGAATTCCCTTTCCCATTAAAAAAAGAGCTTTTGGTTTTTGGGTAGTGATGGAAAATATGTGATGCGCAAAACGTCTAATTCCGTTAATGTGTTTATCAATTCCACCTCCATATTGTAAATACAATTCATTTACATTAGCTAGAATTACAGTGTGATTTCCACCAGCATTTGAAGTTCTATATAATGCATACGCTTCAGAAGCTGCTTTTAATTGTGGGTGATAAATCATCAATACCGCATTTTCTAGGGATAAATTTGCATAATTTGTAAAAAAACCACTTGTATTAACAGGTTTAATTTGAGAAACTGAGGTAAATGTATTTTGCTCTTGAAATACTACTTGCTGTATGGTGTCAGTAATGGAATTAGGGATTAAAAGAATTTTCTGTGTTCCATTTTGTGAAGGTATAATTCTTTTTGGTGAAGGTCCTAAAACAAAGAAGTAGGGATTGTTGAAAGCTGTATTACTTAAATCTATTCTTGATTTTGATTGATTTACACCATTGGATACATTGAAAGATCCTGAAGTTAATGCGCCTAAATTAGGAGTTCGTGGGTAGGTTAGTGACCAATAATTAATGGATTGATAATCCGTCACAGCGCCTAAATCATTTACTATTGAAACTTTTAAGTTCGTGAGTCCATTGCTTGGTAATGTCAAACTTGGAAACGATTTTTTTACTACAATCGCCTTATATCCATTGAAAACAGAATCAGCAATGATGAAATTAGAATTCCCAATTGTGTGCCTTGAATGGTGATTCATCGTTCCGTTTGCAGCTGCGTTAGAGGCTCCAACAACAACTGCATTGTAACGTATGTTAGGACTACCATTCCCTTGATAAATGTTGTCTAAAAAAACATTGTTAAAGTTCCATGTATAACCACTTGCACCATTTACAGGAGTTAATCCCCATCCTTCACCTGAAGTAAAAAAAGAGCTTGATGCATCTGAAGATTTTTCTCCTTCATTGTAATAGTTAGAAAAAAATTGGGACTTTTCAAAAAGAATGTAATCACTTGGTGAAAAATTGCTGTAATTTGATGAAGTTTCTTCTGAAAATCGTAAATTTGAGGAACTAGAATTCCATGTAAAAAAATACTGAATCGTATCGTTGTACAAACTGTATTTGGGGTTTCCAATAGCATCTGTACTTTCATACAAAGTTGCATCTAACCAGGCGTCATTTCGCTCAGCATAAAATAAAATATAGTCTCCTGAATCTAAACTTTGGTCGCCACCATCTTCAATATACAAAGGAATTTCTTTTTCACGACCAAATAACTGAATATTGGATGAAGAAAAAGACGTTAATGGTACACCAGCATTTGAAAGTGTTGCATAATCTAGTTTATGAATTCCAGTAGTAACAATTTTAAATGAGTAATATTTTTGATTGTATTGTATCCATTCATTTCCATAACTCTGAGCTGATAAAGCATTTGAGAAAAATATGATAAGATAAAATAGCAGATTCGTCGGTTTCATATTAGTGCATGTTTGAAGGTCGATCTAATTTTAATTTTATTGAAATAACATGAGAATACAATGCAACTGAAGCATCTCCAATATCTGTGAAAGCATAATCAATTTTAAAATTCTTGATCGTGATTCCTAAACCTATGTTTGGTTGTAAATTCAAGGTTTTTGTATCGTCAAAATCCTTGACATATTGTAGATTTGACAAGCCACCTCGAACAGCTAAAAAAGATTTGTAACCCACTTCAATCCCCAAATGAGGATCTATAGAAATGGCATTTGTTTGTATTAAAGTATTTCTTCGACCATCTGTTGTGAAATCAACATCTAATTCAGCTGCAGTATAAATTCCTTTTTTACCAATTTCAACTTTCTTATAAGTGGCTAAAATTAATTTAGGAAGTGTGATTTCCAAGCCATTACTTGGAATTTCATTTCCTGTTGCAGCAAAAACTTCTTTTGTTTGATCATCTAAATTAAATACCCAAGCATTAAACGTAGAAGTAATGTCACGCGCCATTAATCCAAATTTCCAGTTTTTAGGTGAATGGTACTGTAGCCCTGCATCTAACCCAAAGCCCCATGACTTAGCAAAATCTCCAACTTGTCGGTTAATTACTTTGAAGTTTGCTCCAAAACTCAATCCTTTTAATTTCATTTTCCGAGCATAAGAGAGAATGTATGCATAATCCGCAGCCGTAAAACTTGATATTTTATCATAATTTATTCGACCATTGTTATCGATTAATTGCGTCGTGTTTGGAATATCATCAACGGCAAAACGAACAAACGAAAAACCAATTGAACTTTTATCATTTAGTTTGTGAGCCAATCCTAAATAATCATATTTGGCGATGCCAGCAAAATACTCAGAATGCATCAATCCTATTTCTAACCATTTATCTACTTTCGTTAATCCTGCAGGATTCCAATAACCTGAATTGACATTATCGGTTTGCGCTACTACAGAGCCACCAAGTCCGAGCGCATCTGCTCCAATTCCAATGGCTAAAAACTCATTGGAGTATTTTGGTGCTGTTTGACTAAAAACGAATGATTTGGCTAAAAACAAGCTTATTAGGATAAAAAAGATACTTTTCACGTACATTAATTTGAAGAAATTTAGCTTAGATAACAGCATATTCACTAAAAAATTGTGTTATTTGTAAGATTTTTAACGTTTAAAGTGTAAATCTACTTTTAATTGAGAAGTTTACCAAAACTTAACGAATATATTTTTATGAAGCTATTTTCAATACCCAATATCACAACAGCATTGAATTTGTTGTGTGGAATAATTGCCATTCTTTTAGCATTAGCAGGGCGAATTGATATCGCGCCGTTTGCCATATATTTGGGTGCGATTTTTGATTTTTTAGATGGCTTTTTAGCAAGAAAACTAAATGCACATAGCGAACTCGGTAAACAGTTAGATTCTCTTGCTGACATGGTTACTTTTGGAGTAGCGCCAGGGGTTTTGATGATGGTTGTTATGATTGCAACAATTTATCTGGAAGGGCCTTTTTACACGACAAATTTCTCATCGCATGTTCATGCTCAATTGTTAAATTGGATGAATGCTGTGTTTAATAATGTTCCCAATCGCATGGATGCTTCAATCAAATATTTACCTTTTACAGCATTAATTATTCCATTCATGTCCTTGTTTCGTTTGGCGAAATTCAATCTTGACACACGTCAATCAGATTCGTTTATTGGTGTGCCAACACCATTAAATACTGTATTTATAACTTTTTTCCCATTGGTATTAGCTGCTAATTATAATACATGGAAATTTAATCCTGGTATTTATGGCATTCTTTTTAATTCTTATTTTTTAGTAGCTATTTCTTTGTTAATGAGTATTTTATTGATTGTAGAATTACCTCTTTTTTCATTAAAATTCAAGCACTTTAAATGGAAAGGCAATGAAATCAGATATATTTTCTTAATAACTTGTGGATTATTAATTCCTTTTCTACTTGTTTGGTCTATTCCTTTAATTGTATTTTTGCAAATCATTTTATCCGTTATCAATACACAAGTAACAAAAAATAAAACATATGAAATTCAAAGCTGAAATAGATGTGATGCCATTGGACGCATTATTAGACCCACAAGGAAAAGCTGTATCGAACAGTATGAAAACAATTGGTTTACCAGAAATTGATGGCGTTAGAATTGGTCGTCACGTTCGCCTATTTGTTGAAGCTAATTCTCAAGAAATTGCAGAACAAAAAGTAGAAGAAGCGTGTAAAAAATTACTTTCTAATCAAATTATGGAAAGTTATTCTTTTTCAGTTACTCCAGCTTAAGTCATTTGAAAATTTCAGGCGCTAATTTTATTGGATCTTCAGTTTCAATAAAAGGATCCATCGCATTCAAAACTTTCAACCCGGTTTTGAACCAGGAAAATGAATGGGATTTTTTTCAAGCTACGCCAGAAGAAGTTGATGAAGCAGTATGCAAAGCGCAGACTGCTTTTTTTGATTTTAGTAAAACCACTCCAAAAGAAAGAGCCGTTTTTTTAAATGAAATCATTCAACAACTTGAACGTACAAAAACTTCTATACTAAAAGTTTATCAAGCTGAGTCTGGATTACCTTTGAATCGTGCTCTAGCAGAATATCAACGAACAATTCAGCAACTTTCAAATTTTTCAGAAATTCTAATCGAGGGAAAATGGCCAACAGTAATCCACGAACAAGCTGATGCAAATCGAATTCCAACGAAACAAAGTTTGTTAAAAACACAAATTGGCATTGGGCCAGTTGTTGTTTTTGGAGCGAGCAATTTTCCATTAGCATATTCTACCATTGGTGGCGATAGTGTTGCTGCTTTGGCTGCTGGTTGCCCAGTTATTGTTAAAAGCCACCCAATGCATGCTGGTACAGGAGAATTAGTTGCAAAAGCGGTTGTTGAAGCAGCGAAAACATCAGCAATGCCAGAAGGAGTTTTTTCTAATTTAAATGCCATTGATTTTCATGTTGGAGAACAATTGGTGCTACATGAAGGAGTTGCAGCGGTTGGTTTTACAGGCAGTATCAATGGAGGGAAGGCCTTATTAAAGTTGGCAGCGGCTAGAAAAAATCCTATCCCTGTTTTTGCAGAGATGGGAAGCGTAAATCCCTTGCTTATTTTCCCTAAAAAAGATACGGACTTAAGTTTGTGGGCAACAAAAATGACAGTTTCAATTACCAATAATTCAGGGCAGTTTTGTACAAAACCAGGCTTGATTTTTTGTTTAAAATCGCCTGAGAGTGAAACTTTTTTTTCTACTTTAAAAGAACAATTTAGGGCTGTAAATGCAGATTTTATGGTGAGTCCAATTATCTGTTCAAATTACAACCTGCGTATTGAAGATTTGAAAAAGCACAAAGAAATTCAATTTCACGAAGGATTAAGTCATGCAATTCCCAACACTGGAAAGCCTGTTTTAGCAAGAATAGACGGAGATGACTTTGTGAAACATCCATCTCTTCAACAAGAGGTTTTTGGTCCTTTTTCGCTGGTTGTTTTTTTTGATACAATTACTACATTAATAAACGCTTATTCATTACTAGAAGGACAGCTAACCACAAGTTTTTTCGGGAGTTATGAAGATGAAGTAATACAAGATAAGTTACTGTTTTTAGCAATGCAAAAAGCAGGAAGAATTATATTTGATGAGGTTCCAACAGGAGTAGAAACAAGAAGAGCAATGCATCATAGTGGTAAATTTCCAGCCTCTTCAGACATTCGTTTTACGGCTGTTGGAACAGATTCTATAGATCGATTTTCTCGTCCAATTGTCTATCAAAACAAGTATTAATAAGCTTTTTACCCGTTAACAAAATTTATTCTTTTTGTTATTCAACATTTGCGAAAATATATTTACATTTGCTCAAATTATTTACCATTCATGTTATGACCGACTTAGATACAACAGAGAAAAAAGGAAATGGGGTTTTTCTTTTAATCATTTTAGTATTATTGATCGCATTAGGAGCTATGGCTTTTTTATGGTCAAGAAAGAATGCTGAATTAAATGATTGTACCAATCAAAACGCATTGTTAATTTCAGATATGAATGGCATGAATGACATGATGTCTGGTTATGTTGGAAACATGTCAAACGATTTGAAAAAAGATTTCAAAAACATGTTGAAGACCTACGATGCATTAATCGCGAAAGATGCTTCTAAAGCTGATTCTTTGAACATGCAAAAAGCAAAAATCCAAGGGTTAATCACGCAATTAAATAACAATAAACGCATTACAGCTAGTCAATTGTTCAGAATGCGTAAAGAAAATGAGACGCTGCGTGGAATCATGAAAAGTTACGTTAAGCAAATTGATTCATTGAATACCATGAACATCAAATTAACTTCAGATTTGGATCAAACAACAACTCAATTGACTGCTACTAAAACTGAAAGAGACCAATTTAAACAAGAAGCTGAGGAAAAAGGGGAGAAGGTTAAAAAAGGAGCTCGTTTACAAGCTTATGGAATTCAATCAACAGGCTTAAGAATGAAGCTGAATAATACAACGGAAGAAACAACAAAAGCTAGAAATACAGTTCAAATTAAAGCAAGTTTCACTTTGTCTGAAAATTCATTGACAGATGCTGGAAGAAAAACTGTTTATCTTCAAATCACATCTCCAGATGGTCGAGTTTTACAAACAAGATCTAGTAATACAGTTCAAACAGAATTAGGTAACATGGCTTACTCTGACAAAAAAGAAATTGATTACAACAACCAACAAATTGATATGTCTATCTTTTATGATTTAAAAGGAGAAGATGCTGTCAAAGGGAATTACAAAGTGAAAATATTCTGTGAAGGAAATTTAATTGGAACAGATAGTTTTACATTAAAATAATATAATCAAATCGGCAAAAAGCCACTCATTTAAATGGTAAATATTTTTATAGCAAATCTTGACTGGGAAATTACTTCAGAAGATTTAAAAGCCACTTTCTCTGCATTTGGACCTGTAACATATGCGCACGTTGTTTATGAAAAAGATACAAAACGTTCTCGCGGTTTTGGGTATGTAGAAATGGAAGAAACAGACCATGCAATTAGTGCGATTCAGGCATTGAATGGGATGGAAGTTAATGGTAGAAAGTTAGATGTTAAAATCGCTTCTCCTAAAGGAAATCGTCCAGTCAAAAAAGAAGAAGAGAAAAAAGAAATTGGTAAACCTGCGTTCAAACAAACACGAAATTTAGCAGCTCCTTCTGAGTTTGCTAAACCAATTGCTTCTTCAACTCCTGGAAAACGTCCACGTAAACGCATTTAATATGTCTGATGTAATCAATCAAGGATCAGTTGATGTTTCAATTGATTCAAATGGAATAGGTACAATAACTTTTTTTCACCCAATGAGCAATTCGTTGCCAGGGCAAATCTTGAGAAAATTAGCTGATACCATTGAAGCCTTAGGAAAAGATGCTACAGTTAAAGTTATTGTCTTGCAATCTAGTGGAGATAAAGCTTTTTGTGCCGGTGCAAGTTTTGATGAATTAATTGCAATTCAAGATTTAGAAACTGGTCTTCATTTCTTTTCAGGTTTTGCTAGTGTAATCAATGCATGTAGAAAAGCTCCTAAATTCATTCTTGGTCGCGTTCAAGGTAAAGCTGTAGGAGGTGGCGTTGGAATGGCCTCGGCTGTTGATTATTGTTTGGCTACAAAACATGCTGCCGTTAAATTGTCAGAATTGGCTGTTGGAATAGGTCCATTTGTTGTGGGGCCTGCAGTTGAACGAAAAGTTGGATTGTCAGCTATGAGTGAATTAGCAATCAATGCAACAGAATGGAGAACGGCAGAATGGGCAAAAAATAAAGGTTTATATACTGATGTTTTTGATACGGTTGAAGAGATGGATGCTGAAATTCAAAAATTAGCATTGAAATTAGCTCAATCTAATCCAGAAGCTATGGCATTGTTGAAAGCTGTTTTTTGGGAAGGTACAGAACATTGGGATCAATTATTGATCGAACGCGCTGGTTATAGCGGTAAATTAGTGCTGAGTGATTTTACAGTTAATGCAATCAACGCATTTAAGCAAAAGTAAAACAAAAAAATAATAAAATTAAAAGGTGTTAGAATTCCATTTTAGCACCTTTTTTTTGTCTTTTACTATAAATACTTTATTTATTATCATTCTTTTTTTAAAATTCGTTTGTTAATAAAAATAGAAATCATATCTTTGCACCCCCAATTTAGGGATATTGTCTTATTTTAATAAATGTAAAATTGTGGATACATTAAGTTACAGAACCGTTTCCGGCAACAAGGAGACCGCTAATAAAAAGTGGCTTGTTGTGGATGCTGAAGGCCAAACTGTTGGTCGTTTAGCGAGTAAGGTGGCGAAAATCATTCGTGGTAAACACAAAACGAATTTCACCCCTCACGCTGACTGTGGAGACAACGTTATCGTTATCAATGCTGAGAAAATTGCTTTCTCAGGAACGAAACTTGTCAACAAAGAGTATGTACGTTACACTGGATACCCAGGAGGTCAACGTATTACAACAGCACAAGAAATGTTGAAAAAACATCCAGAGCGCTTAATTGAAAAAGCTGTCAAAGGGATGTTGCCTAAAAACACGCTAGGTCGACGACTATTTACAAACTTAAAAGTGTATGTAGGACCTGAGCACAAACAAGAGGCACAGAAACCAGAAGTTTTTAATCTTGACTCATTCAAATAAAAAGCATGGAAGTAATTAACACATTAGGAAGAAGAAAAACATCCGTTGCTCGTGTATACCTTACAAAAGGTACGGGTAAAGTGATTGTAAATAAGAAAGACTACAAAGAAGTTTTTCCAGTTGCAGTTCTTCAAGCGAAAATTGAACAACCGTTCGCAATTACAAGTACTTCAGGTCAGTTTGACGTGAAAGTAAATGTTTTTGGTGGTGGTATCAATGGTCAAGCAGAAGCAATCCGTTTAGGGATTTCTCGTGCTTTGGTTGTAGTAGCTGAAGAAAACAAAACATTATTAAAAGGAGAAGGATTGATGACGCGTGATCCAAGAATGGTTGAACGTAAAAAACCAGGTCAACCGAAAGCACGTAAGAAATTCCAATTCTCAAAACGTTAAAAAATTATTTTGGCGGTTGTTTAGTATCCAAACTGCAGAGTACCCTTCGTCTTATGGCGAACCCTCCGTTTGTTGATCTACTAAAGGAACGTAAACAATTAAAAACACATTAAAATGTCAAAAGTAAATTTCGAAAATTTATTAGAAGCGGGTGTTCACTTCGGACACTTAAAAAGAAAATGGAACCCGGCAATGGCGCCGTATATCTTTGAAGAGAAAAAAGGTATCCACATTATCGACCTTAATAAGACAATTGCACATCTTGACCAAGCATGTGCGGCGATGAAACAAATTGCAAAGTCGGGTAAAAAAGTACTTTTCGTAGCTACTAAAAAACAAGCAAAAGAGATCGTTTCTCAAAAAGTTGCTGAAATCAATATGCCATTTGTTACTGAAAGATGGTCAGGTGGTATGTTAACAAACTTCCAAACAACACGTAAGTCTATTCGTAAAATGTCAGCGATTGACAAAATGAAAACAGACGGTACTTGGGAGACATTAAACAAAAGAGAGCGTTTGTTCAAAACACGTCAACGTGAGAAATTAGAGAAAAACTTTGGTTCTATCGTTGACATGACTCGTCAACCAGCTGCAATTTTCTTAGTTGATATCTTAAAAGAGCATATCGCTTTAAATGAAGCTAAACGTTTGAACATTCCTACGTTTGCAATGGTTGATACGAATTCTAACCCTAAGTTAGTTGATTTCCCAATTCCAGCAAATGATGATGCAACAAAATCAATCACGATTATTTTGGATGCAATTTGTGGAGCGATCAAAGAAGGTTTAGAAGACCGTAAAAACACAAAAGTAGCTGATAAAGATGCTCCTGCAACAGAAGAAGTAGCAGCAGAGCAAGTTGAAGCAACTGAAGAAAAACAAGATTAATTAATTTTATAAAAATTATTCCTATGGCAATTACAGCTGCAGAAGTAAATAAATTACGTCAACAAACAGGTGCAGGAATGATGGACTGCAAAAACGCCTTAGTTGAAGCAAATGGAGATTTTGAAACAGCAATCGATATCTTACGTAAAAAAGGTCAAAAAATCGCTGCTAAACGTGGTGAAAATGATGCGAGCGAAGGTTTAGTTTTAGCGCAAGCTACTGCTGACGGAAAAGCGGGTGTTGTTTTAGCATTGAATTGTGAAACTGACTTCGTCGCTAAAAACGATGGTTACATGAAATTGGTTCAGTCTTTCTTAGACATCGCTTTATCAAACTTGCCAGCATCAGCTGACGAATTGAAAGCATTGGCTTACGATGATAAATTAACAGTAGCTGACAAAATCACTGAGCAAATTGGTGTTATTGGAGAGAAACTTGATTTAGCTTCTTATGCCGTAGTGAATGCTGAAAAAGTTGTTGCTTATAACCACCCAGGAAACCAATTGGCTACTTTAGTTGGATTGAATAGCGCTACTGACGTAGCTGAAGACGCTGGTAAACAAGTTGCAATGCAAGTTGCAGCAATGAACCCAATCGCTTTAAACAAAGACGGTGTTGATGCTCGTACAATCGAACGTGAAATTGAAGTTGGTAAAGAATTAGCAATCCAAGAAGGTAAACCAGCTGACATGGCTGATAAAATTGCTCAAGGTCGTTTGGCTAAATTCTTTAAGGAAAACACATTGTTAAGTCAAGAGTTTATCCGTGACAACAAATTTACAGTTGAGGCTTTCTTAGAATCAACAGAAAAAGGTTTGACAGTTTCTGACTTTAAACGTATTGCGTTAAGTTAAGAAATTTAAAAATACATTTAAGGCTATCGGTTTACTGATAGCCTTTTTTTTGAAGTAAAATTTACAACACAGAATAAGAAACATTTTTATCTTTGTTCAAGAAATGTTTCAATTAAATCAAAAACGTTCACATGAAATACAAACGTATTCTTTTAAAGCTTAGTGGAGAGTCCCTTATGGGCGAAAAACAATTTGGAATAGATAACAATCGTTTGGCTCAATATGCTGCTCAAATTAAAGAAATGCACGATTTAGGCGTTGAAATTGCGATCGTAATTGGAGGAGGAAACATTTTTAGAGGTGTACAAGCTGAAGAAGGTGGAATGGATCGTACGCATGGAGATTACATGGGGATGTTAGCAACAATGATTAATTCCATGGCACTTCAAGCTTCTTTAGAATCTGCTGGTATTAAAACACGTTTACAATCTGCAATTGAAATGAAAGAAATTGCTGAACCTTATGTGCGTAGAAGAGCCGTTCGTCACTTAGAAAAAGGACGTGTTGTAATTTTTGGTGCTGGAACAGGTAATCCATTTTTTACAACTGATTCAGCTGCATCGTTAAGAGCCATTGAAATCAATGCGGAAGTAATTTTAAAAGGTACACGTGTCGATGGAATCTATACAGCAGACCCTGAAAAAGATCCAACAGCAACTAAATACGATCAAATTTCATTTGACGATGTTTACGCTAAAGGATTAAATGTAATGGATATGACAGCATTTACGTTGTGTAAAGAGAATAATTTACCAATTATTGTTTTTGATATGGATACACCTGGTAATTTCAAAAAATTAATGAAAGGTGAACAGGTTGGAACAATTGTTCAAAATTGAAAACTGAATAACTTTAGAATATGATTGAAGACTTACAGATGATATACGATGATTTCAAATCTTCAAATGCGAAATCATTGAGCCACTTAGAAAATGAATTTGTTAAAATTCGAGCTGGTAAAGCAACTCCTTCAATGTTGAATGGTGTGATGGTCGATTATTACGGTGCTCCAACACCAATTCAACAGGTAGCAAATATTTCAACGATGGATGCGCGTACAATTACGGTACAGCCATGGGAAAAACCACTTTTAAATGAAATTGCTAAAGGAATTATTAATTCGAACTTAGGATTCGCTCCTCAAAATAACGGTGAAGTATTAATTATTTCTGTTCCACCTTTAACGGAAGAACGCAGAAGAGATTTAGTGAAACGTGCAAAATCTGAAGCTGAAAATGCAAAAGTAGGTGTACGAAACAACCGTAAAGATGCATTAGATATGGTCAAAGATTTGAAAGCAGATGGCTTGTCAGAAGATATGACAAAAGATGCTGAAGCTGAAATTCAAAACATCACGAATAGCTATATTAAAATGGTGGATGATCAGTTTGACATAAAAGAAAAAGAAATTATGACAATTTAAGTTGTCAATTCGATTGAAAGCTCCAATTTATTGGGGCTTTTTTTATTCGATTTCAATTGATAATTTCCCGTTTGTTTTTGCGCGTAAAATCAATTCTTTTTCTGAAGGATAAAAGGCATCAACAGTGATTGTATTTACTGACCCCTTTAATTGAGCGTAATTACTAATTTTATTGTTTAATTGCTTTTCTAGTTCCTTTTTGGCAATTACTAAATAGTTTTTCAAATCAATGTTAGATTGCGTTCTTAATAAATCGGTTATTTTGCTATTAAATAACCACTTAGCGGATTTTAATAATGCGTCTTTGGTTGCTAGATCAAATTCTAAATCTGGAAAAGAAATATGTTGTTTATTTACATCATAGAGTGGGGTTCCTTGTAAATACAATGTTCCTTTTCTGAATCCATCAAAATCAACTTTAAATGTTAATTGATTGTTTAGGGCACTATTGATTTCAATGTTATTCAAAACGACAACTTTATTTTTAATCTTAATTTTTTTTCCTTTCAATTGATGTGTTAATATTGAACTCAATGAATCGTATTGTGCAATAATGTCAACAGTTAAATCAAAACCATCTTTTTTCTGGTGCTTACTTATTATTGGAGTTGGCTGTAAGATATTTTTTTCAGGAACTAAAGTGATTTTTGGTTGAATGGTTAATCCTATATCGAAATAAGCATAGTTGTCTTTGAACGTAACATCACCGATGGAAAGTGTCTTTGGTTGAAAATTCAAATAACCAAATTGGTTCAATACTAAACTCTGGTTGAGTGCATTCCAAGAATGTTGAATTTCTTTTTTTAAATCAATTGCGCCAATCTTTTGATCAATGTCTTGTTCTAATTTTTTCAGTACTGTTGTTACTTCTTTTTTAATTTGATTCGTTGCATCATAATTAAACAGAGTAATTTCGCATGGATCAATGGTTTCAAATTTTTGTAAATCAGTAGAAGTTACCAATTTTAAATCGGGCGAAATTTTAAAAGTTGTTGCATAACCGACAGCGACTTTTCTCATGGGTTCATTTATGCCACAGCTAGCATATATTCTAGGTGTAATACAATGTTTGTTTTTGCTAAATAAATCGGTGCATTTTGAACAAAAGTTCAATTTTAAAGAATATTTTCCAGCGACTTCATAATTTAAGGAATTCTTAGAAGTATAAAATTCAATGGGAGAACGTTCAAAATAATAGTCATAACTTATTCCTTCGCATTGTTGATCTTGACCTTTAAATGTTAGATCTAAGCTTTTTTCAACTTGCAAAAAATAGGGTTTAAGATTTAATTTAATGGGTAACGTAACTGAAGATTCAACTTGTTCAAGTTGCGGTTTTTTCAATACCAATTGATTGGGTTGTACAGGTTGTATAGTTTTACAAGACGTTATCAACGAACTGATTATGATTAGTAAGAAAACTAGTCTTGTCATTTATCAAAAATAAAAAAAAGACTTTATAAGCATAAAGTCTTTTTGTTGTAATTAATGGTATAATTAAGCTTTAACCAATTTTAAAGCTTCGTTTAAGGTTTTACTTGGACACATCGCAGCGGACATTTTTGCAATTGATGGGTGGTAATATCCGCCTAGATCAAGCGCTTTTCCTTGTGATCCATTCAATTCAGCAATGATTGTCGTTTCGTTCTCTGACAAATAAGTAGCAAGCGTTTTAAAGTCATTCGCTAATTCAGCATCTTTTGTTTGACGTGCTAATGCTTGTGCCCAATAAAGCGCAAGATAAAAGTGACTTCCTCTGTTGTCTAATTCCCCGGCATTTCGCTCTGGTGACTTATTGTTGTCTAAAAATAAACCTGTCGCTTCATCAAGTGTTTCTGCTAAAACAGCTGCTTTTTTGTTGCCTGTTGTTACACTTAAATGTTCCAATGAAGCTGCCAATGCTAAGAATTCACCCAATGAATCCCAACGTAAATGACCTTCTTCTATAAATTGTTCCACATGTTTTGGAGCAGATCCACCTGCACCCGTTTCAAACAAACCACCACCATTCATTAATGGAACAATGGATAACATTTTTGCACTTGTCCCTACTTCTAGAATTGGGAATAAATCTGTTAAGTAATCACGTAAAACGTTACCTGTAACTGAGATCGTATCTTTTCCTTCTACAATTCTATTCATTGTTACTAAGATCGCTTCGTCAGGTGAAAGAATTTGTATTTCTAATCCACTTGTGTCGTGATCTTTTAAGTAAGCGTTCACTTTAGTGATTAATTGAGCATCATGCGCTCTGTTTTTATCTAACCAAAAGATGGCAGGTGTTGAAGACAAACGTGCGCGTGAAACGGCCAATTTAACCCAGTCACGGATTGGAGCGTCTTTTACTTGACACATTCTCCAAACGTCACCCGCTTCAACGGCTTGTTCGATTAAAATTGAACCATTGTTAGCAACAACACTTACTTTTCCGTCTGTAGAAATTTGGAATGTTTTATCGTGTGAACCATATTCTTCTGCAGCTTGTGCCATTAATCCAACATTTGGAACTGTTCCCATTGTAACAGGATCAAAAGCACCATGTTTTTTACAGTAGTCAATCATCACTTGGTACATACTTGCGTAACTACTATCAGGTAAAATCGCTTTTGTATCGCATGATTTCCCGTCAGCATCCCACATTTGACCAGAGTTACGAATCATTGCTGGCATAGAAGCATCAACAATGACATCACTTGGTACGTGTAGGTTTGTAATTCCTTTGTCAGAATTAACCATGGCAACACGAGGGCCATTTTCAAAACATGCTTTTATTTCGGCTTCAATTGCTGCTTTTTTATCAGCAGGTAAGTGTTCAATTTTTGCTAATAAATCACCAAAACCATTTCTTACATCAACACCAAGTTCATTTAATTCTTTCTCGAATTTTTCAAAAACAGGTCGAAAGAATACTGTTACTGCGATCCCAAACATAATTGGATCCGAAACTTTCATCATCGTTGCTTTCAAGTGCAATGAAAACAATACATTTTTTTCTTTAGCATCGTTCAATTGTTGTTCAAAAAAAGCAATCAATTTTTTGCGACTCATAAATGTAGCATCGATGATTTCACCTGCTAAAAGAGGTGCAGCTTGCTTTAATGTTTTCGTTGAACCGTCATTTGCAGTAAATTCAATGCTGTAAGTACATGCATTTTCAATCGTAATTGATTTCTCATTGTGAAAAAAGTCACCATCAGCCATATGTGCAACATGAGATTTTGAGTCTGACGACCATTTTCCCATTGAATGTGGATGTTTACGCGCATAATTCTTAACAGAAAGTGGCGCGCGACGATCTGAATTTCCTTCGCGAAGAACTGGGTTTACAGCACTTCCTTTAATTTTATCGTATTTTGCTTTCGCTTCTTTTTCTTGTTCCGAAGTTGCTTCATCTGGATAATTTGGAATCTTATATCCTTGAGATTGTAACTCACTGATTGCCGCTTTTAATTGTGGAATAGATGCAGAAATATTAGGAGTCTTAATAATGTTTGCTTCAGGTGCAGTCGCTAATTTTCCTAAAGTTTCTAACGCATTTTCTACGTGTTGTTCTTCTTTCAAATATTCAGGAAAAACTGCCAAAATTCTTGCAGCAAGGGAAATGTCTTTCGTTTCGATCGAAATCCCTGAAGTCTTAGTAAAGGCTTGAACAATTGGTAAAAAAGAAAATGTTGCTAATGCTGGCGCTTCGTCAGTTAGCGTGTAAGTAATTTTTGAATTAGATAAACTCATTGTATTGATTTTATAGCGAATAACACACCTTGATAATTGATTGTAAAGTTACGTATAATCGAAGTTTTACACTTCAAAATGCGCGTTAATTTTTGATAAATATGTTAATTTTATATAGTTGATTTTTAGGGTTTAGCACCCGTATTTAAAAAAACAATCATTTTTTCAAAAGCTCTAGCTCTGTGACTCATCGTATTTTTTTCAATTAAATCCATTTCAGCAAATGTCTTTTCGCTGTTTTCTGGTTTAAAAATTGGATCGTATCCAAAACCTTTTGCACCGCTTTTTGAAGTGGTGATTTCGCCTTCAACTATGCCTTCAAATTCATGGAATTCATTCTGCCAATACAAACTAATTACGGTTCTAAAACGTGCTTTTCGATTTGTTGAATGCGCTAATTTCTCTAAAACTAAGTCCATATTTTTTTCAGGGTCACGTTCTTCACCAGCGTAACGAGCGGAATATACACCTGGTTCATTGTTCAAAGCATCAATTTCCAAACCTGTGTCATCAGCAAAACAATTCATGTTAAATTGCTCAACAACATAAGCTGCTTTCATCTTTGCATTTCCTTCTAATGTAACTGCTGTTTCAGGAATTTCTTCAAAACATTGAATGTCGTCTAGGGTTATAAGTTCAATTTGATCATTTAATAAAGCTTGTATTTCATGTGCTTTATTGTGATTGTGTGTAGCAAATACTAATTTCATTTTTATTTTATTGAATGTTCATGCGTATTCTCCATTCTTTTGGAAATAAATTATTGAAACGGTTTCCAATGTTTTTTATCCAACCCAATGGTTCGTTTTTGTAACTTACGATTTGAAATCCTTGCGGACCTTGCAAGGAAAATGTGTCACCATGAAGATACATCAATGCTTCTTTTTCTGTTAATTCTATCGTAGATGTTCTGTTTAAACGCGTTGGATTTAAGGCTAATTCTTCACTTGGAATGATGCCTTTTTTGGCAATTTCACCCAGCATTAACCCCATTTTCTGAATGCGCATTTGTGCTTGTACATGCAACATTTTTTCTTCTAATTGATTGGGAACTAATAATAATTTATCATTCCAATTTAAGAGCAAAGCTTCATTTAATTTCACATAATTTTCGGCATCCAATAGATCTTTTTGGACTTTAAACAATGGTTTTCGAGTGAATCGTTGGCGCAAAGGTGTTGTTTCTTCTTTTTGAAGAACAGCAATGTAAAATCCTTCTGAAATTGTTTTTCCAGGGAGGCAATAATGGCCAATGTTATTTCTTCCAGAAACTAATTCTTCAGGCATTTTAAGTTGGACATATGTTGCCGGTAATTCATTTAAATACCAAGCTACATTGTCTTCATTTTCGGCTGAATTGAAGGTACACGTTGAATAAATTAAATAACCACCTGGTTTCAAACTGTCCCAAACATCCATCACGATGCGTTTTTGTCGACTTGAACACAGTTGGACATTGTCTTCAGACCACTCTTCACGCGCTTTTATGTCTTTCCGAAACATTCCTTCGCCAGAACAAGGAGCGTCTACGACAATCACATCAAAAAATTCATTCAACCGTTCAAAATCTTTTGGGTCGTTATTGGTGACAACTGTATTCGTGTAACCCCATTTTGTGGTGTTTTCCGTTAAAATACGCGCACGTGCTTGAATCACTTCATTGCTCACCAATAATCCATTGTTGTTTAAAAAAGCGGCAATCAGGGTGCTTTTTCCACCTGGTGCAGCGCACAAATCTAAGACACTCGGTTGACTCGGTAAATTCAATTGTTTTAAAACAGTATCGAGTACCATCGAACCTGCTTCTTGCGGATAATAACACCCTGCATGAAATAATGGATCCAATGTAAAAGATGGACGTTCATTTAAATAAAACGCATGTTCACACCAAGCAATTTTTTCAGTAAAAGTAAGTTCTGCTTTTTGTTTTAGCGGATGTAAACGAACGGAGACTGGAGCTGTATCATTCAATGCAGTCAACAGTTGTTCTCCAAGAAACGCATCGTTTTCCACACGTTGCTTAAATGCTTCTGGAAATGGATGTGAATTAGTCATTTGTTTCATTTAATTGCCATTTAAATCCAGTTTTTGTTCGAATTACCAATTGCTTTGTTTTTTTTAATTGCAAGCGTTTACCATTTTCTGCCATTCTTAATTTCTTGAATTCTTTCAAAAAGCCAAATGGAATCGCTAATTGACGCAATAATTCAATGTGCTCTACTTCTGTGAGTGTATCAAAATCAGAATAAAGTAATAAATTTTCTTGTTGGATATTATGGGTGATTTTTTTTATTTTTTGTTCAATTTCCACTTGGTTTTTTTGGAATTGTTCTATTAAATACAAGCAACTTTCTCTAAATTCAGGAAGTTGAGCTTCAATTTCAGGAAGAAAAACATTGCGAATACTATTTCTTCGGTATTTATTACTTTGATTGGATGCATCTTCACGCCAAACAATTCCTTCTTTTATAGCTAATTCCAGAATTTCTTGTTTAGAAAAGGGGAGAAGTGGCCGAATGAATGTCCCGTGTTCAGGCAACATACAAGCCAATCCCATCACACCTGCTTTGCGTGCAATGTTTAATAAAAACGTTTCAATTTGATCGTCTGCATGATGCGCTAATACAATTTTAGAATTAGGTTCTGTTGCGTTTTTCTTGAAAAATTCATAACGTACTTTTCTGGCAATATCCTGTAAGTTCCCACCATTTTCAAGTTCGATTTGAAGTTCAATTGAGTGTATTGAAATTGGAATGGCATGATTAGCGCAAAAATCTTCAATAACTTGTTGGTCTAAATTGGAAGCTTCGCCTCTCAAATGATAATTGACATGAAGAACGTGAATCTTTTTACCTAATTGATGTAAAATTGAAAGTAAAACCATTGAATCAACACCGCCACTACAAGCAACATAATACGTTGTAGCTGCATCATAAGAAGCTGTGAATTCTTGAATATGTGCCTTGATATTACTCATTTAAACCATCCATAATGCGTTGAATTTTTACCAAGCATTCTTCGTATTCTTCTTCAGGATTCGATTGAATGGTAATAGCGCCACCAACCGATAGCGAAGCTGTTTTTAACGTTTGATTGTATAAAAGGCTTCGAATCACAACATTAAAATCAAAATCACCATTTGGTGCAATGTATCCAATACTACCTGAATACAATCCACGTTGAAAGTTTTCAAGTTCTTCAATGATTTCCATCGTACGCAATTTTGGAGCACCTGTCATCGAACCCATTGGAAAAGTTGCTTTTAGACAATCTGTGAATGTAGTATTTTCTTTTAATTCGCAGGTAACGGTTGAAATAAGTTGGTGTACCGTTGCAAAAGAATGAACTCCGCAAAATTCAGTCACTTCAACACTGTCTTTTTGAGCAATACGAGCCAAATCATTGCGCACTAAATCCACAATCATCGTGTTTTCAGCGCGTTCTTTTGAACTCGTTTGCAAGGTATTTATAAGTTCTTTATCTAATTGCTCATTTGTGTGTCTAGGTGCAGTTCCTTTAATCGGTTGTGAGCGTAATTGATTTCCCTTTTTTTGAATGTAGCGTTCTGGACTTCCGCAAAGAACATTGAATTCATTCCAAGAAAGATAGACTGAAAAAGGCGCTTTTGTAATAGCGTTTAATTTAAAGTATAGTTGTTCGGGATCTTCAATGGCACAATTTTCAGCAAGAAATGTTTGACAAAAATTGACTTCATACGAATTTCCATATTGAATTTGTTCCTGAATCTTATTAATTTTTTCTAAATATTCATCTTTAGAGATTGTAGCTTGAAAAACACTTCCTAATGGCACACATTTCTCTTGCTCTTTGGCCAAAAATTCAGCTAAAGTTACTTCTGCTTCTTTTGACCGGTTACCTTGAACTTGGTGAATTCCTTTTTCTGTTATAGAGTAAACTACTAATGGCTTCCAAAACAATAATGACGGGAAATTAATAGCGTCATTATTCATTGATTGTAAGTCGAAAATTTCATTTTTCACATCATACGAAACACATCCAATTAAGTAGTTTCCCTTGTGTTCATCTATGAATGCTTGTACTTGATCGATTCCTTTAGAAAGCTCAATAGAAGCAAATTCACCATAGGCAAACATTCCTGTTCCATTGTTTGAATTGAAGTAAGCAATTGGTGAAGCTTTCATAGTTACAAATTTAAGAAAGAAAAAGTGATTCGCTTTATATTCATTACTCTTTCTAATAAACCTTAAACGAAGATAGATCATTCTTCGACTGAAGTACCTTTTCCAACCCGCAAGAGCGGGAACCCCTAAATTTTTCAAGATTTAGCCGTTGCACTTGCGAAATTGCGCCCAAGCCCATGCGATAGCATTGGCTGATCAGGGCAAAGCATGCAGCAAAGTGCAATCGGTGCTTTTCATGTAACGCAGTGAAATGAAAAAAATCCTTGGAAAAATTTGAAAAAGCTTTTTGCTTACTTTTTTGCTTAAAAAAGTAAGAGAAAAATTATAACCTTAATAATATTTATGCTTGCGTAAATGCGTTTTCTTTCATTACTTTTTCTTGATAAAAAGTAATACAAAAATCAAGAAGCAACAAGCCGTTCGGGAAAAAAGCGCTATTGCTGCGTTGCAACGATCGTAGGTGCAAAACTTCCTTCGTCGTTTTACAGACGCAAGCGCCAATCGCGCAACGAAACGCAACAGCTTTTTTTCTATTCCTCACTTCTCTGTTGCTCCGAAAAATTCGCGTTGATTCTTAAAATTGCACTTCGCTCGGAGAAAGATCTTTCTTCGTTCGAAGTACCTAATTCAACCCGCAAGAGCGGGGTCCCTAAATTTTCCAAGATTTAGCCGTGGAGCTTGCGGAATTGCGCCCAAGCCCATGCGTGAGCATTGGCTGATCAGGGCAAAGCATGCAGCAAAGTGCAATCGGTGGTTTTCATGCAACGCAGTGAAATGAAAAAATCCTCGGAAAATTTGAAAAAGCTTTTTACAAATAAGTGTTTATATTTTAAGGAATTTGTGAGGTCACTTCGTTTAGTTGCTTAATTTTTTGCTTAAAAAAGTAAGAAGTAATTATTTTATCTAAGTTTTTGCGCTTGCGTAAAAACAAAAACCAACCTTTTCATTCCTTCATTTTCTAGAATATTCGTACTTTCGAAAAAATTACAAAATCTCTATGATATACAGAATACTGCGTTTAATTGTTGGACTCGGGATAAAAATTTACTATAAAGAAGTAACCGTAAAAAACACTCGAGCGTTAGAACATGATGGCCCAATGATTATTATTGCCAATCATCCGAATACATTAATGGATGCTTGGATGATTGGGTATGCGTGTTCGAAACCAATCTATTTCATGGCAAAGAGTACATTTTTCAACTCGCCTTTAAAACGAAAAATTCTAAAAAGCTTAAACATGATTCCAATCAACCGTCAAGTAGATGGTAAGATCAAAGGAATTAACAATACAGATTCATTTGAAGCATGTTACCAGCTTCTGGAAGAAGGGAAAACCTTGGTCGTATTTCCTGAAGGAACAAGTATTCCTGAACGAAAATTACGGGAGTTGAAATCCGGAACAGCACGCATTGCATTAGAGGCTGAAGCAAGAAACAACGGAAATTTAAAGTTGAAAATCGTGCCAATTGGTTTGTTTTATTCGCAAGCGGAAAAGTTTAGAAGTTCTGTATTGATTTCAATTGAAAACGGACTTTTCGCAACTGATTTTTTAACTGAATACAGTCAAAACGCATCTTTGGCAGCGAAGAAATTGACAAAAGTTTTCCGCTTGCATTTAGAACGTGTATTGATTTCAACAGAGAACAAAGCACAAGAAGAGCTTTTGCATAAAATATTTGCAGTGTTTTGGGCAAGAAAACGGGATAAAGTTGTTGCTGAAGAAGTAAAATTAATGAAAGAAATTCAAACCAAGTTGGAAGAGATTCAATTGCTCAAACCTTATTTGATGAATGAAATTCAAGATTTATTGCAAGTTATTGAATGGCAAACCAGAAAATTAGCCATTCATACAGATTTCATTCACCGTCGCTTCCGATCGCGTTTGTATTTGATTCAACTATCCTTGTCAATTTTCTTTTTATTGGTTGGTTTTCCCTTTTTTGTATTTGGCATTATCAATAATTTCATTCAATATAAATTGGTTGATTTTTTAGTTCCAAGATTGACAAAATTTGTAGAATATTATGCTGCCGTTGGTGTGCTGCTAAGTTTTATTATCTATCCGTTGTTTTATAGTGGTTTATTTTATGGAGCAGATAAACTATTTCACATGCCATTTTATATGGATGTAATTTATTGTGTTTCCTTGCCTTTATCTGGTTTGTATGCGTATAATTTTGCACGTTACCTCAAACGAATTGGTTACAAATGGAAATATATATTTTTAATTTTTAATCAACGAGAAGCCATTAAAGAATTGCAACGCGTTCAATCTGCCTTACTTCAATTAATCAATGATTAATTTGCTTTAGTGGTTTTGAACTAAAACACAACATAGTTTTTATCACTATCTTTGTTTCTATGTGCGGAATAACTGGATTTATTGATTTCAAAAAGTCATCTTCTATTGAGGTATTAGATGAAATGACCACGACCTTAACTCACAGAGGTCCAGATGGAAGTGGCGTTAAAATCTTCAACAAAAATAACCTTCAAGTTGGTTTTGGTCATCGTAGGTTATCAATTATTGATTTAAGTGAACACGGAACGCAGCCCATGCAATACAACGATTGGTGGATTTGCTTCAACGGTGAAATATACAATTACAACGAAATAAAAGTTGAATTAGCTGAAAAAGGACATGTGTTCTCAAGTTCTTCCGATACGGAAATGATTTTGCATGCGTATCAAGAATGGGGGAGTGCTTGCTTGGATAAATTTGTTGGAATGTTTGCATTTGTGCTCTACAATACAACAACGGATGCTTTCTTCTGTGCCAGAGACCGCGCAGGAGTTAAACCATTTTTCTATTACTGGAAAGACGATTTGTTCCTTTTTGCATCAGAATTAAAAGCGTTTCACAAACATCCGCGCTTTCAGAAAAAAATTGATTTAGCTGCTGTTGGTGCTTACATGCAATATGGAAATGTTCCAACACCTCATTGTATTTTTCAAGATTGTTATAAATTACAACCGGGGCATCACATGACCGTAAGTGTTGCAACCAAACAATTGACGATAACACCCTATTGGAATGTCTATGATGCCTACAACCAACCAAAAATGGAACTTTCATTTGCGGAAGCGAAAAACGAAACAAAAGCAATTCTTCAAAAAGCATGTGAATACAGAATGGTCGCAGATGTACCAGTTGGTGTGTTTTTAAGTGGTGGTTACGACAGTGCTGCTGTTACCGCAATGTTGCAAGAAAATAGAACTGAAAAATTAAAAACTTTTACGATTGCAGTTCCTGATATTGGATTAAATGAAGCACCTTATGCAGCTGACGTTGCGAAGCATTTGGGAACTGATCATACAGAAATTGAATGTTCGCAAAAACAAGCGATTGATTTAATCGAGCAATTGCCTTTTTACTACGATGAACCTTTTGGCGATAGTAGTGCGATTCCAACAACCTTGGTTAGTATCATGGCTAAAAAGCATGTGACTGTTGCCTTGAGTGCAGATGCTGGCGATGAGGTGTTTGCAGGTTACAATCGCTACGATTATTTGTTGCGTTACGGAAAGAAAATGCAAGCTTTACCAGGTTTTGCTCGCAAAGGAATGGCAACATTGATGCAAGCGATTCCTTCAGATAAAATCCCGGTATTAAAACATAAATACAATTTTCACAACCGTTACGAAAAGTTAAAAGGTATCTTAAGAAATCCATCTTCTGAACAAATTATGTTGAGTTTAAGTCAACAATACACCGACGAACAACTAAAATCGGTTTTAAAAAATACTTCGTTCAATGGATTGGCTACAAGTTATACTTCAACAGAATTAAAGGCACCTTTTCACACACCTTTGTCTTACATGATGGCGATTGATTATCAAACGTATTTGGTGGACGATATTTTGCAGAAAGTAGATCGCGCAACAATGACGGCAAGTTTAGAAGGGCGTGAGCCATTTTTAGATCACAATGTAATTGAATGGGCGGCTAAATTGCCGAATGAATTCAAATACAATAACGGTGAAAAGAAATTCATTTTAAAAGAAATCGTTCACGATTACATCCCAAAAGCAATGATGGATAGACCAAAAATGGGTTTTGCCATCCCAATTGCTAGTTGGTTAATGGGCGATTTAAAAGAATTAGTGGAAGAAAATTTAAGCATTAAGCGCATCGCCGAAGAAGGGATTTTCAACGTAGATTTCATCCACAACTTAAAACATGATTTTTATAAGGGTAAAAAAGAACTGGATGTGAAATTGTGGTACGTTTTAATGTTCCAAATGTGGTACAAACAATGGATGTCATAAGTATATGAAGGTAAAATTTATTTGTATCGGAAAAACGGGCAAAGCATTTTTGGAAGCAGGAGAAAAAGAGTACCTTGACCGCTTGAAACATTATGTCTCCATCGAACGCATTGAAATTCCAGATCTTAAAAACGCTAAAAATTTAACCATTCCTCAAATCAAAGAGCTGGAAGGGAAGGAGATTCTCTCTAAAACACAACAAGGAGATCAATTGATACTATTGGACGAAAACGGAAACCAATATTCATCCGTCGCTTTTTCACAATTCATTCAACAAAAATTCAATTCAGGTGGAAAAAACTTGGTATTTGTTGTTGGAGGTGCATATGGTTTTTCTGAAGCTGTTTATGCTGCAGCCAATGGAAAAATTAGTTTATCCAAAATGACCTTTTCGCATCAAATGATCCGCATGATTTTCTTCGAACAATTGTATAGAGCGATGACTATTTTGAAGGGGGAACCTTATCATCACCAGTAAATGTGAGGTTTTGGGTGAAAAATGTGTTGGGTTTTGGGTTTAGATTTCAACAGAATAACATTCTGGTCATTTAGTCCTAAAGTCTCATAGTCCTTTTTCAAAACCCATATTTCGCAACCAAAATACGCTGAATTCCCTCTCTAAAAGGAGTCAATTCTCGGTTTAACAAGGTTTTCATTTTAGTAATATCTGGCTGACGACGCGTCATATCTCCTTCTGGCAACGGTGGTAAATGAACAATTTTAGAGGATGAACCTGTTAATTCAATGATCGTTTGTGCCAATTCTAAAATGGTCACAATAGTATCATTTCCGATGTTAAATGTATCGTTTTTTGCAATTTCAGAATTCATGGCACTAATGCAAGCGTCTAAATTATCATCAATGTAACAAAAGGTGCGTGTTTGAGATCCATCGCCGTAAACGGTAATATCTTTATTTTCCATAGCTAATTGGATAAACTTAGACATTACAAAATCTTGACTTTGTTTTGGACCATAGGTGTTAAAGAATCGGAAGATCGTATAGTCTAAGCCAAAAGCTTGTTGGTAACTGCGTAAATACGATTCCCCAACATTCTTTACGATGGCATATGGTAATCTAGAATTTAAAGGGGTAGTTTCTTCGTGTTGTGGTAAATGAACAGGTTCTCCATAAACTTCTGATGATGAAGAATAGAACACCCGTTTCACTTTTGTTTCAACAGCTAATTTCAAGATATGCTGAAAACCATTGATATCATCTAAAACCATAATGGGATTGTCCAATGTACGCTGAACACCAACCAAAGCAGCATAATGAAAAATGTAATCAAATTGTTCTGAACGAATAACCTTGGCAACTGTTTCAAAATCATTCACATTTCCTTCAATGAAGGTGCAATTCTGGTGAGTAGGAATGTTGTGCTTGTAGCCAGTGATGAAATTGTCAATCAATGTAACCGAATGGTTTTGAGCAAGTAATTTATCAGCTAAAGAACTAGGAACGAAACCTGCTCCTCCGGTTATCAAGATATTCATTTGTTATAATTAAAGATTACAAAATTAATAAAAATAGTGACTTACTAAAGACGTAATATTTATTTTTTAGTTGTTTTTACCCCATAATTAAGCATAAATCAATCGAAGAACGATCTCTCTTCGACTGAAGCACCTTATCCAACTCGCCAGCGCGAGGACCTCTAAATTTTCCAAGATTTAATCGTTGCATTTGCGGAAGTGCGTTCCCAGCCTTAGCGGCAGCGATGGCTGAAACAGGAACATAGTATTTAGCAAAGTGCAATCGGTGGTTTTCATGCAACGCAGTGAAATGAAAAAAATCCTCGGAAAATTTGAAATGCACTTTTTGTTTCTTTTTTTGCTAGGGAAAAAAGAAAGAAGAAAAACCCTCACTTCTCTGTTGCTTCGGAGAATACGCGTTGATTCTTTAATGCTCACATCGTTCGGAGAAAGATCTCTCTTCGGTTAGAAAATTTATTTATAGCTTTTAAAACATTCTTCTGCCGAAGTGGGTTCTTCGTTGCAAATCAACTTTTCCAACCCGCCAGCGCGGGAACCCCTAAATTTTCCAAGATTTAACCGTGAAGCTTGCGTAATTGCGCCCAAGCCCATGCGATAGCATTGGTTGATCAGGGGAAAGCATGAAGCAATGCGAAATCGGTGGTTTTCATGCAACACCGTGAAATGAAAAAAATCCTCGGAAAATTTGAAATGCACTTTTTGTTTCTTTTTTTGCTACGGAAAAAAGAAAGAAGAAAAACCCTCACTTCTCTGTTGCTTCAATGAATACGCGTTGATTCTTTAAAGCTTACTTCGCACGAAGTAGAATCTTCTTCGACCGAAGCACTTATCAATCTCGCAAGAGCGGGAATCCCTAAATTTTCCAAGATTTAACCGTGAAGCTTGCGTAATTGCGACCAAGCCCATGCGATAGCATTGGCTGATCAGGGGAAAGCATGAAGCAATGCGAAATCGGTGGTTTTCATGCAACGCAGTGAAATGAAAAAAATCCTCGGAAAATTTAAAATGCATTTTTGTTTCTTTTTTTGCTACGGAAAAAAGAAAGAAGAAAAAATTGTATTTTTACCAAAAAAAAGTGAATTCCGAATCTCTTTCCTTATTATTTGATCGTAGCTGGAACAATTTCTTTTCCCCAGTCAATGTAATGTTAAGTATTGTCGGGTTAACATTGATCTACATTTATTTATACCTGCGGTACAAACGAAACAAAGAAAAACCCTATTACCGTTTTTTTATCGCTGCTTTTACTTTTAAAGTAGTATTAGTACTTGCAAATGCCTTGTTTTATATCATTGCCTACAAGGGTGGGGGAGATTCCATCAACTATTGGCGAAATGCGGAGATGCTGAATAACTTACTCTTTGAAAATCCAAACTTTTATTGGCAAGAAATGTTCTATGACAACTCTTCTAATAATGTTTTAGAACATTTTAATAATAAAACTGGTATTCCAATTCGAGATTTTTACAACGAAGCAGAAACTTTTTTTGTTTGTAAACTTGGTTCTGTCTTTTCTTTTTTCACCTTTGGGTCGTATATCTTGTTACAAATAGTTTTTGCTTTTTTTACCTTTATCGCTTCATGGCGCTTGTTTGAAATGGTGCGAAGTTATAACTTACATTCAGACAAAACAATTGCTTTAGCCATTTTCGGGATTCCATCTTTAGGTTTTTGGTGTTCTGGTTTATCGAAAGATACTATATTATTTATAGCTGTTTGTTATGCTTTTTATTACTTGAATATCTTAATTTCTACCCAACAAAAATCAAAGAAACGGTATTGGTTGTTTTTGTTGTTAGCATTTTTACTCATGTTAAAAATACGACCATTCATTTTAATGGCTGTTTTAGCGCCTATGTTCATGGCTTATGGGGTTCGTTTATCCAACAAAATTAATAGGGGTAACATTATGCAATTTTTAAGTAAACTTACATTTTTTAGTATATGTATTTTAGCTTTTGCACTTTTCTTAAAAAGTTCTGCTGCCGAAACCTTTATCAATGAAGCAAAAGTCGTGAATTTGGATTTGACCAATAACACGATTTATGGGAACAAAAAATACAGTTTAGGAGATTTAGAATTTACCCCAATAGGGATGGTGAAAGCTTTACCTGCTTCACTAATTGCAGGGCTTTACAGACCGTTCATTTGGGAATCTTTGAATTTATCCTTAATCTTAAATGGTTTGGAAAGTTTGATGCTTCTGTTTTTTACCATTCGGTTTTTTGTGACCAAAAAGTTAAAAGAGCGACTATATTTTATTCAAAAAACAGAATTTTTAGTATTCTGTTTGTTTTTTGTATTAATCATTGCTTATATTGCTGGATATACTTCAATTCTTTTTGGTGTATTAGTTAGAATTCGAGCACCTTTAATCCCTTTTTTGTTGATGATTTTACTAATAAGACCGAATCAGAAAAAACTAGTTTAATAAGTTAAATTTCTCAAAAAACTTTTTGTATTCAATTTCTTGTTTTTCACCAAATGAAAACTCTTTTATAATGGTTTCTCTCAGTGCAAGTCCGTTTTTTCCTATATTGTATTCATTCGAGTAAATTTTTTCAATTAGTTGGATCAAATGTGATTTTGTATTGTTGATAGGCACTAAAAATCCATTAATATTGTGGTGAATGTATTCACTATAATCGGCAACATTTTCACTAACGATAACAGCTTTTGAAAGTAACCCCATTTCCTTAAATACATTATTACTAGCATCTGTCATTGAAGGTTGAATTAATACATCAGACATCTCCATGTAATTAATAAAATCTCTAGTGAATCCAATAAAATGAACATGTTTAGATAAGTTGTTTTCTACGACATAATTTTGTAAATTTTCATACTCTGGACCTTCATCAAGAATGATCAATTGTAAATCTAATCCTTTATCGATTAATTCTTTTATACATTCCAAAACCAATTGATGGCGTTTATGTTTCACCATTCTTGAAACCATTATTAATCTCAAATGTCCTTTGTATTTATCTTTCAATGCTTGAACCTTTTGCGCGTCAGGTTTTTGATAAAGATTGAATTTATAGATATAGTGAAGCACTTCAATTTTAGAGGGATTTACTCCTTCGTGTTCAATCATGAATTTTTTCACACCATCTGAAGGCACAACGATTCTATTCGCTCTTTTATTGATTATGCGATCGATTCGTTGTTCATTTTTATTGGTATCATTTTGTAAAATGTCTTCATTGTTCCACCAACTACAATTGTGTCTGAAAAAAATATAGTCTGCTTTTGTGAAATATTGTGTAAATGAAGCGACAAAACAGGGTAGGTGTAAATGCGGGATGACTACTTTAAATTTGTGTTTTTTAATGAAATAAATTAAAAACAAAAAGTTAGAAATGTAATTTAATGGATTCGATTTAAACCTTAATTTATTAGGAACAGCATAAGTTGTTACACCATTCGTTTCTAATCGTTCGTGAAAGACCCCTTTTTCACAGCTAGTTAAAAACGAAACATCAAACCCTTTTTCTTTAAACAATAAAATTTGACTTTCAATGTAAACAGTTTGAATATTTGCAGAATAATAAAAAAGTACTTTTTTCATTTTATAATAAGTGTTTTCATGAGTGCTATAAATTCATTTTTAGATTTTTCTTCTGTATAAAAACTGCTTTGTTTTTTAGCATTCTTACCAATTTCTATTTTTTCAGTGATGGGTAAATCAATATACCATTCAATTGATGCTATAATTGCATCAATTTCTAAAGGACTAACTAAATTAGGATGAATTTTTCTGCAAATTTCTTTTGTTCCAGTAAGTTCTGAAACAATAGTTGGTAAACCTGCTGCCATCGTTTCAAGTGTAGATGTTGGAAAAGCATCACCTCTTGAAGTGTGAATACAAAGTGAGGCTTTTTCTATTTCTTTTGAAACATCTGCTTTTCCAGTAAAAATTAATTGTTGAAAATTTGAATCGCTTAAACTGTTTTTAATTAATTCTTGAATTGGTTTTTCTATTTCACCTACTAATGTTAAGGTGTAAGAAGGGTTTTTTAGTAATAGTTTCTCAAAAACATTAATAATAACATCCAATCCTTTGTAATAGTATCTAAAATCTGCACTAATGTGTGCAATGAATAAGATATTTTTCGAGTTGAAATCAATGCTACAATTACTTAGTTTTTTAAAGGTTTCTTGAGACAGGCCATTAAAAATCTCTTTGATTTTATAATGCTGTTTTGAAGGTAATATTGCTTGCGCAAGTTCTTTTTGAAGAGGACCTATACAAATTAAGTAGTCACATTGTTTAAAAAATGCATGCATCAACAATAACGTTATTTTTGGATATTTTTTAGTTGCAGTCAAATACAACGACTCATCTGCCATTAAAGCTGTTAATTGCTGTTTTCTATTCAATAAGAAAAATTTTTTCACCAATAATGGAGGTACGCGCATTCCCTCACAAAATAAAACTTTATTCTTTAATTTTGAAGGGAAAAATAATGAACATAAAATCCAACTTGTGTATCGAATAATTTTACGTTGATCATTTTTTTGTAACCAAGGCAAAATAAAATCTTCAGCCAAAAATTTGGCATGAATGCTTTTTGCATAGGCATCGTGTATTGGATGACCAGAAGGTCGACCATGTATGTAAATGATGTCTTTCATTGATTTAATAATCTTTTATAAACATTTTGATAAGAAATCCAAAGTGGGGTTGCATACTTCTCTTCAACTGTTATGCGAGCTTGTTTACCCAATTGATTTCTCAATTGTTCATCTTGAATTACTGCGATCAATTTTTCAGAAAGGTCTTTTGCATCACCACATTTAAATAGAAAAACATCCACTTTGTCATTTACAATTGTACTGATTTCTGGAATATCAGATGCGACAACTGGTAATTCAGAGGCCATCATTTCAAGCAGTGCTAATGGCATTCCTTCACGGTATGATGGGAAAACACCAATTGATGCTGCTTGCAATACTTTTTCAGGTGTATTAGTTACTCCGCAATACGAAACAGGATTGGGGAAATTAGTGGATGCAATTAGGTTGCGAACTGTTCCATTATCTGCTTCGATCCCATACAATTCTAATTCCAATCCATCGGTATGTGGAATTAATTCCCATGCTTGTAACAGCAACTCATGCCCTTTTCCTTCATTGATTCGAGCTAAATAAACAACTGATAATTTTATTTTAGGCAAATTGTTTGGTGTAAATCTCGAACTATTTACAGTATTTTCAATACAATAATCTTTGTTTTCATTGCCATATCCGATCGTGATAGCTGTTTTAAATGCATACTTAGAAACAAACACAGTATTCACATTAGAAAGAAGTTGCTTAAATGCCAATCCCATTAATTTAGTTTTAAGGATGCTAAGTTCATTTCCTCTTATGCGTTGTGAATGGTCTGTAAAAATAAGGTGTTTAAAATACTTTTTAAGTGAATGAATTAAGGGTAATTTTATGATGTGTGTATGAAAATGAATAAGATCAGGTTGAAAATCAATTAACGCTTTATTTAAAGGTAAATATGATTTTTGATTATTTTTCGGTACAAACGCTAATTTTAAATAATCCAACAATGAATAATCAAATTTGAATTGTGGTGTTCCTAGAAAAATTCCATTAGGAAAAGTCATCTCATTAGAAGGCTCACAAAGAAAGAAAAACTGCACATCATAAGAATCCATAGGCAAACCTAACGCGATTTCCTCAGCAACCTTGTAGGCGCCACCCGTTCCAGGATCATCAGAGATAATTGCTAGTTTGATCATTGAATTAGTTAGAAATTGAATTAATAAATTTAATATATTCTTTCGTTTTAGATTCTATAGAAATTTTGTCTAAATGATTTATAATATCAGAACGTTTGTAGTTTTTTAATTGATCAATAAATTCTTCAATTTTTTTATAATCAAGCAAAGAACTATCATTTGGAAATTCTAATACAAATGGTTCAAGAAATTTATTATTAATAACATCTGTATCACGATATCCCATTATAACTGGAAAACCGAGAGACCAATAATCACGTACTTTTAAAGGGCAAGCTTCATTTAATTTTTTTTTAAAAAGACCAAGAGTGCCTATTCCAATAGTGTTTTTATGATTCAATGATTGAATGTCTAATAAATCATAACTTTTGAAATATGAAATATTACTATGTGTAATTTTGTTTTCATGTTTAATGGTTCCAAAATAAACTATTTTAAAATTACTGTAATTTAATAGTGAATCTGCCAGTCGTTTAAAGTTATTCCAAATATAATCGTTTCCAGCAAAAAAAACAAAGGTTATATCACCTCTTTTTTCATCAATAATAGGGATGTCTATGTCTATAGAAGTTCTTTTTTTTACTCCATTTGAAATAACAGAACTCGGAATTAATTTTCCGTAATATTTCTTTTCTTGATAAGCTCTAATTTCTTCTGTTACACCAATAAACCCAGAAAAAACCTTGTATTTTTTTTTTGCTGTAAATGTGTAAAAGAATAATTTATTTAGAACACTTTTAATCTCAAAAGTTCTTAATAAATAGACCCAATCTTTGAATTTATAATGTTTGTAAATGTTTAGCCATTCATAAAGCTCAATTGTATTGTGTTCTGATATACTTATTTTATTTTTTAAAAGATGATAGATATTATCAGAGAAATCTACATGTCTAAAAATTATTATTTTTCCATTGCTAAATTCGTTGAAAAAATCAATTAATATTTTGTCATTTTCGAATGATAAAATTAATTTATTATTAATGTATACTGATTTAGTATATTCACTTATATTAACCCAATCACATGGTGAGTTTTGTTCATTAAACTTCTCACATTTAGCAGTTATTTTATTCATAACTCCTATAGCTGTTTGGTCAATATTTATAGTTAGATAAATTAGTTGAAGATTCATTTTGTCGAGGATATATTATCAATTACTAATTTATCAAGCATTTTTAGACTTGAAGTGAGTTCTTTTTCAAAAAGCTTTTGATTATTTAAATAGAAATTAGGTTTATAATATTCGTTTTTGTTTATTATTGTTAAATCTTCTATCATTTTAGAAGTTATTGATACTGAATTATTGTTTATTAATGCGAATTCTCTTCCAAGTATAGCTAATTGAGATCTTAATTCAATATTTTCAATTAAATTTTTTAATTCATCATATAAATTATTTTCATTTATTGATACAACTGGAGGGTTGAAAAAATCTGTTTTTATTGTTCTTGTTAGAACAGCACAACCAGCTAACATTGCCTCTGTACTTAATACACCGGGGCCATGAAAATAAAGTTCATCGCATAATATATCGGCATCACTTAAAACATTTATTAATTCATCATTTTGCATATTTTGAATTAGTTTAAATTCAAAATTTACGCCATTATTTTTCAATTGTTGAATTATTTTAAGGATAACATTAGTTCCTTTTATATCTGAATTTGAGGGTGCATGAACAATTAAAGGTATTTTTCTTTTTGGAATATTAAAATGTATGTTTTTATTTTGACTTATTGGAATGTAAATATGTTTATAATCTTTTATCATCAAACTTGCTTGATCCGGAACAGAATAAATAACATCAGCATATAATTCCTGTGCTCTAATTTTTTTTATTTTCTGTTCAAAATTCCCTTTATAATGTTCTGGAAATGATGATATATCGATATTAAATTCATAACTAAATGCTTCCAAATATCTAACATCTGAACCTAATTGAATGCATATTATTTTTTTTCCTTTACTCTTAATTAAAGGAAATAAAAGTGATTCCTCAATCCAAGGTTCCCAAATAAAAATAAATAAATCATTATTCTCGATAAGTTTTTTATTTTTTATCTTTAAATAAATTGATTTAAATTTTATATCAATTTTTTCAATTTCATTTTTAATTCTTGAAGGTATCCATTTTTTAGATTTATAGTTAAATTGATCATTTAAAAATAGATTCCTTTTTATATCATAATTATTTTTTTCGTAAAATTTATTTACTTCTGTAACATAAGTAGTGACATTATGCCCTAACTCCTTAAAACCTTCCGCTAGTTCAGTTAATACGGATGCGATTTCAGATGTACCAATAAAAATATTCATATAAGAGCTTTTTCTAGAACAGTTTTGTTTGGGAAATTAATTAGAACACCCATATCCTTTTTTTGATAAACAACCATACTCCCCAATGCAACAGCTGATGCTTTTCCTACTTTTACAGCTTTTTCAATATCGTCTATAGAATAAGCTCCCCCAGAAACAATTACAGGTATACTAATTGAATCACAAATTAATTGGTTTAATTTATTATCGAATCCTTTCCATGTACCTTCACGGTCAATGTTTTGAATTAAAAGCTCACCAATTCCAAATTCAACAACTTGATTTAGCCTATCTTTTAAAGTAAGCTTGTCAAATGCATTTTCTTTATAATGAAATATTTGATACCCTTTTAAAAGTGTTTTCTTGATATCAATTGATGCTATAATAGCTTGGCTACCATAGTTTTCGACTAACTTTTTAATCAGATATTTATTACTAAATAATTGATTGTTTATTATTATTTTTTCGTATCCTATTTTGAAAATTTTTTCTGCAGTTTCAAAATCTTTTATTCCACCACCATAACTTAATGGCATAAAACACTCCCTACTTAATTCTTCTAATAATTTAAAATTTGGAACCTGGTTGTTTTTTGTTGCATTAATATCTAAAATACACAATTCGTCAACTTCAAGTTCATTAAATATTTTACATGTATTTATTGGATCACCAATATATTTTGGATTCTTAAATTGAATAGTTTTGACAATAGAATCATTATTAATTAATAAGGTCGGTATAACTCTAGTTTTAAGCATCCTCAAATTGCGTCAAAATTTTTAAATAAATTCATGCCAAACGTATGGCTTTTTTCAGGATGAAATTGAGCGCCATATATGTTATTATTTTTAATCATAGAATGAAAAACTTGTCCATGTTTTGTTGTGCCAATTACGTTATTAGAATTGTGACATTTTACGTAGTATGAATGTACAAAATAAAATTTTTGTTCTCTTTCATTCATAGATAAAGTTAACTCATTTTCAGAAATATCCTCAATTGTGTTCCATCCCATGTGAGGTATTTTCAATGATTGATCTATTAAATTAAACTTAAGCGTCGCAGCATTTATTAGGCCTAAGCCTTTTTCAGAGCCTTCTTCGCTTGAATTAGTAAGTATTTGCATTCCCAAACAAATGCCTAAAAAAGGAATTTTGTCAATGTTAGCTTTTTTTATAAGAATATCTTTTAAGTTTAATTCATTTATTTTATTCATAGCTGAATCAAATGAACCAACACCAGGTAAAATAATTTTTTCTGCGTCACTTATTTCTGATATGTTATTTGATATGATACTTTTTGCACCAATTTTTTTTAGCATATTTTGAATTGAGCCAAGATTGCCTAATCCATAATCAACAATCGTTATCATATTTCATTTTTAAATGGGAAACAATATTTTAGATAAAAACTTGTAGGCACTAAATTTGCTTTAGCAAGAATTGCAAATAATGGCCTAAGTTGTTCAAATCTTTTTTTGTAAGTCTTGAAATCTCTAAATGATCTTTTATCACTTTTAAATACGGCTTCATATTCTTGATCATTTAATTCTAACCTTTTCTTTACATATTCGATTAATTCGGGGTCTTCTTTTATTGGAGTGTTATAAGTCTTAAGAGCATCTTCTTTTGAAGTAATTTTCGCTCTAACTTCTGCAGATAAACTCCAATTTCTATTATCAATGTTAAATTTTTTCGGGTTGTATATAGTGTGTAAAAAATTAGTAGCTCTATTTTCTAAATGGTGCCCTCCATAATATTGCCAACCTGTCTTTTCAATTAAATCTTTCTTTGCATTTTCTTTCGAATAATCGATATACCAAAGTGGTCTAATAAATTTTTGTCGGTATACTAAAACCCACTTCATGAATTGGTAAAAAGTCATGTTTGGGTATGTTTTCATTTTTATTTTACCGTATTTCTTGTGAATGTCAGAAATATATTTACCATCAAAATAATTTTTACCGATAGGAGAAACTCCTTCTGCAATAAATGAATGTCCTTCTAAAATATATTTTATTTTATATTTTGCTGCTGCGCTTCTTATAACTTGTGCTAATGCAATATCTGTTGAGGCATCAAATTCAGGAACTCCAGCTAATAAAAATGACTTAAAAATATCATCAGCTTCTTTATTATCTACAACGTAAGTGTATAAATCAATGTTTAAATAAGAAGTAACCTTACGTATATTTTCATTTGCAACGGATGTATTCCAAGTATTGTCATAATGAACAGCAAGAGGTCTTAATCCCCATTCAATCGCTTTAAACATGAGGAAAGATGAGTCTGTACCTCCACTAACTCCAATTACACAGTCGTATTTTTTGTTTTTCCCTGCTCTTTTTATATCTTCAATGATAGTGTTTAACTCTTTTTCTCCATCAGGATTTCCTGTGTTGAATAAAGTCTTTAAGTCGTTAACTTGTTTACAATAATTACATTCACCTAAATTATCAAATTCAATTCCAGGTGTTTCTTCATCGTAAATACATGATGTGCAAATAATTTTTTTATTCATGTTTTTTTTCTTGCTTTTTAGCAGGTACACCATAACAAATTACATCATTTTCGATGTCATTAATTACAACTGACCCAATGCCAATTAATGTATTTTCACCAATCTTTAATCCGTTTTTCACACTCGTGCTAGCACCTATGTAACAATTTGAACCAATTTCAACATTACCTGCAATTAGAACATTTCCACAAATAATAGAATATTTCTTAATAATACAATCGTGATGTATGTTTGAGCCTGCTAAAATGATAACATGGTCTTCAATGATTACATTAGGGCCAATTATTACGCCAGCGGCAATAAATACATTTTTTCCTATTTTAGAAAATCTTGAGATTATTGCAGTTGGATGAATAATAGTAGCATATCTTTCACTACCTATGTTGAATTCTTCAATCGTTTTTTTTCTTTTTAAATAATTTTGAGCACTACCATTAACCAAAATGACTTTTGATGCTTCATTATTTTTAATAGCTTCTCTTTGCATTATTTCAATACCATTTCTTGACTCTCCAATTAATTCTATATCGTCAGAAATAAAACTTGTTTTAGGAGAATTTATAATGCAATCAAGTACTTCTAGTCCTGTACCACTGTATGGAAAAATAAAAAGTTCTTTAATCATAAACTATTTAAAATAACAGAACAAATTTGTTTAATTTCCTCTTCTTTTAATTTCTCATACAATGGTAAAACTAGTCCTTGAGAATTAGCTTTCATAGCATTTGGAAATAACAAGTCACAATCTAATTGATACTTATTTTTGAAAAACTTTTCATTTGGCATACATTGTGCACCATAATTAGTACCAATTCCATTCTTTTTTAATTTTAAAATAAGTTCATCTCGGTTGATAGAATCACTTATTAAAATATGATAAGATTGCCATGTATGAGTTTTGTTTTTACATAATTTTGGTAATTGTAAAAAGTCGGATATTAAAAATTCATTATAAATCTTTGAAAGTGTTTTTTTGTAATCTAAAATTAATGAAAACCTATTAAATTGACTTAAAACTAAAGCAGCTTGAAAATCTGTTAATCTATAATTATAACCTACTTCTACAAATTCCATTTTACCATTCTCAACTGAGACTCCATGATTTCTTAAAACCCTTAACCTTGAAGCTAATTCATCATTATTAGTAGTAATTATACCACCTTCTCCAGATGTAATTGCTTTTCTTGGGTGAAATGAAAAAGAACCTACTTCACCAAATGTTCCAACAAACCTGCCATCTTCTGTAGCTCCCAATGCACATGCAGCATCTTCAATAACTTTTAGATTATATTTTTTAGCTATAGAACAAATTCTAGAAATATCACAAGCCAAACCAAATTCATGAACTGGGATTATAGCTTTTGTTTTCGAAGTTATTTGATTTTCGATTAAATCACAATCTATATTGAAAGTTTTACAATCTATATCAACAAAAATAGGTTTTGCACCAACTAATTCAACTACATTTGCTGTAGCAATATAAGACAAAGCAGGAACTATTACTTCATCACCAGGCCCGATTCCTAAAGCTACTAAACTCAAGTGCAATGTTGCAGTACCATTTGAAACTGCAATTACATTTTTTACACCAAGATAATTTGCTAAGGTTGTTTCGAGCTCATTGACTTTTTCTCCCTGTATAATCATACCTGATTTTAAAACATTCACAACTGCATTGATGTCGTTTTCGTTGATGTCAGGCACCATTAAAGGTATAAATCTGTCTAATTTCATTTTATTTTTTTGCTCTAAAATACTCAGCTGTTTTTAAAATACCTTCCTCTAAATCAATTTTCGCTTTAAAACCTAATACTTCTTCTGTTTTTTTAACCGAAGGAATTCTTAATTCAATATCAGCAGATAATTGATCTCTAAAAAGTATTCTTGAAGTTGAATTTAAAACTCGACAAACTGTTTGTGCTAATCCAAGTGTTGTTATAACAGCTCTTGCATTTCCTAAATTAAAACTTTCGCCAATTGCATTTGGATTTTCCAAGCAGCTCATTAAACAATCTACAAAGTCATCAACAAAACACCAAGCTCTAATTTGAGATCCATCCCCATTGATATAAATATCTTCGTTTAACAGTGCTTTTTTTATGAAAATCTGAATAGCACCTTCCCCTGTTTGACCTGGACCATAAACGTTGAAAGGTCTAACGGTAACAGTTGGTAACTGAAATTGTGCAAAATAAGCATGAGATAAATGTTCTCCAGCCAATTTACTTACAGCATAGGTCCATCTTGCTTCTCCAGCGGATCCTGAAACTGTATTATCTTCTTCTGTTGATTTATATGCCATTGAACCAAAAATTTCTGAAGTTGAAAAATCTATAAAACGATCTTTAACACCATTAATTCTTGCCGCTTCTAATGCATTTGCAGTACCGATCATATTTACAGTCATGGTTCTTACGGGATCTTTTATTACTGTGTCTATTCCAGCAATTCCTGCTGCATGAACAACAATGTCTGTGTTTTTCATTGAAGAAATTAATAGGTCTTTATCTAATACATCCCCTTTAACTACTTTTAAATTTGGATGATTTATAAATCCGCTTTCTGACAAGGTATCTCTATGAAAGTTATCATAAACAATAATATTATTGTTTTCAATTAAATTTTTAATCAATGTATTTGCAATAAAACCGGCTCCACCAGTTATAAAGATTGTTTTGTTTTCTATCATTTTTTAACTTTTAATATTCTTCCATTCTCCATTTAATTCAATAAATCCGTGTTGCCATTTTTTTATGTAATTTTCTTTTTCACCCATTTTTAATATTTCAAAATCATAAATATTTTCTAAATATTCAATCGTTGTTCCATCTGAGTTGTGTAATCCTAAATTAATATTGTATTTGTCTGGTTGAAAATAGTTATTAAAAGTTACTTTAAAAGAAAATAGTCCTATTTTTTTATTCGAAAAATCAGCGTAAATTTGAGTTGAAGAATAAGCAATAATAATTCCATCTTTTGAAACAAATTTTATATCAATAAATGGGGCATTCAATTCTTCAAGTATTTCAATTTCAATGTTAATTTCAATATTTTCTTTAAATTTTATTTCAGAAATTTGATTACCTTCATTGTTGATAAATTCTATTTTTGTTATAAATCCTTTTCCAAGATTTAATCGATCAAAATCTTTTGGTATGATACCCTTAAATTCTAATTTAGGCACGTCTAATAAATAAGTGGTTAAGATGTTCTCTATTTCACCTTTTTCATTTATCATTCCATTTTTTAAATAAATCCCCTTATTACACAAGCTCTTCACCGCAGCCATATTATGGCTCACAAACAACACCGTTCTTCCTTCACCTTTACTCACATCGCCCATTTTACCCAAGCATTTCTTTTGAAATTCGGCATCACCAACGGCTAAAACTTCATCAACAATCAAAATTTCGCTTTCTAAATGTGCCGCAACAGCAAACGCCAAACGCACGTACATACCAGAAGAATAACGTTTTACAGGCGTGTCTATGTAGGCTTCTACACCAGAAAAGGCAACGATTTCGTCAAATTTTCGGGTGATTTCATGGCGGCGCATCCCTAAAATTGCTCCGTTCATGTAGATGTTTTCACGCCCTGTCATTTCGGGGTTAAAACCTGTTCCAACTTCTAATAACGAAGCAATACGGCCATTTACGTGAAATTTACCAGTTGTTGGTTTTGTAACTTTACTTAATAATTTTAGCAAGGTACTTTTTCCAGCACCATTGCGTCCAATAATTCCAACGGCATCCCCTTGTTCTATTTCAAAGTTGATGTCTTTTAACGACCACACATAGTTGCTGTCTGCTTTTTGGCTTCGGTCATTTGCCTGACCAATTTGCAAATAAGGGTCTTCCTTGCCACGTACTTTGTGCCAAAACCGGTTCAAGTCATGACTCAATGTGCCTGTACCAACTTCGCCCAAACGGTATTGCTTGGAAATATTTTCTGCTTTAATGGCTAATTTACTCATCGCTTAAACCGTATCCATGAAGCTCTTTTCTACTTTGTTGAAGGTCAATACTCCAGAAGCGAAAAAGAGGATAATTATTACTGTGCTTTTTAAAAGGTCTATCCAGTCAAATGAGCCAACGCCTAAATAAGCATAACGAAAACATTCAAAAATACCTGTCAACGGGTTGAGTTCCATCAACCATTGATATTTAACAGGAATGCTTCCCATCGAATAAACTACTGGTGTAATGTACATGAACAATTGAATACCAAACGTTAACAAGAAAACTAGGTCTTTGTATTTTATCGTTAAGGAAGAAAAGATCATTCCAACGCCAAGGCTTAATAAGGCCATCAATCCAATTAAAATAGGGGTAAAGAACACCCAGGCATTCGGATGTAATTGAGGGTTGATAAAGGTGTAGTAGATCACAACAACAATAAATAGTATAAATTGAATGACAAATTTCATCAATCCAGAAACGACAATCGATAAAGGCATAATTAAACGCGGGAAATAAACTTTTCCCATGACCGCAGCGTTGTCTTTAAAAACTGTTGAAGTTTTTGTGAGTGCTTCAGAAAAGTAATTCCAAATAATAATTCCTGCTAAGTAAAAAGGCATTTGAGGCACGCCATCTGTAGATAATTTTGCAATTTGACCAAACAACAACATATACATGAGCATCGTTAGAATTGGCTGCACAAAAAACCAAATCGGTCCTAAAATCGTTTGTTTGTAAAAAGTAACATAATCTTTTTTAACGAGCATTAACAACAAGTCGCGGTAGCGCCAAACTTCTTTAATGTCCACATCTAAAAGCCCATGTTTTGAATCGATTGTATCTGTCCAAACTTGTTCTTCAGGCTGATTCATTTAGTGGTTTTTGTGTTTTTAAATTAGAAAGTAAAATTAAGCATAAAAGTTCGATTTGAATCAATTATTCTTGAAAAAGAACGCATTATAAGCTCTGTTTATGGCGTTTATCCCACCAAATAAAAGAAAATAAAACAAACAACCAGGCCCAATAGGAGAAGAAGAGTGTAACACGGTGTACAAATCGCATTTTCCGAGCTGGAAAAACATTGACAGGATTATCATTGTCATAGCTGGCTAACAACCTGTCAGCAACCCAAGGATCCTTGTCAGCATATGCTTTTTCGCGCAACAAGGTGTCCTTTGCTAATCGTTCAATACTTGGGCGATGATTGTTTTCGAGCGTTTTTAAATCAGGCTCTTTATCTAAATCATAGTAATGCCAACCATCTCGCAATTTTATTTCATAGGTAAAATGTCCTTTTTTATCTTTCAAAAAACCAACTTTTCGAAATAAAAACCCTTTCTTTTTGAGTGCTTCCATTCCAATGATGGATTGTTGGCTACACAAAGCTTCTGAATAATTTAAAATATCATCTGGTTTCACTACACCCATTAAATGAGGGTGTAAAGGTTGAATAAATGCAAGGATCCAATTGTTTTTCCAGGTATATTGGCTCCAACCGTGAACAAAGCGCATGCGCAAGGTTCTCGCCATTAAGTTGGCGTAGTTTAAAGAGTCGTTTTCAGCAATTGTTGGGCCAGAATTGAGGCTGTCTACATGTACAATCAATTGGTTTAAAGAACGAATGTACAAAAGAGAAGCATCGAACTCTTCTTCAATTTTATTAGGAGTAATAGGAGCAGTTTGTTGAATGTAATTCGTGTAAATATTTAACAAACTAAAAAGTAAGAAGATTAGAACAATGGAATATTTAACTACTTTCATTTATCTAATTTTAGATGCAAAACTAACAAAAATAAATTGAAAAATAAAGGGATTTTAAATTATTGAATTATAACGTAATTTTTCAAAAAGCAACAAATTGCAGCTGCAATTGAGTTTAAGTTAAACAAGTTATATTGTATAGCTTTATTTGCTGAGACTTCAGTAATTAACGATTTCTAACTTACTTTTTTTAAGTTATACTGAGGTGTTATTTTCAAGACTAAATTATAATCCAAGTTTATTTATGAAATCCTCATATTGAACTAAATTTAAACTTTCTTTTCTAAATTCATTGAATATTTTGTATTCATAAAATTCATTGTCAATTACATTTGGATTACCGAAATCAATTGCTTTTGTGATAATTCCTACTCCCCAATCTGTATCTACACAAATTGAAGAAAATTCATCTTTTTTTCTGAATTCAATAAAAGCTTTCCAAGTAGTTCCATTCCAGCTTTTTTTTGCAGGTGTTAAATCGTTGTAGAAATCTTCTCTAGCATGGTATTCAGAGGGAGGGTTACAATCATGAAGAACAATAAAGCCATTAGGATTCAAATAATTCAAGGAATTTTCAATGTCTTTTTTTACTTGGTTTGCAAGATGTAAACCATCAATGAAAATAACATCAAATTTAATTTCACTATTTAAAAACTCATTGTTTTTTAAACCTGAGAAAAACTCATCACTTGTAACTTTAAAATCAACTGAATTGTTTTCAAATTCAATTCCAGGATCAACACTGAATTTGTTTTTAGCAATTATTTTATTAAAATTATCATTAGGATTTCTAACTCCAATTTCTAAGTAATAAGAATCTTCTTTATTCAAATAAGTTAAAAGATTATTAATAATGTCAAATCTATAAGGTCTTTTAGTTATCTCATTGATATTTAATTCATTGACATGATTATAGTATTCATTGTATTTGTATAACTTTCCAATATGAATATTATCTCTAATTTCAGTTATTTTATTTATCATCATATTTCCATTTAAAATTTCCAAATATATTGCCATATTCGTATTCACCATGAATTGCAAATGCTGATGAATTGTCTATGATTGAAAAGTGACATATATTATTCAATACTTCCAATTGAGTAACATTCGCAATATGAAGAAAAGTGTTTATTGAATATTCTCCTCTGGTTAAAAAACGTTTTTCTATTATTAGACTCAACACATTGTTTTCAATTTTTGTTTCAGCTGAAAAAACGGGGCTATCAAACTTATCTTTTATTATTACAAATAAAGTGATAATCGGATTTTTTTTCTTCACATTCAATTCAAAATTCACGATGATTTCATCTTCAACTGTAAAATTGTAACATTCTAGCATATCAGAATTTCTGATAGTAATTTGATGAAAACTAATATCCGTGTTTTTGTTTAAATTCTGAACATACCCATTTTTTATAGTATTCTTGATGGCATAAAGATTCATAATATCATTAATATTACCAATCATTTTTAATTCACCATTCTCCATCATTATCCCCTTATTACACAAGCTCTTCACCGCAGCCATATTATGGCTCACAAACAACACCGTTCTTCCTTCACCTTTACTCACATCGCCCATTTTACCCAAGCATTTCTTTTGAAATTCGGCATCACCAACGGCTAAAACTTCATCAACAATCAAAATTTCGCTTTCTAAATGTGCCGCAACAGCAAACGCCAAACGCACGTACATACCAGAAGAATAACGTTTTACAGGCGTGTCTATGTAGGCTTCTACACCAGAAAAGGCAACGATTTCGTCAAATTTTCGGGTGATTTCATGGCGGCGCATCCCTAAAATTGCTCCGTTCATGTAGATGTTTTCACGCCCTGTCATTTCGGGGTTAAAACCTGTTCCAACTTCTAATAACGAAGCAATACGGCCATTTACGTGAAATTTACCAGTTGTTGGTTTTGTAACTTTACTTAATAATTTTAGCAAGGTACTTTTTCCAGCACCATTGCGTCCAATAATTCCAACGGCATCCCCTTGTTCTATTTCAAAGTTGATGTCTTTTAACGACCACACATAGTTGCTGTCTGCTTTTTGGCTTCGGTCATTTGCCTGACCAATTTGCAAATAAGGGTCTTCCTTGCCACGTACTTTGTGCCAAAACCGGTTCAAGTCATGACTCAATGTGCCTGTACCAACTTCGCCCAAACGGTATTGCTTGGAAATATTTTCTGCTTTAATGGCTAATTTACTCATCGCTTAAACCGTATCCATGAAGCTCTTTTCTACTTTGTTGAAGGTCAATACTCCAGAAGCGAAAAAGAGGATAATTATTACTGTGCTTTTTAAAAGGTCTATCCAGTCAAATGAGCCAACGCCTAAATAAGCATAACGAAAACATTCAAAAATACCTGTCAACGGGTTGAGTTCCATCAACCATTGATATTTAACAGGAATGCTTCCCATCGAATAAACTACTGGTGTAATGTACATGAACAATTGAATACCAAACGTTAACAAGAAAACTAGGTCTTTGTATTTTATCGTTAAGGAAGAAAAGATCATTCCAACGCCAAGGCTTAATAAGGCCATCAATCCAATTAAAATAGGGGTAAAGAACACCCAGGCATTCGGATGTAATTGAGGGTTGATAAAGGTGTAGTAGATCACAACAACAATAAATAGTATAAATTGAATGACAAATTTCATCAATCCAGAAACGACAATCGATAAAGGCATAATTAAACGCGGGAAATAAACTTTTCCCATGACCGCAGCGTTGTCTTTAAAAACTGTTGAAGTTTTTGTGAGTGCTTCAGAAAAGTAATTCCAAATAATAATTCCTGCTAAGTAAAAAGGCATTTGAGGCACGCCATCTGTAGATAATTTTGCAATTTGACCAAACAACAACATATACATGAGCATCGTTAGAATTGGCTGCACAAAAAACCAAATCGGTCCTAAAATCGTTTGTTTGTAAAAAGTAACATAATCTTTTTTAACGAGCATTAACAACAAGTCGCGGTAGCGCCAAACTTCTTTAATGTCCACATCTAAAAGCCCATGTTTTGAATCGATTGTATCTGTCCAAACTTGTTCTTCAGGCTGATTCATTTAGTGGTTTTTGTGTTTTTAAATTAGAAAGTAAAATTAAGCATAATAGTTCGGTTTGAATCAATTATTCTTGAAAAAGAGCACTTTAAAACTACTAAAAAAGTTGTTTATGACATAAATAAAGAAAGAAATATATTCTTTTGAGAATTTACAGAGTAGTTGTTTTCAATTGTTGTTCTACCTGCTTTCCCAACTTGTTTTCTAAGTTCTTTCTCAAGAATTAGTTTTTCTAGCGTTACGTACCATTCTTTTTCTGATTCAACTAAATAGCCATTTTTCGCATGTTCAACAATCGTTGAGTTCACACCAACTGGCGAAAGCACGGTTGGTATTTCTAAGGCCATGTATTGCAACGCTTTAAAACCACATTTGCCCTCTGACCAAATATCTTTTATTAATGGCATAACTCCGATCTGTATACTGGCTAAATCTTCAATTTCAGTGGTTTTATTCCATTTCACAAACTCCAACGATTGCAAAGCATAGGTTGGTGCTTCGTTGGAAATGATTTTAAATACAAACGTATATTTTTGTTCTAATTCTTGGAGAATTGGAATTAAAAAATCAACGTAATGCATCGTTGTATGGGTTCCTGTCCAACCAATTGTCAAAGGTGTTTTGTCTTGATCGCAAAAGATAGAATGGTGATTTTCTGTGTCAATTGTTGTTGGTAAAACGATTACATTGTTATTAAATTTACGAGCATAATCAGCTAAATACGTGTTACCTGCTGTTATTTTCCATGCCCATTTCATGCAATAGTTCACTTTCCAGTACGCTTTCAATCGGTTGAATATTTTGTTGTTTTCACTGAAATTAGGCAACCAAATCGCATCGTCAAAATCGTAGATTATTTTCTTTTTTAAAATTTTCGCAATTATCCATTCAAAAACAGGAGGGCCAATATGTGACGCTTCACGGTGAATAAAGATGAAATCAACGTTTTTCAAGTTGAAAAGCAAGAAAAACCGATGTATAAAACTACCGATAATACCCATAGCTTTTTGAAAGAAAAGCCCTTTTTGATACAATAATTTCCAAGTTTTAGTCGAAAGAAATGAATGAAATTCATATTCAAAGCCCTTATTTTCTAAAAAATGTAAATATTGTTCAAAACGAAAGCGTTGAGAAGGCGCTTGTCCAAATGGATATGGCGCAATGAACACTATTTTTTGCTTTTTCATTTGTTTACGAGCGCTTGATAGATTTGAGAATAGCGATCGATACCAAGATGAAGGCCGAAATAGTCTTTTGCACCTTCAATTGTTTTTTCAACATTGAACTTTTCAAAGGTGCAATTATCAGCATATGTTTTTTCGTCAAACTGCTCAATAACTGTTCCTGCTTGATATTTTTGAACAATCATATCAGTATCCCCAACACCTGCATTGCAAATTAAAGGCTTACCCATTGCCATGATTTCTCCTTGCTTCGTTGGAGATGAAGCTTTTTTAGAAAATGTAGGTCGAATAAAAAAGATGGAGGCATCAAATATTGATATGTATTCAGGTACATCTTTGTGTAGACACGATTGTACAATAATATGTTTTGCATCAATGCCATTTTCTTTTGCTTTTGCTTGAATGTATTCAGGATTTTCATTGGTAACAAATAAAAAACAAGCAGATTGATTTTTTTTGACAAATACCTTGAAATACTGAAGCATTTCTGGCAACATATACCAAGTTCCAATAGAACCGACATAGCCCAAAACAAAAGTGTCTGGAGAAATACCAAGCTTTTTTTTCAACGATTCATTAATAGAGGTTGGATCAGAAAAAAGGTCTAAATCTACGCAACAAGGAATAACGGTGATTGCAGGTTTAGCATGTTTGAAAATTTCCCAACTTTCAATTTCTTCTTTCCCATTATACGTCAAAGAGACGGTATGATCAGCTTCCTTAAAGAAATCAAGTTCTTTACGTTTGAAAAAAGAATAAACTGTTTTAAATACGGGGTTTTTAAGGCTCCAAATGCCACCTTCAATTCTTTCATCTGCCCAAAAACCGCGCATATCAAACAAGAATTTTGTTCCATATTTTTTTTTGAAACCAGCACCAATCAATGCTGAAATATAGCTTCTACAATGGATGATGGTAAAGTTTTTTTTGGCATGTAATTTCTTTGCCAATTGATTCATTCTGAAAATATCGTACAAGGTAGAAAGTAAGGGCGGCTTTTTAGTGTAAAAAAGCGGATGCCATTCAATGTTGTTTTCTTGACAGATTTTTGAAATAGTTGTGTTGTTTTTGTTGAAACGTTCTTGCTTTTCAAAACTGATTAGATCAAATGAATACCCTTGTTTCGACAAGCCTATTAGATACGGCAATACTTGCGATTGTCCCAATGGATCAGTCATGCCATCATAAGAAATGTAGAGTATCTTATACTTTTTCACACAACAAATATACGTATTATTTGAGATTGAGATAAGAGGTGTCGAATCAATAATTATTCTCAAAATAACAATTTCAACCAAAAAAGGACTTATTTTTGTCTCATTCAACAAACAAACTATGCAAACAGTTTTTATTTATCTTACGGCTTGTTTTTTGTTATTTAACAATCCTAACGAAGTGCCTTATAGTTCAATTGAACGGGCATTTATGACCAACAATGCAGAGGCAATTGTTCAGTTGGGGAAAGATAAAATAGCGCTTAACATTTTGGGTAAAGAAACTGTTTACAATCATTCACAAGCGCAAGTAGTATTGAAAGATTTTTTCAGTAAAAAACCATGTACAGCCTTTAAACTAATTTTCAAAGGCAAAGAAACAGGGGATGGCTGTTTTGCAATCGGAACGTTTGAATCTAAAACAGAAGATTTTCGTATCACACTCCATTTTGTAAAGATTGATGCAGAGTTTAAAATCGAAAGTATTATTATAGAAAAAGCTTAAAATGACAGTTATTCAAGAGATTATAGCAAATGCGTTGCGCGAAGATATAGGTGATGGCGACCATTCAACATTGGCCTGTGTGCCAGAAAACGCAATTGGAAAAGCACATTTATTAATCAAAGATGATGGTATTTTAGCAGGTGTAGAATTAGCTGTTGAAATTTTCAAACAATTTGATGCTTCGTTGGTCGTAAACGTGTTTAAAAATGATGGAGATCATGTTGTAAAAGGTGAAATTGCATTTACAGTGGAAGGATCTTCACGATCAATTTTAACAACTGAGCGTTTGGTGTTAAATTTCATGCAACGCATGAGTGGTATCGCGACACAAACAGCTAAAATTGTTCAAAAAATTGATGGATTATCCACTAAATTATTGGATACTCGAAAAACAACTCCAGGAATTCGCTACATGGAGAAATGGGCGGTTAGAATAGGGGGAGGTTACAACCATCGTTTTGCTTTGTATGATATGATCATGTTGAAAGATAACCACATAGATTATGCAGGCGGAATTACAAAAGCTGTTCAACAAACACTTACTTATTTGAACCAATCGAATAAATCATTAAAAATTGAAGTAGAAGTTCGCACTGAAGCTGAATTAATAGAAGCTATAGCTACACCAGGAATCGACCGTATCATGTTGGATAATTTTCAACCTTCAGAAATTAAACGTTTATTACCATTGATTCCATCACACATTGAAACAGAAGCTTCTGGTGGAATCACTTTAGATACTATTCGTGCTTATGCAGAAACAGGTGTGCAATTTATTTCTGTCGGTGCATTGACCCACAGCGCTGGAAGTTTGGATTTGAGTTTAAAAGCTATTTTTTAGAGGATTTTAAAGATACAAGACTTCAGGACGAGATTGTATTTCTTTTGAAATATCAACTCAAAACTCAAAACTAATAACCCAACACTTTTAAAATAGACTTCAGGATTACAAGATTCAATACTTCAGGACGAGATCGTATTTCTGTTGAAATATCAACTCAAAGCTCAAAACTAATAACCCAACACTTTTAAAATAAACTTCAGGATATCAAGATTCAATACTTCAGGACGAGATCGTATTTCTGTTGAAATATCAACTCAAAACTCAAAACTAATAACCCAACACTTTTAAAATAAACTTCAGTATATCAAGATTCTATACTTCATGACGAAATCGTATTTCAGTTGAAATCTCAACCCAACACCTAAAACTCAATACATCATTGATTCCATTCCTTCATTTTTATATTCTTTAATTTCCAATAGAAAGTCCAAATCCGCTTCAATTTTATTCCCAATCACAGCAATATTTGCTCCAGCAGTATGAATTTCCCTTATTTGATCAACCGATTGAATACCACCTCCAATAATTAGGGGTAATCCAACTTGTTTAATGGCTGTAATCATGTTTGTTGGAACAGCATGTTTTGCACCACTACCTGCGTCTAAAAACAACACTTGTTTACCTTGTAATTTTCCTGCAATAGCTGTTCTTTTGGCAATTGAAAGATCGCTTCGTGGAATAGGGGTGGTTTGACTAACATAGGCAACTGAAGATTGCGTTCCGCCATCGATTAATAAATACCCCGTTGGAATAATTTCAAGGTCCATTTCATTTAATTCAATTGCTGAATCGATGTGGTGACCAATTAAAAAATCCGGATTTCTACCAGAAAGTAAGCTTAAATAAAGTAAGCCATCAGCTTTCTCAGAGATTTGTTGTGAAGATCCAGGGAAAATAACCAATGGAATCGTGCAGTGTTTATTAATGAATGCAGCTGTTTTTTGAAAAACATGGCTGGAAACAGTACTACCTCCGATAAAAATAAAATCTATGGATGAATTACTTGCTTTTTCTAATATAGATTTAAGTTGTGGTTCATTCGATGTTTTTTCAGGGTCAATTAAAACTGCAATTGCATTTTTTGCATTTTTAATGTTGGATAGGATTGTTGACATGTTCGATTTTAGAGTGGTTAACAGTAATTATATAATCTTGATGAACAAAAGTATAAATTTCTACTAAATCGTGTCCGTTGGTTTGAATTATTTTTCCAATTAATAAGTTTTCTTTTGCAGGTTCAATGATAAGTTCGGTTTTGAAATCAATTCCAATGCGATTAGCTACTTTATAGAGCGTTTCTTTAGCGCTCCATAGCTTTGTTGTTTCTAAATCTGATTGAAGATTAAAAGTTTGAAGTTCTTTGCTGTTTAAAAATTTAGAGCATACTTTTTTCGCTTTTTCACTGATGAACTCAAGATCAAAACCAATTTGAAAGTCAGCACAAATGGCAATCCCAACGGTATTACGTGAATGACTTATTGAAAGGAAATGTTTGTCTTTGATAAAAGGTGCGCCATATTCGTTGTATTGGATGTGATGATGCTCAAAGATTTGATCTCGTAAAATTCGTGTTGCAACAAATTCTTGTTGTTTTAATGGGGACTTAATTGTATAAAAACGTTCTGTTTCTGCTATAGAAAGATGGTTTAAATAATTTAATGGATTAAATGCTTCAAACGTTAATAAATGTATCGAAACCCCTTTTATCTGTATAATTTCTTGTTTGAATGGCATGTTGAACACTTTGATTGCAAAAAAACAAAAAAATATCCACATAACTTAGACATGTATAATAACTACTCATATTTAATAATTTATTTGTTTGATTTGATTTTACATTCGTTAGTTTTGTTAATGAAAGTTAATTAATAATTAAATTATTTTTTTTTAACATTATGAATATGAAAATGTTTTTTTCTATATTTACCAGCTTTAAAAAAGCAAAAAAGTTTAATCAATAAATAGTACTTATGTTACGAAAACTTAACTTTTTATTATTAAGTATCTTAATGACAGCTTCTTATAGCTTTGCTCAATCTGGTTTGGGGTCTATTAAAGGTACAGTAAATGATGCAGACACGAAAGAGTCATTACCATTTTGTAAAGTGGTTTTGTTTCAGAATGGAAACGTACGTGGTGGTGCAACAACTGATTTCGATGGAAAATTCCAAATTAACTCGATTGGTGCAGGTACTTATGACGTTGAAGTTAGAAACGAAGCAGAAGGGTATCAACCAGTTCGTAGAACAGGTGTAATTATTTCTTCGGAGAAAATTACCTTTTTGGATGATGTTACCTTGTCTAAAGCAAAAGGTGTAAAAGAAATTCAAGAAGTGAAAGTAGTAGCATATAGAGTTCCATTGATCGATAAAGATGGAGGTTCTTCTGGAGCAACAGTTACAAGAGAAGACATTTCTCGTTTACCAGTTCGTTCTGCAGCAGGTGTTGCATCTACAGTTGGTGGTGTAAATACAGACGAAGGAAGTGGCGCAATATCTGTTCGTGGTTCTCGTGAAGATGCTTCTTATTACTACATTGATGGTATCAAAGTTCGTGGATCATCTAATTTACCAAAATCTGCAATTGAAGAAGTATCTGTTATTACAGGTGGTTTACCAGCAAATTATGGTGATGTTACGGGTGGTGTTATCTCTGTAACAACAAGAGGACCATCTGCAAAATACTTTGGTTCTATTGAAGGTGTATCATCTGGTTTCTATATGAATGGAGCAGATAAAGATGGTTATGACGGAAAAGTTTTTGGTTTAGATAAATTTGGATACAACTTGTTAGAAGGAATGTTTTCTGGTCCATTATGGATGCAAAAAGATTCTACAGGTGCAAAAGTAAAACCTCGTTTAGGGTTTTTAGTTTCTGCTAACTATACGAATGAATTAGACAGTCGCCCATTAGCTGGTGGCGGATACCGTATTAAAAAAGATGTTCGTGATTATTTAGTTGCTAATCCGTTAAGATTAACTTCAAATGGTGATGGTACATTCAATAATTCAAGTTTCTTAAGAACTTCTGATTTTGAAAAAGTTGATTGGAGAATGAATGCTGGTCGTTCTGTGTTTTCAGCACAAGCAAAAATTGATGTAAATACAGGCCCATCAACCAACGTTACTTTTGGAGGTTCTATGAATTACAATAATAGTAGTAACTATTCTTACTACAGTTCATTAATGAACTTTTCAAACTTTGGTGTTTCTAAATCATTAGATTGGCGTGTATTCGGTCGAATCACACAACGTTTCACAAACAATGAAGAAGGTTCATCCTCTAAAATTAAATCTTTCAACTATTCTTTGATGGTTGATTATTCTAAATCAATGTCTGAATCTTATGATCCTAAACATGGGTTTAACTTATTTAATTATGGTCATGTTGGTACGTATGATTCTCGATATGATGTTTCATACCAATTTAATGATGATAAAAATTTATTTGAGCAAACAGCTGTTCCTTTCCAGGCGAATGTTGATTTCACACCATCATCTACAAATCCTCAATTAGCAGCAATTACAAATCAGTATTACAGCTTGTTAGGTCCTTTAGCTAGTCCATTCAATAATCCTTTCAAAGACAATTTAACCTTGCGTCAAGGTAATGCATTGTTAAATGGTGATGTTCCAAAATCTGTTTATGGTATTTGGGATAACATTGGAACACCATACAATGGCTTTGGTAAATTTGAAAACGATCAATTACGTGGAACAGGTTCATTCTCAGTAAACATTGGTGATCATTCAGTTTCTTTTGGATTTGAGTTAGAGCAAAGATGGGATAGAGGATGGACATCAGGTACAACTACATCAGGAGGAGGAAATGGACCAATTGGTTTGTGGCAAATGGCACGTCAGTTAACAAATTCACATATTAGTGAGTTAGATTTGAACAGTGGTGTTGTTTCTGATAGTGGTTCTTTTAAGTACATTTCTTACAATCGTTTAAACACAGGTAGTGCTTACACTTCAGGAACTGGTGCTTACGGAGGTCAAGAAAATGCGGATAATCAATCGTTTTTTGATTACAATTTAAGAAATTACTTATATTCACAAGGTTTAATAGGTGCTGGTGGTGCTGGTTCAGATTTCATCAACATCGATCAATATGACCCATCTATTTACAAATTTGACATGTTCTCACCAGATGAGTTATTGAACAGTGGTAACTCTTTTGTTTCTTATTGGGGATATGATCACACCGGAGAGAAAGTTTCTGGAAATACAGACATCAACAAATATTTTAATGAATTTGATAAAAATGGAAATTACAAACGTTTTGTAGGTGCATTCCAACCAACTTATATTTCTGGTTATATTATGGATAAGTTTGCGTTTAAAGATATCGTATTCAATGTAGGTTTACGTGTCGATGTATTTGATGCAAATCAACCAGTATTGAAAGATCCTTATTTGTTCTACAGCGCAAGAACTGTTGCAGAAGCGAAAGCATTAGCAGCAAGTGATCCATCACAATACGGATGGGTTAACATTCCAGAAGGTATGGGTGATGATTACACAGTATATGTGAATGATGTGAATAACCCAACTGCAATTAATGGATATAGAATTGATCGTACATGGTACAATGCGAGCGGTACTCCAATCGAAGATCCAACTATTATTGAAGGAGCAAGTGGGATTGCACCTTGGTTGTTAAATCCAAATCAAAAATCTCCTTCAGCAGAAGCCTTTAAAGATTACGAAGCTCAAATTAACCCAATGCCGCGTGTTGCATTTTCATTTCCAATTTCGGATGAGGCATCTTTCTTTGCTCACTACGATATCTTAACTCAACGTCCTACTTCTGGTTTCCGTTTTGATCCGTTCCAATACCAATTCTTAAGAAGTGCTACAATTAACAACGCTAATTTGAAAGCTTCAACTACAATTGATTACGAATTAGGATTCCAACAAGTATTATCAAAATCTTCATCATTGAAAATTTCAGCGTTCTACCGTGAGCAAAGAAACAATATTCAATTAGTAAACATGTTTAATGCCTATCCTCAAACGTATGCAACATATGGTAACATCGATTTTGGTACAGTTAAAGGGATGACAATTTCTTACGACTTAAGAAGAACTGGAAATATTCGTTTGACTGCGAATTATACATTACAATTTGCAGAAGGTACTGGGTCAAGTTCAACTTCTTCATCTAGTTTAATCAACGCTGGAGTTCCTAACTTACGTTCAATATTCCCATATTCATATGACCAACGTCATGCAATTAACGTAACATTTGATTACAGATATGGTAATGGAAAAGATTACAATGGACCAGTAATTGCAGGAATTAATATTTTTGAAAACACAGGCTTGAACTTAATTACAAATTTATATTCAGGTTCTCCTTATTCTTCACAAACAACATTTACTGATGCTGCAATTGGTAACTTAGCCTCTGGATTGAATGGTACAACACAAGGTTCAAGAACTCCTTGGAATTACCGTTTAGATTTACAATTGGACAAAACTTTTGAATTAGAGTTTGGTAAAGATGGTAAAAAGAAAAAAGCGGCAGCATTGAATGTATATTTACGTGTTACTAATTTATTCAATCAGTTTAACGTATTGGAAGTTTACCGTGCAACAGGTAATACAAATGACGATGGTTATTTAGCAGCTGCATTGAACCAATCATCAATTCAAAATCAATTAGATGAGCAATCGTTCAGAGATTATTATACAATGAAAATTCAAAATCCATTTAACGTAAGTTCTCCAAGAACAATTCGTTTAGGTGTTAAATTTGATTTTTAATTCATAGAAAATAAAAAGGTTATGAAAAAGCAACTAGTAGGAGTTATTGTTGGATTATCAATTTTATGGGCAAATAATGTTTCTGCCTATTTAGGTCCAAATGACAAAGCAGGTATATCTGGGAAACCAGCTGAAAATGTTTTAAAAGGAGCAAACTGTGCGCCTTCTAAAGCAAAGGTTACAATGAAGTTTAACGATGTTAGTGCGCTTCTTGAGCAAGGCGGAAGTATGTTTCAAGACCGCGCTAAAAGTATTGCAACTTATGAAATTCCAGCTGGAAGTGGATTAAGATTAATCTTTGCTGGTGCTTTGTGGATGGGTGGAACAGATGTAAATGGTCAGTTGAAATTAGCAGCATTAAAGTTTAGAACTGCTAATGATTTTTGGCCTGGACCTTTAACTGTAACTCCTGGTTCAGGTAATAATAATCCAATTTTTCCTGCAGGAAATAATTTAACAAAAGATTTTGGAGAAGCAACAATTGAGCAAGAAACATGTACAGCATACGATAAATTCTATTTAATTTCTAAAGCGGAAGTTATCGCCTTCAATTTATGGTGGGAATATACCAACGGATTATCTACAACTCCTGCTGATGAACCAACTGCTGCTGCATTTGACCATATTAATAACTGGCCTGCTCACGGTGCTGTAGGACAAGATTTTTACTTAGCGCCTTTTTATGATAGAGGTAAAGATGGGTTTTACAATCCATTAGAAGGTGATTATCCTTGGTATGATGATATCTTAGGAAGAGACGACATCGAATGTGGTATTGACCGTCGTATTTCATTATTCGGAGATAACACGTATTGGTGGGTTTTCAATGATAAAGGTAATATTCATGCTGAATCTGGAGGTGATCCAATTGGAATGGAAATCCGTGCTCAAGCATTTGCGTTTTCTACAAGTGATGAGATTAATAGAATGACGTTCTACAACTATGAATTAATTAATAGAGGAACGCAAACATTATTTAATACATTCTTCTCTCAATTTTTAGATGCGGATGTTGGATATTTTGGTGATGATTTCGCTGGTTGTGATGTTTCACGTGGTTTAGGTTACATGTATAATGGTGATTTAAATGACGAAGATTTCAATGGTAAAAAAGGTTTTGGTGAAAACCCACCAGCTATTGGTTGTGATTTCTTTGAAGGACCTTACATGGATCCAGATGGATTGGATAATCCTGGTCCAAGATACAACGAAGTGACTGAAACATGGGAAACGCCTTCTGTTTTAGAAGCAATCAATAACAATGGTATTGTTTACAAAGGAATTGGTTTAGGTTATTCAGATAGTATTATTGATAATGAGCGTTACGGAATGCGTCGTTTTACTTATTTTACAAGTACAGATGGTTTCCCTCACAGTGATCCAGCAAATGGACAAGCGAACCAGTTTTATAACTACATGATTGGTAAATGGGCAAATGGAACAGAAATGTATTACGGTGGTCGTGGCTGGGAAGGTTCAGCAGGAGTTACTAATACCTTGTCTGATTATATGATGCCAGGTGATTCAGATCCTTTAAACTGGGCTACAGGTGGAATTGATGTATTATCAGGTACTTATGCAAATGGATGGGATGAAACAACGAATCAAAATCCACCAGGAGACAGACGTTTTGTTCAATCAGCTGGTCCGTTTACATTGAAACCAGGAGCTGTAAATAACATTACTGTTGGTATGGTTTATGGTCGTGGAAAAGATGGAGATTTGTTATCATCTGTGAGAGTTATGAAACGTGCTGATACAAAAGCGCAAGCATTATTTGATGCATGTTTCAAAATTTTGTCTCCACCAGATGCACCAAAATTGGACATTCAAGAATTAGAAAACGAATTAATTTTAACGATTTCAAACCCTTCAAGCTCTAACAACTATAAAGAGCAATACAAAGAATTAGATGAAATTAACATTCCAGATCCAACAGTAGATAGATACTACCGTTTTGAAGGATATCAAATTTTCCAATTAAAATCTAAAGATGTAACAATTGCTGAGATTTTTGACAATACTAAATCTCGTTTAGTTGCACAATGTGATAAGAAGAATGGAGTAGATCGTTTGATTAACTTTGAATTTGATGAAGATTTAGGATTTTCAATTCCTACTGAAAAAGTAAAAGGTGCAAATACTGGTTTAAGACATTCATTTAAATTAACAGAAGATGCTTTTGCTAGTGGTGCAAACAAATTGATTAACCACAAGTCGTATTATTATGTAGCTGTAGCATATGCATTCAACCAGTTCTCTAAATATGATCCAAATGATCCAGATTTATTATTGGGACAAAAAATCCCTTATATCTCATCTCGTTTGAATTATGATGGTTCTTCTATCCGTTCTATTGAAGCAATTCCTCATAATCCAATGCCAGAAGCAGATGGAACAAATCAATTGGCTGTATATGGTCAATCACCTAGAATTACAAGAATTGATGGTTATGGAAATGGAAATTCTTCTATTGAATTAACAGCTGCTTCAGAAAATTCGATTTTGAATACTGGTTTTATGGAAAACCCAGAGTATGATTATACTGGTGGTCCAATTGGAATTAAAGTTGTTGATCCATTGAATTTAGCAGATGGTTATTTCGAATGTAAATTTAGAGATTACACGAATTCAAATTCAGACAGAAATGGAGCAGATACTGCAAAATGGACAATCTACAGATACGATAAAAAAGGTGGATCAATTTTGGATTCAGTTCAATCAGAAACTATGATTTCTGTTAGTAATGAACAAATTATTCCTCAATGGGGTATTTCTGTTCAAATTGCTCAAGAATTATATACTGGTACAGGAACGAAAGAAACATTATTGACCAATTTAATTGAAAGTACGATTGAATTTGATGATTCATCTAAAAGATGGTTATCATTCGTGCCAGATGGAGATGGATATTTCCCAAACAACTGGATTCGTTCAGGGGAATATGTTCCTGCAGCAGCAGACAATAACCCTTCTGTATTAAGTTATTTAAATCCTACGAATTATAAAGACGAGATTGGTCAAGATCCAACAAAATCTTATGCTAAGGTTTTAACTGGTGGTGTCGCTCCTCATAGATTAGTAGGTTATCAAGGTGATTTTATGCCGTTAGCTTATTATGGTTCTGTGAACGCTACTTCAGGTGTTTGCTCTGATCCAGGATCTTCACGTAAGAATGCTTCAATAAGTTTCTTACCGAGTGTTAATATTGTATTAACGAATGATAAATCAAAATGGACTCGTTGTCCAGTATTTGAATTAGGAAGAGCAGCTGCATTAAATATTGGAGCTGCAACACCAGGTGGTTTAAGAAAAAGTCAAAGTGTTGATAAAGATGGTAATCCAGATGGATCTGGTACTGGTATGGGTTGGTTCCCAGGTTATGCAATTGATTTGGAATCTGGTGCACGTTTATACATGGCTTTTGGTGAAAACTCTTTCTTAGGTTCTCATAATGGTGGAGATATGATTTGGAATCCAACAAGTACTTTAGTTGATAATGGAGGTTCTCCAGTATTTGGAGGAATGCATCCTGTTTATGTATTCAGTTATAACCAAAAAACTATAAATAAATACAATTCTGGAGCTGATTTCCCTGCATATACTCAAGCAGCAAATGATAATGCAGGTAATTATTTATTACAAAAAGTATTAGAATTTGATGGTGGAACTGCAGCTGAAGCAAAGAAAATTGTTTATGGAAGTTTATCATGGATTGCATACCCAATGTTGACAGCAGGACAAAAATTGAATTCAACTGATGTTAGAATTCGTTTAAGAGTAAACAAAGAATACAAAAACTTTGTTGGATCTGGTGAAAATGGTGGTAAACCTATGTACAGCTGGTCAATGAATGACATTTCAACTAAAACAGCAAGTCAAGATCATTTAACAGACGCATTGAAATTAATTAATGTAGTTCCAAATCCTTACTATGCATTCTCTGATTACGAGCGTACAAGAATTGATACACGTGTAAAAATCACCAATTTACCAGAAAGATGTACGATTCGTATTTATTCTGTAAATGGTAAATTGGTTCGTACCTTTAAAAAAGATAGTGAAGTAACTTCTTTAGACTGGGATTTGAACAATTCAAAAGGAATTCCTGTTGGAGGTGGTGTTTATTTGATTCATGTAGAAGTTCCTGGTGCAGGTGAAGTTATTTTGAAATTCTTCGGAGGAATGCGTTCGGTAGATTTACAAGGAATTTAAATAAGGTATAAAATTAGAAAGCGATGAAAAAATCAATTTATACAATCAAAAGCGTTTTTGTTCTTGGACTTATGTTGTCAAGCTTAAACGTAAATGCAGGTAACGAAGATCGTTCGGGTTCTGCTGGAGCTTCTTATTTAATGGTTAATCCTTGGGCAAGATCAAGTGCTTTGGGTGATGCTGGAATAGCATCTACTAAAGGATTAGAAGCAACTTTTACAAATATTGCAGGTTTAGCATCTACTGAAAAAACACAGATTAAATTCAATTATACAAATTGGATGGGTAGTGCTGGTGTCACTTTTAACAGTGCTGGTATTGCGCAACGAATTTCTGAATCTTCTGTTATTGCGGTTAGTATTCAATCAATGGGATTTGGTGAAATTCCAATTACAACTGCAGCGAATCCTGAAGGAAATATTGGTACTTTTTCACCATCATCTACAATCTTTAATATTGGATATGCAAAACAATTCTCTTCAACAATTTCTGGGGGAATTAATTTCAAGATTTTATCTGAAAGTTTATCTAATTTAAGTGCTACTGGTGTAGCAATTGATGCAGGTGTTCGTTACGTAACAGGTGAAAAAGATCACATTAAATTTGGTATTACATTGCGAAATGTTGGACCTACAATGAGTTACAAAGGTGATGGTTTGGCTCAACAAGCTTCATATTTGAACGGTACAATTACTGCTTCATTGGAAGAGCGTTCAGCAAGTTTTGAAATGCCTTCATTATTAGCAATTGGTGGATCGTATGATTTTATTTTTTCTGAGAAAAGTAAATTGAACCTTGCACTTGGTTTTACAGCTAACTCTTTTCAAAATGATCAATACCGTTTAGGTTTAGACTATTGTATGACAGGAGAAAAAGTAGCTTTTAATTTAAGAGGTGGTTTTGTTTATGAGAAAAATTTATTCTCTGAAGAAAACAGAACAAATGCATTGGTTGGTCCTTCAGCAGGTTTCTCTATTGATGCATTAGTTGGAAAAAACAAAAGTGCATTAGGAGTTGAGTATGGTGCTCGTTTCGCAGGTATTTTTGGAATTATTCATACAATCGGAGCAACGATACAATTGAAATAAAAGAATAAATTAGTATATTTGTTAAAGCAAGAGAGTCCTTTGGGCTCTCTTGTTTTTGTTTAGTAGATTTTAACAACATTGATATGTCACAAATTAATTATTACACAGAAGAAGGATTGAAAAAATTAAAGGATGAATTGCATGAAATGAAAACAGTGCAACGTCCTTCTATTTCAAATCAAATTGCAGAGGCACGGGACAAAGGTGATTTATCTGAAAATGCTGAATACGATGCAGCGAAAGAAGCACAAGGCTTATTGGAAATGAAGATTTCTAAATTGGAAACGATTTTATCCAATGCACGTTTGATTGATAATTCTTCAATGGATAATTCCAAAGTTTTCATTTTATCAAAAGTTAAAATTAAAAATGTTGCGAATGGAATGGAAATGGAATATTTGTTAGTAGCTGAAAATGAAGCAGATTTAAAAGCTAAAAAGATTTCTATCGATTCACCAATTGGAAAAGGATTGTTGGGTAAAAAACAAGGTGACATTGCTGATGTTCAAACGCCAAATGGAATCATTCAATTTGAAATCATTGAAATTAGCCGCTAATGAGCACTATTTTTTCAAAAATAATAGATGGCTCTATACCATGTTATAAAGTTGCTGAAAATGAACAATTTTTAGCTTTTTTAGATATTCAGCCTTTAGTGAAGGGTCATGTTTTGGTGATTCCAAAAGTAGAAGTTGATTTTATTTTTGATTTAGATGATTCGATTTTATCTGGAATGATGGTTTTTGCAAAAGAAGTGGCTTTAAAGATGAAAAAAGTTTTACCCTGTAAAAAAATTGGTGTTACTGTAATCGGATTGGAAGTTCCACATGCGCACATTCATTTGTTGCCTATCAATGGTATCGCTGATATGGATTTTTCAAAAGCAAAACTTTCTTTTCCACCAATTGAAATGGAAGCTGTTCAATCATTGATACAAAACGCTTAATTCTATGCTTAAAAAGCTTTTAATAACACTTTTATTATTAAAGCTATCTGTTTCTTATGCGACAGAAAAAAAGAACATTTTGTTTATTGGGAACAGTTATACCCATTACAACAATATGCCCAAGATATTTGATCAACTTGCTTCATCAAAAGGGTATGATTTGCATGTAGAAATGTTTGCGAAGAGTAGCCATACGTGCAAAATGCATTCTGAGCGAAAAGATTTATACGAAAAAATAGGAAGTAAGAAATGGGATTACGTTGTTTTCCAAGGATTCAGTAGAGAGTTATTTTACCGTCCTGCACGTTTAGACACTTCTTTTTTACCTTATTTCAATAGAATTATTGATTCAATTTATTCCAATCATTCTTGTACAAATGTATTGTTGTATCAAACGTGGGGCTATAAAAATGGTTATGAGTTAGATTCCAATCAAGTTTCTTACCAAGAAATGAGCGATCGAATAGCCATGGGTTATCAATATGTTTCAGATAAATATGCCTTGCCAATTGTACCTGTTGGTCAAGTATGGGAGACAGTTAAGACAAATTACCCTTCCATCAATTTATATACTGAAGACAATCAACATCCGTCTTTATATGGTTCATATTTAGTAGCGTGTACATTTTTCACTGCCATTTTGAAATCTTCACCTATAGAAGGTTATAAAGTTGCAATCAATGATAAAGACGCTGAAGTAATTCAGCAAACTGCTTATGATTTTGTTACAATGAATGTTGAGCGCTACATGTTGAAGATGAATACGGTTGATGTGCGCTATGAAAAAACAGCTGGTGGAAAATACTTAGCTTATTGCAAAGCCTATTATCCGCAAGCGGCGAGTGTGAAATGGGAGTTTGGCGATAAAGAATTTGCGTATTCAAAATTCATTGTCCATTCTTATAAATTTCCTGGTTTTTATAATGTAAAGGTTACCGTTTATGACAAATGTGGTGAAGTTATTCATCAAAAGAAAGTTTTTTTCAAACCAGAAAAACCTATTAAAAAGAAAAAGATTTAATTTTCTTTGGAACTTAGACCAAATAGTTTGTGGTTGATTTCCCTGATTGGTTTTAAAATAAATTCTAGTTTTGCTTTTATCGGTTCTAGGTAATAAACGATTACAAAAAACAAACTTATAAAAGCAATCACTGCTGGAATAACCTGATAAGGTGTTAGCGCTTTATGAAACATTCGATTAAGCCCAAAACCAGTTAAACTACCATATAACACGACCATATGAAGAATGTAAACCGTTAAGGTGTTTTGACCCATTTTTAAGAATAAATTCTGTTTGATATCGCCCATCAATTTTTCTACAATCATCAATGTCCCAATCAACATAAATACCATACCTAAGCATTCGTACAACCAATCTAAGCGGTAAATGTGGTGATACGTTAAGCCGAATTGGCGGTCGAAATACACCAATATCGATTTAATAAAGAAATAGAAAACAGCTCCTGTAAGAAACACAACTGTTGGAAAAAGCCAATTCTTAACTTTTTCTTTATTCGTAAACAAAATCGCACCAAACATAGCACCATACATGGTATAGCCCATTCTAGGGATGATTGGAAAAATGGAATATTTGCCTTTGAACATATTTTGAATAAAACTAGGTGCATTTGCTGGCCAATATTGATGTTCATCGAAATGAATAAAAAATAAGTTCAAAGAAAACACGGCAGTTCCTGCTAAAAAGAACAAAAACCAAAGTGGTACAACTTTCAGGACTTTATAGAAACCATAGATTAATAAAATAAATAAGATGCCAATTCCAATGCACTGCAACACGTGAAAGGCATAAACTTGTAATAAATAGCCCCAGAAGAGTAATTCAACGACGCGTTTGAACCCTTTTTTCACCCGCATATTTTTGAAATACGCAATGTGATTGTTTCCCATCAATAAATAGACAAACACAATTCCTGTCACCGTTAAGAACGTTGGAGATGTAAATCCTCTTATAAACTCCCAAATGCGGTATGCGGTATATGAATTGTCGCGGTAAAGGTCCATCAATGAATCGTCTATGAAATGACCTTCGAGCATTAATAGAATAGCAATTGAGCGCGCCAAGTCGATAAACTTTAATCGAGTCTTTGCAGGGTTTTTAGGTGTTGTTTGTATTGTCATAATTTATGAATCCATGCAAAGATAGAGAAAATTAAAAAAAGAACAATTATAAGGAAAACGAATGGTTTTCAGGTTAGTTATTGAAATTTAACAGCGTTAATTAATATGTTTTAGCTATATTTGCAAGGCTTTCATGTTAATTATTGAAATTTAACAGCGATAATCAAAATATTTTAGCTAAATTTGCATACCTTTTTTAATGAAAACCACTCATAAATTTTATTTATGAAAAACAAATTATTTTTAGCAGTATTTACTTTTTTTGTTAGTACATTATCAATTTCACAATCTTTTTCGACTTTTTCATTTACTTCGAGTAACATGTCAGATGGTCCTTCACAATGGGGGAATTATGGATGTTATGCAAATGGGTCGTTAATCAATTCTAATTGTTTAGCAACTGGTTTGCCTGCTTATTTTACTGGAAGTTATCCAATGTTTCAATGTTTAACATCTTCGTCTAGCGTACAGACTTCAGTACTTGATTTTTCGCATTCTACTGGGACAGGTAAGTTTTTAACTTATTCTCAAGTTTTAAGTAATGCAACTGCATTTCAAAAGATAAACATTTACTTCAGCTCTAGTTTAAAAGCTTATTTTGGAGGTTTAGATATACTTAATAAAAGTGGAGATGGTTTAACCAAAACATTTACTATTAGAGCATATGTAGGATCTACGATTGTAGGTACAACTACAGCTAATATTCCTTATAATATTGTAACCAATGTTTCAACTGTTAATGTTTCTGGATTTACAAGTGTAGATAGAGTTGAAATATTAGCACCTTCTGATATTAATTATTTTGGAGTTAATAATTTTCTTTTAAAAGGTCAGTCAACATTACCGGTCGAATTAACCACTTTCAATGCAAATTGTACAGAAAATGGAAATGCAATTTCTTGGCAAACAGCATCAGAACACAACAGTGCTTACTTCGAAGTAGAAAAAAGCAGAGACGGGGCAAATTGGTCAGTAGTTGAAACAGTTGCTGGTGCAGGAAACTCAAATGAAATCATTAATTACTCAATTATTGACGAAGAAAAAGCATCAACAATTGTTTATTACCGTTTGAACCAAGTGGACCAAGATGGAATAAGTAAAATTTACGGGCCGATTAGTGCTGCATGTAATGCAGATATAGATTTTAATGCACACGTTTTCCCAAATCCAACATCTGGCGCGGTAACGTTAGTGCTGAATACATCAATGCCACAAACAATTGCAGTTCAAGTTATTGGAACGGATGGTAAAATTTACAGCCAAGCAACGTCTAACATCGCTGCTGGTTCCACTTTATTACCATTGGAAATAGCAGACTTGAAAGCCGGAATTTATTCTGTGAATATTCAAGGTGAAAGTACCATTCAAACAGTAAAAGTTGTTGTGCTTTAAATAGTTAATACATTTATATTTCAAAAGCGGTTCCATTGGTTCCGCTTTTTTTGTGAAAACAGGTACTATTCATTCAACTAGATTTAGCTTAGTTTTCAGATCACTATTCAGTAAAAAAAATTAGTTTATGATTGAAAAACACTTAAATTTGCAGATCTTTTTATCCTAAACCACTCCTATATCAATATTTATGAAAAAAATAGTATTCTTTTTTGTAGTTTTCTTCAACTTTTCAGTTGGTTTATTTGCTCAAAACTTAACAATTTCCACAAGTGGTGAATCAGGAACATCCGGAACGAATTGGAGCATTTCTGGTAATGTATTACAAATTGCATCTTCAGGAACGGCAACAATTCATCCAAGTGTTATAACTAATCATTTAACGAATACAGGAAATTTAACTGTTGATCTACCCTATGTAAATGTTTTGAGAAATATTAATATCAATGACAATATACTTTATACAGGTGCAACTAACAGAACATTGACGTTTAAATCTGCAACGGACATTGTGATCGCAAATGGTATTTCGATTACATCAAGTAGTGCAAGTATGAATTTGGTTTTACGTGCAGCTGTAAATATAGGCCAAAGAGGAACCATAACACTAAATGCTCCTGTAATTAATACCAACGGTGGCCATTTTTGGGCTGGTGGTGGAAATACAGATGTAACATGGAATAGTTTGATAGTAGGTGATACTTATGCTCGGACATGGACAAATGGTGAAAGTGGATTTTCTTTAATTGGGGGTAGTGTTACAACAAATGGTGGAGACATACAAATGAAAGGATATTCTTATTATACTGGTTCAACAATGGGTTTTAATAATGGCTTGAAGTTAGATAACACTGTAGTTTCATCAACTTCAGGTTCTATTTTTATAGATGGTACTTTGAATGGTAAATTTACCAATGGAATTGCTTCCAATATGGAAGCAAATGCAGGTCCAATTATTATTCAATCAACTTCAGGTTCTATACAAATTAATGGAAATGGCACGGATGCAACAGGGACTTCTTCCGGTTGGCGACATGGAATTAGATTAAGTGGAACTGCAAATTATGGAGTAACAATAAAAACGACTAGTGGATCAATTTTAATTGATGGTTCTGCAAATTATATAAACAATACGGGGACTGATAGTGAAGGTGTTGCCTTGTTTGCAACCGCAACTGATCGTTTAAAAATAATTTCTCAATCGGGAGCTATAACAATAAAAGGGAGTAATACAAAAGAATCTTTAGGCCAAATGAGCAATTCTATTAGATTTGGAGTGGTAGATGTTTCAAATGCCATTCGAATTGGGTTTGATGGCACAACTACTTACTCTGGTTCTATATTGATAGAAGGGAATTCTATTTATCAACGATGGACAAATACAGGTGCAGGTTCAATTTCGGTTCAGACTACTGGTGGATTAACAATTCAACCTTCTGGATCTTCATTTACATACATGCGGGCAGGGACAGATGGTGTAGGAGCAACTTTAACATATGACGATGATTGGAATTTTGGAACAACTTTAGGCTCTTTTACATTTGGAAAAACAGCTTCTTCGTCCGCTCTTACTTTTTCTAATGTATTAACTTCCAATGGACCAATAACTTTTAATACCGGTAGTTTTAATTTGAATGCAGATATTACAACAAATGGCTTTGATATTACTATTAATGCAAATACAGATTTTGCTACTAATACAACTACTAGAAGAACGATTACAACAGGAGGAGGCAACTTAATTATTAATGCAGATGCAGATGCCAATGCTTCGGGTAATTTAGAATTAGATTATTTAACGTTGAATCCTGGTACAGGAAATATAGTTATTAGAGGGGAAACATTTAATTGGGTTACCACTTCAATATCAACAAAACCATATCTAAATGGAACTGGTTCTATAACATTAGAGTCTAGTGATGATTCATTTGGTCAAAGTCTTCAAACAATTTGGTTTCAATTAGATCAAGATAACAATGGAATGAATAACCTTTCAATCGGAAAATCAACTAATGCATTTGGTATTTCATTAGATCATTTATATACATACAATTTAACAGGTTCGCTTTTGTTGAATGGAACTTTAATTGCCATTAATTCAGCAATATCAAGTTCTTTGTCTTCTAATAATGGAATTATTCTAAATGGAACTAAAATTACGCAAAATGCTGGTGTTACGATAACAACACAAGGTTCAAATATTTTATATAGTTCATTAAATTCACCTTTTACATCTGGTGATGACCGTGGAATCGTTTTTGCAGGTACTTCTGGTTCAAAAGTTATATTAAATGCTAATGGTGGAAATATTAATATTACTTCAACAACTGCAAATTCAGGCGTTATAGGCGGTTCTGACAGAGGGATTGCATTTGATTATACAGATATCATTTCAAGTGGTCAAGGAACAATAACCTTAACTAGTGATGCAACTAATAATGCCAACACAACTAATGCATGGGGGTTCCAACTTAGTAACACTTTGATACAATCAAGTGCTGGTGCCATTACAATAAATGGTACTGGAGGAAAAAACTCATTGAATGCAAGAGGAATCGTAACAGATGCTTCTTCATTAAAGATAATATCAAATTCAGGTGCAATAACTTTAAATGATTTTAAACCAGTGGGTTATACAGGAAATTATTATGGGATTTATCTTAATCCATCTACTACCAATGATATTCTTTTGGGTGCAGATGGTTCCAATATTGTAACAAGTTCTTCATCTGTGTCTATTATATCAGACAAAGCAGCGTTCATTTTAAATAGCACTAAAAATGTTAAAATAAACACTAGCGGAAATGTTGTAGTTGAATCAGTAAACAGTGCTTTTGATTATACTTCATTTACAGGTTTATCTATTTCTGGAAATCCAACATCTGTAAGAATTGGAAAAACTTCGAATACATTAGGTTTAATATTGGCAGGTGGGATTTCTGCAGGCGGTCCAATTTCTATTTATGGAAGTGCTATTACACTAAACGATAATATTTCATCTTCATCCAATGGTGATATTTTATTAACAGGAAATACATTGAGTTTCGCAAGTGGTAAAACGATTACTAGTGGAGGGAAATTACTGTTACAACCACAAACGCCAACTACTACAATTGGAATAGCAGGAGCAACAGGTACTTTACAATTGCCAGCTTCTTATTTTTCAACAAATTTCACGAATGGATTTTCTTCTATTCAAATTGGAAGCAATTTGCAAACGGGAGCAATATCCATGAATGGTTTTACATTGCAAGATCCTATTCATTTTCAAACATCTGGAAATTTATATTTAGGTGGTTTACCAATTTTAGGAAATAATTCCGTTACATTAAATACTGGAATAGCAAGTATTACCGGTACACCAACGAATTACTTCAAAACAACTGGAACAGGAAAAGTTATTCGTACAATCTCGAATTCAACATCCTTTGAGTTCCCTATTGGAAATAGTAGCTATAATCCTCTAAGTATTTCTAATAATACAGGGGTAAGTGATGATTTTTCTGCAAATGTAATGGATGCGTTGTATATAAATGGAGTAAGTGGAACAGCCGTTTCATCAACAGCAGTTAACAGAACGTGGGATATTTCTAAAACGAACGCTAACGCAGGATCTGGAGTTGATTTTGTATTCAACTGGAATGCAGGTGAAGTTGCTAATGGAAGCTTTTATCTACCAGAAATGAATCATTTTTCGGGTTCAGCATGGGAAGTACCGGTTGTAAGTTCTTCATCTGTTGGAACAAATGCATTAACGGTAGTTGGTTATACTGGAACTTTTTCTCCTTTTTCTATTCAAGAAGGGTCAGGATTGCCAGTTGAATTAACAACTTTCAATGCAAATTGTACTGAAAACGCAACAACGATTAACTGGCAAACAGCGTCAGAACACAACTCAGCGTATTTTGATGTAGAGAAAAGTAGAGATGGAAATAATTGGTCACTTTTAAAGTCAATACAAGCGGCTGGGAATTCAATAGCATTATTAGATTATTCAGTCGTTGATTCTGAAAAATCAACAAATGTAGTTTACTACCGTTTGAACCAAGTGGACCAAGATGGTGTAAGTAAAATTTACGGGCCAATTAGTGCTGCTTGTAATACAGATATAAATTTTAACGCACACGTTTTCCCAAATCCAACATCTGGCGCGGTAACGTTAGTGCTGAATACATCAATGCCACAAACAATTGCAGTTCAACTTATTGGAACGGATGGTAAAATTTACAGCCAAGCAACGTCTAACATCGCTGCTGGTTCCACTTTATTACCATTGGAAATAGCAGACTTGAAAGCCGGAATTTATTCTGTGAATATTCAAGGTGAAAGTACCATTCAAACAGTAAAAGTTGTTGTGCTTTAAATAGTTAATACATTTATATTTCAAAAGCGGTTCCTTTGGTTCCGCTTTTTCACTTTAATTGCTTCGTGTTATAGAAACAATTTCTATTTTACGTTCTAATGCAGCTGCTTTCGAATAAACAGAATTTTTTTGATCGTGAAAATTGTCACTCGTTAATTTGTTGGCTTTGTTTTCACCAAAAGGAATTTCAGTAATTTGAAGTGCATTGGAAAAAAGAAATGGAAGAAATGCTCCTGAATCTATCTCAGACAAATAATTCTTGAGTGATGAGATTCTTCGTTTTGTAAGTTTTACATTGTAATCAGATTTCGCCAATGGACTCGCAAAACCTTTAATTGCCAACTTGATTTTTGTGCCTTTTTGTAATTCTTTGTATAATAATTCTTTGAACAAAGTTAAATCCTTCATTCCTTGATCTACTTTTTCAAGAAAGAAACTTTCGATTTCTTCTTTTGCAATGCTAGCATTTTCTGAATTTAAACCACTAGCGTATTCTTCTTGGTAGATAGGTAGTAGTTTTGTGTATTCCTGATAGGTTGTAGTGTAATTTAATAGTGTAATAGTATCTATAGATTTTGGATTCGGAACATCGTTGTGAAAATACAACGTAACAGGTAAGCGCTTCGATAACGTTTCAAAGGTTTCTATAGAAGTGATTAAGCCTGAAGAATCTTTTTCATTTTTATAAGGTATGACAGAAAAGATATCACTGCAACATGTTGGATTTTTACTGAATTTCACACCTTTTCGATTGCTACTGAAATACGAAGTGTCATTTTGCTTGAAAAAATACACATCATTTGCAGAAGAATTAAAAGGTTTTCCAATGTTTTCAGGGATGCTAAATTGATTCGTATAGCTTGTTTTATAGATGTCCAAGCCGCCAAAACCGTTCTGCCAAGATGATGAGAAATAAAGTGAATTGCTTGTTACATCCCACCACGGACAAAGGTCGTTTTCAACCGTGTTGATTTCTTTTAAATTTTTAACTTTTGAAAATTGATTGCCATTCGTGATCTGACTAAACCAAATGTCCATTCCGCCTTCTGAACCAGTACGATCTGATGAAAAGAAAAGTGTTTCTTTTCCATTCCAATTGGCAATGTGTGGCATGGTCGTATTCGCTCCTTTTTCATTGATGATTTCACCTAATGTGTCAACTGAAATCCATTTCTCATTAGCTACTTGTGCTACCGCTATTTTACAGGTGTAATTAAAATTATCATTGGAACAAATACTAAAGTAAAAGCGTTTATGGTCAATTGAAAATGAACCATTTCCACTGTTTGACTTTTCTGAAACAAGATTTGCTATTTTTTGGTTTTCCTCAAATTGCCCATCCACTGTAATCTTGGAAGAATAGAGTGAAGTAGTGTAAGTCGGAGAAAGTACTTCTTCTTTTGAATTAATTGAGTCTGCTCTTAAAGAAGAAAAATAAAGAATTCCGTTTGAAATACTATGTCCAAACTCTGAGTTTTCTGTGTTTACAGTTGCAGGAAGTGGATGCGTAATCAAATCAATAGAAGGTTGCACATAGGATTTTGCCCACAAACAAGATTCTAATTCGCGTTTTGCTTTGATGTAATAATAACTTTTTTTATCCTTAGAATACGTGTTTTTTGCCTTTTTGAATAAGTCAATGGCTAAGTTATAATTGCCATTTTGCTTTGTCATCAACGCCCAATTAATCAAAGAAGCAGGATAAATTTTAGTTCCTTCTTTATGATATACGATTTCGTAATACGTTGCTGCTTTTTCGTAATCTTTGTATGCTTTTAATGTTTCTGCATATTTCCAATTGATGGCAACAGCATTAGAATCAAGTGCAAGTGCTTGTTGGTAATAATCTAATGCATTGATAAAATCTCCTTTTTGAAATTTTTCATCGCCATAATTTAAGTATTGAAGTACTTTGTTTTGTCCAAACACGGTGAAATTGAACAAGAAAGCGATTCCAATTAGATATAGTCTGGACATACACGATGGATTAAATTGTTCTTCTTGATTTTGTTTAACACGTATTTCACTGCAATTTCAAAACCTCCACGGGCATTGCTTGCAGGGACTAATTTAGAAAAGTTAATATCATAGCTTAATCCAACAAACAAATTTTGATAATCCATTCCAGCATATAAAATAAAGGCATCCTTATTACGTAAGTAAAGACCGGCATAAATGGCTTTGTATGCATAAACTGTTTTTTCTAAGGTATATTTTGCTGCGCTTCCTAATAAGAGTTCAGAATAAACACCTTGAAAAGAACTATTGATACTCGGTAATAAATCCCAATCAATGTTCAATGGATATTGGCCATTGATGAAAATAGAATGCCGCACATCTCTTCTAACAATAGCAGCATAAAAACCTTGATTAGGTTGATTGATATTATATGCTCCGTATCCAATGTTAATTTTTTTGTTTTCGGACAATTGAAAGGTGTAAATACTTCCCAATCCAAAAGAGAGATTTGTGTTTTGACCTGTTTGAAAATTTTCATTAGTAGCTAATGAAGGGTCGAATGCAATGCCGTTGAATTGATTATCGAAATGCAATAAATCCCAATTTACTTGTCGATTGTTTAATCCAAAATTGATTCCAAATCGCAAAGAATGACGCTTGTCTTTGAATGTAAATGCATACGAACCATTCATTTGTAGTTCAATTGTTCTGAAAAAACCATCTCCAGCTACATCGTGAAAAAACAAAATGCCATAACCAAATTTTGGATGCTTATCACTTTTACGGTCACTAGAGATGGAAAAAGTGCTATATGGAATGGTTACACTGCGCCATTGATCTTTGTAATTCGCTACAAAGCGATAGTCGCCATCAAAATTCCCCGCATTGGAGGGGTTTTGAAAAAGTGGGTTGTTGTTGATTTGAGACCAATGAATATCTTGGGCAACAACCTGTTGATTTGCGAACAAAAAAACAATTGAAAAAACAAGGTATTTTATGAAATCCAACAACATGATATCATAAAAGTACGAAATTATCAAAAATAAGATGTGTTTAATAGGAGAATAATGAATTTCCGTACATAATAAAATGGGAATCCATTCCCAAGTTGGGAATTATTCCTATATTTGCACGGCTTAAAACCACTAATTTAAACCATTGTATTTTTTGGCACGAATTTATAATGCTTTGAAATATTATAAATTAACTTTTTTACAACTTTTCACATGAAAAAAACAACAATTTTATCACTAACAATTTTATTTTTATCCCTAAACGTATTTGCACAATCAACAGATTTGTTTGTTGGTGCATCGTCAGATTTTTACACAAAAGGAGTGCTTTCAATTCATGGCAATGCAACAATTGCCGATGGCCAAAAATTTACTTCAGATGCTGCTGCTAAGATTTTAGCAAAAGGGAATGTGATGATTACAACAAATCCTGTTGTTTTAGCTGGTGCGGTTACATTTACAAATTCCGCAGAAAAAAACATTTCAGGCAGTGTACAATCCAAAGCAATTTATATGACTGCTAGTTCTGCTTTGAATTTAAATGGAACGGGAGATTTGAAAGCGACAGATTCATTAACATTAAATGGCATCATCAAAACAAATACAAATGCAGTAGAATTAGGTTCTTCTCCTACAAATGTTGGTCTATTGGTGAACACATCTGGTTACATAAACGGAAATATGAAGCGCTGGTTTGGTGCAGCAACTGTTTCTGATGTATTATTCCCTTTAGGAGCAAGCACACATTTAGTGCCAGCTAAAATTTCCTATACAACTGCTCCTT
>JAHEIL010000010.1:106691-111381 GCA_024639405.1 Crocinitomicaceae bacterium | reverse complement strand
ACTTCGTTCAGGAACTTCCATCGGCGCAAATTTAAGTGAAGCTGAGGCTGGTCAATCGAAAGCAGATTTTATTGCAAAAATGTCAATATCCTCAAAAGAAGCTAGAGAAACATTATACTGGATTCAATTATTAAAAGCATCAAAATTGTATGAAATTGATTTTGATAGTCTTGAAAAAGAAGCCATCAGTATTGTTAATATTCTTACGAAAATTGTCAAAACCTCCCAAATGAATCATTTTAAAACAAAAAAATGAAATACAAAAGTGAATGTAGAATTAATCATTAAAGCATTATATCTAAACATCACCAACCTAAAACCCAAAACCTCCAACTCAAAACTCCCTTCGATTGTTGATAATTATAAAAAAAACAAAACGCATTTTTTTGTAGTTTTGATTCATTCAATTTTCAGACTGCATGTACATAATTTTTGACACCGAAACAACTGGTTTACCGCGTAATTGGAATGCGCCAATAACGGACACAAGTAACTGGCCACGCGTTGTTCAAATTGCATGGCAGGTACATGATGACATGGGACGTTTGGTTGAAAACATGGATTTTTTAATTCGTCCTGATGGGTTTGATATTCCTTTTGATGCAGAAAGAATTCATGGTATTTCTACCGAATTAGCACAGCAATTTGGTGATCCGCTTGAAGATGTTTTGATGCTATTCAATAAAGCATTGGATAAAGCAGATTTTGTTGTTGGACAAAACGTTGGTTTCGATATCAATGTCTTAGGTTGTGAATTTGTTCGATTAGATCTTTCTTCTAAAATGGCTGAAATGCCTGTTTTGGACACGTGTACGGAAGTAACAGCTGAATTGTGTAAACTTCCTGGTGGTAGAGGTGGAAGATTTAAATTGCCAACATTAACGGAGTTACATCAATTTTTATTTCACGTTCCTTTCTCTGAAGCGCACAATGCAACTGCCGATGTAGAAGCAACAACACGATGTTTTTTAGAGTTAATTCGTTTGGGTCATTTTACATTAGAAAAACTCCAAAAAGATTCATCGTATCTTCAAGATTTTCAAGCATTTAATCCTGCACCAATCGGATTAATTGGATTAAAACACACCAATCTTAAAGAGGAAAGTTTAAAATTAAAACAACAAGTTGTAGATGAACAAGTTCCTGTAAATTCAGTTGCATCATCATTTTCAGGTGAATTGGCAGATATTCCTTTTGCTCATCTTCATAACCATACACAATTTTCAATTTTACAATCAACAATTGATGTAAAAAGTTTGGTTAACAAAGCCGCTGAATTGAACATGCCTGCCGTTGCATTGACGGATACTGGAAATATGATGGCTGCATTTCATTTCGAAAAAGCAGTGTCAACCTACAACAAAGCACTGAAAGCTGAACGGGATGAAGCGTTGGAAAAAGGTGAAGTTTTTACGAAACAAGAATTGTTGCCAATTATTGGTTGCGAATTCAATGTGTGTAAAGATTTAGAAGATAAAAAACAAAAAGACAATGGCTATCAAGTCGTTTTCTTAGCTAAGAATAAAAAAGGCTATCATAATTTAATCAAGTTAGCTTCTATTGCTTATACGAAAGGAATGTATTACGTTCCTAGAATCGATAAAAAAGTAATTGAGCAATACAAAGAAGATTTAATTGTTTTAAGTGGAAATTTATACGGTGAAGTTCCTAGTTTAATCTTAAATGTTGGTGAAGCGCAAGCCGAAGAAGCATTGATTTGGTGGAAAACACAATTTGGTGAAGATTTTTACTTGGAAATCATGCGCCATGGTCAAGAAAATGAAAACAGGGTCAACGAAACCTTGCTAAAGTTTTCTGCGAAACATGCTGTTCAATTAGTCGCTACAAATAACACATATTACATTGAGAAAATCGATGCTGAAGCACACGATGTTTTATTGTGTGTAAAAGACGGAGAGTTGGTTTCAACGCCAAAAGGTCGGGGTCGTGGCTTTCGTTATGGATTAGATAACAATGAATATTATTTCAAAACAGCGGAGGAAATGAAGCAATTATTTGCAGATCTTCCACAAGCCATTACAAGCATTGGTGAAATTATTGCGAAATGTGAACATTATGGTTTAGCCCGAGATGTTTTGTTGCCAGCCTTTGATATTCCTGAAGAATTTCAATCCTTGGAAGACATTGCCGATGGAGGTAAACGCGGAGAAAATAATTTCTTGCGTCATTTAACGTATGTTGGTGCTGATAAACGGTATTCAGAAATTACGGATGAAATTCGTGAACGCATTGATTTTGAGTTAGCAACGATTGAAAAAACGGGTTACCCAGGTTACTTCTTAATTGTACAAGATTTTTGTCAAGCAGCACGTGATATGGGCGTTTCAGTAGGCCCAGGACGTGGTTCTGCTGCAGGTTCTGTAGTTGCTTATTGCATTGGAATTACAAATGTAGATCCAATTAAATATGACCTACTTTTTGAGCGTTTCTTAAATCCAGATCGTGTTTCGATGCCCGATATTGATATTGATTTTGACGATGAAGGTCGTGGAAAAGTAATCGATTGGGTTATCAATAAATATGGTGCTAATCAAGTAGCTCAGATTATCACCTACGGTACAATGGCTGCGAAATCATCTATTCGAGATACTGCCCGTGTGTTGGATTTGCCTTTGCCTGATGCGGATCGCATAGCGAAATTAGTTCCAGACATTTCTTTAGGGAAATTGTTCAAAATGAGCGATCCTGAATTGGCTGAAAAATTAAAAAACAACCAGGAAGAAATTGCGAAAGCGAAAGAACTTAAAGCGTTGGCAGAAGGAGATAATTTATCTGCGAAGGTGATTAATCGTGCGCGTCAATTAGAAGGTTCTGTTAGAAATACAGGTATTCACGCATGTGGTGTGATCATTACGCCAGATGACATTACCAATTTTGTTCCAGTTGCAACTGCGAAAGATTCAGATATGTATTGTACGCAATACGATAACTCTGTAGCTGAATCAGCTGGTTTATTGAAAATGGATTTCTTAGGATTGAAAACCTTAACCTTAATCAAATATGCCGTTAAAAATGTATTTGAAACCAAAGGAATCGTTCTTGATCCAGATAATTTTCCTATCGACGACGAAAAAACATACGAATTATTCCAAAGAGGAGAAACGGTAGGTATTTTCCAATACGAATCACCGGGTATGCAAAAATACATGCGCGAATTAAAACCAACTGTTTTTGCCGATTTAATTGCCATGAATGCCTTGTATCGTCCTGGTCCATTGGAATATATTCCTTCTTTTATTAAGCGTAAACACGGCGAAGAAACAATTGTCTACGATGTTGATGATTGTGAAGAATACTTAAAAGAAACATACGGAATTACTGTTTACCAAGAGCAAGTAATGTTGCTTTCTCAAAAATTAGCAGGATTTACCAAGGGGGAAGCCGATACTTTGCGAAAAGCAATGGGTAAAAAAGACCGTCCTACATTGGATAAAATGAAACCTGCATTTCTTGAACGTGGAGGAGAAAAAGGGCACGATGCGACCAAATTGGAAAAAATCTGGAAAGATTGGGAAGCATTTGCTTCGTATGCATTTAATAAATCACACTCTACTTGTTATGCTTGGATTGCTTATCAAACTGCATATTTAAAAGCCAATTATCCAGCAGAATACATGGCATCGGTGTTGTCAAATAACATGAATGACATCAAACAAGTATCCTTTTTCATGGAAGAATGCAAGCGAATGGGCGTTCCTGTTTTGGGTCCAGATGTGAATGAATCAATATATCAATTTACGGTAAACAAAGAAGGAGCGGTTCGTTTTGGATTAGGAGCGATTAAAGGAATGGGAAGTGGTCCAGTTGAAGGAATCATGACTGCTAGGGCAGAGGGTGGACCATTTGTTTCAATTTTTGACATGGCTAAACGCGTGAATTTACGTTTGTGTAATAAAAAAGCATTTGAGAGTTTAGCCTATTCAGGAGGTTTTGATTCCTTTAAAAATGTGCACCGAGCTCAATATTTTAAAGAGGACAGTTCAGGTAAAACATTTTTAGAAAATGCCATTCGCTTTGGTGCAAGTTTTCAAGAAAGTGAAAATTCTTCTCAGGCTTCGTTGTTTGGAGATGCTACAGGAACTAAAATGCCTGAACCAGAAATTCCTAAAGCAGATGAATGGGGAAGTGTTTACACCTTAAATCGAGAAAAAGAAGTTGTTGGGATTTTTATTTCTGGGCATCCTTTAGATGACTTTAGAATTGAAATTGATGCATTTTGTAACGGTAAAGTTGGCATGTTGAATGACATGGAACAACACAAAAACAAAGATTTATTGATTGCAGCAACGATTACAGAAGCCGAACATCGTTTTACCAAAAACGGAGATCCTTTTGGAACACTTACGATAGAAGATTATACCGATTCATACCGCATATTTTTATGGCGAGAAAACTACTTGAAATACAAGCATTTCATTGCGCCAGGCGCATTTATCGCGTTAAAAGGTAGAATAGAAGTACCTCGTAACCGAAAAGAATTGGAATTCATTATCAATAATATTGATATGTTGCAAGATTTGAAAGAAAATCGTGCTAAAAATGTCAATGTTAAATTAACTACCAAACAAATTGATCATGCACTGATTACAGATTTAAATAAATTGTTTTTGGCGCACGAAGGAAAGTGTAATCTATCTTTTACCATTCAAGATTCTTTAGATAACATAGA
>JAHEIL010000010.1:0-106591 GCA_024639405.1 Crocinitomicaceae bacterium | reverse complement strand
TTAAATTAACTACCAAACAAATTGATCATGCACTGATTACAGATTTAAATAAATTGTTTTTGGCGCACGAAGGAAAGTGTAATCTATCTTTTACCATTCAAGATTCTTTAGATAACATAGAAATAAACATGCCTTCAAAATCATTCAAAGTAGATCCTAATAATTCTTTGTTTAAAGAGCTAAAGCGATTGAATATTGATTATAAGTTGAGTTGATTGTTGTATAATTTCAATGATATAAGTAGTTGGAAATTCAGCTTTAAATTTACAACATTACAATATTGTAAAGAAGTTAGATTTATCAAGTGATATACAAATAAAAATAAATAAATTCTCAAGTGAGAATTTGCACACAATTTGCACACAATTTGCCATTTTAACCCTTTTTTAGGTCAAAAACAGTCTTTTTCAAAAAAAGTTTAGGGCAAGAAAAAACCCAGTAAAGTCTTAATTTTACTGGGTTGTAGGAGTGGGAGATGAGGGATTTAATTTCCCGTCTTCCCGACGTGCAATGGATAAAAGCATTGCATCACTTCATTCTGCTGCTTATTTTTTGTTTTCCCTCAAATGAGTGAACTCAGTTTCGATAAAATAAAAAAAAGCATCATTCATTAGAATGATGCTTTTATCAGAGTGGGAGATGAGGGATTAGCTTCGCTAGTCTTCACTTCGTTTCGGCACGAACCCCCGACCCTCCCGATTGCTATGCATCGGGATGCTCTAAACCAACTGAGTTATTAATTAGTTATTGAATTTTTACTGAAGATTTCCAACGTTTGATTTGTCTTTCAAAAGATAAAGCTTCAGTTTTGGTTTCAAATGGTTTTAAGAAGACAATTACCCAATCATTACATTGGTTGGTAAATCCTTTGTTTTTAGCATTATGCTTTTTCAATCGTTCAGAAGGATTCTCTGTAACACCAATATAGAATTTATTAATAGAATTAGAGTGGAGAATATATGTGTAATACATAGTATATATTTTTCACAAAAAAAAAGCTTCACATTTCTGTGAAGCTAAAGTGGGAGATGAGGGATTCGAACCCCCGACCCCCTGCTTGTAAGGCAGGTGCTCTAAACCAACTGAGCTAATCTCCCAATAATTAAAACCGCGTTCGGTTCCTTATTGCGAGTGCAAATATACACTACTTTTTTGTATTTGCAAAAGAATGGATTAAAAAAAATTAAAAATAATCACTAACTAAAAAGAAACTACCCAAAACAAGAATAGTATCTTCTTCTTTTGCAGCTTGTTGTGTAGTTTTTATTGCTGTGTGAATATCTTTGAAAAAAAGTGAATTTGAACCCTGTTTTAGGGCTAAATCTTCTAAAATTGAAGCTGATAAACTTCGCTCGCTTGCAAATTGACAAAAATGAACCACTGCATCTTTAGAGAATAACGCTATTATTTCTTCGTAGTTTTTATCTGAACTTGATCCATAAATCACATAAAGTTGTCCTTTGTTAATTGTTTTAATTGTTGCCAACGTTTGTTCAACACCTGCTACATTGTGCGAAACATCTAAAAGGGTTAACGGTTGCTGCCCAATTACCTGCATTCGACCATAAAACCCTGTGTTTTTAACCAAATGATCTAAACCTAATTGAATGGAAGAAGCGTTAATCGTAAACCCGAATTCTTTTAATGTATCTATAACTGTTAGTACCAATTGAAAATTGTTTTCTTGATAACTTCCAAGTAATGGAATTGTGAAATCATGTGTTCTATTTTCAACCTGAATAAAAGGCGCTTTTTGAATTTTTGCCTGTGCTTCAAAAACAGAGACTGTTTCTGATGGTACATTTCCAATGATTGCCGGAACCTTAAATTTAAAAATTCCAGCCTTTTCGAAAGCAATTGAACTTAATGTATTGCCAAGAAATTGTGTGTGATCAAGTGAAATGGATGTAATAGCTGTTACCAAAGGTATAATACAATTCGTTGCGTCTAATCGTCCGCCTAAACCTGTTTCAATAACACAAATGCTGCAATTTTCTTTTAGAAAGAAAGCTAAAGCCATTGCAAATGTGATTTCAAAAAATGAAGGTTCAAAATCGAGTGTAAGCGATTGAATTTTAGTTGTGAATTCAAGTACCGATTCTTCTGAAATCATTGCACCATTAACGCGAATACGCTCTGTAAATGATTGAATGTGTGGTGAGGTGAATAATCCTACTTTTTCGTTACTTTCAGTTAAAATTGAGGCCAACATGGAGCTTGTAGAACCTTTTCCATTCGTTCCAGCAATGTGAATGAAACGTAATTGATTAATATCTAAAGACAAAACATCAATCAAGCGATTGATGTTTCCTAAATCTGGTTTGTATGCTTTGAACCCAATCGCTTGATACGATGGAAATTGCTGAAACAACCATTCAATGGCAGAAGAATACGTTTTAGTTTGCACTAATACCAATCGTGTAATACTGAATAACTAAACCAGAACCGGGATCTTTGTTATAGCGCACTTGTCGCATAACTGCAGATTTTGCTAAGTTGATGATGCGTTGGTCTGTTGTAGTTGTTTTAGACGTACTTGCAGCAGAAACTACTTCTCCGTTTTCATTAACAGTAAGTTTGAAATGTAATTTGACGTTGACATTCGTTTTAATGTCATCAACTTTTGCATCGTTTAAACGAATACGGTTTTTACCATTTCCACTTCCATTTCCACTACCAGTTCCATCGTTACCATTTCCTTCATCATTTCCAAAACGACCACCAGATCCACTTCCTGAACCGCCACCATCTCCACCAGTTCCAAATGGATTAGTAGATTTTTGTGTGGTTGAACTTGGATTATTGGAATTCGGTGCCGTGTTATTCGATGATTTTCCAGAGTTTACCTTTACATCAGATTTCGATGAGGTAACATACTGTTGTGTTTGTGGTGCTGGATCTGACACTTTATCGTCAGAAGGTGTGCCTCCACCTCCAGAACTTCCAGCATCGTCTTCCAATTCAACATTATCCAACATGAAAGCTTCAATAACTTCATCAGATTTTAATGGCGGAACATCTTCTGGAAGAGGAGGATCCACTAAAAAAGAAGTGAAAAAAGCCAATAGTGCAAGAATCGTTAATGATACGGATGACCAAATAATGGCCATTTTACGGTCTTTACTTTCTTCTAAGTCGTTGTTGTTAATTGCTAACATAGAACAATGTCTTTAAATTGTACGTTTTTGAAACGCTAAATGATTGAATCGTTACGTTTTATTCTGTTGACTTAGTTGCAATGATTACTTTCAAATTGTTTTTAATTCCAACTTGAAGAATATCCACTAAATCTTGAACTTTCAGATCAAAAGGGATGCGAACAATCACTGTATTGTCTTTCAATTTAGCTGTTTCTTGCAATAACAAGGTTTCTAAATCGCCAAACGCAACTTCTTGTTTGTCTACAAAGTACTTTTTCTCTTGGGTTACTGTTAAGGTAACATGTGCTTTTTGTGTTTTCTCGTTATTAGACGATTCTGGTAGCGGAACTTTAATCACATTTGGATTCGCTAAAGTCGAAATAATCAAGAAAAACAGCAATAAAAAGAACATGATATCGCTTAATGCAGAAGTCGCTACTTCCGCATGAAACCTTCTATTTCGTTTTATTGCCATTGTCAGGTCGTTGAATTAAGTTTACAAAATCTAAGTTCAATTGTTGGATTTTCAACAAATAAGCATCAATGATTCCATTTAAAATATGGTAAGCAGCATACGCAATAATACCAACGATCAAACCAGATCCACTACTAATCATTTTTTCATACAAACCACCAGAAATATTTCCGATACTCACGTTTTCAGTTACGGAGATGCTATAGAAAATTTTAATAACCCCTGCAATTGTACCAATGAATCCTAATGTTGGTGCAATACCAGCAATCAACCCTAAATGCCCCATGTTTTTCTCCATCTTACCGATTTCAATGTTCGCCATTTTGTCCATGTTCGATTCTACTTCACTAATTGGTCGACCAATTGTTAAAACACCTTCTTTTAAAACACTTGCATAAGCTGTGTTATCTCTATTTAATGACTCAACTGCTGCTTGTACATTTCCAGCTTCTAAATTTTGTTTGATATCTTGTAAAATATTCTTGTTATATTTTGTTACGCGACTTAAATAGCGGTATTTTTCAATAATAACTACCAACGTGTAAAATAACAAAAGAGCAATTGGAATTAAGAAAAAACCACCTTTCATTAAAAATTCAAGTGCTGACATTTCTTCTGTAACGCTTGTTGGAGCTGGAACAGGTGTTGTACCACTTGCTTCAATTTGAGAAAAGGCCAATGTAGCTGTGAAAACTACCGCCAATGTTAATACATGTTTAAATCGCTTATTCATTTCTAGTAAAATTTTAAGTGTAAAAATAAAGGATACTTGTTCAACTTAAAAATCCAATCTGATTAGATATCCACACATTAATGTTAACTCGAAAATGAATGATTTAGTATAACGATGAGTAGTTTCAACACTAAAAGTAGGTAGTTGTTATTATTTTAAAGCAAATTTCAGCCATAAATAACCAATGAAACCAGCGGTAATAGAAGAAAATAGTATAATTAATTTAGCAGAATTGATCATTACTTCATCATTAAATGCAAGTAAAGTGACAAAAATCGACATGGTAAATCCAATCCCGCCTAAACAAGCTGCTCCAATGATGTGAGGCCATTTCACGCCACTTGGTAAATGACTCATTTTTAATTTTACTGCCAGCCATGTAAACAAGGTAATTCCCAATGGTTTGCCAAGAACCAAACCAAAAAAGATGCCTAAACTGTAATTTTCTGTAAGATTTGAGGTCCAATTGGAAGCGACTTCAATTGCGGTATTCGCCATCGCAAATAAAGGTAAAATGATGAATGGAACTGGAAAATGTAATTTTTTCTGTAAGTAATTGGCTGGTGAGCTTTTTGCTGTTGCTCGATTTGGTATGGTTAAAGCCAATAAAAATCCTGTAATTGTTGCATGAACACCAGAAGAATTCATACAATACCACATTCCAATACCACCAAGTATATAGATGAGTAATGAATTGATTTTAAGTTTATTCAACACGATTAAAATGATGAAAATCAACAAGGCACTGCTTAAGTAAATCAAGGAAAGATTACTTGAATAAAAGATTGCAATGACAACAATTGCACCTAAATCATCAATGATTGCGAGTGCTGCTAAAAACACTTTGATTGTAGGTGGAACCTTACTTCCTAACAAAGAAAGAACGCCCAATGCAAATGCTATATCAGTAGCCATTGGAATCCCAAACCCATTTGCAGTGGGAGAATTGTAATTGAAAATACTATAAATAATTGCTGGAACAACCATTCCGCCAAGAGCACTTACAACTGGTAGACTAGCTTTTTTAATGGATGAAAGTTCTCCTTCTACTAATTCGCGTTTTAATTCTAAACCAATGAGTAGAAAAAAGATAGCCATCAAACCATCATTGATCCAATGTTCTAATTTTATTCCAGCAATGGATGTTTCCCAAAAAGTGAGGTAACTTTCGTTAAAAACAGAATTTGCTAAAATGATTGAAATTAAAGTAACAACAATTAATAGGATTCCCCCAGCTTTTTCATTGTGAAAGAAATTTTTAAAAATTGAGGTTAATTTCATTCCGTTTTCACACCAATTGTTTCAATGCAATTTCAAAAGCAGCTTTCGCAATTCCTGTTTTACTTGGGTTAACACTATTTGCTTGAATTAAAGCATTTTTAATCGTTGCACTTGTATCTTCGAAAATCCCTTTATCAGTAATTGTTTTTAAATCGTTGCTCATTAAATAAGCAAATACACGTGCCATTCCACAGTTTGAAATAAAATCAGGAATCACAGCAATCGAATGATCTGCTTTATCAGCAATTGGTCCAAAGAAAATTTCTGGATCGGCAAAAGGTACGTTAGCGCCTGAAGAAATCACTTCCATTCCTCCAGAAATCATATCATTTAACTGAGATTCAGTGATCATACGTGAACCTGCACATGGAATGAAAACTTCTGCTTTCAATTTCCAAATACGTGCATTCATTTCATCGTAAGGAATTAAATTTGGATGAGCTAATTCGTTTCCGTTTTTAGATAAGTACAACGCTTTTATTTCTTCAAATGTAAAACCTTCTTCCTTGATTAAACCACCTACACGGTCAATAATACCTATGATTTTTGCACCTTGTTGTGCTAAGTAATATGCGGCAGCTGAACCTACATTTCCCCAACCTTGAACAATTACTTTTTTACCTGTTAAGTTTCCGCCCCAAATCGAATAATAATGTTGAATGGATTGAGCAACACCATATCCTGTAATCATGTCTGCAATAACTAATTTTTTGTTGACATCAGGTGAAAAGGTTTCGTCTTCTATAACTTTTAATACACCGTATCTTAGTTGACCAATTCGATTGATTTTTTGTGCTTCTCTCGGTTGAAAATGTCCGTTAAAAACACCTTCTTGTGGATGCCAAACTCCACAATCTTCAGTCATTGGAATAACTTCATGTATTTCGTCGACATTTAAATCGCCACCTGTACCATAATAATGTTTCAATAAGGGTGTAACAGCTGCATACCATCTTCTTAAAACGCCTTCTTTTCGTGGATCTTTTGGATCGAAGTTAATTCCAGATTTAGCACCACCAATTGCAGGACCAGCAACCGTAAATTTCACTTCCATTGTTTTTGCCAATGATTCAACTTCACGTTTATCTAATCCAGCTCGCATTCGTGTTCCACCACCAGCAGCACCGCCTCTTAAAGAATTGATTACAACCCAACCTTCAGCTTCTGTCTCTGCATCTTTCCATTCAAATACAATTTCTGGGCGTTTGTTTTCAAACTTTTCGAGTAAATCTTTCATTTTTGTTGTTTTTAAGAAAGTGCAAATTTAATAAACTAAGTGAATTTTTTAGAGCAATTCACTATTTATTCAACTGAAACAAGGTAAGTAGTTGTATTTAAGCAAGGTGAAAAACCCCTCCAACTGTATCTTTTTTAGCACCAGTAACGGAAGACAAAGCATTGACACTATTTTCTGTGTATAAAAAGCCTAAATAAGCAAATATTAGAGCTTCTTTGAAATCTATTAAATCTGCAGATGGAATCAGGATTTCTCCTTTGAAATAATGTTGGATGCGTTCAATTAAAAAACTGTTTTTTGCACCGCCACCTGTGATGAAAACTTTGTTGCAATTGATACCATTTAAGGTAGAACTGATTTGCAATGCAATGTGTTCAACAACTGTTCTTAAATTGTTTTCAATTTCTTTATCGAATTTTAATAATGGATAAAAGAATTCGTCTAACCATTCTGTTCCTAAAGATTTGGGTCCATCAAGCGAATAAAAATCTAAACTATTCAATAAATCCAACAAGAAGAAATTGATTTCACCACCTTTCGCTAAGTCACCATTTTTATCAAAATCGAGGTTCTTTGCGTTGGCTAATTTATTCAATGGAAGGTTGCCAGGACAAATATCATAGGCAAATATTGTATTGTTTGCTTGATAGCTAAAGTTGGCAAAACCACCAATGTTTAAAAAGGCTTCGGCTTCGTTTTTAAATAATCCAAAATCACCCACAGGAACTAAAGGTGCTCCTTGTCCGCCTTCAACAATGTCACGTGTTCTAAAATCATTGATGACATTGATTCCTGTAATTGATGCGATGGTTGTTCCGCAACCTAATTGCAGTGTGAATCCATTTTTTGGTTGGTGCAAGATGGTTTGTCCATGACTAGCAATAGCAGTAATTGTTGTTGGATTTATGTTGTTAATTGCTAAAAAGTTATTAACAGCTTTTCCAAAAAACTGCCCAATTTCTTTATCTAAAATAAAAATTTGAGCAATTGAAAGTTGGTGATACGTTTCTATTTTTGCTTTTAAATCATTAGGGAAATCGACAGATTGAGAGTGTAAAATTTCAAATTTAACTTTAGATACTTCATTTTTAAAAAAACTTACATGAACGATATCAAGCCCATCCAATGAGGTTCCTGACATTAAACCGATAAATTCTGATTTTCTCATAAAGCAATAAGTGTAAAAATAAAAATATTCGTTTAAATTTGCAATCATAAAGCTAAAAATTAAAATCAGAATAAGCATGAATTTTGAATTAACTGAAGAACAAATTGCCGTTAAAGAAGCTGCTAGAGATTTTGCACAAAATGTGTTGAAACCAGGTGTAATTGACCGCGATAACAACCAACGTTTTCCTGCTGAAGAAATCAAACAATTAGGTGAGTTAGGTTTTATGGGGATGATGGTAAGCCCTGAATATGGTGGTAGTGGAATGGACACCTTGTCGTATGTGTTGGCAATGGAAGAAATTTCTAAAGTTGATGCTTCTGCTTCTGTATGTATGTCTGTAAACAACTCTTTGGTTTGTTGGGGATTAGAAAAATATGGTTCAGAAGAACAAAAACAAAAATATTTAATACCTCTAGCATCAGGTCAAAAAATTGGTGCGTTTTGTTTATCTGAGCCAGAAGCTGGTTCGGATGCGACTTCTCAAAGCACAACTGCGGTATATAAAGGAGATCATTACGTTTTAAATGGTACAAAAAACTGGATTACTAACGGTTCTTCTGCTTCTGTTTACTTAGTGATTGCTCAAACAGATGTTGAAGCAGGTCACAAAGGAATCAATGCATTTATTATCGAACGTGGAATGGAAGGTTTTATCGTTGGTGCGAAAGAAGATAAAATGGGAATCCGTGGAAGTGATACGCATACATTGTTATTCAATGATGTGAAAGTTCCTAAAGAAAATAGAATTGGAGAAGATGGTTTTGGATTCACATTTGCAATGAAAGTTTTGTCTGGTGGTAGAATTGGAATCGCAGCGCAAGCATTAGGAATTGCTGCTGGAGCTTTTGAATTAGCATTAGCTTATTCTCAAGAACGTAAAGCTTTCGGAAAAGAGATTTTCAAACACCAAGCAATTGCGTTTAAATTAGCAGATATGGCTACTGAAATTGAAGCTGCTAGAATGTTGGTTTATCGTTCAGCTGTTGATAAAGATATGGGAAGAAACTACGATCAATCTTCAGCAATGGCTAAGTTGTATGCTTCTAAAGTAGCAATGGAACAAACAGTTGAAGCAGTTCAAATTCACGGTGGATATGGTTTCGTGAAAGAATACCATGTTGAACGTTTAATGCGTGATGCAAAAATCACACAGATTTATGAAGGTACTTCTGAAGTTCAAAAAATAGTTATTTCAAGAGGATTATTGAAATAAACAACTTATAATTCAAAAAAAAGGGAAGATTTTATCTTCCCTTTTTTTAGTTCATTACTTTTTCTAAGCGTTCTAAACCGATTCCGCGTGAACCTTTTAATAAGATCAATTTCTGTTTTAATGGGTGCTGTGTAAAATATATTGCAGCTTCTTCACAATTAGTAAATTGTTGAACAATTTTAGATGATGGAATTGCTTTGAACAAGTTCCCAACACTATAACATATTATATTTTTTGATTCAATAAATGTTACAATGGCTTGGTGTTCTTTAATTGATTCTTCGCCTAATTCTAACATGTCGCCAATGATTGCAACTTTTGAATCGTGTTCAATCATTGCAAAACTTTCTAAAGCAGAAAGCATACTTGTAGGATTAGCATTGTAACAATCTAATATCAAAGTATTGTTTTCTAATTCTTTTACTTGTGAACGATTGTTCTCCGGTTGATAATCTGACAATGCAAGATTAATTAATTCATTTTTCACATTGAAAAGTTGTCCAAATGTGATCGCAGCTAAATAATTGTAAAAATTATACTTACCAACCATTTTAAGCGAAAGAATAGGTGAGGAGTAGTCCTCCGTTTTGTATTTTAGTGAAATAAATGGGGATAATTTCACCAATTCACCAACTACTGAAGCATTTGAAGTTGTTCCATAGCTCAATTTTTTTAATTCAGAAGGAAGATTATTAATCAATACTTCATCATCTGCATTGAACACAATTGTACCATTATTTTTTTCTATTGCTTGGTACAATTCTTTTTTCGTTTTTAACACACCTTCAAAGCCCCCAAATCCTTCTAAATGTGCTTTGCCAATATTGGTAATAATCCCATGGGTTGGTTCGCAAATTGCACATAATTCTTCAATATCTTTGTAACGATTAGCACCCATTTCAATAATGGCAATTTCATGTTCGGTAGTTAATTCTAAGAGCGTTAATGGAACACCAATGTGGTTGTTTAGATTTCCTTTAGTTGCTAATACATTATAGCTTGTTTTTAAAACAGTTGCGATTAACTCTTTTGTACTTGTTTTACCATTACTTCCTGTAATCCCTATAAAAGGAATGTTGAATTTTAAACGATGGTAATTTGCTAATTTTTGTAAGAATTCTAACGTATTATCTACTAGAAAAATAGCATCAGAAGTTTTGTAAGCAGCTTCATCAACTATCACATATTTAGCACCTTTTTGCAGTGCTTGTTCAGCAAAAGTGTTACCATTAAAATTTGTTCCTCTTAGACAAATAAATAAACAGTCTTTTTTAATCGATCTCGTATCTGTGCAAACACCTGAAGTTTCTAAAAATAATTGGTAAAGATTTTCCATATTCGTTTATAGTAAAAAAGCCCGAATCAACGGGCTTTTAAAAATTATAAGTTAGAAATTTATTTTTTCTTTTTCTTGCTATTCATTCCAGTTGGACTTCCAACACGATCCATCGCACATCTGAATCCAATTGCATCAGTTGATTGATCCTCGTCTAAAAATCTTCTATTACCAATTGCTAACCAGTAAGCTCTGTCTTTCCATGAACCACCTTTGTATACATGTGCTTTATCAGAAATCAAAGTAGTAGGGTGAGCTTTGTTCCCGTTTTGACCGATTGGTTTACCATCAATTCCATATTCTTCGTTTCTACTTTGGTACATAACCAATTTAGGATCACGACTTGCTTGGTTAATTGCATTTTTACGGTCATCATTTTTGAAATAAATAGAAGATTCAATATCTCCATCTAAATAATCAGCGTAATCATCTTTACGGTAATTTAAACGACCGATGTTTTCTTCTTCAGTTACATTTCTGTATTTTAATTTACCAGGTGTATCTGTAATGAATTCATTGAAACCGTCTTTTAACATTGAAACGATTTCGTATGCATATTCTTCACCAGCAGCAGAAGTTCTAGGCTCTGTAAATAAACCTTCAAACAATTCTTCTTGAATTAGCATAGATGCTTCTTGATCAAATTTATCATTTTTCAAAGCTATTGCTCTGTCAATGATTTCATTTGCTTTTCTCAATAAAGAAAGTTCTACTGTATCTTTTGTTTTGTTATGAGACACATAGAAAGGATCTGGTGCAACTCCTCTTTTAACTGGATTTCTTGAAGAAACAGTAGAAGACAAACCTTTTACAACAGTATCACTTAATTTATGTTCATCAGCCGTAATTCGTTGGAAACGCACACGTTCGAATTCATTGATGTATTCTTTCATTCCGTGAACATCATATTCAACTTGTGCATTTTTGGTTTCAGTCGAACCTTCGTTGTTCAATAATTTTGTTTTGAAGACATTACCTCTGTATGGACGGAATTCATCAAAATCTTCAGAAGATAATGGTCTGTAAACATCCAAAACCCATTCAGAAACGTTACCTGCCATGTTGTATAAACCATAATCGTTTGGCCAATAAGCATCAACAGGAGCAGTTACATCAGCACCATCATTTAAATTTCCAGATATACCCATGTAATCACCTTTTCCTCTAACAAAGTTCGCTCTTATTTGTCCTTGGAATTTTTCATTGTCATTACGAACCCAGTGACCATTCCATGGATAAATTCTACGTTCAGAAATGTTTTCAGTTCCAGCTTCTAAGTTTCCTATTAAACCAGATGCAGCAAATTCCCATTCTGCTTCAGTTGGTAGGCGGTAACGAGGTAAAAGCAATCCATCTTCCATACGGACAATTCTTTCACCTAATTTTTTACCCTCTTTTTTGGAAGGATTTAAGTTTACTAAACTATTTCTAACACCTTCTTCGTATTGACCTGCTAAATATGCTTCAGTGTTAAATGTTTTATCGTCTTTTTGTTCCGTATTCCAATTAAAAATTCCCTCTTTAATTAAGATATACTCGTTTACACGATCCGTTCTCCATTTGCAAAAATCATTTGCTTGTAACCAAGAAACTCCAACAACTGGATAATCTCTGTAAGCTGGATGTCTTAAATAATATTCAACATATTTCTCATTGAATCCAAGTGGTGATCTCCAACACAACGTGTCTGGTAATGCATTTTTATAAACCATTGGATATGATTCATAAGCTCTAGAAATCCAATATAAGTATTCTAACCAGTGAAAATTAGTCACCTCTGTTTGGTCCATGTAAAAAGAAGATACTGTTACACGAGCAGAACGACTATTCCAATCATCCATTACATCTTGTTCAGATCTTCCCATTGTAAATGAACCACCTTCAACCAATATTAATCCTGGGCCAGTCATTTGATCCATAAAAGGAACTTTTTCAAAACCACCTTTTTTAGGATCGTTGAATCCCCAACCTGTTGATGTTGAAGCATCTTTAGAACATGAAGCAATAAACAAACCTGTTATTACCAGTGCAGTTAATTTTAATAATTGCATATTTTTGATTTGATTTTTCATAATTTCAATCCGCAAATTTATACCTTATAAACGTAATACAGTAAAAAAGTTACATTTTTTTTAGAAAGAAGGACAAGAAATCATTTTAAATGATCTTGGTTTCTTTGTACATTTTAGATTGATTCCCATTGAAATTTCATGCGAACCACCTGATACTCCGTTATTTAATTTAGAAATTGTAACATCGTAACTATAACCTAATTTAAAAGATCCTGTATTAATACCAATAGTTAAAATAAATGCGTCTCTGTTTCTCAACCAAGTACCAGCACTAAAAGCACCGTGTTTAACATAGGTTCCAATACTTAACTCTTGGAATCCGTTTTGATACTGGTAAATAAAATTTGGCATAATAGAGGTAGTGCTCGTATATTTTGATTTTTTACCAATTGGAATCTCAGCCCCCATGTGAGCTGTTAAACGAATTGGCATCGGTGAATTACCTACAATCATTGACTCATTTGGCATGTTTAAATGATGTGCTGCAAATCCTGCAAAAAATGATTTATTAAAAATCAACATTCCAGCTGATGCATCAAAAAATCCTCTTGAACCTCCTCTTGGAACGTCACCAGTAGTATAAATAAAACCTCTTCTAGGATCTATCATGTCTCCAAATGTTAATTTATCCCAATCTAAGAATTTTTGATACCAAGAAGCACGTGCTCCAATCATCATTTTCCATTTTCTGCTTAAAGTAATGTGATAAGAATAAACCAAACCTAGCATAGAAGTGTTAATGGTTCCTTGTCCTTGTTGATCATGTGTTGCTAAAACACCAAAACCACCATTAATATTTTTGAAATAAGAATCGTATGAAGCACTATATGTTACATAATTACCAGTTAATTGCGGCCATTCATTACGGTAGTTTAATGCAAAACGTGGACATCCTGTAGAACCTGCAAATGCTGGATTTAAATATAATGGATTAGCGTAAAATTGAGTAAAAGTAGGGTCTTGAGCATAACTACTTAAATAAAAGGTAGTTACAAAGCAAGATAGTACCAATAGTTTTAATGCTTTCATTTATAGTCTTTAATATAGTAACATTGAAATCTTTCCAAAGTTAACGGAATTTTTAAATAATTGTTACAAAAATTAAAAATGTTGTAAAATAAATTAATTTAATGATCGTTTTATTGCTGTAGTTATTTTTATTTAATTGATATTTGTATTATTCAAAATCTTAACTGTTCATGCGAATTATTGCCTCATTAATTTTTAGTATTTCCGTTCTTCATTTATCTTTTGCTCAAGAAGATCAATCTGTAAGCATTGAATGGACATCGCCTAAAAAATATGTTTTTGAAAACCAAAATTTTATTGTTCCAACCATTTTAAATCAAGTTTGGGATAATGGAAAACCTACTTTTTATTACCAGCTTAAATCGAAATTTAAAAAAGCGACAGTTGATTTAATCGCTATTGAAACTCAAATTGCTCCGAGTGAAGATGTGATTTATTTAAATAAACAAAATTATAAAGTAACAGAATCTTTGCAAGTTGAAGCCAAACATACTTCTGATGGCAAGGCAACCTATGCTGTTGTTTCTATGTTTCCATATATTACAAAAGCTGGAGTTTACCATCGGGTTACAAAATTTACGATTCATCAAACTCCACTTCTTGACAATTCTTTGTATGCAACAAAAAGTTTTAAAAATGCCTCCGTTTTGAAAGATGGTTCTGGCTTTTGGTTTAAAATAAATGTACCTAAAGATGGGATTTATAAAATTGATAAAGCATTTTTAGAAAGTTGTGGAATTTCAACAACTGGATTAAATCCAAATTCGATTAACATATTTGGAAATGGCGAAGGTGTTTTACCTGAGTCGAATGCTGTTTATCGTTCAGATGATTTAGTTAAAAATGCCATTTTTGTTGCAGGAGATAGTGATGGATCCTTTGATGCCAATGATTATTTATTATTTTATGGATGGGGACCAGATAGAATGGTCTTAGATAATCAACAGTTTATTAACAAGAAAAATATTTATTCTGATCAATCCTATTATTTTATAAATATAAATTCAAATGATACACCTTTAAGAATTGCAACAGAAAATTCTTTGTCGACTCCACCAACATCTTCTGTTCAATCATTTTCACATTTTGAAGCTTATGAAAAAGATTTATTGAATTTAGTCGGTGGTGGTCAACGTTGGTATGGTGAATTATTTGATGTTGAATTGAGTCAAACGTTTAATTTTTCAGTGCCAAATATTGATGCAAGTTCTCCAGTTAAATTCAGGGTTTCTTATGCAACCAATTCAAAATCAGGAACAACGAATACCATTTCTACATCTGTAAATGGAAATCAATTGTCCTCTTCGACTGTTCCTACAGTTGGAAATGATTATTTCTTCTCAGAAATTTCTACACAACTAAATACCAATAATCCAATCATTCCATTAACAATTAATTTTAATAGAAATAGTCCATCTAATTTGTTGTATTTAGATCGTATTTTTTTAAATGCACGCCGTCAACTGAAATTAGTTGGAAATCAACTAAATTTTAGGGATATTTCTTCTGTCGGTTTAGGTGCTATTTCTGAATTTACAGTTTCCAATTTAAATTCGAATGGTTTTGTTTGGGATGTAACGAATCGTCAACAACCAAAAAATATTACGGGAACATTTAATGCGTCTAATTTTATTTTCCGAGTTGCTACAGATACCTTGCGTGAATTTGTAGCATCTAACAATACAGTTTTTTACACACCTGAAAAAATTGGAACGATTGCTTATCAAAATTTACATGGTTTAGATCAAGCAGATTATTTGATCATTACACACAAAGATTTTATCAGTCAAGCAGAACGATTGGCTAATTTACATCGTTCAAATGGTTTATCGGTTCATGTTGCTACCACTGAACAAATTTTTAATGAATTTAGTTCAGGAATGCAAGATCCAACAGCCATACGATATTTTGCAAAAATGTTTTATGACCGAGGTGCAACAGCAATAGAAACACGTCCTAAATACATGCTATTATTTGGTGATGGAACTTATGATCCTAAAAATAGGGTTGCTAACAACAATAATTTTATACCAACTTATCAGTATTTAGCATCAGAAAATCATACAGATGCATTGGTTTCTGATGATTACTATGGATTATTAGATAACAATGAATCTATTGGAAGTGCCGATTTATTAGATTTAGGAATTGGTAGATTGTTGGTCTCTGATCTAGCAATGGCGCAACAACAAGTGGATAAAATTGAACATTATATGAAAAATGGTTCTTCAATTTATACAGGTGATTTTGCTTCAACTTTTGGTGATTGGCGGAATAAATACACTTTGTTGGCTGATGATGAGCAAGGAGGTTATTTTGTAGAAAATGATTGTGAAGATCAATACCAATACACCACATTGAATCACCCTGAAATGAATTGCACCAAATTGTATTCTGATGCTTTTAAGCAAGTCATAACAGCAGGTGGTGAACGTTATCCAGATGTCAATGAACAATTTAGCAGACAGGTTGAAAATGGTAATTTAGTGTTGAATTATGTCGGTCATGGAGGAGAGGTTGGATTTGCTGAAGAACAAATATTAATTAATTCTGAAATTACAAATTGGAAAAATATCAATAAATTGAATTTATTTGTTTCTGCAACGTGTGAATTTACAAAATTCGATGATCCTAAACGACTTTCAGCAGGTGAATTGGTATCTATGAATCCAATTGGCGGTGCGATTGCGATGATGACAACCACACGTCCAATTTTCATTTCAGTTAATTCAATTATCGGTGAGAAATTTTTCAATAATGTCTTTGAAAGAGATTCAGAAAATAAGCCGCGTCGATTTGGAGAGATTATTCGAATAGTGAAAAACTCATCAGGAAGTACTCAAAATAAACGTTGTTTTATGTTGATTGGTGATCCTGCATTGCGCATTGCATTACCTGAAATGAAAGTGTTAATTGATAGTATTAATGGTTTTTCTCCTTCAAATTATGAAGACACAATTAATGCATTAAGTAAAATGAGGGTAAAAGGACATGTTGAAGCATATACAGGAGGCGTTTTAACCTCGTTTAATGGTGAATTAACACCAACTATTTACGATAAAGAAAAAATGAAAAAGACTTTAGGTCAAAACAGTGATTCTCCTATTATAGAATTTAAAACACAAGATGCAATTATTTATAAAGGAAAAGTTTCAGTTGTAAATGGCTATTTTGATTTTTCATTTATTGTCCCGAAAGATATCGATTATGATTTTGGAAAAGGTAAATTGAGTATGTATGCGACAAATTTCACGATAGATGCTGCTGGACAAGACAAACGTTTTACAATTGGTGGAATTGATCCTGTTGGTATTTCTGATGACAAAGGTCCAGATATTGAGTTGTATATGAATGATTATACATTCGTAAATGATGGTTTGACAGATGCAAATCCACTACTTATTGCTAAATTGTTTGATGAAAATGGTATCAATACTGTAGGTAATGGTATAGGACATGATATAACTGTGATTTTAGATGGAAATACAGCGCAACAAAAAGTATTGAATCAATATTATGCGGCAAATTTAGATTCTTACCAAGCAGGAGAAGTTCGATACAATTTTCATGATTTAACTGCAGGAAAGCATACCTTAACATTCAAAGCATGGGATGTAAACAATAATTCTTCTTCCGCAACATTAGATTTTACAGTAAAAGCTGCAGATCAAGTTGCCCTGAGTCATGTTTTGAATTATCCAAATCCATTTACAACAAATACGTCTTTTTATTTTGAGCACAATCAAGTTGCTAATGAATTAGATGTTATGATTCAGGTTTTTACAGTTTCTGGAAAATTGGTTAAAACCATTCAATCTGTTGTTAAAACCTCTGGTTTTCGTTCAGAAGGAATTGTATGGGATGGATTGGATGATTTTGGTGATCAATTAGCAAAAGGTGTTTATATTTATAACTTGAAAGTAAAAAGTTCATCAGGAGAAACGGCTGAGAAAATTGAAAAATTAGTTTTATTAAAGTAAGTCCACAATAAAAATTGAACAAATACGTATATTTGTTGGTTAGAATTAATAAACACATTTAAAAAGGCATCAATTTATAATCTTTGATTCCAATTAATTATTAAAAAAAATGAAAAGCAATTCACTTTTATTTCTTCTGTTAATGGCACCAATAGTGCTTTTTTCACAAGTTAAAACATCCGATTTACAACTAAATACGATTACAACATCTGTGCCTTTTTTAGCGATTACGCCTGATTCAAGGGCTGGTGCAATGGGTGATGCGGGAACAGCATTAAGTGCTTCCGCAAATTCTATCTATTGGAATACTTCTATTTTGATTTTCTCCAAGAAAAAATCTGAAATTGGCGTTTCTTATACACCTTGGTTACGACAATTGACAAAAGACATGCATTTATCTTATATAAGTGGCTATAAAAAATTAAATGATCGTCACGTAGTTGGTGCTTCTTTAAAATATTTTAGTTTAGGAAATATCACATTTACTGACAATGCTGGAAATGTTTTGAGAGATGATAAACCAAGTGAGTTTGAATTAGCTGGAGCTTATGCTTTTCGTTTAGGTAAAAGAATGAGTTTAGGAATCAATGGAAAATTTGTTTATTCTAATTTAACTGGAGGCTTTACTGTTCAAGGTGTTGATACAAAAGCTGGTATTGCAGGAGCTGCAGATGTTTCTTTTACGTATTTAAATGATGATGCAAAAATTGGAAATACAAGAGGTGTTTATACTTTTGCTGCAACAATCAATAATATTGGAAATAAAATAGCTTATTCAAGTACATCAAATAATGACTTTATTCCCATTAATTTAAAAATCGGAAATTCATTCAAAGCAAACTTTGACAAATACAATAGTTTGGTAGTTGCTTTAGATTTACAAAAATTATTGGTCCCAACTCCACCTAAATATGTTAACGAAGGAACTGGTTCTGCCCCAAATTGGGTCTTGGCATCTGGTCAAACTAATGATGTAGGTGTAGTTTCAGGAATGATTCAATCGTTTTATGATGCACCAGGAACATTGGTAAAAGATGCTCAAGGTAAATACGTTAAAAATGGCGATGGAACTTACCAGGTTGAAAGTGGTTCTAAATTAATTGAAGAATTAAATGAAATTAACATTTGCTTGGGATTGGAATATTGGTATAACAATGCTTTTGCGTTGCGTGCTGGTTATTTCTATGAAAATGAAACAAAAGGTAACCGTCAATTTTTCAATGCTGGAATTGGAATGAAATACAACAAGTTTGGAATTGATATTTCATATTTGGGTGCTATTACAAGAAATAGTCCTTTAGCAAATACGATTCGTTTTGGATTGACATTTGATTTAGGTGGAAATGATACTGCTAAATCTGATAGTAATCCAGAATAATGAACATACGCATTGGTTTTGGTGTTGATGTTCACCGCTTGGCAGATACCCACGAATTATTTATCGGTGGTAAGAAAATTGAATCTGATTTAGGTGCTGTAGGTCATTCAGATGCAGATGTGCTTTTACATGCTATTTGTGACGCATTGTTAGGCGCTGCAAATCTTCGCGATATCGGTTTTCACTTTTCAGATACCGATCCAGTTTACAAAGGAATTGATTCTAAAATTTTATTAGCAGATGTTTTTAAATTGTTACAAGCAAAAAAATATGCTGTAATCAATTTGGATTGTACTGTAATTCTTGAAAAACCAAAGTTAAATCCGCACATTCCTGAAATGCAAACAATCATTGCAGGTATTTTATCCATTGATGAAGATTGCGTTTCTATTAAAGCAACTACACACGAAAAAGTGGATTCATTTGGCGAACGAAAAGCTGTAAAAGCGTATGCCGTTTGCTTGTTGTATAAAAATTAAAATCTATAAATTATGAAGCATTTTTTAGTTCTAATTTGCTTCCTTTCAACGGTTGCATTTTCTCAAAAAATTGAAGGTGTTTGGCATGGTGCTTTATCTATTCAAGGAATGAAATTGCGCTTAGATTTTAACATTTCTAAAAAAGACAGCGGGTATGTTGCTACGATGGATAGTCCGGATCAAAGTGCTTTTGATATTCCGATGACAGCTGCGACATTCTTAAATAATCAACTAGAATTAACGTTGACAGCTGCCAAAATAGTGTACAAAGCAATTTTACAAAATGATACGTTAAAAGGGGAATTTACGCAAGCTGGACAAAGTATGCCATTGGAAATGACACGTAACGTACTAGAAAAAAAAATAGATAAAAAACCTCAAGAACCTATTTTACCAGTTCCATATTCTGAGGAAGAAGTTTTCTTCTTCAATAAATCTGCGAATGTAAAATTAGCGGGAACATTAACGTACCCTAAATTAAAACCAAATTCTACCCAACAATTTCCTGCATTAATTTTGATTTCAGGAAGTGGACCACAAAATAGAAACGAAGAGCTTTTAGGACATAAACCATTTTTGGTACTAGCAGATTATTTTACGCGCAAAGGTTTTGCAGTCTTGCGTTATGATGACCGAGGTGTTGGTAAATCTACGGGTGATTTTTCTCAAGCTACAACAGCAGATTTTGCAAGCGATGTAGAAAGTGCCGTGAAATTTTTACAACATCATTTTGTGGTGAATCCAACTAAAATTGGATTAATGGGTCACAGCGAAGGTGGCGTAATTGCTCCAATGGTGGCTGCAACCCCCTCCAATTCTGTAGCCTTTATTGTGTTGTTAGCTGGGACTGGTATCAAAGGTGATTCATTACTTTTGTTACAACAAGCTTTAATTGCCCAAGCAGAAGGAATGAATCTTACACTTTTGAAAGAAAACCAACAATTGAACCGCGAATTGTTTCAATTGGTGAATTTATATGAAGATGAAAAAATATTGAATGCTGCTGTAGATACTTACTTTGAACAACATCCTTTGAATACAGAATTATTGGCTGAAACTGGACAAACTTCATCCGAATTTAAACAAGCACTTCGTAACCAATTACTCAATCCTTGGATGCGTTATTTTTTGCGTTTAGACCCGCAAATTGCATTGAAAAAAGTTATATGTCCTGTTTTAGCAATCAATGGTTCTAAAGATTTACAAGTTCCAGCTGCTCAAAATATTCCTGCTATAAAAACTGCGATAGAAAGTAATGGGAACAAGCATGTAACAGTTGAAATGCTTCCCAATTTGAATCATTTGTTTCAGACATGCACTACAGGTTCACTTAGTGAATATGCAACAATCGAAGAAACGTTTTCTCCAGTTGCGTTAAAAGTAATCGAAAAGTGGTTGAAGAAATCGATGAAATAAATTTCGTTTTTTTTTTAACTATAAGTTTTCATTTAGTTTTATTACTAAACATTTATCAATGCCTTTTTTATTAAAGTTTAAAATTAATCCATTTGCATTTTGGAATTTATTTTGAGCTTTTTTTATAAAGTTTTTCCTAATTGATTCATATTGAGTATCTCCAATAAACCAAATTTCTAGTGTGTCAATGATTTCGTATGGCATTATTGGTTTACTATCAGTAAAGATATAAAATCCATCAATTTTGTTTACTTCCGCTGTAGAATTGTTAGGCACATAAATTGTTGTTTTGAATGCTAAAAGAACCGTTATACAAATCCCGATTAATACCCCAAAAAGAATTTTTTTCATTGTTTTTAATTTTTAATCAATTTTCTAGCTAGAACAATGTTGTTTTCAAAATAGCACTTTACCAAATAAATTCCATTTGAAAGTTCAGAAATATCTAGCGTTTTTTCTTTGGTTTTAAGAACTTCTTTTCCCGTTAAATCAATAATAGAAATAAAGATTAATGGCGAATTGGTTGAGATAGTTATTTTTGAATTACTAGGATTTGGATAAACATGCAAATTGTCATCTGATAATATATCTTCATTTTCCAAAATAGGGTTTTCTCTCATTTTTAAAGCGCCATAACAGTTTTGAGTACTTCTCATCATATCTAATGCTATTTCTCCTGATGGATAGGTCTTTGTAACTGATGATGTGATGAGCCCGCTTGTTAATGATACTCCGATGATTTGAATGCCATGATTAAAAAAATACGTCATTGTATTTGGATCAATGTAAGCTCCACCAGTTAAATTGCTTCCTGCTTGTAAATTATATGGTGAAATGAATGTGATTGCACCTGTGTTGGGATTAATTTTGGATAATCGAAAAGTGGTTGAATCAATTACTTCGATATAATCCATGAACAAGCTGTCATATACAATGGAGGTGTAATTCTGGCGTGAAATTCCGTAAATACTTGTATCTGCACAACTATATGCTATGTTTTCAAAAATTCCATTAGCAGGTAATTGAATCGGAACTTCGCTAAAAACCGACCCATCATACAAATCTATTCCAACTAATGTGTCTACAGCAGAATAATAATAAATCATTTGATAAGGATCGATTGAATTTCCAGCCAACGTATAGATGTTTTTGAATGGTGTATTTCCAATCAAATTGTATTGTCCTGTTATTGGATTAATTGAAGCGAATCGAATACGGGCTGAATCCAATACTTCAATATAAGACATCGACAAACTATCGTAATAGCTTGAATAAAAGTTTTCTGGAACCATACCGTATATCGTTGAATCACTTGGGTTAAAACGATAGTTTTGAAAGGCAGAAGTTGGAATAATTCCTGAAATAGGAGCTGAATTATCTAAATTGCCAGTAGTAATGTCAAAAGTCAATAAATTTGTACTACTTCCAATGTAATATTTGTTGAGGTATGGATCAATGGTTGCACCATTTAAATTTATTCCAATAGCATATTCGTTTGTACTATAGTTACTTACAATACCTGAATAAGGATCAACACTTCCCAATCGAACAGTTGAAGAATCATATGTTTCAATGTAATCCATTAATAAACTATCGTAAACGTATGAGGAATAATTTTTTCTTACAATTCCAACGTTTTGACTGAAACTAATGTGTATGAATAATGATGCAATCAAAAAACTAACCAACTTCATTTTAATAAATTTAGTAATTAAACAAACATTTTAAAAAACTGTTTATTAAGACTTGAAAAATTGTCTAAGCGTTGCATTTTTCATCAGCAAAATTCATGTCAATGATTAATTTACTTTAGTCTTTGATTTTATTTTTTTTCAACATTAGTTATCTCCTGTTGCGTTAAAAGTGATCGAAAAGTGGTTGAAGAAATCGGCGCAATAATGCTTATTTATACTGATTTTTATATTTATAAGCTTCTTTTAGAATGCGATCAGCATCTGCTTCAATAATTTCTTTCTTGATTTTTGATTTTTTACCAAATTTTATATCTAATTCATTTTCATTATTATACGTGTAGCTTATTAGTTGTTGATCAGTAAAAAAATAATGATTTTCGAAATGGATTGAATTGGTAGTTTCATAATTAACATGATTCGAAGAATCTGATGTAACAATTGTGGTTGGTTGAATTCTTTTTTTTAATCGTTCAATAGCATAAATCAAAACTTCATCATTGAAATAGAAATATTTTGAAGAATTAGATGTTAAACACTCTATAAGCACAATTTTGTTTTGATCTTTTAAGTAGGTTAATTGCCCTCCAAAAAGGGATCCATCATCAAAATCTTTCATGTAAACATTGTTTTGTTTACGGATGCTGTCTATTTTCTGACAAATTTGAATATTTTTATTTTTCACCATTTCATTCGATTGAGAATAACAATGAATTGAAACTAAAATATTCACTAATAGAAAGTGTAGATTTCTTTTAATCATTAATATTACTGGTTTTTTGTTACCCAAAAATTGGTCGATTTAGTAAATTAAACCGTTCATCCATTTAATCAATTCGACTTCATTTACGATTGACCAAGAGTGAGGGTGACGTTGTCCATTGGAGCGAAAACCAGTTTGAAAAGTTTGCATAAATTCTGCTTTGTCATTGCCCATTAGTACTAATCTATTAATAAGTTCTGCAGTTACTTCATAATTTGAACCATGTACCGTTTGATTGCGATTTTTTATGCGCCAAGCGATATCTACATCGTGGTAGGTTCTTACGGCTATATTTTTTAAAAATTGTTCGTTTTGACCATAGGTTTTGTTCATGCTAAAAGCTGTCAATTTTGAATACGTTGCAATGTTTTCAAGTGGAACACCATAATCGTTCTTAATATGACCGATTGCTCTTACAGCTTCTTCTACTGCTAATTCAGAGTACTTGTTTTTTGCACTTTCTTCTAATTGTTCGTAAATTGTAAAAATATCGATTGGAGAATCAATGGTAAATATCCCTTTGGGTTGAATCGGGAATTTGCTAGGAAATTCATTGCAAAGTTCTACATACCTCATTGCGATCATACCACCTGCAGAGTAGCCTCCTAAAACAAAAGTATTACTCTTCACTTTGTAGCGATTTAAAACATCTTTTAAAACTTTAGTTATTTTTAGTTGTGTTATTGAGTCAGCGTATAACTTGTTTCCACCTGCATAAAAAATGGTCAATATGTTATTTTTTCGTGCAATTGTATGTAATTTAGTTTCGGGTGTTGAGTGCTCTGGACGTTGACCAAAACCAGCTAAAAGGAATAGCACGCCAGCAATGGAGTCTTTATTTTCAGGTTCCATTACTAAGTAGTGTCCGCTGTAATAATCTGTCGTATCTAAAACAATCTTTTTTAACGTCTGAGAATAAGAATTCAAACAACCAATCATTAAAATGATAAAGAGTGTAAAAAATTTCTTGTTTAATTTCATTAGAAGTCTGTCATTAGAGTAGAACGTTTTATTGAAAAAAATGAACGAATATCATTATTAACGTATTAATTTTAAGTTACTTAGCATCAATGTTATAAACCATTAAATTCATTTCTTTTATTTTCAAACCATTCTTTCATGGTTTCTGGTGATTTCATTATTTCTTGCATTTTATTCATTGCATCAAGATGTGATTTCTCACCAATTTGAAACATTTCAATCGCATGTTTTTTACTTAAGTCTGCCATTGCTTCAAACGTTTCAGCATGAAATTCTAAATCGCAAGCACCACCTAATTGATTGCATGTCATTGTTTTCATAGTGTCTATTTTATTCATGAATTTACCAAATAGCTTCAATCCAAATAGATTTAAGCTGTTTTCAAATTTAATAATTTAACGCAGCTTTGGTTTTGAAAGAATCAATTTTATTTTAAAGATTATTTCAATAAGAATTATCAGAAACTTATTACTTGTAACGATTCATTTCAAAGAGTTAATACAAGATCCAATTGCAATAAGATTTTAAGTTAGTTTGCCTGAATTTAAATAATTTGAAAAAAGATTCAACCATGTAAATAATTCAGAAGCAGCACACAGCTTTATTTATCAATTGTAAATGTTCTCTAAAAAACCGCTAGCAATTTTGGATACAATTGAATGACTTGCGCTCCATGAATGATAAACTTCCTCTGCCCATTTTTTTATTAGTTCAACACATTCGTTTGCTGTTGTTGCTTTATTCAAGTTTTTTGCAGTTATTTTTCCTCTATCGAATGGTTTCGGGATAATAAGAAACTCATTCGATTTGTTTAGTTTATATGTGTTCAAGTAATCGCTTAGCATTGGTGATTTTTTGTAGTCCCAAGTTTGGTTTTTTTCTAGAATTAAGTTCATTCTAGTTAAATGAAAATGATTGCTCCATCGTCCATGAATTTCAGGGTGTTGTAAAGCATGCGCATCCACGCTTAAAAATCTTGATAGAAGATGTTCTGGATTATTAAAGTCTAAATGCTGTAGACCAAAGTTGTAATTATCCATGCATTCAAAAACACCTCTTTGATAGTCAGCACCACAAAACTGACACCTTCCGTTGTCGAGTAGCGTTATACCATTTTTATTGGCTTGGCTTGTAAAGTCTTGCATAGTTTTTTTTCTTTAATTTTGATTTATGTACGGCTATTAAAATGACGGCTAACGGTTTGCGACTTGGAAAAGGTGTTGATTTTTCCACAAATGTTTCATAGAAGCACTTCTGCCCCCATTTTGCCAAAACCGATGTTAGCATTTGTTTTTCTTTCAATCGTTACTTACTTGTTGTATATTGTCTGTTTAGCATTTCATCTTTTTCGTGGGTCAATGTTCCTATTTTTTTCTAAAAATTGATTAAATTTTATAGGTCTAAATACCTTATCATTTCTCTGTGGATATTTGCCTAAATGTGAATTTGGTCGTGTTGGTCTTTTTTCAAAGCCACCTCCACAATTAGGACAAACATTTTCTAAAATATTTTCTACGCATTGAATACAAAACGTACACTCATAACTACAAATCATTGCTTCATTTGAGTCATTTGGCAAACTTTTGCCACAGTTTTCACAGCATTGTCTAATTTCTAACATCCTATTTTAGGTTTAGTAGTTTGCCAAAATTCTATTATCGATTTCTTCTGTCTCTGTATCAAAAATCAAAATTCCTTCCGTTTTGTCGTCAAGTTGACCAACTAAATTCCCCTCTTTTGTCCAAACCGAACTATTACCAACACTTAAAAAATTGTCGCATAAACCTACACAATTACACATTAACACAGGCATAGCGTATTGCTTTGCTGTTTTAGGATAATGGTCAAAAGCTTTTTTAACGCTATTTGCTGGTTTTGCTACGCTTGCTAAATAAACGTCTGCCCCAAGTTTAAAGGCATTTTCAGAATGTTTCTGTTGTAAACTTTCAAAACAAATTGCAGGTGCGATATTTTTATGATTCGTTTTGATTATTATTTGCCCATCACCATTTTCAAAATATGGAAATTCGTCTGAATGAATTTGTTGTTTTGAATAGGTTTGTCTTGGTTTGTTTGGTTCAAAAATTATCATACTGATTCGGATTTTCGATTCAGTTGCAGTTGGCAATCCAAGCCCGATAATGATTTTGTTTTTGTCGCTTATCTCTTGAAAAATGTCAAATCGATTATCATCGTTATTAGTCGCCAATTTTTTTGCTAGTTCTGGTTCGTAACCAGTGAGTGAAAGTTCAGGAAAGAAAATTGCATCTGTATTTGAAATCAAAGCCTGCTCAATGAACTTAATGTGTGTTTCAATATTTGCTGAAACATTTCCCTTAATTGGTTTTGTCTGTGCGATGCAAATTTTCATGTAATTATTTATTCTACTTTGCAAGTTGGATTACACTTTACTTCAAAATTCACAGAATTAGCAATGTAACATATTTCGTGAGCTTTATGGTGCAACTCAATAGCTTTTTCTACCATACTTTCATCTGCAACATAAAATATTGGATTCAAAGTTACTTCTTTAAAACTTCCGCCTCCACTTTCATTTTCTAGCATGATTCCTGTTGCATTGTCTGTATAAGAAGTAATGACAACTCCTTCTAAAGAACACAGGTACAAGTAGGAAAGCATGTGGCAGGATGAAATAGCTGCAACTAATAAATCTTCTGGATTCAATTTTGATTTGTCCCCAACAGCTGCGTTATCCGTCGTCAGGAATAATTCAGGTTTTCCTTCAATAGAAACTGTGTGGCTACGGTCATAAGTTCGTACATTTTTAGTCCCGTCGCCGTTGTTCCCAGTCCATACCGCCGTTAGTTTATAGTTGTGTTCGTGTGCCATTGTATTAATATTTATAGTTCTTCAATGATGGATGTTCCTTTTGATTTGTCTCCGGAAGTCCATTCCCAAGTTTCGTGCAGGCGAATTTTTCCATTTTCAAGAATTTCTGGTTTTGAAATGCACATTCCTGTCATCAATTCGTCTTTGTCATTTACTTGGTGATAACGCATATTTATAGTTCCTGAATCGTCAACCAAACCAATGAGATGTCCATATTTAATCTTTCCACCTGAATATTCAGAAGTAAGTATATTTCCGACTTGCTTGTAATGAAACAGCGTTTCGTTTGAAGTTTCACCGTTTTCAGTATTGCTAATCGGCCTGAATTTTTTGTCGTTGTAGTTCATTGAGTTGTTTTTCTAAAATAACTGCTAACGTTTTACCGCTTTGCGAAGGCGGGGATTTTTAGCACTAAACTTCATTAGATGCACAAAGCTTGAATCAAGTACTTCACTTTCATAGAAGCACAAAACCCCCGCTTTTGCAAAACGGCTGTTATGTGCCGTTTTTTTTAGAGTTCTCTTTTGGATCTTGGTTTGTCAGCATTATTTATTAATTCAATTGTCTTTTTTATTTGAAGGTCAATATTTTTTATTTTATTCATTTGGTGAATTACGTTTCGTTGTTTTCCAAGAGTCAATTTTTCAAACTTTTCTTTAAGGACTTTGTCTTGTTCAATAATGCTTTCCAAAACTTCTGGAATATCTACTCCTAATGGATTTGGGTCTATTGTCAGTTCAAATTTGATTTTATCGCCAAATTGTTTGCCAACTGTTTCTAAATTTTTGGTGGATAGAATTATAAAAAAGTTTCCGTCTCCCAAATGATTTAATCCGCATTGAAAAGATAATTTGTTATCTAGTTTGCAAATTAGTCTTGTATGTCTTTTGTTCTCAAATTGGTTTACAGTTTCTGCACTAATTGTCAAAAAGAAATAGCCACCTTTTCGTTTTTCTAATTGTCCAATTATTTGTTCTCCTTTAGAATTCTTCATTTCTTTGTTTGAAAGTTTTCTTTTAGCGTGTCTTTTAAAATGGAATATAACTTATTTACATGTCTCATAAAATGGGACTTATACACCTATATTTAGTTGTATAAGTCTAGTTTCAGTGCGACTTATTTTCAAATATACTGTTTCTTTATAAATCATCAAAAGGTGAAATGATGTTTTGTATGTTGTTAGTACTCACGTGAGTATAAAGTTAACTTCGTTGCTGCTTCGCGGTCTGTTGTCTTACTGCTTTTGTGTCCTAACAATTCTTGAATGTAACGCAAATCAGTACCCGATACCAATAAATGAGGGGCAAAATCACCACAATTCCCAAACGCTTTTGTAGGCATCGATTGTTTCGATGCTATTCAAAGTTTACTATCAATTGTTTTGCCCTTCTACTAAATCTGAATTAGATTTAATTGTCTTTTGTAAGATAAATTAGCTTTCCTTCGTAAATTTTATTCCTCAAAATTTTTAAATTCGGATTCAATTTCTTCAATAGTTGGTAAACTACTTTTCAAATTGTCTGGAAGAACTTCTGTGAAATTTAGTTCGCTAATTCCTATTGGCTTGTTTATATCTCTCAATGCAAACTCAGCTTCTATATTATTTTTGTCTTTGCAGAGCAAAATCCCTATTGTTGCATTATCTGTTTCGTCTTTTATTAAACTATCGATTGCCGATAAATAAAAGTTAAGTTTGCCTGTATATTCGGGTTTAAACTTTGTGTTTTTTAGTTCTATTACAACATAGCATTTTAATTTGGTGTGATAAAAAAGTAAATCGATGAAATAATCATTTTCGTTAATTGCAATGTGATATTGTTGCCCAATAAAAGCAAATCCTTTGCCTAATTCTAATAAAAATTTGGTAATGTTTTGTACCAACTGTTTCTCGATGTCTTTTTCTTTATAATCTTCACTCAATGTCAAAAAATCAAAAATATAAGGGTCTTTTAAAGTTTGGTTAGCTAAATCTGACATGGGTTCGGGCAAGGTATTTTTAAAATTATTAACTGATTTACCTTGTCGGTTATATAAATCTGATTTTATTTGTATGTCTAAAACATCTCTGCTCCAATTATTTTGAATTGTTTTTTGGATATAAAATTTTGCAACTTGCTTATCTTTTATTTTACCAATCAACATTTTAATATGACCCCAAGGTAAATTAAATGCCAATTTTAGTAATTCGTCCTCAAGTTGGGGACTTAAATTTAATTCGTTCTCAAGTTTGGTTTTTTTTGAAAAGTATTGATAAAATAACTTACAATATTTTAAATTAGTAGTAGAAAAGCCTTTCATATCTGGAAACTCCTCTTTTAAATCTTTTGCTACTCTTTCGATCAATTTACTTCCCCAAACATTTTCTTTTTCTGCAATCATTTTGCCAAGCTCCCAATAAAAATGGATTAATGCACTATTTACAGCAAAAGCAGCTTTGATTTGTGTAGAACGAACTTTAGATTTAAGTTCAATTATCCAATTTTTGTATTCTAGCGTTAAATTATTCACGAGTATATAATTATCTATTAATTGCTTTAATATTACTAAATATACAAAATATTATTTATTTTAAGTTAAATTTAAGAAAATCCTCTGTGAGTTTATAAGTTGATGAAACTAGGTTTTTTCTTAACCCCCGATTGCAGACTTCGATCCCGAAAGCATTCGGTATCAGCCTACAATCTAGTGAAAGTAAAAGTCAACATCAAACCAATTCCCAAACGCTTTTGTACGCATCAATTGTTTCAACGTAATTGAAAAATTGTAGGTAGAAATCGTCTTTGGCAAGGGTAGTGCTATCACCAATGATGATGAGTTGTTCTTTGGCGCGGGTCATTGCAACGTTCATGCGGCGGTAATCTTTTAGGAACCCAATTTGGTAATCGGCATTGGAGCGTACCAAGGATAAAATGATTATCGTTGCTTCTTGTCCTTGGAAACTGTCGATGGTACTTATTTTTAAATTAGAAGGTAAAACTTCTTTTGCAGCAGCAATTTGTCCGGAATACGGAGAGATAAAAGCTGTTTGTTCAATGGGTAAATTCAGTTGTTCTATGATTTTCAAAGCGGCTTCTAATTCCCCTGGATTGGTTAAGCTGGAGCCATCTTGTCCAGATTCTTCTTCGTAACCAGCACCTGCAGTGTCGTAAAATGCAAGGTGCGAACCTTGGTTTTGCAAATGTGCGGCAGTTTGAAGTTTTCCTTCGTAGAAATAACTGTTCGAAAAGTGTGCAATGGCTTCTCGCATGCGGTATTGTGTATCGAGCAAATGAAGGTGGTGCTGGCTATTGAAAAAACGTTCCAGAATAGAAGTACTCAATCCTTGTTCTTGTGCTTTTTGCGATAAAACGGTTGGTGGCAATTGTAAATGGTCGCCAGCTAAAATTAGTTTTGTAGCATACGGAATCACACACCATGCCAGCGGTTCAATGCATTGACCGGCTTCATCAATGATAACAGCATCAATGGTTCTGTTTGCAAGGGCATTATCCATTAAACCAATTGGTGTTCCTAAAATCACCTGCGCTTTGTCAAACAATTCTTCTTCGTTGTAGTGTTGAATGTCTTTAATTTGTTGGCGAATGGCTTTTACTTCGTTTAACAATAATTTTTTCTGATCGCGTTCGTCTTTTCCAAAGCGACGTTTGTATTGAAACGCCATTTTGCGCATTTCTTCTGCGCGGATTTTTAAGCGTTTGATTTCTTTTTCTTGCTTGCTGTCTTTTAATTTTCCTTCTGGCGTGTAGGGAAAAATTGCAGCATTAACTTTTGTATTGTTGCCAATTCGCAAGAAATTGATTCCTGTTGCAATGAGTCCTTGCGCAATGTTATCCACTGCTGTATTGCTTGGAGCCGTTACAAGTAGTTGATTTCCAGTCTTCACTAGTTGTTGAATTCCTTCCAATAAAGTGGTGGTTTTTCCTGTTCCCGGCGGGCCATGCAAAACAAAAACACCTTCTTCCAGTGCAAGCATTTTTTGTACAGCAATTTGTTGACTTTCGTTCAGTTGTTGGTTCAAATACGTTGGAACAACTGGTACTGTTAATTGTGGTGCAACAAAGGGCGTAGTTTTAGGTTGGTGCAAGTGTTGAAACAAGGAAAAAGAGTAGGGGTGTTGCGGTAATTCGAGCAATGCCTTTTTCATCACATTACTTGTTCGTGTATCCGGAGTTAATTTGATACCAACGCCATCGTCTTCTATCCAATCGGGAAAGTCGGGAGCAAACAACCTGAATTCACCAAGTTTACCTTCCATAAATAGCAACATTCCTTTGACAGGTTCTTCTCCTGCGCAAAAACATTCAATGGCAATGCCGTTTTTAAATGCGGATGTTTCAGCAGGAAAAGGCAATTTAAATGAAATTTCTGGGTATTCTGCATATCCAAATGATTTGCGTGTAATGCGAATTGGATGTAATGCCAAACCATCTGCTTTTAATGCTTTTAAACTATGGTGTTCGTTTAATTGAAAACGTTTGGCTTGTTCTTGATCTTCTAAGTCAATACACGACAATAAGTATTGAATTGCAGGATACGTTTTTTCCATGTTAAAGGATAAAAAAAAGACCAACAATTGCTGGTCTTTTAGGAGATTTCAAATGTATTTTAAATTGCTGCGATTTTGTCTGACATGTATTCACCAGCTTTTAATTTTCCAACTATTTTAGAAAAACAATCGATGGTATAATTCACATCTTCTAGTGTGTGAACAGCAGTAGGAATTAATCGAAGAATGATCATTCCTTTAGGTACAACTGGGTAAACGACCATTGAACAGAAAATGTTGTAATTTTCACGTAAATCGTAGATTAAGTTTGTAGCTTCTGGAATAGAACCATTCATGTAAACAGGTGTAACACATGAATTTGTTTCTCCAATTTCAAAACCAGCTTTTGTCAAACCAGATTGCAATGCATTCGTGATTTTCCATAAATTATCTTTTAATTCTGGCTGTGTACGCATTAACTCTAAGCGTTTTAATGCACCTACAACTAATGGTAAAGGCAATGCTTTTGCAAAAATTTGAGAACGCATGTTGTAACGCAAGTATTCAACAACTTGTTCGTCACTTGAAATAAATCCACCGATTAATGCAAATGATTTGGCAAATGTTCCGAAGTAAATATCAATGCCATCTTGGCAATTTTGTTCTTGACCAGTTCCACCACCTGTAGCACCCAATGTACCGATACCGTGTGCATCGTCTACAAACAAGCGGAAATTGAATTTCTTTTTCAAGGCAACGATTTCTTTCAATTTACCTTGATCGCCACGCATCCCGAAAACACCTTCCGTGATCACTAAAATTGCACCACCTTGTTCTTCTGCTAATTTTGTAGCGCGTTCCAATTGTTTTTCACAATCTTCAACGTCGTTGTGTTTGAAAACATAACGTTTTCCCATGTGTAAACGAACACCATCTAAGATACAAGCGTGCGATTCTGCATCATAAACAATTACATCTCTTCGATCAACTAAAGCATCAATGGCAGAAACCATTGCTTGGTAACCGAAATTGCATAAGATAGTATCTTCTTTTTCAACAAAAGCAGACAACTCAGCTTCCAATTGTTCGTGATAATTTGAATTTCCACTCATCATTCGTGCGCCCATAGGAGATGCAAAACCGAAATTTGAGGCTGCATCAGCATCTGCTTGACGCACTTCAGGATGATTGGCTAAGCCTAAATAGTTATTTAAACTCCAATTCAAACGTTCTTTACCTCTAAAATTCATGTGAGGACCAATTGCGCCTTCTAATTTTGGAAAAGTGAAATAGCCGTGAGATTCTTTTGCATGTTGACCTAATGGCCCACGATTTTTAGCGATTTTTTCAAAAATATCTTGAATCATGTCAATTGTTTTTTTGTATTTAATAGTGTCAAAATGACACAATTGTTTGTGTTACGACAAAGTTAAGGATTTTCATTCAATTGATTGGGAACAAAAAAACAGATTTATCAACATGGAATGGTTTGTTATAAGTGTCGATCTAGCAAATAAATCATGCTTGCAATTGCTGCAGCACCCAATTCAAGTTCACGTTTGTTAACGCTTTCAAAAACATCACTTGGCGCATGGTGGAAATCAAAATAACGTTGTGAATCAGGAACAAAACCAAACAATGGAATTCCAGGAAATTCATCTTTCAAAGGAGAAATGTCTACACCTCCATAACCTTTCCCAAATTCTGAAAGTTCATACGGCGCAAATGTTGGCGCAAATGATTTTAACAAGGTTTGAAATTTTTCGTTGCCATCACATTGAAATCCACGAGGAGAAAATCCGCCACGGTCACTTTCTAATGCTGCTAGGTGTTTTTCACCTTTTTCTTTGACCCATTTGGCATAGGTTTTCCCACCTTTGTTGCCATTTTCTTCATTCATGAAAAGCACCAATCGAAGTGTGTGAGTTGGTCGGTAATTCAATACTTTAAGCAAACGCAAGGCTTCTAAGCAATGAGCGATTCCAGCGCCATCATCGTGTGCTCCTTCGCCTGTGTCCCAAGAGTCTAAATGTCCTCCAAAAGTGATGATTTCATTTGGAAAAGTGGAACCTTTTAATTCGCCAATCACATTGTATGAAGTAGCATCTTCGTAAGAGCGGCAATCCATTTCTAATACAAATGAAGCTTTTTCATTTTTCAATAATTGCCCTAAAAATTCTGCGTCTTCAGTCGATAATGCTGCTGCAGGTATTTTTTGTATGGAATCTTCATAATGCATCGAACCCGTGTGCGGATGTTTGTCCAACGGCATACCAACAGAACGAATCAAAACGGCTTTTGCGCCCATTTTCGCGCCTTCAACTGCTCCGTTTCCACGTAAAGTGTAACAGCCACCATAGGCTTTAAAGGTATTGATTTCTTTTTCATTCATCGCTTGATTGATGAAAACGATTTTTCCTTCAATAGAAGATTTTTTGGCTTTTTTTAAATCATCTACATGGTTAAAAAGTACCAATTCACCTTCTAATAATCCGTTGGTGCCAATTGAACCACCCAATGCCAATAAATTCACTTTAATTAATTTGCCTTTTTGGGTGCGAATCCAGCCACTTTCTTTCGTTCCTCTTTCCCAATGAGGAACTTTTATTTCTTGTAAATATACAGCATCAAATTGATAGCTTTCCATTTTCTTTTTACCCCATTCTATAGCCATTGCAGCTTCGGCAGAACCTGAAAGTCTTGCGCCAATGTCTTTGCACAAACTTCTCAAACTTTGGTAAGAATCTCCTTTTGAAAGCGCTTCGTTATAAATGGATTTTATGAATGTTGAGTCGTATTTTTGAGCGTTGATAACAAAAGCGGATATTACAAAAAGAATCGTTAATTTCATTTTTATGCGTTTAAGTAGTGTTTTAAATTCTTTAATCCTTGACCAAAATCTTTGGTAATGAAGCGTTCCATCATGAGCCCAAAAACACGTCTGAATGGATTGCTTCCAACTTCAGATTTAAACCACCACGTGATTTTTGTTTGATTTTCTGCAAGTGCTTCAAAATCAAATCCACACTTTGAACCGCCACGTGGACCAAAATTTAAGGCCATTTCAATTCCTAAATCTTCTTTAATATCTATAATTTCCATGGAACCTATCCCAACATTTTTATTTCCAGACCATTGATAAGCGTGTCCAATCGTTTTTGGTGTTCCTGAAAACGTTTGTTGCATGTTTGGGTCTTTTGCGGACCAAGCGTTCCATTTAACAAATTGTTGAAAATCGGCAACTGAATCAAAAGCAGTAGTGGAATTTGTTGAAAGAATAGCAGTTTGTTGCACATAAACCGTTTTTGCTGAAACGAGTCCAACAATAACTAACAAAAGAATGAAGGAAATAAATCCAAAAAGTATGGGAAGTAACATCTTTTTTTGAGCGAAGTTACAAAAAAGGACCTATTTTAAACGTTTCATCACAATTTATTTTCAGGATTTCAGTCGTCTAAAATAGCCTTTCAACTTTTGATTAATTATATTTGCAAAAAAATAAATAAAATGGCTTTAAAATGTGGTATTGTAGGTTTACCAAATGTAGGTAAATCAACACTTTTCAATTGTTTGTCGAACGCGAAAGCGCAATCTGCAAATTTTCCTTTTTGTACGATTGAACCAAATATCGGTACGATTTCAGTGCCAGATCCACGTTTAGAGAAATTGGAGGCATTGGCAAATCCACAACGCGTGATGCCAACTACCATGGAAATTGTTGACATTGCTGGATTGGTGAAAGGAGCGTCAAAAGGTGAAGGATTGGGAAATCAATTTTTAGCTAATATTCGTGAAACAGATGCCATTATTCATGTATTAAGATGTTTTGATGATGGAAACATCATTCACGTTGATGGTTCTGTGAACCCAATTCGCGACAAAGAAATTATTGACATTGAATTACAATTAAAAGATTTAGAAACGATTGAAAAACGTTTGGCTGGTTTAGCCCGTGTGTTGAAATCGGGTGATAAAGATATTTTAAAAGAAAATGAAATTGCAACAAAAATCAAAGATGCACTAGAAAAAAGTATTTCTGTTCGTGCCATTGAATTTGATGAAAAAGAACATGCAATTGTTGCTAAATTCCAATTAATCACATCGAAGCCAGTATTGTATTTATGTAATGTTGATGAAGCTTCAGTGAAATCTGGCAACGCTTACGTTGATCAAGTCAAAGAAGCGGTGAAAGATGAAAATGCACAAGTTTTAGTGATTGGTGCTAAAATTGAATCGGATATTACTGAATTGGAAACGTACGAAGAACGTAAAATGTTCTTAGATGAATTAGGCTTGGAAGAGCCAGGAGTGAATCGTTTGATTATTTCAGCATATGCACTATTGAATTTACAAACGTATTTTACAGTTGGTGTAAAAGAAGTTCGTGCATGGACAATTACAAAAGGAATGACTGCGCCACAAGCTGCTGGAGTGATCCACACAGATTTTGAAAAAGGATTCATTCGTGCTGAAGTAATGAAGTACGATGATTTCACAACTTTGGGTTCAGAATCTGCTGTGAAAGATGCAGGGAAATTTAAAGTTGAAGGAAAAGAATACGTCGTTGAAGATGGTGATATTATGCATTTTAGATTCAACGTGTAATAAATTAAAAACGATACGAATCAACCATCTTCTTTCTGAAGGTGGTTTTTTTTTGTTTTAAACTTTTATTTTCGCCAATTTCCTTAACTTTATAGTCAATTAATATACGGTATTTTTAAAAAACAAAATAAATGACTATTTCTGCCAATAATCCAGCTTTGAAGTCGTGGGTTGACGTTCCTACAAATTCTGATTTCCCCATCCAAAATTTACCTTTTGGGATTTTTAAAACTGCTCATTCATCAGAACGAGTAGGAGTGAGAATTGGAGATTATGTGTTGGATCTTTGTGCTGTTTTTGAACTGGGTTTATTAGCCAATTTAGGGTTTGAACGTTCAGATTTTGAAGCAACAGTTTTGAATCCAATGATGAAGAAAGGAAAATTGGGCGTGCGAGCATTGCGTAATAAAATCTCAGATTTATTAGAGGTTTCATCAACTTTATTGCAAGAAAATCGTTCAACTGTTTTGTTTCCAATTGATGCGGTTCACGTTTGTATGCCTATTCAAATAGGCGATTACACCGATTTTTATTCGTCACGTGAACATGCAACCAATGTAGGAATGATGTTTAGAGATCCTGCCAATGCATTGTTGCCAAATTGGTTGTGGATTCCAGTTGGATACCACGGTAGAGCGAGTTCGGTTATTTTATCGGATGTCAATATTCACCGTCCTAAGGGGCAAATTAAACCAGACCCGCAAGCTGATCCAATTTTTGCTCCTTGTCGCAATTTAGATTTTGAATTGGAAACAGCATTTATTACATTCGAAGGAAAACCATTAGGCGATTCAATTTCAACGGAAGAAGCGGAAGATTATATTTTCGGAATGGTTTTGTTCAATGATTGGTCGGCTCGCGATATTCAAACGTGGGAATATGTTCCATTAGGACCTTTCTTAGCGAAGAATTTTGCGTCTTCTATTTCTGCTTGGGTAGTAACTTTAGATGCTTTAGAACCATTCAAAGTGGAATCGCCAAAACAAGATCCTGCTGTGTTGAGTTATTTAGAATTTGAAGGAAAAAAATCATATGATTTGAAGTTGGAAGTAGCAATTGCTCCTGAAAACTCAACTGAAACTGTAATTTCTAAATCGAATTTCAAATACATGTATTGGAACATGGCGCAACAATTGGCACACCACACGGTGAATGGTTGTAATGTAAAATGTGGCGATTTAATGGGTTCTGGAACAATTTCTGGTCCAACTGAAGATTCTTATGGTTCTATGTTGGAATTGGCTTGGAAAGGAACAAAACCATTAAAAATGGCGGATGGTTCTGAACGAAAATTCATTCAAGATAACGACACAGTTATCATGCGTGGACATTGTGAAAATGAAGGTGTTCGCATCGGATTTGGAGAAGTAAAAGCAAAAATTTTACCTGCAAAATAAGGAACAATTCATGCTAGAAATTGATTTAGAAAAGGAACGAAAAGAAATATTAAATGCGTTTAAGGGCTTGTTGCGTGCGACCAAAAATCGCTCGCGAGAAGACACGAAAATGATTCGAAAAGCATTTGATGTTGCTGTTGATGCACACAAAGAAATGCGTCGAAAATCAGGCGAACCTTATATTTATCATCCTATTGCAGTGGCTCGAATTTGTGCGGAAGAAATGGGTTTAGGTGCAACAGCTATCACGTGTGCCCTATTGCACGATACGGTTGAAGATACGCACATTACTTTGCAAGATGTGGAGGATTTGTTCGGACCTAAAGTTCGACTCATCATCGACGGATTAACAAAAATACCTGAAGTTTTTGACGAAAACGCATCCATTCAAGCGGAGAATTTCCGTAAAATGATCTTAACAATTTCAGACGATATTCGTGTTGTGTTGATTAAGTTAGCAGATCGTTTACACAACATGCGAACGTTGGGAAGTATGCGTGCAGATAAGCAATTGAAAATCGCATCAGAAACAAAATTTTTATACGCTCCATTAGCACATCGTTTAGGCTTGTATTCTATTAAAGGGGAATTGGAGGACTTGGCTTTATTGTACAGTGAGCCAGAAGTTTACAACACGATAGAAACTAACTTAAAGTCTACTCAAGAAGTTCGAACGCGTTTCATTCGTCGTTTTGTACATCCGATAAAAGAAGCGTTACAACACGAGAATTACCATTTTGAAATCAAAGCACGCACTAAATCGATAGCTTCGATTTGGAGGAAAATGCATGACAAAGAAATTCCTTTCGAAGAAGTATTTGACGTGTTTGCTATTCGCATTATTGTGGATTCGAAACCTGAAATGGAAAAAGCAGACTGTTGGAAGATTTACAGTATAGTTACTGATTTTTACCAGCCAAGTCCAGAACGTTTACGCGATTGGATCTCAACTCCGCGTGCCAATGGTTACGAATCATTGCATACAACTGTAATGTCGCTTCAAGGAAAATGGGTGGAAGTTCAAATTCGTTCTAAACGAATGGATGAAATTGCTGAAAAAGGCTTGGCTGCGCATTACAAATACAAAGAATCCAATTCTGAAGAAAGTAAATTTGATCGTTGGATTGCTGAAATCCGTGATTTATTAGAAAATCCTGATGTAAGTGCGTTAGATTTTATCAATGAATTCAAAGCGAATTTGTTTGCTGATGAAATTTATGTGTTTACACCAAAAGGCGAATTGCGAGTATTACCAACTGGTGCAACCATTTTAGATTTTGCCTACGATATTCACACGGATATTGGTAACAAATGCATTGGTGCAAAAGTGAACAACCGTTTGGTTCCTTTGAGTTACCAATTGTTGAACGGCGATCAGTTGGAGATTATCACATCATCTAAACAAAAGCCGCATGAAGAGTGGTTGCGTTTTGTGGTGTCTGCAAGAGCGAAGCAAAAAATTAAGAATTCGTTGAACGAAGAACGAAAAACCATCGCGTTGGACGGAAAAGAGATTCTTACCCGAAAATTCAAGCAATACAATGTTCGATTTACGCCTGAAAATATTTCGTTTTTAGAAAACTTTTTTGGATTACCAACTTCGACAGAACTCTATTTCAGAATAGCGAAGGGAAAAATAGATTTGAGTCAAATTCGATACATACAAATCGAAAATGGTATTTTGCATTCTGAAAAGAAAGGCTTGCAACAGAAAATGGATCGTCATGAAAAAGATGTTTATCCTAAAATCAATACAAAGCAGGATACAATCATTATTGGTGAAGATTTTAAGAATATTCAGTACCAATTAGCAAAATGTTGCAATCCGATTCCAGGTGATGAGGTGTTTGGTTTTATCACCATTAACGAAGGAATTAAAATACACCGCACCAATTGTCCTAATTCTGAACATTTATTGTCGAAAATGAATTACCGATGTGTTAAAGCACAATGGCAATCGATTGTTATTCAAGAACGAGTAGCGTCTATTCGCATCGTTGGGATTGATAATTTAGGATTGGTGAATCGCCTCACTGAAATCATTTCCAAAGAGCACAATGTCAACATGAAATCCATTTCATTTGAAACCGAAGATGGTATTTTTGAAGGGCGCATCAAAGTCTTGGTCATTGATACACACGATTTAGAATTGTTGATGCGTAAATTTGAAGGCGTGGAAGGTGTTCAACGTGTTCAACGCTGGGATACAGATGAGGAGATGTTGGCGAGCGAGTAGGGTTTAATGCACAATTTCCATCCAATGTTTTGGGCGTAACATCGGTTGCCATTTAAAGGTGGAAATGTATTGTTCGTCTTTGTTGATTTGATCCATAGGGTAAAAAATACCGTCTGGTTTGTCGAAGTAAGTGATGTTTTTTATTTCGCCGCTGTCTAAATAGATTTTTAATTCACTCGCATATAAACGGTTCATGCCTAATCGTTTAATGACAAAACTAGAATCGGTTGTTTTTTCATCTCTAGGATAGAAGATGGTGCGGGCATTTCCGATTACATCTGTTCGAACTAAATCATTTGCTTGGAAAAAAGCTTCGATTTGTTTTCCTTCGATTTGATTGAAGTAGGCGCCCTTATCTAATTCCATCACAACTGATGCTTTGTTTGAAATAGAAATGTGATGAAGCATTGAATCTTTGATCAAAATGGTCATTAATTCTCCTTTCAATTCTGCATTGTTCGACCAAACAATAGGTTTTTTGAACAAATTCATTTTCTCCGCCTTGGCGTCAAATGTTATGCTGTCACAAATGGATTGTATGCTGCTGTTGAAAAGTTTAACTTTATGATACCCTTTAGAAAAAAGTGGTTTTCCAAGACTGTCATTTTGATTGAATAAGGTGTCGGCATGAATGTACAGCGTGTCTTGACGTTGAATTTTAGTCGCTAAAGTATGTCCAACAATAATGCTGTTGTTTTTTATAGAAGAATAACGTGCATAATCTCCTGAAAAACTCATGGCTTGCAATGAATCTTTGAAGTAAACGTGACCTCTTCCAACTGATTGACCCAAATGTGGTTGGTAAAATAAGGTATCGCCTTTGATGTGTTTACCATTCTCAAAAATTTCACCAGCTTTTAAAAAGCGTCCTTCTTTGGTTTCAACGTTATACCACCCTTTTTTACAAAACATTTTTGTGTCACCTCTTTTAATATGCGTTGGACCAAAAAAGTAGGTAGTTTGTTTCGCATAAATAAATTGCAACGTATCGGTTGTCATCGACAAATCTTTTTTACGGTACACCACATTTTGACTAAAGAAAAAACTGTTCGCTCGTGGATAGAAATAACCAATTTTGCTGGTTAAAACTTCATCATTGGTACTATTTTCTACACGTCCACCAGTTCTGTAAACACCTTGACTCAATTTAGTGTCATAGTCCAATGAATCAGTTGTTAATTTGTATTCAACATCACGCACCCTTACATGTCCCCACAAGCGTGCTTTCCGTGTTTTACCATTGTAATATAACGAGTCGCAAAATAAATTGATACCACCTTTAGTGATGTGAACATTTCCGTAGGCGCGTACTTCTTTTGTTTTTTGAAAATAATGAGCAGAATCGCTGTACATTGTATTTCCTTGATAGATGAAACTCACTTGACCCACCAAGCGATGGGCTCCCGTTTTTTCATTGTAACCCAATAATTGTGAGCCTTTTACTAATTCAAGAACATTCTTCTGTCCCCAAAGTGTGATGGGTGACAAAAAAAATGCGCTTAAAAAAAGCGCAATTTTGAGAGTATTCTTGTAATTTTTCAATTAATGATTACTTAAAGTTTGCGTTCTATCCGGACCAACTGAAACTACTTTAATTGGTACTTCTAATTTTTCCTCCAAATATAAGACATAATCTTTTAATGCTTTTGGTGCATCGTTATAATCTGTTAATTGAGTCAAGTCTGTATTCCAACCTTCTAATTCTTCATAAACAGGCGTTAATTCAATTCCATTGACATCAAATGGGAAATAATCCACTTTTTCACCATCAATAATGTAATGTGTACACACTTGAATTTTCTCGAAACAACTTAAAACATCTGCTTTCATCATAGAAAGTTCAGTTACACCGTTGATCATAATCGCGTATTTCATTTGTGGGATATCAATCCAACCACATCTTCTTGGGCGACCTGTTGTTGCACCAAATTCACGTCCTTCTTGACGAATCAATTCACCAACTTCATCATCCAATTCAGAAGGGAAAGGTCCACTTCCAACACGAGTGCAATAGGCTTTGAAAATTCCAATTACGTTTCCGATTTTTGTTGGAGCAATTCCTAATCCTGTACACGTTCCTGCAGTAACTGTATTAGATGAAGTTACAAAAGGATACGTTCCGAAATCAACGTCTAACATTGTTCCTTGAGCGCCTTCAGCCAATACTTTTTTACCTGCTCTGAACGCTTGGTCTAAGTAATGTTCGCTGTCAACAGCTGTTAAGTTTTTCAATACTTCAATTCCTTCCATCCAAGGGCCTTCCAATTCAGCTAAATCGTATTCGAAGTCTTTGTGGTGGCTCAAAATTCCGATGTGTTTTTCAACCAATGCATCGTATTTTTCTTTGAAATTAGCCATAAAAATGTCACCAACACGCAAGCCATTTCGGCCTGTTTTGTCCATGTAAGTTGGTCCAATTCCTTTTAAAGTAGAACCAATTTTGTTTTTACCTTTTGCAGTTTCTGAAGCTGCGTCTAATAAACGGTGAGTAGGCAAAATTAAATGTGCTTTTTTAGAAAGTAACAAGCGTTTCTTAAAGTCGATGTTGAACGGAGCTAATTTTTCCAATTCTTTTTGAAATATTACCGGATCGATTACAACACCGTTTCCAACTAAATTGATTACATCTTCTCTAAAAATTCCTGATGGAATGGTGTGTAACACATGTTTGATGCCATTGAATTCTAAGGTGTGACCAGCATTTGGTCCTCCTTGAAATCGTGCAATGATATCATATTTTGGTGTTAATACATCGACGATTTTTCCTTTTCCTTCGTCACCCCATTGTAATCCCAATAGTACGTCAACTTTCATTTGTTTGTATTAAAATGATTAAGTGCTTCTTCATAACTTTTGTAGATGGTGAAAATACCGTCTAATTTAGCTATTTCAAAAAGCGATTTTACATTACCTGCAACACCACACACAATAACTTCTCCGTTTTTAATTCGGTTTTTTGTTAATGAGCGGATGATAAAATTTATACCTGAAGAATTGATGTGTGTCAATTCTGATAAGTCAAAAATCCAATTATTTTGTTGTTCATTTTCAGAAGAAGCAAGAGCTTTTGCTAAGGCTTCAAAATCAGTTTCCGTGATAATTCTACCACTGAAATGAACAGTATTATTCGTTGTGTTTTGCGCTATGTTAAAACTGAAACTCATTTTTTTTCATCGTTTTTCACGCCATAAAAATAAAGCGAATGGTGTTGAATTGTAACATTGAATACTTCTTCAATTGTTGCTTTAATAGCTTGAATACGCGGATCACAAAATTCAATAACTTCACCTGTATTTGTGCAAACAAAATGATCGTGCTGTTTTGAACCGTGTGATTTTTCGAATTGCGCCATGTTTTTTCCAAACTGGTGCTTACGAACAATGTTACATGCTAAAAGTAATTCAATTGTATTGTACAAGGTTGCACGAGAAACGCGGTAGTTTTGGTTTTTCATTTTGATGTACAACGATTCGATATCAAAATGTCCTTGATAATTGTAGATTTCTGCGAGTATAGCAAAGCGTTCAGGTGTTTTACGATGCCCGTTCTGCTCCAAATATGCGGAAAAAATGTTTTTAACTGTTATTTGTAAATCCTGATTCGACATTTTTTGATCGAAAAGGGCAAATTTAGGGAATAATTTTGGTTCTAATTTTAATTAATGCCGTTGTTTTATTACCGTTTTTCAACAATTTAATTTAAAAAGTTAATAACTCAATTATTTCTTACTTTCAAATATTCGTTATTTCAGGTATAATTACTTACTTTGTTAGATGATAACGTCTAAAATCTTTCACATCATTCAACAACAATCCATTTCTAAAATGGCACTGTTTTTAAGCATTTGTTTCATTGTTTTATTCAGAGGAACGCATGTTGAACAGAAGGAAATTACTTGGGATGTTTTTGGATATTACTTGCCTTTACCAGCTACATTTATTTACAATGATCCTTTGCTTGAAAATAGAGGTTGGGTTGATGGTCTCAATGAAAAAAAGCAACTTACAGGAACTCTTTATCAAATTTCAACGACCGAAGAAGGTAAACCAATGTATTTCTTTTTGTTTGGAATGTCTTTATTTTACAGCCTTTTCTTTTTTATTGGTCATGTTTTAGCCGGTTTTACTGGTTTTGCACAAGATGGGTTTTCGCTACCGTATCAATTGGCAATGGTATATGGAGCTATAATTTACACGATTGTTGGATTGGTTTATTTAAGAAAAATTTTACGTCATTTTTTCACAGACAAAATAGCTGCAATTGTTTTTGTTTTAATTGTGTTTGCTACAAATTATACGCACCATTTAACTTTGAAAAATCTTGAAACAGTCAATGTTTTATTTATGTTGTGTACACTCCTTTTTTGGAATACTATCCAATGGCATAAGACTTTTCAGTTTAAAAATTTGCTAGGAATTGGACTGAGTTTATCCTTCATGATTTTAGTCAAACCAAGTGAATTGTTATTGCTCTTATTGCCCTTGTTTTGGGGTGTGTTTTCTCGTAAAACATTTAAAGAAAAACTAACTTTAATTGCAACGCATAAAGGACCTTTTGTAGGAGTAATAGCTCTTTGTTTTCTTCTTTTTATACCACAACTGATGTATTGGCAATTTAAAACAGGTCATTTCATTTATGATTCTTATAAAAATCCAGGTGTTGGGTTAGATTTTTTAAATCCACACCTAATTGAAGCGTTATTTTCTTATAAAAAAGGTTGGTTGCTCTATACGCCAATTGCTATTTTTGGACTACTTGGTTTCTTTGAATTAAAACAAAAAAATCCATCAGTATTTCCTGCCTTATTACTTGCTTTTTTCAGTTCGTTCTACCTTGTTGTTTCTTGGACAGAGTGGTGGTATGGAGCAGGTTTTTCAATTCGACCATTGATTACTTATTATCCACTATTAGCCATTCCTCTTGGTTATTTTATTGTGCGAATTGCTGAAGAAAAAAAGTCTGTTCAAATGATTTTTGGGAGTGTATTTATACTATTTACAGCGTTCAATCAATTTCAATGGTGGCAACTTAGAAATTACATTCTCGATCCATACTACACAACCAAAGACTATTATTGGGCAACGTTTTTACAAACAAGTGTTCAACCCTCTGATTTGAAATTAAAAGCATTTCAACGCGATTTTAATGGGCAACAAGTATTTAATAATCAAAAAGATTATACTAAACACCTTGCTTTTGAACGGAATTTTAACGAATTAGCTCATTCAATTTATCAATCCGATTCAACAGTAGAATTCGCGCTAACCAATCAGTTTCCTTACCAGGACTTAACGGCAAAAGACCACGCATGGATACATGTATCTTTTCGATACAAAACAGATAATAAAGGAGAAATTCCTCTTTTTGCAATGATGTTAGACCGTAAAGAAGGAAATTATGGCTATCAAGTTTTTGATTTAAAAAACACCAACACGTGGGAATCCGTTTCGTTTTATTATTTAACGCCTCCAATTCGTTCAACAAAAGATGAACTCAAATCTTATTTCTGGAAACGCTCTGCATGTAATTTAGAGGTAGATGATTTCAAACTAGAAGTTTTTTCACCAAAAAAATAAACCAACTTAAGCGTCAATAGTAGTTTCAATATAGTCTATTAAAGTATGGATAACTTTAATATGGATTTCTTGCGCTCTATCTGCATATTCAGTGTAAGGTGCTCGGATTTCAACATCGCATAAGCCTGCCATTTTTCCACCATTTTTCCCTGTTAATCCTACAACAAATATTCCTTTTTCTTTTGCAGTTTTGATTGCTTCCAACACATTTTTTGAATTTCCGGAAGTTGATATCGCTAACAATACATCACCTTTTCTTCCAACTGCTTCTAGGTAGCGAGAAAAAACAAAATCGTAACCAAAATCGTTGGCCACACAGCTCATGTGACTTGGGTCTGAAATTGAAATTGCACCTAGTGCTTTTCTATTTTCTCTGTAACGGCCAGATAATTCTTCTGCAAAATGCATGGCATCACACAATGAACCACCGTTTCCACAACTGATAATTTTGCCATCATTATTTAAAGATTGCACCATTAATTTACCAGCTGCTTCAATTAATGCATGATTTTCAGGAGTATTAAAGGCAGTTAAAACTTCCAAAGCTTGTGAAAAATGGCTTGCTATTTGTTTCGTGTTCATTGCGTTGTTTTTTGTCAAAAATAAATATTTTATTGGGACGAATGAAAATTCAATGAAACTTGTTATATTTGAATCGTGAGTTTACTCATCAAAAAATTAATATTATGAAGAAAACAATAATTGTATTATGTTCCATTTTTATTGCTTCAGTTGCTTCTGCACAAGCTGATTGCTTTAAAAGATATGAAGAAGCTTTTACAAAAAGAGGCGCATACACGGTGTCTGACGAAATGCACAGAAACGTGATCATCAGTTTTTTTGAAAAAGATGGTGTAAGTTGTGTTGCTGGTAAGGCGCGTGTTGAAAACGGACAAATTGTTTCTATTTTTATTCAATACGATGATAACACATATGAATCGTTTGAAGCATTGGGTAAAAAATTCTACAATGAGAAAAAAGCACCTGCGATTATTACAAATGGTATTTCTGAAATGATTTACACCAATGATAATCAGAAATTGAAAGTGATTTTCATTGATAAATTAAAACCAAAACAAAAAATTCCTAAATCTGTTACGTTACCGGACGATTTATAATATTCATTAATCCCAACCGAAACGTTGGGATTTTTTTTGATGTTAGATGCATTTTTTAAAAGATAAAATTGTTTGGGTCATAGGTGCTTCTTCAGGAATAGGAGAAGAGATTGCTGTTCAAGCTGCTCAACAAGGTGCAGTAGTTATTCTTTCTGCTCGAAATCTTTCAGCATTAAACAACGTTCAAGCGACATTAAAAGATTCCACGAAGCATTTATGTTTGCCACTTGATTTAGAAGATTCATCATCTTTCAAATCTGCAGTTGATCAAGTCATTGAAAAATACAGCCGAATTGATTACTTATTCAACAACGGTGGATTAAGTCAACGTTCAACTGTTGCTGAAACTCCAATGGAAGTCGATCGTCGCATCATGGAAATTAATTATTTTGGTAATATTGCATTGACAAAAGCTGTATTGCCACATTTCACTCAACAGAAAAGTGGACATATTGTTGTTATTTCTAGTATTGCTGGGAAATTTGGGTTCTTTCTACGTTCTGCATACAGTGCTTCAAAACATGCTTTAGTTGGATTTTATGAAAGTTTGTTATTAGAAGAAGCGAAAAATAACATTCATGTAACGCTTGCTTTTCCTGGAAAAATAAATACGTCAATCTCTGTTCATGCTTTGAATGCAAAAGGAGAACAGCATGGAATTATGGATCACAATCAAGCAACTGGAATGCCTGTTGAAACATGTGTTAAACAACTTTTAATTGCTGTACAAAAAAACAAGAAAGAAGTATTGATTGGGAATAAAGAAATTTTAGCCGTTAAAATCAAACGCTTTTTCCCAAAGTTATTTTGGAGAATTATTAGAAAACAATCAGCTGTTTAAATTAAATTCTGTTTCTGGAATAAATTGAATGGATGGATTTTGTTCTTTCAATAATTTGCAAAATTCTAAATAGTTTTCAGGTGAAATAAATACATCGTCAAATTTATTGTAATGAATCGTTAAGCCATGAAAAGCGGATGCAATTTTGTAAATACTTCCTAAAGAATTACTTTTTTCGATTTTACGAATGTAGCTGATTTCAATTTTCCTCTTTAAAAATAGAGATTTACAGATTAATTCGTTTCCTTCAATGATGTAATAGATAGTTTTGCTGCTGTAATAAATAAACCCCAAAGAAACAACTGAAATAATAAATGGAGTTATTGAAAACACATCTTTAAACAACAGGTTTCTTATCGTTGAAGCTCCTATTCCAATCACGATTAAAATAAAAAAGATGATTTTAAAATGTTTATCAAGTTTTGAATTGAATCTCATTATATCTTATAAAAAAAGGCAGAACGTTTAATTCTGCCTTTCATTTGTTTATTACCATTGAAATAGCGGACGATGTCCCATCAAGGCATTTACCTCTTTTTTAACTGCTTGAATTGTTGATTCATTCGAAATGTTTGTTAAAACTTTATCCATTAAATCAACCACTGCTATAATTTCGTCTTCTTTGATTCCTCTTGTTGTAATTGCAGGTGTTCCAACACGAATACCAGAAGTAACAAAAGGAGATTCAGTATCAAAAGGAACCATGTTTTTATTAACTGTAATATCCGCTAAAACTAGATTGTTTTCTGCGTCTTTTCCTGTTACTCCTTTAGAACGTAAATCTATCAACATGGAATGATTATCTGTGCCTCCAGAAATTATTTCATAGCCTTTTTTCATAAATGCATCTGCCATTACACTTGCATTTCGTTTCACTTGTGCCATGTAATCTTTGTAATTTTGTGATGCAGCTTCACCAAATGCAACTGCTTTAGCAGCAATAACATGTTCTAAAGGCCCGCCTTGAATACCTGGAAAAACTGCAGCGTCTAACAATGCTGCCATTGAACGTAAGTTTCCATTGTTCCATTTAATACCAAATGGATTTTCAAAATTGTGACGCATCATAATAATACCTCCACGAGGTCCACGCAATGTTTTATGTGTAGTAGATGTTACAATGTGACAATGTTCTAACGGGTCAGATAACAAACCTGCTGCTATCAATCCAGATGGATGAGAAATATCAGCTAAAACAAGTGCTCCAATTTCGTCAGCTACTTTACGAATTCTAGCATAATCCCAATCACGGCTGTAAGCAGAGGCACCACAAATAATCATTTTAGGTTTCTCTTTGCGCGCTACTTCTTCCATTAAATCATAATCAACACGTCCTGTTTCTTTGTTAACCCCATAGAAAAATGGTTGGTATAATTTACCCGAAAAATTCACAGGCGAACCATGCGTTAAGTGACCACCGTGTGATAAATCAAATCCTAAAATTTTATCGCCAGGATTTAAACAAGCTAAAAATACAGCTGCATTTGCTTGAGCCCCAGAATGAGGTTGAACATTTGCCCAAGTTGCACCGAATAGAGTACACAAACGATCGATTGCTAATTGCTCCACTTTGTCTACAACCTCACATCCGCCGTAGTAACGTTTACCAGGTAATCCTTCAGCGTATTTATTTGTTAATACACTTCCCATTGCGTTCATGACTTCGTCACTGACAAAATTTTCAGAAGCAATTAATTCAACACCATGTAATTGACGTTGTTTTTCTTCTTCAATTAAGCGAAATATTTCTTGATCTCTCATTTGATTGTTTTTAAGGGTACAAATATCGGTTTTTTCTATAAAATACGTTTCACACAGGTAAGAGAATGTGTTAAATTCTTCGTTTCTGAATGGATAATTCCTTCTTTTGTTAGAATGTCTTTTCGAACCCATCCGGATGCATGAATAATTTCTTTGTTTTCGTTGAGGATACCGACATGAATTATTTTTCCGTTTTTATTGGAGAAAAATGCTAAGTCGCCCGTTTCAATTTCTTCAAAAGATATATCGGTTCCATTTTCCACTTGTTGAGATGCATCTCTAGGAAGATTACGGTCAAAAAAACGAAATACAACTTGTGTTAATCCTGAACAATCAATTCCAAAAGGAGATTTACCTCCCCATAAATAAGGCGTGTTTAAATAGGATTCAGCAGCTGAAAATGGATTTAGTTCAATGACTGATTGAGTTTTATTTATTAATTTAAATGAAAAAGGACCTATGTTGAAGTTCTCCGAATGATCAAGAGATATGCATGATCCTTTGAAAATTTGTTGCCGACCCCACGGTGTTTCAATGTTACTGATTTCTTCTTTTTGATAGGTTAAACCGTCTAACCAACGTTTCACTTCTTTTTCTGAAATCTGTTCAATGTGTTTGACATCAACATAGCCAACATAATGATCTGTAAGCGTAGTTATTTTCATCCATGGTAGAGAAATTTCTTCAATTTGAACGATTTCGCCAAATAATAATTGAGAGACCATCTCTGCAGAATCTCGATTTTCTGAGCGCAATGGAGAAATACTTACTTTACAAAATCCAAATTGAGTTGCCATTATACCTTTGGAAAATTAGGGTGATTAATTAAATTAAGTGCTTGTTGAACATGCCGCTCATTATGGTAAACAACATACAACAAAGCATCGCCCAATCTTAAGCGAACAATTTTTGAAAAGGATATTGGAATTTTCACTTTTCGAATATTTACGGTTGCTGATCGCGTAATTATCGTGAGCAACTGTGTTAAGTTATGTTCAAAATCTTCTATGCTATTTATGGTATTTAGTTCTGAATTCGTTTTTGGATTCATGGTTCGAATGGCATTGAATTTCCGTTTTACATTTTTAGCATTGCCTAATTTCATTGATTTCCAAGCCGATCTACCCAATGGTGATGAAATGAATTCATCCGTTGGTGTTTTGAATTTTGTTACTTCAAATTTGTATAAAAAAGTAGCATTGTAATAACTTGAGAAGGCATTTAAATGTGCGAAAATCTCATTGATATTCCATGAATTGGTATCACTTTTCCATGATCGTTGTGTTTCAGAAAGACCTTTGATTTGGTGCGAAACTAGTTCTAACGATTTGTTTGTGTTGGAGTTAAGTTCTAGGATAAGTTCGTGTGTTGTCATACTTAAATTGCTTGTATCAAAAATAACATCTTTTGGTGTAACTTTTATAAAAAACCAAAAAGAAAAATATAAAATCTGTGAAAAGATAAAAACGTGTAATTAATCAATTATCCTTAAATTCGTAGCAAAGTACAAACATGCGTCCATTACTATTCATAACAAATGATGATGGGATTTCTGCAAAAGGAATCCGATCTTTAATTGAAGTTGCTCAAACTTTTGGTGATGTTCTTGTTATTGCACCTGATAAACCTCAGTCTGGAATGGGACATGCAATTACAGTAAATCAAATTTTACGGTTAGAAAAATCTATTTTATTTCCAGATTTAGAGGCTTATACATGCTCTGGTACACCAGTTGATTGCGTGAAATTAGGAATTTATGAAGTGATGAGACGCAAACCAGATTTGATTCTTTCAGGTATTAATCATGGTTTAAATTCTGCGTCGAATGTTTTGTATTCGGGAACAATGTCTGCCGCAGTGGAAGGAGCAATGGAAAACATTCCTTCGATTGGTTTTTCGCTGGATAGTTTTGATTCAAATGCTGATTTTTCAACAGCTAAGGACGCAATAAAAATGGTTCTTGAATATGCCTTGAAAAACACTTTTCCAGATCATGTCTGTTTGAATGTGAACATTCCGAATGTGCATAAAGAAGCTTTGAGAGGGATTAAAGTTTGTCGACAAGCACATGCTTTTTGGGAAGATCGGTTTGATAAACGCTTGGATCAATTTGGGAAACCGTATTATTGGTTAACAGGTGAGTTTAAAAATGAAGACCATGCAGAGGATACAGATCTTTTTGCTTTAAAAGAAGGATTTGTTAGTATAGTTCCTACTCAATTTGATTTAACAGCCTATAAAGCACTTGAAAATTTTAAAAAATTAGAACAATGAAACTAAAAAAATGGACCAAGGAAAACACACTTGGGTGGATCATAGGATTTATTTCTCCTTTAATCTTTATCCCAATAGTCATTGCTTTATTGGCTTGGGCTCAAAATTATCCCTTCAGTCAATTATGGGGTAAATTCAGTGCTATGGATTTAGTAAAAAGTAAAGTAATTTCATTGGCAATTATTTCGAATTTAATCTGGTTTTATTTGTTGTTAAATCGTTCAAAATACGAGATGGCACGCGGCGTAATAATCGGTTCAATTTGTTTTTTACCCTATATTTTATATTTGAATTTCATTCATTGATATGAAAAATTTAAAACTATACATTATAGCTGGAGAAGCTTCAGGTGATTTGCATGGAAGTAATTTGATGAAACACTTGAAAGCTGAAAACACATTGCTAGATTTCAGGTATTGGGGTGGTGATAAAATGCAACAACAAGGAGGTACACTCGTTAAACACATCAAGGATCTTGCTTTTATGGGTTTTCTTGAAGTTATTAAAAATATCAAAACGATATTAAATAACATTCGATACTGTAAAAATGACATAGCAGCATTTCAACCGGATGCATTGATATTAATTGATTATCCGGGCTTTAATTTACGTATTGCTGAATGGGCAAAATCACAAGGGATAAAAGTTTATTATTATGTCTCTCCGCAAGTTTGGGCATGGAAACAATCACGTGTTCACAAAATTAAAAAATGCGTAGATGAACTGTATGTTATATTACCGTTTGAAAAAGATTTTTATAAAAAATTCGATTTTGATGTTCAATATTTAGGTCACCCTTTGTTAGATGCGGTTGATGATTTTAAAGCTACAGTAGTCGATAAAAAACTAATTTATGATGATAATAATTTATCAGACAAACCAATAATAGCCTTGTTGCCTGGTAGTAGAAAACAAGAGGTTTCCGTGAAATTACCCATCATGTTAAATGCTGTTCGGTCTTTTGAGGGGTATCAAATTATTATTGCTGGTGCACCAAGTTTAACACCAGATTTTTACCTTCAATTTATTAACGAATCGGATAAAATTATTTTTGGCAAAACATACGATTTATTGGAAATTGCAGAAGCAGCTGTCGTTACTTCAGGAACTGCAACTCTTGAAACTGCGCTGTTTAAAGTACCACAAGTTGTTTGCTACAAGAGTTCAAATTTCTCTTACCAAATTGCAAAAAGATTAATAAAAATTAAATTTATCTCATTGGTTAATTTAATCTTAAATCGTGAGGCAGTAAAAGAATTAATTCAAAAAGATTGTAATGCTACTTTAATTGAACAAGAATTATCTGAAATAATTGTAGGAGGAATGAAACGTGAAAAGATGTTGAACGACTACAATGAATTAGAACAAATCTTAGGAGCTGGAGGGGCAAGTAGTAAAATCGCACATGCGCTGTTGAAAACTATTAATCAAGCTTGATTCAGCAAGAAGTTCATTGTTTATTTTTGCATCGTGAGGTTCATTTTTACAGTTCTTATCGTTTTCTTTTTGAGCAATAGTTTTGCGCAACAGCTTCGTATTGGCTTGTTTAGAGAGTATGCAACCAAAAAAATCTCATTTTCATACAACAATGGTAGTTACTCGATTTTTGCCGATTCATTAGATTTTGGTGCAATTTTACCCAACGAATTCATTGACCTTTCGATTGAAAATGGAAAAGTTCATCTAAAAAAAGGTGCTACTGATATAGGAGATTTTGAAACAGTTTTTTTGATACAAAATAACTTAAAAACATCTTTGACATTGAATGTTAAATCGCCTTTATTGAAATTGCGAAAATATGAAGGTGATTTTGAAATAACTGTAAAAGAAAAAAATCTAAACATTGTTAATCTGGTCGATATGGATACCTACTTAGCGGGTGTAGTGGAATCAGAAGGTGGTGGTGGACGACAAATTGAGTATTACAAAGTGCAAGCACTAATGAGTCGAACATACGCCTTGAAATACCTTGGGAAACATAAAAAAGAAGGATTTGATTTGTGCGATCGTGTACATTGTCAAGCGTATCACAATATGTTAACTTATACTCCCATTATTGATTCTGCAGTTGTAAAAACACACGATTTGGTTATGTTGGATGAAAATGGAAAACTAATTGATGCTTATTTTCATGCAAATTGTGGTGGACAAACGTCAGAACCTCAAGATGTTTGGAACGAGCGAATCAATTATTTGGAGACGTTTAAAGATACTTTTTGTATTTATACCAAACAAGCCAACTGGGAGAAACGTGTGAGTCAAGAAGATTGGCGTGATTTTTTGGTTTCAAAGTATAATTTTCCAATATCAGATTCAACAATTGCTAAGCGAATGTTTACATTTCAACAAACGCAGCGATTGGCATTTTATATCAATCCAATTTTTGGAATTCCATTAAGGGATTTAAGGGAGCATTTTAATTTAAAGTCTACCTTTTTTAGCTGTTATCCAGAGAATGAAGACGTTGTAATTACTGGTAGAGGATTTGGACACGGTGTAGGATTGTGTCAAGAAGGAGCTATGAAAATGGCGAAATCAGGATTCAATTTCCAACAAATTGCATTTTATTATTTCCCTGGAATTGTAATTGAAGAATATTCAAAACAGCAATTTTTTAAACAACGTCAAGGAAGTTTAAAAGTGCTTAATTAGAAATGCGCTTGGTAGTAGAAATTATAAAAATTTCTTCGTCGTCTTTTTTGAATAGCTTATTTTCACGGGCATAATTTTCAAGTTCAGCTGTATAATGCAATTTTTTTAAAGTGAAACGTAATTGCTTTAATCTTCCTGAAACTTCCTCTTTTGCCACTTGTAATTTTCCAAGTTTATTGTTTTGATTGATGATTGTGAAAATATCAACATCATCTAAAAATAAAATATACACAAAAAATATACAACTCGTAAAAATGAATTTATTCTTAAGTAAGTACATGTATTTTTTCATGGTATTCTTTTTTATAAAAATACACTTAAAGTAAGTGCTGTATTAGAAGGTAACATAATTTTATACATACTATAATGTTAAAAAAAAAGCCTCAATACTGAGGCTTTCAATTTAGTTCATTAAAGCATTTAATTCTTCTGCTTTTGTTTTAAATTCTTCGTCCTCAGCAAATAGTGGTTCAACTTTAGAAAGCAATGCTTTAGCTTTTGGAACTTGTTTTCCATCAATTAAACATTCAACTGTACTAAAAACACCTACTCTGAAAAGAGCTAAATCTGCCTCGCCCCATTCTTTAATATCTTCATTTTTAGCAATCATTTTGGTGATTTCTACTTCAGCTGTTTTCCAAATTGTTAAAGCAGTACCTTTATCAGCTTTTCTATATTTTGCTGCACCATCAATGTATTGTGCTCCAATTGGGTGGTATGATATTTTAGTATATTTCATTGCCCAACCAGATGCTTTTGCATAATCTTTAGCAGTTAAATCATTGGTGATGTATTCTGATACAGCAATTTGAAATTCACCAATAAATTCACCAAATTCATTCATTAAAGTTGAATCTTTGTCAATTTTAAATGCTTTAGTCATTGCGCCAATAGCTTCCTTAAACGCATTTTTAAATTTTTCATCTTTTGTTCCTGAAACTGAAATTTTATGCAATCCTTTTGCTAACCAAATATAGGGAATTGGGTCTTTTTTTAAATTTTCTTTTTGAGTATAGTTATCTGCATATTTGGTTAATTTTTCATAGTTTCCATCTGCAAATAATATTTTTAAATCATTGTAATCAGGTGCTTGAGAGAATACCGGTAAACTTCCAATTAAAAGTGCTACTAATGCGATTATTTTTTTCATGTTATTATTATTTAGAGTTTTTATTTCAAATTGAATGCCGAATGTACAAAACTAATTTCAGTATGCAAAATTCGGATTATTCTTCATTACTTTTTATTAACAATCTAAGTATTTCTTGTGCTGCTTTTGATATTTTAGTGCCAGGACCAAAAATTCCAAAAACACCCGCTTTGTATAAGAAATCATAATCTTGTTGGGGAATTACACCTCCAGCAATGACCATGATGTCTTCACGGTTTAATTTTTTTAATTCTTCGATCACTTGTGGGACCAATGTTTTGTGTCCAGCAGCTAACGAAGAAACGCCTAAAATATGCACGTCGTTTTCAACGGCTTGTTTCGCTGCCTCTGCAGGTGTTTGAAATAATGGGCCGATATCAACGTCAAATCCAATATCTGCAAAGGAAGATGCGATTACTTTCGCGCCTCGATCATGGCCATCTTGACCCATTTTAGCAATCATAATTCGAGGTCGTCTTCCTTCTGTTTGACTGAATTCATTGGTTAATTCTTGTGCGATTTTAAAATCTTTATCATCCATAGCTTCGTGCGAATAAACACCAGAAATTGATCGAATTGTAGCTTGGTAGCGACCAAAAACATTTTCCATTGCCAACGAAATTTCGCCCAATGAAGCACGCTCTCTCGCACAACGAATTGCTATTTCTAGTAAATTTCCAGTTCCATTTTTAGCTGCTTCTTCTAGTTCTTTTAGTAAGGTGTTAACATTTTCTTGCTTACGATTAGCTTTTAATTCGGCTAAACGATCTAGTTGTGCTATTCGTACTTTTGTATTGTCAACTTCTAGAATTTCAATTTTTGTAGATTCTTCTTCAGAAATCTCAAATCTGTTTACACCAACAATAACATCTTTTCCAGAATCTATGCGCGCTTGTTTACGAGCAGCTGCTTCTTCAATGCGCATTTTTGGTAAGCCAGTTTCAATTGCTTTCGACATGCCACCAAGTTCTTCAACTTCTTCAATCAATTTCCATGCTTCATTTACCAATTCTTCTGTCAGTTTTTCGATGTAATAACTGCCTCCAAAAGGATCAATAAAAGAGGTTACACCAATTTCTTCTTGAATATAAATTTGTGTGTTTCGTGCAATTCGTGCAGAAAAATCGGTTGGTAAAGCAATTGCTTCATCCAATGCATTGGTATGTAAAGATTGTGTTCCACCTAAAACTGCACCTAGTGCTTCGATGCAAGTTCGAGCAATATTGTTAAAAGGATCTTGTTCTGTTAAACTCCAACCTGACGTTTGGCAATGTGTTCTTAAGGCTAACGATTTATCGCTTTTAGGTTGAAATTGTTTGACTATTTTAGACCATATTAATCTTCCTGCTCTCAATTTTGCAATTTCCATATGATGGTTCATTCCTATTGCCCAAAAGAAACTTAATCGTGGAGCAAAAGAATCAATATCCATACCTGCAGCAATTCCTGCTCGAATGTATTCTAAACCGTCTGCTAAGGTATAAGCTAATTCAATGGCAGCAGTTGCTCCAGCTTCTTGCATGTGATAACCAGAAATTGAAATGGAATTGAATTTCGGCATGTGTTTCGAAGTGTATGCAAAAATATCCGAAATAATTCGCATGGATGGAGTAGGTGGATAAATGTAAGTATTTCTCACCATGAACTCCTTTAAAATATCATTTTGAATAGTTCCTGTTAACATTTCTTGAGCGACACCTTGTTCTTCTGCAGCAACAATATAAAAGGCTAAAATTGGAATCACAGCTCCGTTCATGGTCATAGAAACGGACATTTGATCCAAAGGAATTTTGTCAAAAAGGATTTTCATATCCAAGATAGAATCGATTGCAACCCCAGCTTTTCCAACATCTCCAACAACACGTTCGTGATCTGAATCGTATCCTCTATGAGTTGCTAAATCAAAAGCTACTGAAAGACCTTTTTGTCCTGCTGCTAAATTTCTTCTATAGAAAGCATTGGATTCTTCAGCAGTTGAAAATCCAGCATATTGACGAATTGTCCAAGGTCGAATAGCATACATGGATGCATACGGTCCTCTCAAGTAAGGAGCAATTCCTGAAACGTATCCAATGTGTTCGGTTTCGGTAAGTACTTCTTTGTTGTAAAATGAATTTAAAGCAATTTTTTCTGCCGTTTCGTATGAAACGATTGGTTCTTTTCGCTCAGTTGAACGTGTTTGTTCAAATGGAATGGAAGTAAAATCTATTCGTTTCATAGTTTAGTTTGTTAAAAGACTTTCAAAATGCAAAAATGGCAATCCTAAATAGCTTTGCTGGTTAACAATTGTATTTTCTTCTTCAATTCCATTGTGGAATTTATTGATTCCAATTAAAGTGGCTTTTTGATCTTTTAGTAATTGGATACGTAAAGCAGCTTTTTCTTCAATTTTTGATCGAAGGAATGCGGTTGCTTCAGTTGTTTCAATTCCATTTAAAGCTTCAATTTCTTGAAATAATTGCCAAGCCTTTTTTCCAATTTCAGTAGTAATAAATTCGATGGAATAACTTCCGCCAGTTGGATCTATAACAGCATCAAAATAACTTTCTTCCTTGATGATCAAAGAAACATTAATCGCCATTCTTTCTGCTAAAGCTGTTTTTGTTTTTGCAATACTGTCGTATGGGTGTGCAATTATTGTTGAAATACCAGCTGAACTTGCAGCCATTATTTCAGTAGTTTGACGCAAGAAATTGGTGTAAGGATCTTTGAGCGATTTATTCGTGTGTCCAATTTCTGCAAGAATCTCTGTATTGTAGGTGCAAGCATGCGCAGGTTGATAGGCAGCAATAATTTTTGACCAAACAGATCTAAAGGCTCTAATTTTTGAAATTTCAAAAAAGTAATTGGAACCTATTCCGACACTAAATTGTAAACAAGCACTAGCTTCATCAATTGTAAAACCTAGGTTAAAAAGTTGCACCAATGTAGCATGACCTTGTGCGATACAAAATGCTATTTCTTGCCACGTTGTTGCGCCTGTTTGTTGAACAGCAAAACCATTGATGTGACAAAAAATAAATTGATTTTTTTTCGCTTTTTCAGCAATGTATTCAAAACATTCCTTAGAAACTGTTTGAGGATCCACTGTTAATCGAATCGTTTTCGGAATTGAATGATTGAAATATGCATCAACTGCTTTAAATTGTTCGATTGTTTGAATGGAAAAGCACGTTGTAATGTATTCAAACTGGATTCCTTCAAAAGCAATCGTTAAAGAATTTAACACAGAATCATTCAAAGTGAAACGTAAGTAATTACAGCCTTTCATTAATAAATTTAATGCTAATGTGTTGGCTTTTTTTGCATCTGAAAGAATGATTTCTTGACCAATATTCCATTCATTGGATGTCGTTTGATACCCTCTTGAAAAAGGAATTACTCCAGGTGTTTGATCGAAGATTGTTGAGCTTTCAGCGTGATGAAAAGTAGAATAGTGAATTTCTTCAATGAGATCATTTCGTTCTAAAACTGAAAAATCAGCTCCTTTTAGTTCTTTTTCTAATTGAATTTTCCATTCTGATAGTGAACTTGAAGGAAAATCATTTTTTAATCCAATCATATTTATCTGTCATTTTCAAACTTTTTTTACTCTAAGTTTGAATGATACGAATATACGGATTATGCTTTTTGATTCTTTAATTCTTACAAAATATATTTCAACAACGAATAGGCTACAGCTGTAAAGGCTAATATTCCTAAAACGAGGACTGAAATTGACGTGTGCCCTTTTTTGCGTGCAAAGGAATAGTTGATGATTCCGGCAATACAACCGATAATAAATGAATAAATTAAAACCATTTATATTAAACCAAATTGTTCAAAGTGATGGGTGAAATGTTTCGCATGTAATTGACACCATTGGTCAAAATTTAAATCACCATAATAGGGATGTTGTTCCGTTATTGTTTCATCTGAAAAATGTTCTTCAAAATCGATCCATTCTAACAAAAACTCATCTATTGCCAATTCAATTTCTTCATGACGAAGTGGTGTATCTTTTTTAACAAATGAAACTTCAATATTCTTCGCCATTGGTTTGTCTGATGCTAAAAAGGCTTGCATTTTCTCATGTTTGTCAGCAGCAATTTCTAAGGGGAATTTTAATTTTCCAGATGACATTTTCAATCCATCACACAAGTGTTCAACCATTCCTTGAGCGGATAAATTCCCCCATTTTGCTGGTGTGTCTTGTGTTAATTTATCCAATGTTTGGATCATTTCTGCAATATCTAATTCAATAAAAGCCATAACTTTATTTCTTGTTTCCTGTTAAAATATTTAAACTTTGTGGAATGACTTCCACATTTAATTCTTCTCTGACTTGAAAAGGTTCTCCATCGTAATGAGCTAGAGTTTTACTGAGTGTTAAGCGTGCTTTTTTAACTTGTATAATTTCTGAATACCGCGATTGATGAACAGTACGTTTAAAAAAGCGTCGAACTACAAAAGGCGCTAACCAGGGTGAAAATGGCTTGAAAAAACACAATTCTATTTGTCCGTCAGTTATGTCAGAATTGGGAGAAATTACAAATCCATTACCAAATTCAGAGGCATTTGCAATGTTGCATAGAAAGACATTTTTTGTTTCTTTCTTTCCGTTTATTTCTACCTCAATTTTAACTGGTTTAAACGTTGCAAATTCTTTGACTACCAATTTAACATAGCTCCAGAATCCTCGTTTGTGATAATTGTCAAACATTTTAGCAATGTGCGCATCAAAGCCATAACCGCCAATTCCTAAAAATGGTTTATCGTTGACCAATACAGTATCCATTTTAAATATTGGAGCTGTGTTAATTGTTAATATTGATTTTTCAATATCAACAGGAATTCCTAAATGTCTTGCCAAACCATTGCCAGATCCACAAGGTATGATTGCTAATTTTGTTGCAGTTCCAATTAAAGCTGTTCCCACTTCATGTACAGAACCATCGCCGCCAACAGCACAAACAATATCAACACCTTCATGAGATGCTGTTCTTGCGATTTCTTTCGCGTGCTTTCTATATTCTGTATATTTTATGTCGTATTCAAATCTCGAATGATCCAAATTTTGTTCGATCAAACGAGGTAATTCCCCTTTTTTTCCTACCCCTGAAATTGGGTTGATGATAAATCGAATTTTTTGTTTCATTGAACTGCCGTTTTATTATGAATCAAGTCGCGATTGTAACGTTGAATAATAGCTTTCATTCTTTTTTCAATGTGTTTCGTTTCATTTTTGTAAAACGAAAGTGAATCGGTTGTTGACATTTTTTTAATGGTGAAATCGTACAAATTTCGTGCCTTATCATTCGTAAACGTATAAAGATGATTTTTTGTAAAATAGAAATATGAACCCTCTAAATAAGTAAACGCTTCTCGTTCTGAGTTTTTGTAAATGGATTGTCCGTATGCGTAAAACTTCGTATCAATGTTTAACAAATCTAATACGGTTGGCATAATGTCCAATTGTTGAATGATCTTATGTTCTTTTTTGGCAGGTAATAATTTTTTTGGATGGTAAAAAACAATTGGAATTTGATACTTGAAACGTCGGTCGTTGTACAATTGATTTGTTGTTGCGGGTGTGTGATCAGCTACTAACACAAACAACGTATTGTCGTACCATGCTTGTTTTTTAGCCGTTTCAAAAAACTTTTTCAAAGAAATATCACCGTAACTTATCGAAGCACAAATGGGTTGGTTTCCTTTGATTACTTTGTTTTTCCATTTAACTGGAACATAATAGGGGTGATGAGATGATAACGTAAACAAAGTACCTATAAATGGTTGTTTTAATTTTGAAAGTTGTTGCGCGGTCCATGGATTAAAATATTCGTCTAATATTCCCCACGTTTTATCAAAATGCTGGTCGTTGTTATATTCAAATCTCCCAAAATAATGATTGAATCCTAACTGCGCAGCAAAACCATTAAAGCGCATTGAACCATTTGTTGCTCCGTGATAAAAACCAGAATCGTATCCTTTTTTCTTTAGAATTGAAACCAAAGAATTGACTTGATTGTTTCCGTATGGTGATGAAATGTAAGGATTGTCCATTAAACTTGGTATTGAAGCAATGATAGATGGGACAGCTTCAATTGATTTTTTACCATTTGCAATGCCATATTCAAATGAAAGCGATTGTTTAATTAAGGAATCAAAAAAAGGTGTGTACGATTTCCCACCGTTGAATGAACCCACAAATTCATTTCCAAAACTTTCCAAAATAATAATCATTACGTTGGTTCCGTCTGGTAAAATATGTTGCGGATGAGATGTTTGAATTGGATTGAATAAACGATCGTTTTGTTGCTCAGAAAAATAGTTTTTTACTTCTAAACGTTCTTTTCCATATGATTTTAACATGGTAAGTGGTGTGTTCAAAATAAAGGCTGAATTTTCTGGATTGGAAAATTGTGAAGCTTCTACAATTCCAATAGGACGCAATTGAATTCCACCTCTAGAAAGTACAATAAAAAAAGGGAACACAACGAGAAATCGAACACTTAATCCTAAAGATACTGGTTTTAAAGCTGTGAATGAATGTTTTGTTTTACGATAAAGCCATTCATTGATCAAAATAAATCCAATAAAACAGATAATTATTAACCAAAAATCTTTAATGAAAGTTGTTGCCAATTGTTGGATGTCATTACCTGTTCCTAAAATAGCTAACAAATCAAAAGTTGATCTTTTACTGGTGTATTTGAAGTATTCAATATCCATTAAATTCAACGCAATCATCAAACTACTGACAGTATGAAAGTAAATTTTTAACAGTATTTCTTTAATACGAAACCATTTTTCGGGTGTTGGTAGTAAAGAAATTAGAATGAAAGGGGCAAAATATAAAACGATAGTCATGCTGTCAAACCATAAGCCAACACAATAATCTATAAATGAAATCGAAGTGAAACTTGCGCTATTAAAGCTGTAAAACAACAGGCGAGAGAATGTCATCATCATTAAAATGATTGTCAGTCTTTGAAATAGCGGTTTGATTCCGCTTAATACGCCGATGATTTTATTCATAATCAAGTCAAAATTAGGAATATTCTCTTTAAGTTTTCTATTATTGCAAGAACAACTTGTTAAAAAAGTTCAATTATGCTTCAAAAACTAATATTTACGATTGTTTTTCTTTCAAATTTTATCGTTTTCAGTCAAAACGATGGTGCTTTTGTTATTTATTCTTCAAAAGGTAAAAAAGTTTCATTGGAAAAAATGTTAACTGATATTTCTCTGAAAGAAGCTATTTTCTTTGGTGAGCAACACGATAATCCAATTGCGCATTGGATTGAATTACAAGTATTGAAGCGCTTGGAAGCAACCTGCCACAAGGATTTAGTTGTTGGTTTTGAAATGTATGAACACGACCAACAAGAATTATTGACGCAATTTTTAGCCAAACAACTTTCAGAAAAACAATTCAATGACACGGTTCGTCAGTGGAATAATTATGCAACAGATTACAAACCTTTGTTGCTATTTATGCAGGAGAAACAATTGAAAGGTGTTGCAACAAATGTTCCTCGTAAGTTTGCGAATTTACTTTTTAAGAAAGGATATAAAGCGTTGGATACATTAAGTTTGATCGATAAAAGCAACATGGTGCCTTTGCCATTTAATATTGATTCAACATTGACCCAATATGCAGCATTGAAAGAAATGGAAGAACATATGGGAGGAAAACACATGATGGCTGCACAAGCATTAAAAGATGCAACAATGGCATATTTTCTTTTAGAAAGTATAAGCACTGGAAAGAAAGTTCTTCATTTTAATGGCGCTTACCATACAGATTTTTTTCAAGGTATTTTATGGTATGTTCAACAAGTAGCACCTAAGATTAAAACTGTAACAATTTCAACGGTTACCCAACAATCGACTAAAAAATTAGAAAAGGAACATCTTAATAAAGCAAGCTATATAATTTGTGTTGCAGAAGATATGACAAGAACGTATTAAACTGAATTTTAAGCAAAAAAAAGCTGGATTGTAACAACCCAGCTTTTTTTGTTTAATGATTTTTACTTTATTTTATCAGCACGTTCTTTTGCTTCTTGTAATATTGCATCTGCTTTTTTATCTGCTTCTGCATTGATTTTATTGATTTTATCGTCGGCAATTTTTGTTATTTTATTACCAGCGATTTCAGCTGCTTTTTTCTGGAAAGGGTTAGAACCAGCATTGCTAACTAAGTTATCTACTTCTTTTTTAGCTTGTGCTTTCAATTCATCAGCTTGTTTTTTTGCTTCTGCTTTTATTTTGTCAGCTTGACGTTGCGCATCAGCCATGATTTCAGCTTTTTTCGCATTTAAATCTTCGCGAACTTCATTTATTTTTTGGTTGATGACTGCTTTAGCTGTATCTTTTATTGCTTGCTTCGCATTCGCGAGATTATCTTTTAAATTTCCAGTTGCAGCTAACAAAGCTTCTTTGAAGTCGGTATTGATTTTTGGGTTGGTAACTGACCCAATCATGTTCACTTTAACAGGAATAATAGCTGGAATGGCTGCAATGTTCAATTTTGGAAGCATTGAATTTACTTTAGTCAAAGCTTTTTCAGCAGTTTTAATCATTTCAGCTGGGATTTCTTCTTTAGGAACCAATAATTTAATGTCGTAATTTATTGATTGATCTAAGCTTGTGTATCCTGCTATGTTTGCGTTCATTTTCCCTAATTTCACATCAAATGGTGCAACGCTAAGTTTTCCGTCTGTTAATTTGAATTTCAAGTATACATCTTTCAGTGTTTGTTTTGCGTATGCTTCCTTTTTCAAAGCAGTAGCTAATTCTTCTAATGGTTTAAATCCTGAAACAGTCAACGATTTTGTTGAGAAATCTCCATTGGCATTCAACGATGGATAAATAGGGTCAAGGTTGGCAGTTAAAGAAGATTTCATATTGAATGTCGAACTAATTTTTCCTTGTGCATATTTTGTAATCGGTACAATTTTTTCAATGGTTACAAAGTTTGTAGCTAATTCTGTTACATCAATATCTTTTAAATTGTATGCAAAATTTACAGCTGGTTTGTAATGATCTACTGTTGAGAAATCACCTGAAAGACCAACTAATCCTCCCATTGTATTCATTGTTAAATTTGAAAGTGTTGCGACTTCATCTTTAATTTTAACTCCACCATTCACATTTTTAATGGCCATTTTATTGTAGTATACAGTTGAGATAGCTGTTGATAAATTGAAATCAATGTTGTCTGGAATCAACATTGGCTCACTGTTTACAGCTGTATGAGGTTTTTCTTCTTTTTTAACTTCATTTGTAGTGGCTGGTGAACTTGGTACAAGGTTCATTAGTTGGTCTAAATCTAAGGTGTTACTTGTAAAGTTGAAAACTCCTTTTAATAATTCATTTCTAAATACATAGCCCATGTAATTGTCAATTGTTCCGTTCATTTGAAAATCTGAGCGACCTGTTTTCGCAATTAATTTCTCTAAACTTAAGTTTTTTGGTGAAAATCTAAAAATAAGGTTAGCGATTTCAACTTGATCATTTAATTCTTTTGATTTGTAAAGCATGTTCCACAATTCAAGTGTCCCTGAGGCTTTGAATGCTTCGTAATTCCCTTTGTCAATTGCGCTTAAACGACCATTTAAATTGACATCAGCCTTTAATTTTCCTTTGTAAGATTCGCCATCTCCCATTGGAATAACTTGTTTCAAAGTCGCTAAGTCAACTTTTGCCAGTACTTTTGCAACTAGCAACGGATCTGTCATTGGGTTACGCATTTTTAGTGTTGCATCCAAAGTATTTCCTGCAAAATCTGCGTGAAATTTATCTACATCAACTGTCATGTCATCCATGTTTGTTCCGCCTTTAAAAGTAGAAGCAGCTTTTACAACAATGTTTTTAATTGTACCAGGTAAATCCGGGTATTTGATCGATGCATTGGCTACATTTAAGTTGAAATCCCAGGCAGGCATGTTTTTATCGTCCATTTTACCTTTTAAGAAACCACCAAAATCCAACGAACCTTTTGTAATCATTGATTCATAGCCTGATTGATAGAACGTAGGGATTAACGATAAGAAATCTTTGCATGTTGCTTGAGCCGCATTGATTTTAAAATCCATGTTGGAAGATTTTTCAAACATTTCGTAGAATCCATCTAACGAAAAGGTCAATGCATTTAATTTAAATTCATTTTCTTTTAAGGTGAATTTTGAGCTGTTTTCACTGAATTCCATCAAAAGATTTACAATGAAATTTGTTTTAACTTCCGATAAATAAGAAACGCCATCCATGTTAAATGTCATTTTATCCATTGATGTTGTTGTTTCAAAGTCAATGATGTCAGCTGTTAAATCTCCTTTTCCACGGTGGTTTAAGTTCTGAATTGCTAACAACATATCGGATGTTTGGTCGTCGTATTTTACGCTTCCGTTCGTGATGGAATATTCTTTCAACGAAAGTTTGAAGTTTGAGGGTTCTTCTGCTTGTTCAACTGGTTTAACTGAATCTGGTTTTACAATATCGTAATTTGCTTTTCCATTTTTCAAAATACGGACATCGAATTTAGGCTCAACTAAGTGTATCGCTTTTATTTCAATTTGATCGCCACCTACAACATTCCAAAAACCGACCTCTGCACTGAATTCTTTGATATTTGCCAATTCAACACCTTTAAATTCATTGATTCCTTCCAGTTTTGTGTCGTTTAATTCAATTGTCATAGAAGGAAACGTGCTAATAAACGTTAGGTCAAAATCACCCATTGATAATTTAGCGTTCAATGTTTTGTTAACCTCGTCAATGACCATTTTTTTAAGGTCGTCTTTAAAAAAATAAGGAATAGCAATTAAGATAGCTAGTAGAACAGCAAATCCAATCCCAGTCCATTTTAAAATTCTTTTAACTAGACTTTTTTTCTTTTTTTCAATCGAATTCATAGGAAACGTTGTTAAATTAACGATATTTGTTTGTTTATTATTAGGATTGTAAAAATAACGAAAAAATGAAGAAATTTATTCTTATTGCTGCACTTTTATTTTTTGTTGGTGAGCTTTTTGCTCAAGTATTAATTGGTTCTCCTGAAGTAAAAAATAAATCACAGAAAAAACCAAAAACAAAACAATTGAAATTGAATTCAATTGGTGAAACTGGAACACGTATTTATTTACTTTCTAATTGGTCAAGTTCAAATAGAACATTAACTGAAAACACAGGTTTGTATGGAGACCCACTTGGTGAAAGAGCAAATGAAACAGCTGCACAAGTTTGGTCGTTTGGACTAGGTATTCAAAATGATTTAAACAATCATTTTTTTTGGGATGCAGGAATTTCATATGTTCAAAATGGTGAAAATTATTCTTTTGAATTGAACGATTCAAGTTACATGTATCAAACACGATATCAATATGTTGCAATGCCTTTGCGCTTCAATTACCACATTCAAAAAAACTGGTTTCATGTCTATGCTGGAATAGGATTAATGCCTCAAATGTATGTTTCTTCCAAGCGATCTGTTGATTGGATAAAAGGAAATCAATCGAATGAATTAGATGAAGCGATCACTGAGAAAACAGCACCAGTCGTTTTGAGTGGTCTTGTTAATTTGGGTGTGTTGATTGATTTGAAAAAGGGATTTTCATTATTAATTTCTCCCGAATTGCGCTTTCAATTGAATTCTTCTTATGATAAATTCCAATCGTATATCCATAAAAATCAATCGATGGGAATTTCGTTTGGGTTAACAAAAAAAATACAATGAAATTAGGTGAGATAACAGCTTATTTAGAAACGTTAGTTCCTTTGTCGTGGCAGGAATCTTATGACAATTGTGGATTGCTTATTGGTGACAAAAATTCGGAGGTTACAGCTGCATTAATTAGTTTAGATTGCACAGAGGCGATTGTGGATGAAGCAATTGAAAAAGGATGTAATTTGATTATTTCACACCATCCACTAGTTTTTTCAGGTTTAAAAAAAATTACAGGCGCAGATTATGTCCAGCGAACAGTAATAAAAGCGATTCAACATTCAATAGCAATTTATGCCATACATACAAACCTCGATCATTACGATAAAGGAGTGAATTTTGAGATTGGAAATCGTTTGGGTTTGACAAATTTGAAAATTCTAGCACCAAAAAAAGAACAATTATTCAAATTGATTGTGTTTGTTCCAAAAGAAAATTGCTCTCAAATTAATGATGCACTGTTTCAAGCTGGTGCTGGTGAGCTTGGAAATTATTCGGCCTGCCATTTTCGTTCTGAAGGAACTGGGTCTTTTGAACCGAATGCTTTAGCTCAACCTTATGTTGGTGAAAACGGTGTTTACGAAGAAGTGGAAGAAATGCGTGTTGAATATTTGGTTCAACAACACAAAGTTGGAAATGTCATCCAGACTTTATTAGAGACACATCCATACGAAGAAGTGGCATACGATTTAATTCCAATAGTAAATACAGATGCTACGATAGGAGCAGGAATGATCGGAGAACTGCCTCAACCAATGGAAGGAGAGGCATTTTTATCTTTTGTAAAAAAGACTTTCCAAACTGGCTGTATTCGACATACAGATTTGATGAATAAATCGATAAAACGTGTCGCATTTTGCGGTGGAGCAGGAAGTTTTTTACTACCTGAAGCAAAAAAACAAAAAGCAGATATTTTTATTACAGGAGATTATAAATATCATGAATTTTTTGACACTGAAAACCAGATAGTTATTGCTGATATTGGTCATTTTGAGAGTGAACAATACACAAGTAAGTTAATTGCTGATATTTTGAAGAAAAAATTTACTACCTTTGCCGTTCATTTAACGGGAATAAATACGAATCCTATAAATTATTTTTAGCACATGGCAGGAACTGCGACTAAAAAAGAAGTATCAGTGGCGGAAAAGTTAGACGCCTTATTTGAATTACAAAAGATTGATTCAGAGATTGATAGAATAAGAACCATCCGAGGTGAACTACCTTTGGAAGTGCAAGATTTGGAAGACGAATTAGAAGGCTTAGAAACGCGTATTGCTAAAATTCAAGAAGAGATCAAAGATCTTGATACTGAAGTTTTAGATCGTAAAAATGCTACTAAAGATTCTGAAACGGCAATTGCTAAGTATAAAGAACAACAAAATAATGTTAGAAATAACAGAGAATTTGAATCATTAGCAAAAGAAATTGAGTTCCAAGAATTGGAAATTAAATTGCACGAGAAAAAATCGAAAGAAGCGAAATTTAAAATCACTTCTAAAAAAGAAACATTGGATGAAGCGAAAGAGCGTTTCGAATTCCGTAAAGGTGATTTGAAAACGAAAAAAGCTGAATTGGATGAAATCGTGAGCGAAACTCAAAAAGAGGAAGATGATTTAATGAAAAAATCTTCAACTGCTTTAGGAAAAATTGATGCTCGTTTAGCTTTTGCATACAACCGTTTGAGAGTAAATGCTAAAAATGGTTTAGCAGTTGTTCCTGTTGACAGAGATTCTTGTGGTGGTTGTTTTAACAAAATTCCACCTCAACGTCAATTGGATATCCAATCTAAAAAGAAAGTTTTAGTATGTGAGCACTGTGGACGTATTTTAGTTCCAACAGAAGAAGCATAATTCAACAGCGGAATTCGTTCCGCATAAGAAATAGTTTAGGGCGGATTTTTCCGCCCTATTTTTTTACACTAGGAAAAGATGAAATTTAGCGATTATCCAATTTCAAATTTAGTCAAAGAGCAATTGAATGAAATGGGTTTTAAAAAACCTACAGACATACAATTCAAAGCCATTAAACACATTCTTGAAGGAGAAGATGTAATGGCAGTCGCGCAAACAGGAACAGGTAAAACCGCTGCGTTTGCTATTCCAGTAATTGACAAATTAGAAAAAAGAAACCGCAAAGGATACAAAGGTGTTCGCTGCTTAGTCATGGTGCCTACACGTGAATTAGCGAAACAAATTTCCGGCGTATTCAATGAAATTGGTCGTCGAACAAGTGTGAAAACATTTGGTTTGTACGGTGGAGTTGAACAAGAACAACAAATTAGAACGTTGAATAATGGGTTAGATGTTGTGGTTACAACTCCTGGACGAATGTTTGATTTAATATCTCAAGGATTTTTAGATATTTCTCGCTTGGAATTTTTAGTGTTGGACGAAGCTGATTTAATGCTTGATTTGGGATTTATGAAAGACATTGAAGATGTTTTAAAGCATATTCCAAGTAAACGTCAAACGTTGTTCTTTACAGCTACGATTTCTAAAAAAATCAAAAACTTAGCTTATTCTGTGGTGAAAAATGCGATTCGTATTCAAATATCACCCAAAAATCCAGTCGCAAAAAATATTGACCATGCTGTTGCTTTTGTAGATATGGACGATAAAAGATTCTTTTTAGAAAATATTTTGAAAGAATATGAGGACAAGCAATTCATCGTCTTTGCGCGAACAAAAGTGCGCGTTGAACGCATTGTAGCAGCAATGGAACGTGTGCAAGTCAAAACAGAAGCCTTGCATGGTGGAGTAGAACAAAAAGACCGATTTGCAATTTTAGACCGTTTTCGTTCAGGTGAAAATAAAGTATTAATTACAACCGATGTTGCAGCACGTGGAATCGATATTCCAACAATGGATTATGTGATTAATTACGATTTGCCTGACGATGCAGAAAACTATGTTCACCGTTGTGGAAGAACTGGTCGTGGGAATCGTAGAGGTCAAGCACTTTCGTTTTGCAGTGATGCCGAAAAAGTTTTATTGGAAGCCATCGAAGAATACACTGGTGAAGAAATTGAACATTACGACATCACGAAAGATGAGTACATGGACATTTTAAACGATAGTGAAGAAGGTGGTTATAATTGGAAGAAATTAATTGACCAAGCCAACAAAGAAGACGGAACTGAAGACGAATGGTAAGTTTACAAAGGCATTAATTTCAATCCATCAATTTCTTGCTTTGGAATAACAGTAGCAATTTTCTGTAAAATATCTTCTTGCAAAATTTCCAATAATTTTTTCTTGACGAAATGTCGGTGAACAACAATTCCAACACTTCTAAATGGAATAGGTTCAGAAAACTCACTCACGTGTTTCTTTTCTGTTTCATTGAAGTCTAACGTTGACAAATAGGGAAGGAGTGTTGAGGCATTGTTTGCTTTTACAAAACGCAACAAACTATCTATTGATCCTGCTTTGTATTCAAAGTTTAACTTGTTTGAATAGGGTTTTTTATGGATGTCACATAATTTGATAACTTGTGTGCGCATGCAATGACCTTCTTCTAACAAGCATAAATTCTCCATATTTATTCCATCTACCGCTATTTTTCGTTTTGTTTCACTGTTTGTATCGAAAAAAATAAATGCTTCATCGTACAATTTTATTTCAATCAAATCTTTGTCTAAAATTGGAATGGATACAATTCCCATGTCTAATTCTCGAGCTTTAATAGCGCGAATTATTTCTGCGGTAGTTTGTTCTTTCACAGTAATCGATAAATCTGGAAATTTTGTCGCAAATTTTTGAAGAAACAATGGCAATAAAAACGGAGCAATGGTTGGAATTACAGATAATGTCAAATTTCCTTTTATTTCACCTTTTAATTCTTTGGTAAACTCTTTTAAATGATCAATGTTGTTTTGAATGATTTTTAATTGTTCAATGATTAGTAAGCCTTCTGTCGTAATTTCAACTGGCTTTTTCTTTCTGTCAAAAATTAAAATACCGATTTCATCTTCAAATTTTGAAATCATGGTACTTAAAGTTGATTGTGTGATAAAACACTTTTCGGCAGCTAATTCAAAGTGACGGTTTTCTGCAACTGCCAATATGTATTGAAATTGGTGTATATTCATCTATTCTATCAATATTGATATTCAAAATATCGTTTTTATAAAACAAAGCTATGCATTAATTTTGAAGAATAGAAATGTTAAACTTTAATTCGATGAAAAAAATAGTAATTGTTAGTACACTTTTGTTCAGCACAACATTAGTTGCTCAGCCATCAGAAAGTACAGCAGGAAAATGTCCTGTAATGCACGGTGGAACAGCCGCTTCTAGTGCTACAAAAACTGATCCGCCATTAGGTTCAAAAGGAACAACCAATCGCGATTGGTGGCCAAATCAATTAAACTTGTCTGTTTTACGACAAAATTCTTCCCTTTCAGATCCGATGGGTGTTGCATTTGATTATAAAAAAGAATTTGCAAGTTTGGATTATGCAGCCTTGAAAAAAGACATTCAACAAGTTTTAACTACATCTCAAGATTGGTGGCCTGCTGATTTTGGAAATTATGGTCCGTTGTTTATTCGTATGGCTTGGCATAGTGCTGGAACTTACAGAACAGGAGACGGAAGAGGTGGTTCTTCTGCAGGACAACAACGTTTTGCACCATTAAATAGCTGGCCTGATAATACGAACTTAGACAAAGCACGACGCTTGTTATGGCCAATCAAGCAAAAATACGGAAGTAAAATTTCATGGGCTGATTTAATGATTTTAGCAGGAAATGTTTCCTTAGAATCGATGGGCTTCAAAACTTTTGGTTTTGCTGCTGGTCGTGTTGATGTTTGGGAGCCAGAATCGAATGTGTATTGGGGGAAAGAAACGAAATGGTTAGATGATCAACGTTATGCAGATGGTAGAAAATTAGAAAATCCATTGGCAGCAGTTCAAATGGGATTGATTTATGTAAACCCTGAAGGACCTAACGGAAATCCAGATCCAATTGCAGCTGCAAAAGACATCCGTGAAACGTTCGGAAGAATGGGAATGAACGATGAAGAAACGGTTGCTTTAATTGCTGGAGGTCACACTTTTGGTAAAACTCACGGTGCTGGTGACGCTAATTTAGTTGGTGCAAGTCCAGAAGCTGCAGGTATTGAAGAGCAAGGAATGGGCTGGAGTAGTCAATACAAATCAGGAAAAGGTAAAGATGCGATCACTTCTGGTTTAGAGGTGACATGGACAACAACTCCTACAAAATGGGGGAATGGATTTTTTAATTTATTGTTTGCATACGAATGGGAATTGACAACAAGTCCAGCTGGAGCAAAACAATGGGTCGCTAAAAATGCGCCTGAAATTGTACCAGATGCATTTGATGCAACGAAAAAACAAAAGCCAACAATGTTGACAACCGATTTGTCTATGCGATTTGATCCAGAGTATGGAAAAATTTCAAAAAGATTTCAAGAAAATCCTGCGCAATTTGCAGATGCATTTGCACGAGCATGGTTCAAATTAACGCACAGAGACATGGGTCCTAAAGCATTGTATTTAGGAACAGAAGTACCAAAAGAAGATTTAGCTTGGCAAGACCCAATTCCAGCATTAAATCATGCGGTTGTGGATGCGAAAGATATTGACTTCTTGAAAGCTGAATTAATGAAATCTGGTGTTACGACACAAGAAATGGTAGCGACAGCATGGGCTTCAGCTTCAACCTTCAGAGGTTCTGATAAACGCGGTGGTGCAAATGGAGCTAGAATTTGTTTGGAGCCACAACGCAACTGGGAAGCAAACAATCCTGCAATGTTGAACAAAGTATTACCACTTTATGAAAAAATTCAACAAGAGTTCAATAAGAAATCAGCAACGAAGAAAATTTCAATGGCAGATTTAATTGTATTGGCTGGTTCTGCTGCTATTGAATCGGCTGCAAAAAATGCAGGTTTCAATTTATCGGTACCTTTCACTCCAGGAAGAATGGATGCGACACAAGCACAAACCGATGTAAAAGGAATGGCTGTTCTTGAGCCAGTTGTGGATGGATTCAGAAATTATTCAAAAACAAGCTACACTGTTTCAATGGAAGAGTTGTTGGTTGACAAAGCGCAATTATTGAAGCTTACACCACCAGAAATGACGGTTTTAGTAGGTGGATTGCGTGTCTTAGACGCGAACTACAAAGGTGTTAAACATGGTGTTTTGACAGCTAAACCAGGTGCTTTGACAAATGACTTCTTTGTGAATTTATTAGACATGAACACTACGTGGAAAGCAACTTCAGAGGCAAAAGATGTTTTTGAAGGGTCTGATCGCGCTACAGGAAAAGTAAAATGGACAGCAACGCGTGCCGATTTAATTTTCGGATCGAATTCTGAACTAAGAGCTTTAGCTGAAGTGTATGCAAGCAATGATGCAAAAGAAAAATTTGCAAAAGATTTCATCGCTGCATGGGTGAAAGTAATGAACAGCGATCGTTTCGATTTGAAATAATTGATAGAATAGAATGGAAAAGCCGATTGAAAGATCGGCTTTTTTGGTTTATATAAGTATTTTTCTCATGATAAAATCAGTCTGTAAATCAGTGCCTAATTTAAAGATATGTTGATCAATGATTTCGAATCCATTTTTTTGGTAAAAATGAATGGCGCGTTCGTTCTTCTCCCAAACCCCCAACCAAATGAAATCAACTTGTTTTCGCTGGGCAAGATCTTCAGCCTTTTCAAAGAGTAGTTGGCCAACTTTTTTGCCATGGTATGCTTTCAAAACATAAATTCGTTCAATCTCTAAACTGTTTGCAGTGTTGAATTCTGTTTGTGCTGCGCCAATATTCACTTTCAAATAGCCAATTAGGGTATCATTCTCTGAAACAATGTAAAATTCAGAATTGGGTTCGTTGATTTCTTTGGTTAATTTTTCAGTAGAAAATCCGTTTTCCAAATAAGAAAGTATGTTTTCTGCTGTATTGAATGGTGAAAAGGTTTCTTCAAAAGTCGTTCTTCCAATTTGCTGGATGCGTTCAAGTGATTGTATGTTGACTTTTTGAAGGAGCAATGTTCTGAACTACTAGAATGATTTTGTTCTGCTTTTCAACGTGAAATAAATGGTTTCAAGCTGTGTTTTACTTTTCAATAAATTAGTTCCAGAAATAGACACTTTTTTGGCTTTCCATATTTTTGGCATTGAAAGCGTTCCTCTTGATAAGGAATACATCCAAATTAAATCTATGCAATTCAGAAAAAGATTGATTCTGTAAAATAATGTTGGTTGTTCAAGTTCAAAGCCAATTTTACGCATTGTTTGATCTTTAAAGAAATAGGAAGTTCCGATGATGTTAACTGTTTCTGGAATGTTTTTTTGCTCAATTAATTCAACTAAGTTCAATAAACCTTCTAAATGATAAAGCAACAATCTGTTTCTCATTTCATTACCTGCTTTGTAGCTCCTCATTACAAATAAGTAATCAAAACTTCCTCCGCTGTGTAAATCGATTTGTTTTTGATTGGCCATGTAACCAATTAGCATAGGGGAGTAGTACTTATAAACTCCTATAAGCCGAAAGAACGGTGTGTTTACAAATTGACTGATTGGAATGTAAAAAAAGAACAAAGTGTAATAGAAAGGCTGAAAATGACCTTTTTCAATAAGGTAAATCGCTGGTAAAAATCCAATAATTAAAAATGTAATGGATAGCACCCATTGTAAAATTTTTGGCTGTAGATAGAATGTATTCATAGCTGAATAAAAACTAAAATTCTTACAAGATATTTACTTCGCGCTCTAAGGTAACACCAAATTTTTCTTTTACTGAAGCAATGATTTGAGACGATAAATCGTAAATCTGTTGTCCTGTTGAACCACCGTAGTTAACCAAAACCAACGCTTGTAATGTGTGAACGCCGCACGTTCCAATCGTTTTGCCTTTCCAACCTGTTTGTTCGATTAACCAACCAGCAGCTAATTTTCGTTTGCCGGTTTCAGCAGGGTAGTTGGGTGCTTCTGGATGATTTTCTAATATACGATCGACAAGTTGTTGGTCTACAACAGGATTTTTGAAAAAACTTCCTGCGTTACCCAAGGTTTTTGGGTCGGGTAATTTTGAACTTCGAATGGCAATGACTGCATTGCTGATGTCTTTAATACTTGGTTGAGAAATACCCATGCTTTCAAGTTGACTTTCAATTGCGCCATAATTTTTATTGATCGCAGCAATTTTAGAAAGCTGAAAGGCAACCGAAATGATGACGTATTGTCCTTTCAACGCGCGTTTAAACACACTTTCACGGTAGCCGAATTCACAAGCTGCTGCATCGAAGGTGTGAATTTCTCCTGAAGCAATGTGATAGGCTTTTAATGAATGAAAAACATCTTTGATTTCAACTCCGTATGCTCCAATGTTTTGCATCGGACTCGCGCCAACACTTCCTGGAATTAAACTCATGTTTTCAATACCTGCATAACCTAAGTCGATGCATTTTAAAACGAATTCATGCCAATTTTCTCCTGCTCCAGCTTGAACGATGACAGTTGTATCTGTTTCAGAAAGCACTTCGAATCCTTTGAGTTCATTTTTTAAAACAACCCCATCAAAATCCTTGGTAAACAATATGTTACTTCCTCCACCTACAATTAATAGTTCAAGTCCTTTGTAGGTGTTTATACAAGCAGAAAGTTCTTCTAAGTTAGAAAAACGATCAAATGCTTTTGCTTGAACGTCAATACCAAATGTATTGTAAGGTTTTAAACTGCAATTCGTTGCTGCCATGCTTATGTATCTTTGTGATTGGGTGGTAAGGTTGTTGGAACTTTTGTCGCGCGATCATGTAAAACAATACTTCCTGTAACGCCAACATTCAACGAAGTATTTCCAGGTAGTTTTATTAAAAAATGACATTTATCAATAACTTCTTGCGGTAATCCATCGTTTTCTGACCCTAACAAATAAATGGCGCGTTTTGGGTGTTCAAATTCATGCAAAAAGGTTGCGTTATCATCTAGTTCAACACCTACCAAACGACAATCGTAAGGAATGTTTGCCAATAAATCATCGAAAGATTTGTAATGAAATAGTGGAATGCGCGACCATGTTCTTAAAACATCTGAACTCTGTTTTTTGTAACGATTGTCAACGGTGAAAATATAACTAGCGCCCAAAATATAAGCAGAACGCCAAAGTGTGCCTAAGTTGTGCTCTGTTTTTCCTCTGAAAACGCCAATGGCGCAATATCCTTCTTTGTTTGTTGTCTTCACATTACAAAAGTGCGAAAAATCTTTATGATTTAGTTTCAGCTATTATAAAAATTAAGTATTTTAGATAGAATGAAACCGTTTTTTTAGTTAATACGTTAATAAAAAATCTCATTCATTTTTATCTTAAACAAGATTGAAAGAATTTAACTCAAATTTTTATTTCAACTATTTTTCAAAAAAAAACGTGAAAAAATAAAGAATTTATAAAAAATAATTGGATATTTGTATCCAATTGAATACAGTTTTAAATATGTATTTAATTGAAAAAACGCCAGAATTTGATAAATGGTTAAGAAAACTGAACGATTTACGTGCGAAGGCGAAGATTTTATTGCGCTTGCAAAAATTAGAAAATGAAGCGCATTTTGGAGATTTCAAAACTGTTGGAGATGGAGTAAATGAACTTAGAATAAATTATGCAAAAGGTTATCGCATCTATTATAAAGAACAAAATGGAAAGATCATTCTATTGTTAATTGGGGGTGATAAATCGTCGCAACAAAGAGATATAAAAAAAGCCAAAGAACTCGCAAGTCAAATTTAGACAAATGAGAAATAAATAATAAGTTAAAAAGCAAACAAATGGAACCGTCAAAATTTGAAATTTCAGATTATTTAGACAGCAATGAAATGATTGCTGAATACCTCAATGAAGTTTTAGAAAATGGAAATGAAACCGATTTAGTAAAAGCCATTGGGCATGTTGCTAAAGCAATCGGCATGACTAAAATTGCTGAAAAATCAGGTATGAGTAGACCTAGTTTGTACAAAGCACTTTCTGATGGTGCAAAACCTCAATTCGCAACAATTATGAAAGTCTTAAGAGCTATTGGCGCACAAATAACAGTGAATCCGTTGCCTGCAGCATAAAATTAAAGCTAGAATCTATATTTTTCCCCATCTTTGTAAAAATCTTTTGAAATGGAATTTATAGCAGATAATTTAGATCAATACGTTTGTGCGCATTCAGAAAATGAACCAGCTGTTTTAGCTGATTTGAATCGTAAAACGCACGTTTCTGTGATTCAGCCGCGGATGTTGAGTGGGCATTATCAGGGACGCGTGTTGAGTATGTTGTCACACATGATTCAACCTGAAAGAGTATTGGAAATTGGAACTTATACTGGTTATTCTGCCTTGTGTTTAGCGGAAGGTTTGAAAGAAAATGGTCAGGTTATTACCATTGATGTCAACGAAGAATTAGAAGATCTTGTCGCAACTTACATTGAAAAAGCAGGAATGCAAGATCGTGTAAAACAACTAATTGGTGATGCAAAGGAATTGATTCCAACACTTGAAGGGCAATTTGACATCGTTTTTATTGACGCCGATAAAAAGAATTATTGCAACTACTACGAATTAGTTTTTGATAAAGTTAAACCAGGCGGCTACATTATTGCTGACAATGTTTTGTGGTCAGGAAAAGTATTGGAAGATTACGATACGTTAGATCGTGAAACTAAAATCATTATGGATTACAACCGAAAAATTCACGAGGATGAACGCGTACAAGAAGTGTTGCTTCCGATTCGTGATGGAATTATGATTGCACGAAAAAAATAGTGGAAATTTGTGCATTGGTGGCTTTATTTCTTGCGACGGAATCACTAAAGAACACGAAGTAATTAGTGGAAATTTGATCATTAGTGGATTAATTCTTGCCACGAAGACACAAATGTACACGAATGAATTAGTGGAAATTAGTGCATTGGTGGATTAATACTTACCACGAAGACAAAAATGTACACGAAGTAATTAGTGGAAATTTGTGCATTGGTAGCTTTATTTCTTGCGAAGAAGACAAAAAAGTACAAGAAAAAAATAAATCCCATACTTAAATCGGGTAACACAAAAAGTACTTTTCAACAGGACTAGCCAAGGCTGAGATATTTAAATTATCCGACGCATCACTTAAATCTATTGTTGAACCATTTTTAAGTAAAATATTGATATTCTGTTTGTTCTGATTGTAAGCTTTGTTACTCAAAACATCTGTATAAACGAAAAATTCTACTTCTTCTTTCGTTAAATCTAAGGCATTCATTAGGTGTTCTTTTTCTTTCTGAATGCGTTCTTTAGTGAAAGGTACTTTTGAAATTTCAATTTTAAACAAGTCGCGATTTACTAATTTCTGTGACAAGCTTGCGAGTATTTTATCAGGATGTTTTTGCCAAACTTTAATCGCTCCTAAAATATCGTAATCATCCAAATCAGCAAATAAATCCAATAAGGATGAATCATTTTTGAAATCTTCATGCGTTAAATCGTGCGTTAAGAAAAAATTCAATGCTGGACTTGCAAAGAGTGTTTCACCTTTTTTAGCCAAAAATTTAGCACGACGAAGAATGTGAATCAACATGAATTCTGCAGCAACGACCGTTTTGTGCAAATAAACTTGCCAATACATTAAACGTCGGGCAACAATAAATTTTTCAATTGAATAAATTCCCTTTTCCTCTAATACAAGATGACCATCTTTTACGTTGAGCATTTCAATCAAACGATCACTACCGATGATTCCTTCACTTACGCCTGTATAAAAACTGTCACGGTTTAGATAATCCAAGCGATCCATGTCCAATTGACTAGAAACCAATTGGTGTAAAAAAGGTTTTGGATACGTGTTTTCGAAAATTTGTAAGGCGTGATCTAAATCGTTTCCAAATTCTTTACTTAAGCGTTCTATGAAAAATCCTGAAATTGCTTCGTGACTTACACCGCTAACGATGTCGTATTCAAGTGCATGGCTAAATGGTCCGTGGCCAATATCGTGCAAAAGAATTGCAATTAATACTGCTCGTTCTTCATCTTCTGTAATTTCATGTCCCTTTCTGCGAATTGTTGAAATCGCCAAGGTCATTAAATGCATTGCGCCTAATACATGGTGAAATCTCGTGTGCAGGGCGCCTGGATAAACCAAATGACTCATTCCGAGTTGCATAATGCGTCTTAAACGTTGCATATATGGATGTTCAATCAAGTCGAAAATAAATGCGTCAGGAATTGAAATAAATCCGTATACTGGATCGTTAAAAATTTTCTTTTTGTTATTTCGGTTGAGATATGGTCGCAATTGAATAATTTTAAAAACTATTTCAAATTTATAAAATAAAGCGCACATGCAAGTCAAAATACTTTGGGCAGATGATGAAATCGAATTATTAAAGCCACACATCTTGTTTTTAGAAGCAAAAGGTTATACCGTAGATGCTGTCAATAATGGATCTGAGGCCGTCGAAAAAAGTGAATCTAACACCTATGATATTATTTTCTTAGATGAAAATATGCCAGGAATTTCAGGTTTAGAAGCGTTGGCGCGCATAAAAGAAGCAAAACCGTATGTTCCAGTTGTGATGATCACGAAAAGTGAAGAAGAACACATCATGGAGGAAGCAATTGGCAGTAAAATCGCAGATTACTTGATAAAACCGGTAAATCCCAATCAAATTTTATTGAGTATCAAAAAGAATTTGGATCAAGGGAAATTGGTGTCACAGAAAACAAATTCTAATTACCAACAAGAATTCCGTCAATTAGGCAATCAATTGAATTCAAGAATGGATGCGGACGAATGGCGAGAATTGTATGCTAAATTAGTTTTTTGGGAATTAGAACTCGAAAAGATTGAAGATGCAGGCATGAGAGAGATTCTTGAAATGCAGAAAAAAGAAGCCAACGATTTGTTTGCACGTTTTATTGAAAACAACTACTTAGATTGGTTGAATGGAACAGAAGAAGCTCCTCAAATGTTGCATACCTTGATTAAAGATAAAATAGCACCTTCAATTGGTAAAGAAAAATTATTCGTTTTGGTGATTGATAATCTGCGTTACGATCAATGGAAAGTATTGCAACCAATTTTCTCAAAATATTTTAGTCAAGAAAGTGAAGAAATGATTTTTTCGATTCTTCCTACGGCAACGCATTATGCAAGAAATGCTTTTTTTGCTGGTTTAATGCCGAGTGAAATAGAAAAGAAATTTCCCAATCTTTGGCTAAATGAAGAAGATGAAGGAGGGAAAAATATGCATGAAAAAGAGTTGTTGGAAGCCAATCTAAAACGTTTGGGTAAAAATGTAAAATGGACTTACAATAAAATTACCAACCTAGATGCTGGGAGAAAATTATTGGATAACATGAATCAACTCAAAGAAAATGATGTCAATTTCATCGTTTACAATTTTGTTGACATGTTGTCGCATGCACGAACAGAAATGGAAGTAATTCGTGAATTGGCAGACGATGAAGCAGCTTATCGTTCGTTGACCTTATCCTGGTTTGAACATTCAGCATTGAGTGAAATTGTAAAGAAAATTGCAGATTTTGGAGCGAAATTAATCATCACAACGGATCATGGAACGGTAAAAGTTACCAATCCTGTAAAAATTGTAGGAGAACGAAATACGAATACCAATTTGCGTTACAAAGTTGGTCGCGGTTTGTCTTACAATAAAAAAGAAGTATTTCAAATTGCGCACCCAGAAGAAGCTTTTTTACCAAAGCATAAATTGTCGAGTGAATTTGTTTTTGCGCGGGAAGCAGACTTTTTTGTCTATCCAAACAATTACAATCATTTTGTGAATTATTACGCTCAAACGTTTCAACACGGAGGGATTTCTTTAGAGGAAATGTTGATTCCTTTTGTAGTTTTAAATGCGAAATAAGTAAATTTGTTTTCAAACGATAAAGAATGACTTACACCATTGAAGATGTTACAGCGATTCCAACTGTGGCTAAACAATTTTTAGAAGACCATCCACAAGGGAAAGTGTTTGCTTTTGATGCTGAAATGGGTGTTGGAAAAACAACGTTTATCACAGGTTTGTTAAAGGCAATGGGAATCAATGAATTGGAAGGTTCTCCAACCTATTCCTTAGTCAATGTTTACGACAGTGTCATGTTTGGTAAAATTTATCATTTTGACGTGTATCGCTTGAAGAATCAACACGAAGCATTTGATATTGGAGTAGAGGAAATGTTTTACAGTGGAGGAATCTGTTTTGTAGAATGGCCAGAAAAAGTTATTGATTTACTTCCAGAAAACACAATTTGGGTGTATCTTCGTAGAAATGAAGATAATTCGCGAACGATTACAGTAAAAGAATGATGACTGATCCACAGATTTTAAAAAAATTAATCCAACAAGGTAGTTTACTTCCAAAAGAAGAAATGTTGGAAATTGCGCGTAAAAAAGGCAGTTTATTTATTGGGATTCCAAAAGAAACTTCCTTTCAAGAACGAAGAGTAGCGTTGGTTCCTGAGGCTGTTACTGTTTTGGTTGCAAATGGTCACCGTGTTAAAATTGAATCTAAAAGTGGTGAAGCGTCAAATTTCACTGATAATGAATACAGCGAGGCTGGTGCAGAAATCTGCCACAATCCAAAAGAAATTTTTGAATGCGATATTATTTTTAAAGTCGCACCGCCTTCGGAAGATGAGGTTGAAATGATGCGTGGTAACCAAACGTTGATTTCTGCTTTGCAATTATCGATTCAGCCAAAAGTAATCTTACAAAAATTAATGCAGAAAAAAATCACTGCAATTGCGTGGGATTATATTCGTGATGAAGAGGGTGTTTTTCCAGTTGTGCGAACGATGGGTGAAATTGCAGGTACAACTTCAGTTCTCGTTGCAGGCGAATTACTTTCTTCATTTTCTTCAGGAAAAGGAATTATGTTGGGTGGTATAGCTGGTGTTACACCTACCGAAGTTGTGGTAATTGGTGCAGGGACAGTGGGGGAATTTGCAACCCGTGCAGCCTTAGGTTTAGGGGCAAGTGTGAAAGTGTTTGATAATTCTTTGTCGCGTTTAAGACGCTTACAAAATAATATTGGTACACGTATTTATACTTCTGTGTTAAATCCTAAAGTCTTGGCTAAATCCATGAAACGTGCAGATGTTGTTATTGGTGCTTTGCGTTCACCGCTTGGACGAACTCCTTGCGTGGTGACAGAAGAGATGATACAAAGCATGAAAAGTGGGTCAGTTGCCGTTGATGTTAGCATTGATCAAGGTGGTTGTTTTGAAACTTCGCGTGTCACGAATCACAATGAGCCAACGTTTGTTGAGCACGGTGTCATTCATTATTGTGTTCCAAACATTGCTTCAAGAGTTGCGAGAACAGCTTCTTTTGCTTTGTCAAATATTTTTTCTCCGATTTTAGTAGAAATGGGTGATCGTGGAGGATGCAAAGATTTGATCAAATCAGACGAAGGATTCAGAAGTGGCGTTTATATTTATAATGGAACGTTGACCAATGAAGTATTGGGAAAGGTTTTTGATCTCAACTATAAAAACATCGAATTATTGCTTTTAGGAATTTAATTGTTTGCATGATTCAACCGTTAAATTTACCCAAAGCTCCTCTTAAATTATCTCGTAATGAAGGTGTTGTTTTTGTGTGGTGTGAAATCCGTAATAAGAAATTAAAATTGACACCTGAAGAATGGGTTAGACAGCATGTTATTCATTTTTTAATCACGTTCAAAAATGTACCTAAAGGAGTAATTGCATCTGAACAAACCATTCAAGTTAATGGGTTGACAAGACGTTGTGATTTAGTTGTTTACAATAGTCATGGTAAACCAATACTTTTAATAGAATGCAAGGCTGCAGATGTTGCTTTGAATGAAAAAGTACTCCATCAAATAGCACAATATAATTTCAATTTAAACGTAGATTATTTGTTGCTCACAAATGGAATTGAACAGTATAATTGTTTTATCAATCGTTCAAAAAATACCATTGATTACTTAGAAAATTTGCCAAATTGGAATGAATTGTCTTAAACTTCCAATTTAAATTCTGAAGTTTTGTGGAAGGTAATATCTGGATAATCTTGTTCAGCCATCGTTAATAAAAACGATGTTTCAGCTAAGAACACAAAATTATCATCTTTATCTTTTGCCATGTAATTCGCTTTTGAACGAATGAAGTTAGAAAGCTGTTCTTCATTATTAGTTGTTATCCAACATGCTTTGTAATAGTTTTTAGGAGCGAACCTACAATTTGCTCCATACTCATTGATCAAACGGTGTTGGATTACTTCAAATTGTAACATACCAACCGTACCAACAATTTTACGATTTCCAGGTTGCATAATAAACATCTGGGCAACTCCTTCGTCGGTTAATTGGTGAATTCCTTTGTCCAGTTGTTTTGATTTTAAAGGGTCTAAGTTTTCTAATTCCATGAAAATCTCAGGGGAGAAAGATGGGATTCCTTTAAACATCATTTTTTCACCTTCAGTTAAAGTATCACCAATTTTAAAATTCCCAGTATCGTATAAACCGATTACATCGCCTGGAAAAGCCTCGTCGATAACACTTTTGTCTTGTGCCATGAATGAAGTTGGGTTGGGGAATTTGAAATTTTTAGCTAAGCGAACATGGTTGTAAAATTTATTACGCTCAAATTTTCCTGATACGATGCGTAAAAATGCAATTCTATCACGGTGTTTTGGGTCTAGATTGGCGTGAATTTTAAATACAAAACCAGAGAATTTATCTTCGCTTGGTTCGATAAATCGAGCATCTGTTTCGCGCCCAATAGGCGAAGGAGAAATTGCAATAAACGTATCTAATAATTCTTGAATCCCAAAATTATTTACTGCAGAACCAAAAAATACGGGCGCTATTTCACCGGATAAATATTTCTCACGGTCAAATGTATCGTAAACTCCGTCAATAATTTCGAGTTCTTCTCTTAATTCAGTTGCAAATGCTGGTGTAACTAATTCATCCAATGCTGGATCATTCAAGTCTTTTATAGATACTATTTCTTCCTCGCGTTTAGTTTTATTGGCTTGAAATAAGTTCAGTCCTTTTTGGTAAATGTTGTAAACGCCTTTGAAACGATCACCCATACCAATTGGCCATGTCAGTGGTCGAACTTTTAAATCTAATTTTTCTTCTAATTCATCCAATAAAGAAAAAGCATCTTTTCCTTCTCGGTCCATTTTATTCACAAAAATAATAACAGGTGTTTTTCGCATGCGACACACCTCCATTAATTTTTCTGTTTGTGTTTCAACACCATTTGCACAGTCAATAACCAAAATAACACTATCAACAGCTGTTAATGTTCGGTAAGTGTCTTCAGCAAAGTCTTTGTGTCCAGGAGTATCTAAAATGTTTACTTGTTTTCCGCCGTATTCAAACGCCATAACAGAAGTAGCAACAGAAATTCCACGTTGTTTTTCAATTTCCATGAAATCCGACGTTGCTGTTTTTTTGATTTTATTATTTTTTACTGCGCCAGCTGTTTGAATAGCTCCACCAAAAAGCAATAATTTTTCAGTTAAAGTTGTTTTACCAGCATCGGGATGCGCGATAATTCCAAACGTTCTTCTTTTTTCTATTGCTTCTTTGTTTTTCATAGGAATGAAGGTGACAAAAGTTTATATTCAATTAAATGCATACTAACAAAAAAAGGCTGAGTAAAAACTCAGCCTTATAAATGGGGTGGAAGATGGGGCTCGAACCCACGACCCTCGGCACCACAAACCGATGCTCTAACCAACTGAGCTACATCCACCATTTTGTGGGTGCAAATATACGTAAAAACTAATTCATTCAAAGAAATTTCTTTAATTTTTTTAATTTTAAGGTGTATAAAAATAAAAATAGTCGAGTTGTAATGAAAGAATTATTGGTTAAAGAATTTGAATTCAGGGTGTTTACAGAGTCATATGATCGAATATACAAATGCTTATCAATGTTGAATGATCAACAAATTTGGCAATCTCCCAATGATACAATTCCACCAATCGGTAATTTATTGTTGCATTTAAGCGGCAATGCCCAGCAGTGGGTTTTAGCATCATTTGGTGATCGGGTTGATAATAGGAAGCGTGATGAAGAATTCATTCGTCAAACAAAAATTAAAAAAGCAGATTTATTGTTTTTGTTAGAGCATTTAAAAGTGAATTTAAAAGCAACTTTGTCAGAAGTTTCCAACGAACAACTTCATTCAGAAATGATTATTCAAGGTTTTACTGTTACGGGTTTTTCAGCAATAATTCATGTTATCGAGCATTTTTCCTACCATACTGGGCAAATTACAACCCTTACAAAATGGTTGACCAATAAAGATACTGCGTTTTATGGTGGCATCGATTTGAATCAATTGAATCAATTTAGAAATTTAAATTAAGACAGGTTATTAAAAAAAGATGTTAATAATTCTCTTGAAATCAAGTCGAATTAAGCCTTTCGAACATTAAATTTGTAAAAAATAGAAACCATGTTGAAAATAGGAGTTGTTGGTGCCGGTCATTTAGGAAAAATCCACATTCGTTTATTATTAGAACTAGAAGCTGAATTCGAGCTAATTGGATTTTTTGACCCAAATGATGATATTGCTTCTGACGTAATTGAAAAGTTTGAAATAAAACGATTTGAAACAATTGAAGCACTAATGGCTGAAGTTGATTGCGTTGATATTGTTACACCAACATTTGCGCATTTTGAAACTGCTTCTTTTGCATTGAAAAACAGCAAACATGTTTTTATTGAAAAACCAATTACAGAAACAACTGACGAAGCTAAAACGTTGATGTTGTTAGCGCGCGAAGCAAATGTAAAAGTTCAAGTCGGACATGTTGAACGCTTTAATCCAGCTTTTCAAGCGGCATTGCCGTATTTTAATAAACCTTTATTCATTGAAACGCATCGTTTGGCGCAATTCAATCCGAGAGGTACAGATGTTCCAGTTGTTTTAGATTTGATGATTCATGATTTAGATATTATCTTGAGCGTTGTGAAGTCTGGAATTAAAAGGATTTCAGCATCAGGTGTTGCCGTAGTGAGTGATACACATGATATTACAAATGCTCGAATTGAATTCGATAATGGTTGTGTTGCTAATCTTACTGCATCTCGTATTTCTATGAAAAACATGCGGAAATCGCGCTTTTTTCAGAAGGATGCATATATTAGCGTTGATTTTTTAACCAAGGAATTAGAAGTAGTTAGAATGGAGGATGTTGAAGGCGAGCCAAATCCGTTGGATGTTGTTTTTGATTTAGGTCCAGGAAAACCTACTAAAAAAATATATTTTGACAAACCAGAATTGGCTGAATTAAATGCCATAAAAGAAGAACTTCGAACGTTTCATGAGGCTATTGTTTTGGATCAAACCCCAATTGTTTCAATTGAAGATGGTTACAATGCTTTAGATGTAGCGCAACGAATTTTAGAAAAATTGAAATCACCTAATTCTTTCATACAATAATTTAGCTTTTTTATCGTTAATCAACCACATTACTATTTATGTTATTCAAAAAATTAATTTTATTATTTGTACTCGTAAGTCTCATAGCTTGTGAAAAAAACAATCCTGATCCAGCTTGGATTCAAGTGAATAAATGGACGTTGGTTGAAAATCCAGATTCTCAATTTCCAGTTGGTGAATTAACACAAAACTTCACGGATGCTACTGTGTATGTTGATAATGAGTTGATTGGAGTTTTTGAGATTCCATTTAAAATTCCTGTTTTGAAGTCAGGATCGAAATTAATTCGGATTTATCCAACAATAAAAAACAATGGAATTTCAGCAACTAAAAAGAAATACCCATTTGTTGAATATTATGAAATCACGGCTAATCTTGTTCAAAATCAGACGTTGGAAATCAATCCAGTAACACGTTACAAAGAATTTTTAAATATTTGGCTTGAAGATTTTGAAGATGCAGCTGTGAAAATCGAAAATGATCCAAATTCTTCCGTTCAAATGTTTACTGGAAATAATCCAGCTATTTTAAAATGGGGTAATTTTTACGGAAACGTTGATTTAACTGCAAATGATTCTTTATGGGTAGCATATACGAGCACAGATATGACCTTGCCAAAATGGACAGAAACGTATTTAGAAATTGATTATTACAATACTGCAAATATTGTTACAGGAGTATTAGCTATCAGTTCTTCAGCAATTAATAACAATCAAAATATTCAATTAAACAAGCAAAATGAATCAACAGTAAAATGGAAAAAGATATACATTGACTTAAAAGAAATAGTTTCAAATGCTCAAAATGCTGAGTATTTTAAAATGTCCTTTCAATCCCTATTACCGGAAGGACAAGCTTCTGGAAAAATCTGTATCGATAATGTAAAAGTGATCCATTTTTAAGATGAAGCAACGTCATTTATTAAGTGTATTAATTTTTATAGACTGGTTGACAGCAACGTTGGCTTGGACTATGTTTTTTTATTTTCGTAAAACGATTATTGAAAAAAAAGACTTTGTAACGAGTGATACGTTCTATCTCGGTGTCATTTTTATCCCAATTGCTTGGTTGTTATTATACTATTTTCAAGGTACTTATCATGAGATAAAACGCCTTTATCGGTTTAAATTATTGAATCTAACTTTTTTTGGTTCTATAATCGGTTCGATCATTATCTTTTTCACCTTGCTATTAGACGATCAAATTGATGGTTATAAAATTTATTATAATTTAATTGTTCTAATTTTCACGATACATTTTTTGTTTACGATTATTCCTAGAATGATATTCATTACAATTTTAGTCAAAAGAATACATTCAGGGAAATTCAGATTTAAAACGCTATTAATTGGCGGAAGTGAAAAAGCAGTAGATATTTTCAACGAATTAAATGATTTACCAAAAGGGATCCATGATTTTATTGGATTTGTTAATATCAATGGCGTAGATAAATTATTGGAAAATCAATTAACTTATTTAGGTCATGCAAATGATTTATCTGCTATTTTGCGCAACCTTGAAATTGAAGAAGTTATTATTGCACTTGAAAGTATGGAGCATAATAAATTGAAAGCTATTGTTGGTAAATTAGAAGGAAGTTCAATTCGTATTCGGATTCTACCTGATTTATATGATATTTTATCAGGACATGTTAAAATGACGAATATTTTCTCACCTTTATTAATTGAAGTAAATACAGAAACAATGCCTATTTGGCAACAATCTGTCAAGCGATTTTTAGATGTAATGATTTCAATTGTTTCAATTATACTATTAATACCTTTGTATTTGTTATTGGCAATAGCTGTGAAATTATCATCCAAAGGTCCAATTTTCTTCTTACAAGAACGCATTGGATTAAATGGTAAGCCTTTTCAAATAATTAAATTTAGAACAATGTTTATCGATGCTGAAAAATTGGGACCTCAATTATCTTCTTCCAATGATCCTCGAATTACGCCAATTGGTCGTTTCATGCGTAAATTAAGACTGGATGAATTCCCGCAATTTATGAACGTATTATTGGGTGATATGTCGTTGGTTGGACCTCGGCCAGAACGACAATATTACATTGATAAAATCAGTGAAATAGAGCCTCAATATTTGCATTTAACGAAAGTTAGACCAGGAATTACTTCTTGGGGACAAGTAAAATTTGGTTACGCAGAAAACGTAGAACAAATGTTGGAACGCATGAAATTTGATTTATTGTATCTGAAAAACAGAACCTTAGCCTTGGATTTTAAAATTATGCTTTACACAATTTTAATTGTACTAAAAGCAAAAGGGAAATGATTATTTTACGTGAAACGTAAACATTTTTTTGCCTTCTAAAAATCCTTCTAACACATCACCAATTGCAACAGGCCCAACGCCAGCAGGAGTTCCAGTGTAAATCAAATCACCTTTTTTTAAGGTCATAAATGTAGAAATATATGCAATGATTTGATTGATATTGAAGATCATTTCGGAAGATTTTCCTTGTTGAACAACTTGTCCATTTTTCGTTAATTCAAATGAAATATCAGCTGTGTTTAAACTCGAAACATCAATAAAATCAGTTGAAATAGGAGCGCTGTGTTCCCATGATTTTGCAATTTCCCATGGTAATCCTTTTTCTTTGCATTGTTCTTGTAGATCACGAGCAGTGAAATCAATTCCTAAGGTTACAGCGGTATAATATTTGTGAGCAAATTTCTCTGCAATATTTTTTCCTACTTTATCAATACGGTAAATTAATTCACATTCATAATGTAGGTTTGAAGTAAAATCTGGAAAATAAAAATCATAGCCATTTCTCAAAATAGCCGTGTCAGGTTTCATAAAAAAAACTGGTTTCTCTGAAACAGGCGCATTCATTTCTTTCGCATGTTCAGAATAATTTCTTCCGATACAAATGATTTTCATTTTACTTAAATTTATTTTTTAATGCCGCTAATTTATCTTCAAGCGATTCAGTTGTTGATTTTATATCTTTTTCTAGCTTAATTTTTTCCATTTCTTTACGCAAACACTGTTTGGTATATAGTGGAAAATCAGCATCTAACATCCATCCATAATAACCAGGCTCTGTTTTCGCAACTTCTCTAATTGTTTTGTTTTTATGCTTGCCAAAATTATAAATTGCTTCACCTTTGTCATTAATTGCAAGTCTTCCAGCGAAATCAAGTAGGTTGTTATTTCCTGCTTTAGAAAAATTAGCAAGGAAATCAACATTGTCTTCTAAAAGTTCGTAACGTTCAATTTGTGCTTTTAACACATTCCATGTTGCTTCTGCATCGTACATGGCATTGTGCGCATTTTCAATTTCTTTAGCACAGTAAAACTTGTATGCTGCAGACAAGGTTCGTTGTTCCATTTTGTGGAAAATATTTTGAACATCAACAAACTGACGATTAGAAACATCAAATGTAGATTTTGCGCGCATTAATTCTTCTGCTAAAACTGGTATATCAAATTTATTAGAATTGTAGCCTGCTAAATCTGCATCCCCAATAAAATCTGCAACTTCATCTGCAATTTGAGTAAAAGTTGGTGCGTCTGCAATGTCGTTATCATATATCCCGTGAATTTCACTTACTTCAATAGGAATAGGCATTTCTGGATTTACACGTTTTAAATATTTTTCTTCGGAACCATCACAATTAACTTTGATAATTGCAATTTCAACGATACGGTCACTTGTAACATTTGTACCCGTTGTTTCAAGGTCAAAAATTGCCAATGGTTTTTTTAAAGATAAATTCATTTTTTGTGTTGTTTTATACAAAGTTAATAGAAATAACTAAAAGAGGCTGTTCATTTCTGACAGCCTCTAATTTTATTCCGTTTTCAATCCTACAAATTGATAGGGTGTGTATTTTTCTTGTTTATCAGCATCTGCATCGTAGGGTGGACCATCAACAATTGCCGATGTAATTACAATATTAACACGACCTTTATACGCTTGGTTTTCTTCAAAAAAGGCAATTAAATCGTATTTTAAATTTTCAGCCCTCATCTTAGTTAATTCTTCATTGGATTCGTAAGCTTTTGTTGGAACATTTGAAGCAGATGAATAAATATTGACAGTGACATTTTTTCTTCCATTATCTAACTGTTCAATAATTTGTTTTAAGAATTTTTTTAAATCACCTCTACGAGTTGTAATTTTATTTTTATTGTACTCAAAATAATGAAGAAATTCAAGGTTTTTAAATGTAGAAACAACAACTTCTTTGATTTCTGTAATTGAATCTTTAGCTGTATTTTTAATGAGTTTTATCGTTTTTGTTTTAGGGTCATAAATAAAATCACGTACTATTTTTTCGGATGAATTTGTAGAAGGTGTTGTGATAGATTCTCCAAATAGATCTTTTGATCCATCATCTTTTGTATAACTCATTTCATAAGTTTTATTTGGTTTTAATCCAAAGTAAATTAGACCATCACGAAGTCGTGGATAGATTTTTTGGTTTTTTTCAATATCTTCACAGCCATCACATTTGAAGTCTAATTCTAACACTAAATCATTAGGTAATGTAGAGTTATCAACCGTTTTTATATGACCTTCAAAAAGAATTGTGTTTTTCACTGGAATGGATGAATTACGGAGTTCATAAATATCTTTTTCTCCAGCTCCATTAGGTCTATCAGATGTAAAAAAACCACGTGAACCATCAAATGTAGTTGTGTAATAAATTTCATCATTGGTTGAGTTTATTGGTTTTCCTATGTTTTTTGATAGTCCCCATGTCCCATTTTCATATTCAGAAATTAGAATATCAAAACCTCCAATACTTTTTGGTCCGTTTGAAGCATAATAAAGTGTTTTAGAATCTGAAGATAAAAAAGGTGCGTCTTCATCGTATTTTGAATTGATATTTGGGCCCATGTTTTCTGGTTTCGACCATTCAGTTGGTGAAATTTTTCTCATAAAATATAGATCTCTACCACCAAATCCACCAGGTCTGTCAGAAGTAAAAAAAAGTAAATTTTTATCTTGTGAGAAAACACAATGAGTTTCCCAAAATTCTGTATTTAATCCATTGATTGAAACAATTTCAAGTTTGTTTTTTCTTTTCGAATTAATCTCTGTTGAATAGATATCACCATTACCAGTTGTGTCTTGGTATAGAAAAAGTTGTCTTTCATCTGAACTAATTGCAACTGTTGCTTCATTTCTATTAGGCAAACAAAATGGAAGCTTTTCGGGTTTTGTCCAACTAGAATCAATATTCATATAGCTTACATAGATATCTTCAAAAGGTAAATTACTGGAAGGATCGATTGTTTGTTCATTTTTCTTCCACTTTTTACGCGCTGTAAAATACAAAGAGGTTCCATCCAATGAAATAACAGGTGTGTATTCAGGGAATTCAGAATTAATAGTTTTTCCCATATTTTTAATTTTTAAAGTTTCATTAGAATTCGATAAACTGCTAGCATTATCGCATTGAAGTAGTTTTAATTTTGAAAGTTCTTTTAATTCTGATTTATCCTTAGCTAGTTTGATGAATTTAGTATAAAATTCTTTCGCTTTTTCAAGTTCATTTTGCTTATGATAACAAGTCGCTAAATAATAGTACAATTCTAAGGGTGCATTTTTTTCATTAGCACTAAACATATCAAAATTCAAAGAAACGTGTTCTTTTGCTTTTTCAAAATAGGGGATAGCTTCTTGAAATTGATTGTTGATTTTTGTTAATAAAAAACCTTTTCGGTAATTGTAATTACTACTTGTGTTATTTTTTTCTAATAATTTGTCAACGATTTTGTTGGCTTGAAAGTAATATTCATTTTGAATGTATTTAGAGGATTCTTTAAGTAATTGATTTTCGTTTCCTGTATTAATTAATTTAGATATTTCAGTGTCAATTGATTGTCCAAATAAATCAAAAATCAATAAAGAAAAGAGTATTAACAATGTTGGTTTCATGTTTAATAGTGTGTTTTGTTTGTTTAAATATATCAAAAAAAAAGTCCAATTTTACTTGGACTTTTCAAAATAAGCACGGTTTTTTATTTTTTAATAATTTTAAATTCTGTTCGTCTATTTGCTTGATGCTGATCATCAGTACATGAAGATTCTGCTTCTCCTTCACATCCACAATCATTGACTAATTTAGTTTCACCATAACCAAAACTAGTAATTCTTGATGGTTTTGAAATTCGTTTTTTAATATATTCAGCAGAAGATTCAGCGCGGTTATTCGATAATTCATTGTTAAACTCTATTGTGCCTCTGCAATCCGTATGAGAACCTAGTTCGATTTCCATTGTTGGATTTTCATTCATGATTTTGACAATTTTATTTAATTCTATTTTTGCATCTTTTCTAATGGATGATTTATTAAAATTGAAATAGATTGGTTTTAGATTAAATAATTTTGAAAGATCACTGCCTATATCAGATCGTTTTAAATCAAATGATTTGTTGATGTTTTCATCTACTGTAGCATCTTGTGTTATTTCATAAGATTGTGTAATGTAATTTTCTTTCATCACTTTCACACTGAAATTTGTCGTGTTTTTTGACGTAACATTTTCAATGTTTCTAATGTTAAATTTTCCATTTTTATCTGTAACTCCTGTTGAAATAATTTTCCCAGTTGTTGGATTTATGATCTCTAATTTAGCATTTTGAATTGGTGTATTATTACCATTTTCAGTGATTGTTCCTGCTAATGCGTAAATTTTCTGAGGTGTAATGTTTTTCTTTTTAGCATCTAGAACTACTTTTTTATATGTTTCAGAATTATTTTCACTAGGCGCAGTAAATGTTTCAGAATATAACTTTTTATTCTCTTCAGGATTTGTATAGCTAATTTCATATTCTTTACCTGCTTGCAAATCACTCATGAAAAAGCCGTCTCTTAATCTAGGGAAAAGTTGACGTGTGTTTTTCGAATCACATGTTAAACATTTTAAAGCAATTGATATTGGGAAATTTTCTGGAAGTTGGGAACCATCTGACATCACAACATTACCTTTTAAAACATTTAAAGAACGAACACCTAAATAATCATTTTTAATTTCATAAATATCTTTTTCACCAAAACCATCTCCTCTAAATGAAGTCATGTAGCCTCTTAAACCATCAATTGTAGTTGTGTAAAATATATCATCATTAGTTGAATTAAATGGGTAACCAACATTTTTTGCAATGCCCCAATTCCCATCAGATTCTAATTCACATACCATTACATCAAATCCTCCCATACTTTTTTCACCATTGGATGAATAAAATAATTGTTTGCCATCTACAGATAAAAATGGCGAATCTTCATCTGCTGCAGAATTAATATTGGCGCCTAAATTTTCAGCTTTTCCCCATGTATTATCTTCATTCTTTTTTGTCACATAGATATCACGACCTCCAAAACCACCCGGACGATCGGATACAAAATACATTTTGCTTTTATCTAATGATAAATAACAATGTGTTTCCCAGGCATCTGTATTGATTTCAGAATTCTCTAATTTCTTTATTTCATTAAACTTTTGGCTGTAAAAATCACTGTAATATACATCTCCATTTCCGGTTGTGTCTTCATATAAATATATTTTACGTTCATCTGAACTTACAGCAATTGTTGCTTCGTTTCTGTCTGGGCGACAAAAATCTAATTTCACTGAACTTGTCCAAGTTGAGTCAAAATCCATATAACTTACATAAACATCTTCGGTATAAAAATTTGTTGATACATCTTTAAAATTATCTGATTTTTTATCTTCCCAAGGCCTTCTTGATGTATAATACAATGCCGATCCATCTAATGATATTACAGGGCTGTAATCAGGGTATTCATTATTTACAGCCGAACCAATGTTTTTTAAACTTACATTGACTGGACTTTTCATTAAGTTTTTAGCATTCTCACATTGCTTTATATTTATTTTTGCTTGAGGTACTAAAGAAGATTTTGTTATTGATTTTTCTAAAAACAAGTTGTAATTGATTACTGCATTTTCTATATCACCTGCTAAATGATAACAATGTCCTAAGTGAAAAAATGCATCAAAAGGCGCACTAATTTCTTTTGAGGAATACGCATCGTATTTCTTTTTGTTATTAGAAACTGCTTTTATAAGAAAAGGTAATGCAGTTTTACTGTCTTTTCTAGTCTCAAGAACTAAATATCCTTTTCTATAATTGTAATTTGCATTGTCTGGTTTTAAATTAATTAATGCATTTACAACAATTTCTGCTTGATAAAGATAACCTTCATCAATTAATCGAGAGCTCTCTGTTACTAACTCAAGTTCATTTGCTGTTTTGGTGAATTCAATAACCTGTTCGTCAGTTTTTTGACTAAAAGTTAAATTAATAGACAATAATATTGCCAATGTAGATAGAATGGTTTTCATAATGTATAAAAAATTAAGTATTTTTTTTATTCTCGACTAAATTACAAATTATTTTTTAATTATTCTAAATTCAGTTCTTCTATTTTGTTGATGTTCTTTTTCTGAACACGTTGTTTTACTTTTTTTATCGCATGGACAGTTGATTAATAGTTTGTTCTCTCCATATCCAATTCCTATGATTCTAGTAGGGTTTTTAATTTTATTTTTTATGTATTGTGTTGCTTTTTCAGCTCTTTTTTTCGATAAAACTAAATTTTTATTTTCGTCCCCTCTACAATCTGTGTGTGATCCAAGTTCTATGTTAATCTCTTCGTTATTATTTAATAGTTCAATAATTTTATCTAATTCTTTTTTTGATTCGTCCATGATGTCAAAACTTCCAGTTGAATAATAGATAGGGTTTAATTTTAAAAGTTTTGATAGATCTTGTCCAACAACATTTTTAAACATTTGATACGTTTCATCTAGTTCTATTGTTGATTTTTTTTCTTTTCTGAATTCATACACATTACTGATGTAATTTTCTTTTTTTAATTTAAAAGTGCATATTAAAGAATCATTAGATTCAATTAATTTTATAAAATTCAATGAAATTTCACCTTTATTATCTGATTGAACTGTTTCTACGATCGAATTGTTTGAAATGATTTCAACTGTTACGTCTTTAATTGGTTGGTTTTGTTCATCAGTAATTTTAATTCTTCTTTTTAATTCTTTGGTTGGGATAAATTCAAAAGTATTGAAATCAATGGTATATTCTTTGACGATTTCTTCATATCCAGTGTTACAAGTAGTTTGAATATCTTCTTCATAAAATGGAGTTGAATACTTGTCTTTTTTAAAGCATATTTTATATTTTGAACAAGCATGCAGTGGTGCTAAAACCATTCCGTCTGTTATTCTTGGAGCATAATCGATTACTTCATTAGTTTTGCAATTCGTGCATTTTAATGTAATGTAAAATGATTCTGGAAGTGTTGTATTTTTTTTGCAAATTATTTTTGCTTTTAAAAGGTGTGCATTGCTTTTGCCTGTTGAGAATTTCAGTTGATAAATGTCTTTTTCACCTTTTCCATTTTTTCTATTTGAACTTAAAAAACCAATTTTATTGTCTGCGGTAAGTGTAAAAAATAAATCATCGCATGTAGAGTTAACTGGAGTTCCCATATTTACAGACAAGCTATAATTGTTCTCATTTTCAATTTTTGAATAAAATACGTCAAAACCTCCCATACTTGCTTTTCCATTTGAAGAAAAATAGAGTGTTTCATTGTCAAAAGATAAAAATGGTGATTCTTCATCATATGCAGTGTTAATTGAAGGACCTAAGTTTATTGGTGCGCTCCAGTTTCCATCGGCTAATAATTCTTTTTTATAAATATCTCTTCCACCAAAACCACCAGGTTTATTGGAAACAAAATACATCTTTTTTTGATCCGCAGACAAACAGAAATGTGTTTCCCAGGATGTTGTATTGATGGATTCTTCATTTATTGTTTTTGGGATTCCAAAACTTCCATTTTCAAAAGACGTTTCGAAAATATCACCTTCACCTACTACATCGTTGTAAATAAAGAGTTGTCGTTCATTTAATGTGATTCCTACGGAAGCTTCATTGCGTTCAGGTAAACAAAACTCCAATTTTTTTGGTTTGCTCCATGAGGTGTCGGTCGATTTTTGACAAAAATAGATGTCTTCAAAATAATCGTTCGTACTTTCATCTTTATCTGATTCATTGGCTTTGTCTAACCATTGTCTCTTAGAGGTGAAATATATTGTTTTTCCATCAAAAGAAACAACTGAAGCATATTCTGATTTTTTTGTATTAAGCATGTTGCTTATACCAGAAATTGACACAGTAGGATTGTTGCTAATGGTTTTAGCATGTTTACATTGTTCTAATTTTAAAGAAGCTTCAACTAGTAATGGAGATTTACGTTCAGAATTTTGAATAAAATGTTGATACGTTTGAATTGCTAAATCCAATTGATTGTTCATGTGATAACTTTTGGCTAAATGAAATAATGCATCTGTTGAAGCACTTTTTTCACTTGAAGAAAACATGTCGTAATTTTTATCAGTATTCTCAACTGCTTTTTCTAAAAATGCAATTGCCTTTTCAAAATTTTCATTCAAAGCTAAAAGAACAAATCCTTTTCTGTAATTATAGTTACAACTTGTTGGATTGTAAGTCAATAACTTATCAATAAGTATTTCAGCAAGGTAAAAATAATTTTCTTGTAATAATTCTGATGATCCGACGAGGATTTCTTGTTCCGAACCTGTTCTAGCTAAACGACGTATTTCAATTTCAGTTCGTTGACTGAATGCGAAATTTGTTGCAAATAGAGTAAAGATAAAAGTTAGACTTTTAATTAAGTTGAGTGGTTTCATGAAAATTGGTTGTTTTTATTATAATTCTCTGTTTTCGTCAAATTGTTCTAAGTAATCAGCAACTCTTCTAACAAATTGACCTCCTAAAGATCCATCTACCACACGGTGGTCATATGAATGCGATAAGTACATTTTGTGTCGAATACCAATAAAATCTCCATGTGGTGTTTCAATTACAGCTGGCACTTTACGAATCGCACCTAATGCTAAAATTGCAACTTGTGGTTGATTGATGATAGGGGTCCCCATTACATTTCCAAAAGAACCAACATTTGTTACAGTAAATGTTCCTCCTTGGATATCTTCTGGTTTTAACTTGTTGTTACGGGCATTGTTTGCTAATTCGTTCACAGATTTAGTTAATCCAACTAAATTCATACGATCAGCATTTTTTATTACAGGAACAATCAAGTTTCCAGATGGCAAAGCAGTTGCCATACCGATATTGATATCTTTTCGTTTAATAATTGAAGTGCCACTAACTGAAACATTAATCATTGGGAAATCTTTAATTGCCTTAACGATTGCTTCAATTATAATAGGAGTGAAGGTAATGTTTTCACCTTCTCTAGCAACAAATCCTTTTTTAACTTTATTTCTCCAGTTTACGATTTCTGTTACATCTGCTTCAACATAAGATGTAACATGAGGTGCAACATGAACAGACATTACCATGTGATCAGCGATTAATTTTCGCATACGGTCCATTTCAATAATTTCATCACCTGGATTTGGAACAACAATTGGCGCTTTGATAGATCCTAAGAAGTTTGAGCCATTCTCAGAAGCAGGCATTGTAGGAGCAACTTTTGGACTGTCTTGGATTGTTACAACTCCTGCAGTATTTGCAACTTTAGGTTGCGTACCTCTTGTTTCTATGTAATCTAAAATATCTTTTTTAGTTACCCGTCCACTTTGTCCTGTACCATTAATTGAATCCAATTCTGTCAACGAAATCCCTTCTTTTTCAGCAATACTTTTAACTAAAGGAGAATAGAATTTATCTGAGTTATCATAATTTGTTGCTACAACTGCATCTATTGTAGCATTGATTTCTACTTCTGTTGTAGGAGCTGCAACAATTGAAGGACTAACTTTTTCTTCTGATGAAGCAACTACTGCTGCGTCGCCATCCGTTGAAATTATAGCAATTACATCGCCAACTTGTGCAACTTGATCTTTTTCAAAAAGGCATTTCACCAAAATACCAGCAGCCTCTGAAGGTAATTCATTGTCAACTTTATCGGTTGCAACTTCTACTAATGGTTCATCCATTTCCACGGAATCGCCAATGTTTTTTAACCAATTTGTGATCGTAGCTTCTGTTACGCTTTCTCCCATTTTAGGAAGTCTGATTTCGATTTGTGCCATTTTTTACTAAATGAATTTTATGCTTGCAAAAGTAATTGAAAAAATGATTTTAAACAATAAAGTTAGAGCAGAATTAACGATCTAATTTTTTGTAAGCTTTAGATAGAATTGTAAAATCTTTAACTAATTTATAATCACGTGCATAGATTAGATTTAATTTATCAATTATTGAATCATCGTTAAACGACAATTCATCTGCTGGGTGAAGAATTCCAGGTTTAATTTTTGGTAAATCAAGGGAAGTTTGAGTTAAAGCAACATAACCTACGATTGATTTTTTTCCAACCAAAACATGAAACATATTTGAGATGAATTTCTTTTTATTTTTCACTAAAACCATAAAAACAGGAGTCAATAACAAAAAGAAAAGACTTACTGTAACATCAAATGTTCTTTTGGTACGAATGTTTTCGTCTTTTGTAATGGAATTGATATTGAGCACATATAAATCACCAGCTGTTTCAATCGAATTACTTCCAATTAGCGACAAACTATCTGGTTGTGCAATTTTAAAATCTATTTTTTCAGCATTTATTTTGGTCATCCAATAGATAATTGATTGAGCAGATGTGTCTTTTGCACAAAAAATGATTTCGTTGATTTGATGAATAAAGGTTATTTGATCCAATTGATTTAAGGTGCCAATTGCCTCTTTTTCTTTTTCATCAATTGAAACAAATACGATTTCGTCGATTTCATCATTGGTTTGTTTCAAAATTTCTTTTACACGTAAAAATTCATCTAATCCTCCAACGATCGCAAATTTTTTGTTTTTACGTTTTGCTAAATTGTATTTTTTCCCAATCGTAAAATGTAACAGGATTCTACTTAATGTATAATAGATCACAATTCCTAAAGCAGCAATTAATATAAATAAACGTGAAAATTGCCATGATTTTGGAAGAAGGGCGTATACAACAAGTATCATTAATGTTCCGATTATATCTCCTTTTACAAACTTTTTTATTTTTAAGGGAGCGTCATAACCACCATGAAATAAAATACTAAGTACCCAAATTATTGCGTAGGCAGGAAATGCATAATGAATAATGTTATCTGGAAATAAAATGTTTTCATGTTTCCATTGATTAGATAGTAAATTGAATCCAATTAAAATAATGCTGAAATCAATAAACGGTAAGAATGAATGTTTGATGAAACGAGCCGTAATAGCCAAGAATGCTCTAAAATAAATAGCTAAGTGTATGAAGAAAGAGAATAATTTGGCATTATTTTGTGAAAAATGTTTTTTAGCAAAAATGATCATCGCTCGGTAAAAAACAAATACATAATTCACAGAACTTTTTTTTGTGCTTTCTCCTTTGTAATGGATGATTCTTGTTTCTGGAAAATAGACATTTTCATATCCACCTTGTTGAATTCTGTATGACAAATCAATGTCTTCTCCATACATAAAGAATGCTTCATCTAGTAAGCCAACTTTGTCCAGTGCTTCTCGGCGCATTAACATGAATGCACCACTTAATATGTCAATTTTATTGGTGTCAAATTCACTTAAATTTCCAGCATGGTATTGACCAAATTTTTTCGATTTTGGAAATAATTTAGATAATCCAAAAATCTTATAGAAAGCAACAGCTGGAGTAGGAAGTCCACGTTTTGATTCTGGTAAAAAATGACCTTTTCCATCTAACATTCTAACACCTAAACCACCCGTTTTTGGATGTTCATCCATGTATTCAATGACTTTTGAAAAAGTATCTTCTTCAACTACCGTATCAGGATTTAAGAGTAAAATGTATTCCGCATCTGCTAATAAAATTCCTTGGTTATTTGCCTTTGAAAATCCTTTATTGTCTTTATTTGCAATTAAATTAAATTGAGGAAACTTACGTTCAACCATTTCAACCGAACCATCTATAGAATTATTGTCGATTACAAAAACCTGTCCGGAAACATTTTCTAAGGCTTTTTGAACTGAATTCAAACATTGCTCCAAAAAAAACTCGACATTGTAATTTACAATGATGACAGCTATTTTGTATTTAAAGGGTTGTGTCAATTTATTTATTTTTTAGCGATGCAAGATATTTCTATCGATACATTCATTGGTAATTTCACCACTTGAACGGTTTCTCTTGCAGGCGGGCAATCTGAAAAATAGCTACTGTAAACAGCATTCATCGCAGCAAAATCATCCATATTAATAAGAAATATTGAACATTTAACGATGTCGGAAAGTTGCATGTTTGCCTCATTTAACAAAGCTGTAATGTTCTTAAGAATTTGATGAGTCGCTTCTTCGATGGTTGCCAATACGAGTTCGCCTGTAAATGGATTCAAAGGAATTTGCCCGCTAACATATAACGTATCATCTGATAATATCGCTTGACTGTATGGTCCGATTGGAGCTGGAGCCCCTGGAATTTGTATTGCTTTTTTCATAGTTATCACACAAAAGTAAACATGTATTTTTTGATTTTTACATTAACTTTGTACAAGTTTAAGAATTAAAGCTAAATTAATTGAAAGTTCTTCTCATAGATTTTTACGATTCCTTCACATTTTTGATAGCACATTACCTTGAAAGTTGTGGAGCAGAAGTGACAATTGTAGAAGATAAATTAGTTCAATTGGAAGAAATCGACACCTTTGATGCAATTGTTTTCTCTCCAGGGCCAGGGTTGCCTAAAGAAACGCATTCTATGTTCATGGTTTTAGAACACTATGCTTGTAAAAAGAAAATCTTTGGAATTTGTTTAGGAATGCAAGGGATAGCTGAGTATTATGGAAATGATTTGTACAATCAAGTTCAAGTGAAACATGGTATTTCAGAAAAGATTAGCATTTCAAATTCAATGTCAATTTTTAAAAACATACCATCCGAATTTCAAGTTGGTTTGTATCACAGTTGGGCTGTTTCTTTAAATACAGTTTCTGAAATGAAACAAATCGCACTATCAGAAAACAATGTAATTATGGCGATTCAACATGCTTCAAAACCTATTTATGGGGTGCAATTTCATCCAGAGTCGATTTTAACAGAAAATGGAAAAGAAATTTTCAAGAATTTTTTATTCCTATAATAATTTACTATGTTTGAAAAAATAAAAATTGTATAGATATGAAAATTACATTATTAATTGCAAGCATTTTTATCTCGTTTATGACGTTTTCTCAATCATGTGTTGGGAAGTGGACTACAATTGATGATGAAACTGGCAAGAAAAAATCAATCGTTGAATTGTACAAAGTGGATGGTAAACTGTACGGTAAAATTGTTCATTTGTATCCACGTGAAGGTCGTGAAGACAATCCTAAATGTAAAAAATGTACGGACGATCGTAAAGGTCAGCCAATTTTAGGTATGCAAATTGCACGAGGATTAAACTGGGATGGAGAAGAATGGGAAGATGGTACTATTTTAGATCCTGAAATCGGAAAAGTATATACCGTAAAAATGTGGTTAGAACCAGGTAATCCTAAATACTTAAACGTAAGAGGTTATATCGGAATATTGTATAGAACTCAAAAATGGATTCGAACGGAATAATATATAGATTCACATTAAAAGACTACAGATTGTAGTCTTTTTTTTTGCATTTAAAAAACAAAAACCTTACTTTTTTGTTTCATTTTTTTAATAATTAAACAATATGAAAATTTTTAGTCTTTTAGCAATTATTGTAGTTTCTATGCAATCATTTGCTCAACAAACAACCGTTAAAGGTCGAGTAGCTTCAAGTATTTCAAATGAATCAATTGAAATGGCGAGTGTAACCATTGTTGAACTACAAAAAATTGTTTTTACAGACAAAAATGGCGTTTTTTCATTTGAAAACATTTTGCCAGGTTTATATACGTTTAAAGCGAAAGCAACAGGTTTTGATGAACAAGTTTTAAATGAAATTTCAGTAACTTATACTCGTACGATTGAATTGAACTTCACATTAGAGCCATTATTCAAACAACAACAAGAGGTGAAAGTTAAAGCATCACCGTTTAAAAAGAATCCAGAATCTCCTGTTTCATTGCGAACATTAAATGCAGCTGAAATTGAACGTTTACCAGGAGCTGGAAGAGATGTGAGTAAAGTACTACAAGCTTTACCTGGAGTTGCATTGCGTCCAACATTTAGAAATGACATCATCATTCGAGGTGGATCACCTGGTGAAAATAAATTTTACTTAGATGGAATTGAAGTTCCAAACATCAATCACTTTGCAACACAAGGAAGTAGTGGTGGACCTGTAGGATTATTAAATGTTAATTTTATTCGTGAGGTAGATTTTTATTCGGGTGCTTTTCCTGCTAACCGAGCAAATGGATTGAGTTCAGTTATTTCATTCAATCAAAAAGATGGAAACAAAGAGAAGTTGGTTACCAATTTTGCTTTAGGATCGAGTGATGCAGCTTTAACTTTTGATGGACCTTTAGGAAAAAAAGCTGATTTTATTTTTTCCATTCGTCGTTCATATTTACAGTTTTTGTTTTCGGCATTAAAATTACCTTTTTTACCAACCTACAACGATTCTCAATTTAAAGTTAACATTCGACCAAATGATAAAAATAAGATTTCAATCATTGGTTTAGGAGCTTTTGACGATTTTGCTTTGAATACTTCTGTAAACGATGGAATTACCGATACAGCAAAATTAGAATACAACAATTTTATTTTAGGAAATATTCCAACTCAAAAACAATGGAATTATACCATTGGAATGAATTGGCAGCATTATTCTAAAAATTCAATTCAAACCTTTGTTGCAAGTCGTAATATGTTGAATAATTCTTCTGTTCGTTATTTTAATAACATTGAAGCGCCTGTCAATCGCATTTTAGATTACAGTTCATTTGAAGCAGAAAATAAGTTTCGTTTTGAACACCAATTTACTAAAAACGGTTACAAGTTCAATTTTGGTGTTGGTTATGAATATGCGCGTTATTTCTCTTCTAACTATAATAAAATTGCGATTCAAGGAAATGTCATTACAATTGATAATCAATCGAATTTATATATGAGTAAAGCTTCTGCTTTTGGTCAAGTATCTAAAGCATATTTGAATGGTAGAATGAATCTTTCATTAGGATTAAGAACGGATATTAATTCGTATAGTTCTTCTATGGCAAATCCGTTGAATCAATTATCACCCATGTTTTCGGCTAGTTATAAGTTAACACCAAGTTGGACAATCAATGCCAATATAGCCCGATACAATCAATTACCAGCTTATACTATATTAGGTTACAGAAATGCAACAGGGGATTTAGTAAATAAACAAAACGATTTAAAATACATCACAGCTGATCATTTTGTTTTAGGAACAGCATACTCAACAGAATTCAATGCGCGTTTTTCTGTGGAAGGTTTTTACAAAAAATACAATAAATATCCATTTTCTATCAATGATTCAATTTCTCTAGCAAATTTGGGGACTGATTTCGGTATTGTTGGAAATGAAGCTGTTCGATCTGTTTCGATAGGAAGAGCATACGGAACTGAGTTTTTATACCAACAAAAAATGGTGAAAGGATTTTATGGTGTTGTTGCTTATACATTTGTAACATCTGAATTTTTGAATGCACAAGATCACTATGTTGCCAGTTCATGGGATAGTAAAAACATTGTTTCATTAACAGGAGGTAAACGCTTTAAAAATGGCTGGGAAGTTGGTGTTCGTTGGTTGTATTCAGGAGGTTCTCCATATACACCAATTGATGTGGCAACTTCAAGTTTAAAAGCTGTTTGGGACGTAAATGGAAGAGGATTGTTGGATTATTCAAAATTGAACACCGAGCGAGAAGGAAGTTTTCACCAATTGAATATTCGAGTTGATAAAAAATACTATTTAAAAAAATGGACCTTGAATTTTTATTTGGACATACAAAATGCATATGCAGCTAAAACAAAAGTTGCACCGATTTTATTGGTTGAAAAAGATGCTGCTGGAAACCCAATTACTGATCCAAACGATCCTACTCGTTACAAGACAAAATTCATTGAAAATACGTCTGGAATTTTACAACCTTCGATTGGAATTATTATTGAGTTTAAGCAATAAAGTATAATATAATTTTGCTTTAACAAGGTTTTTTTTTCAAATTCATTTTGAAATTTTAACTTTGTTCTATGAGAAAGAAAATCGTACTCTTAGGATCTGGCGAATTGGGAAAAGAATTCGTTATTGCTTGTCAACGTTTGGGACAATACGTTGTAGCAGTTGATAGTTATGCTGGTGCTCCTGCTATGCAAGTTGCTCACGAATTTGAAGTGATTGACATGTTAGATGGCGATGCATTAGATCGCATTATTGCAAAACATCAACCAGACTTGATTGTTCCTGAAATTGAAGCCATCAGAACAGAGCGATTTTATGCATACGAAGCACAAGGAATTCAAGTTGTACCAAGTGCTAAAGCAGCCAATTTCACGATGAATCGAAAAGCCATCCGCGATTTAGCAGCAATTGAAGTAGGTGTCAAAACTGCAACGTATCGCTATGCAACTTCTTTCGAAGAATTAAAAGCAGGAGTAGCTGTTACAGGTATCCCTTGTGTTGTCAAACCATTGATGTCTTCTTCTGGAAAAGGTCAATCAGTTATAAAATCCGAAGCAGACATTGAAAAAGCTTGGAATTATGCGCTAGAAGGATCTCGCGGTGATTTAAAAGAAGTAATTGTAGAAGGATTTATTGATTTTGACTACGAAATTACCTTGTTGACAGTTACACAAAAAGATGGTCCAACGTTGTTTTGTCCACCAATTGGTCACCGACAAGAACGCGGAGATTACCAAGAAAGTTGGCAGCCAATGCCAATGGATCCAGTTCATTTAGCTGAAGCGCAAGAAATGGCAGCAAATGTAACCGCGGCATTGGGAGGAGCAGGAATTTGGGGAGTTGAATTCTTTATTACGAAAGAAGGCGCTTATTTTTCAGAATTATCGCCTCGTCCACACGATACTGGAATGGTAACTTTGGCTGGAACACAAAATTTTTCAGAATTTGAACTTCACGCAAGAGCAATTTTAGGTATTCCAATTTCAGCTATAAAATTAGAACGTAACGGAGCAAGTGCTGTTGTTTTAGCAACAACTGAAAGCAATCAACAACCCGAATTTAATGGTATGAATGACGCTGCTAAATTTCCGAATACAGATTTTAAATTGTTTGGAAAACCAACTACGCGACCATACAGAAGAATGGCTGTTGCATTGGCCTATGGAAACGAAAAAGTAGAAGAATTAGTAGAGAAAGCAAAAGAAGTTGCTGAATGCATTACTGTGAAATAAAAAAATATTAACTACGATGACAAAAGCACTACAAACATGTTTATGGTTTGATGGAAATGCCCAAGAGGCAGCAGCATTTTATTGTTCAATCTTTCCAAATTCTAAGATACTTAACGATTCAGGTATGGTAGTGAATTTTGAAATCAATGGCCAACGATTTATGGGATTAAATGGTGGGAATCAGTTTAAATTTAATGAAGCAGTTTCCTTTGTAATTACCTGCGAAGATCAACATGAAATTGATCGTTATTGGAAACAATTAACTTCAAATGGAGGAGAAGAGGGACAATGTGGTTGGTGTAAAGATCAATTTGGTGTTTCTTGGCAAGTTGTTCCTGCAATACTCGGCAAATTAATGTCAGATCCTGAAAAAGGTCAACGTGTTGTAACCGCATTCTTAAAAATGAAAAAATTTGACATTGCAACATTGGAAAATTGTTGATATGGAATAAATAAAAAAAGGCAATCAATTGATTGCCTTTTTTTATGATTAAAATGTTATCTTATTTCAATAAACCCAATGCGATTTTCATACGAATCACACGTTTCGCAGATGCATCCACTTTTTTCTTGAAAGTTGGGTCTGTATTGTATTTTTTGATGATGTCAGCATGCGCTTTCTTTGCATCAACAGGCATTAAAGCGATGTCGCAACCAGCTTCAATGGCTTTCAATTCACAATTTGGAATACTTGCAACTCCGCCCATGTTCATGGCATCTGTTACAATTAACCCTTTGAATT
>JAHEIL010000035.1 GCA_024639405.1 Crocinitomicaceae bacterium | reverse complement strand
CAGCTGAGCAATATGCGATTCAAACGGGTCAACATCCAGCTATTACAACAGAAGAAAATATTGCCCGTTACCGCGATCAATTGGATAAAATTGGTTTCTCATTTGATTGGGACCGTGAAGTGCGCACATCTTCTCCTGAATATTACAAATGGACGCAATGGATTTTTAAACAATTATTCGATTGCTATTACGACAATAATTCAAATAAAGCTGAACGAATTGCACAACTGATTTCAATTTTCGAAGTAAACGGAAATAGCTCGGTTAACGCTGTTTCAGATTGTGAAACATTTTTTTCAGCGGAAGAGTGGAACGCTTTTGATACGCCAAAAAAAGAAGAAGTTTTACAAGAATACCGCTTGGCTTATTTGGCGGATAGTTGGGTAAATTGGTGTCCTGCTTTGGGAACAGTTTTAGCAAATGACGAAGTAGTGAATGGTGTTTCTGAACGTGGTGGTCATCCCGTGGAACAAAAATTAATGCGCCAATGGTCGATGCGTATCAAAGCGTATGCAGAGCGTTTATTAACGGGTTTAGACACTATTGACTGGACAGATTCAATCAAAGATCAACAACGTAACTGGATTGGAAAATCGATTGGCTGTAGCCTTCAATTTCAAATTGCAGCTTCCCAATTGCAGCTTGAAGTATTTACAACGCGTCCTGATACTGTTTTTGGCGTTTCGTTCATGGTATTAGCACCAGAACATCCATTTGTAGATCAAATTACAACTCCTGAATATGCTGAAGGTGTTGCGAATTACAAAAAAGAAGCCTCACTTAAATCGGAACGGGATCGTCAAGCTGACGTGAAAAATATTACTGGTCAATTCACAGGTGCGTTTGCAATTCATCCATTCAACGGTGAAAAAGTGCCAATTTGGATTGGTGATTACGTTTTGGCTTCTTATGGAACAGGCGCTGTAATGGCGGTTCCTTGTGGCGACCAACGCGATTACGATTTCGCAAAACATTTCAATTTAGAAATTAAAAATATTTTTGCTGACGTTGCTATTTCGGAAGCAGCTTACACGGAAAAAGATGCAATCATCGCCAATTCTGATTTCTTGAACGGATTGGATGCAAAAGCGGCGATGAAAAAAGCGATTGAAGCCATCGAAGAAAAAGGATTAGGGAAAGGAAAAACAAATTACCGTTTGCGCGATGCGGTATTTAGTCGTCAACGATATTGGGGTGAACCATTTCCAGTATATTTTGAAAATGAAATCCCACATTTGGTAAACGATGATCAATTACCGATTCGTTTGCCGGAAGTAGACAAATATTTACCGACTGAAGCAGGTGAACCACCTTTGGCACGCGCAACAAAAGAAGCGTGGAAAGAACAATTCCAAGGCGATCGCATGGATTACAACACCATGCCAGGTTGGGCGGGAAGTTCTTGGTATTTCTTGCGTTACATGGACCCAACAAATCAAGCGGAATTTGTATCGAAAGAAAAAGCAGATTACTGGAAACAAGTGGATTTATACATCGGTGGCTCTGAACATGCAACAGGACATTTGTTGTATGCGCGTTTCTGGACGAAATTCTTGTTCGACCAAGGGTACATTTCGTTTGATGAGCCTTTTGCTAAAATGATCAATCAAGGAATGATTTTGGGAAGAAGTAGTTTTGTGTATCGACTTAATTATATTACGGTACCTTCAGGTCAGATTATAGAAAATGCAAATCCACATATTTTTATAAGTTCTAGTTATTTAAATGACTTTAAAACAAATTCAATATTAAGAAGTAAAGTCCAAGATATACTCAATAAGTATAATAAAAACTTAGAGTTTATTCTTGATTTTCAGGCACTACATGCTGATATTTCTTTGGTTGACAATGATAAATTAGACGTTGAAGGATTTAAAATGTGGCGTTCAGAGTTTGCGAATGCTGAATTTATTTGTGAAGAAGATGGGTCTTATAGCTGCGGTTCTGAAGTCGAAAAAATGTCGAAGTCGAAGTATAATGTTCAAACACCTGACGAACTCGTAGAAAAGTTTGGAGCTGATACCTTGCGCATGTATGAAATGTTCTTAGGTCCGTTGGAGCAAAGTAAACCATGGGATACCAAAGGAATCAATGGTGTTCATAATTTCTTGCGAAAATTGTGGCGTTTATTCCACGATGCAGAAGGAAATGTAGCTATTTCAACAGAAAATGCTTCCAAAGAATCATTGAAAACTTTGCATCGTACCATCAAAAAAATGACGGATGATTTAGATCGTTTTTCATTCAATACGGGTGTTTCTAATTGTATGATTTGTGTCAACGAGTTAACAGAACAAAAATGCAATAGTAAAGCAATTTTAGAAGATGTAATCATTCTGCTTTCACCTTATGCACCGCATATTTGCGAAGAGTTGTGGGTGAAACTAGGCAACGAAGCGGGGACAATTAATTTCGCTACATTCCCTAAATTTGATGAAAGTCAATTGGTAGAAGCGAATCATGCGTATCCTATTTCCTTTAATGGAAAAATGCGCTTGAAAATAGAATTGCCTACAGCTTTGAATGCACAAGAAGTAGAGGTTGCTGTTTTGGCAAATTCCGATGCGCAAAAATGGTTGGAAGGTAAAACACCTAAAAAAGTAATCGTAATTCCAGGGAAGATTGTAAATATTGTTTTGTAAATTTTGTTATTTGCAGCGAATTGAATAACTTACATGAATGGCTATAACAATAGCATTGATTGAATTATCAATGAAAAAATTAGTTATTAAAAATCGACTCTTGAAAAAAAAAAGTTATAATTTTTGCTAAAAATTAGTTTAGTTTATCTTTTGATTTAATTTTGCTAAAAATTGGAAAAATGGACAGTGGTTTTACAGTAGTAGAAAAAGAGCAGATTGCAGATTTTCATTTTCCACACGAAGGGGTTGTGTTAACTGATTTAGAAAAAGCAGAATTGAGAACAGGTTTAGCTCGATCGATAGCTTTGGGTAATTTAGAACACCAAAAAGTCCGAATTTATTTTGAAGACGATACAGCCAAAAAAGTAGTTGAAACTACGATTTGGGCAGTAACAGAAGAAGCCATCGTTTTAAAACAAAATGTGGTAATACCAACGCATAGAATTGTTAAATTAGAAATATAAGCGCACATGTCAAAAAGAAGGTCAATTATTAGTTACGATAAATTAACGATCGATCAAAAGAAGCAAATTCTGAAAGATTTTCCAGATGGTTACATTAATCATTTAACTTCTATTACAACACCTACAGGTGAAGTATTAGATGCTTTAATTTGGGAAACAGATGAAGTTATTTACTTAGTTAAAATCAACAAAATAACTCCGAAAGCTGTTGCCGTTGAAGAAGAAGAAGATTTTGATGAGGTAGATGTAAAAGACGAAGACATCGATTCAGATGATGATGAGGAAGATGATTCTTACGATCAACCAGATACTGATGCCGATGAAGAAGAAGACGAAGAATAAATCGCTTTAAATAATAGAAAGGACTCAAATGAGTCCTTTTTTTGCAAAAAAAATATTTCACAATCGTCCAACTTAATAAGTAATTAGCTAAATACATGATTAACTCTATTTTGTTCGGTCTACAATCGTGTCTTTCTCATAGAAAGATTAGCTAAAAACTGTCTACAATCGAGGTACTTAACTTATTCAATATAAATTATTGATTTCCAAATCTTTGAACTGTCCATAATCGTGTCTGGATAAGAATGGAATATTTCACCAAAATTTAATTGTCATTTTATTGTAAAATAAGTTTACTATCAAAACTTTCAACTACTACCCATAAATTTTTGAATTTTCATATAAAAAGAGTAAGTTTAAGCAACTAATATTATTTATTGTGACAAAAGAAACCAACCACTCTACTGCGTTTTTGTTGTGTAGCATAACATAAAAAGCAAGCCACCTGCATTTGGCTTCGTTGAATGCATTGAAAGAACAAATTATTAACAAATCTTATGGATGTTAAAACCCGTTTTTTATAGTGTTTGTGTGTTTTTCTTCTGTGTGTTCTCGTCTTTGAACGCGCAACAAAACTTGGTACCTAATGGTGGGTTTGAAGAATATTACCATTGCCCAAGTACTGCTCAAGGTTATTTAATCGATGCCTGTAAATACTGGACAATGCCCACACAAGGCACTTCAGATTATTTTAATGCATGCAGCACCGAGTTTGATTCTTTTTTAAATTTATATTTTGCAAGTGTTCCTGAAAATAGATACGGCAACCAAGCCGCAAAAGAAGGTAATGCGTATGCGGGTTTTATCTTTGCGCAAGATTTTGACAGTTCTCTAACATATGCTGAATACATTCAAGTGCAACTCAAGCAAACGCTTGAAGCAGGTGCGTATTATCATTTGAAATTTTATGTTCACAATCCCTTGATTGAATGTCCTAATTCCATTGGGGCGTTATTTACTGCTAATCCGTTAAACATAAACAATGATTACGTCATTCCAGAAGCACCACAATTTCAAAGTGATTTAACGCAGTTTTTTTGCGACACCAATTCATGGTATGAATTAAATTATTCCTTTCAAGCAAATGGCACTGAAAATTACCTCACCATTGGGACTTTTACTCCTTTGTATATTTTACAAAATACAGATTACAATGGAACAATTATTTCAGGACAAGGCATGAAGGGAGCATCTGTAATGATGTATATTGACGATGTGTCATTAGTGGAAACAGCCCCTTTTGAATACACCAATATTTTTAGTCCAAACAGCGATGGGGTAAATGACCTTTTCACGATTGAAAGCTTTTACTATGATGAGGCAAAAATTTACAACCGTTGGGGAACAGCAGTTTATCACACAGAAACAAAGGTAGCATGGGACGGCAAGCACAATGGCGAGAACTGCACAGAAGGGGTTTATTATTTCAGTTTAAAGCTGAAAAACAACATTACAAAAAGCGGTTTTTTAACCTTGGTAAGGTAATACTTTATCAAAATGAAAACAATACACTATTTAACTTTAATCATTCTGACATTCAGTTGGAGTCTAAAATCTGTTGCACAGGCAACAAACGGTGTTGCAGCTAATAATAATTTCGCTGCAGGAAGATACCTAGGTTGGGATAACGGTAGCGGCTTCAACCCGCTTCTTTTCAAAACAGTTGGCACAAACCGCATGAAACTCAATGGCAACTACACCAGCGGAACCAACCAATACGCCATTGATGGTTTTACGTATGGAGCAGCAGCGACTAACATCAACACCTCAGGGTATTTACTCCTTGGGCAGGAAGTGCAAAACGGTACTTTTTTTAACACAAAAGGTGCTTATTCTGCCTTACATATTCAAGTTTAAATAAATTAACCGCTTTCTTTTATTTGTAATGAAAAAAAGTGTACATTCGGTATAACTAATATTAATTATTGTGACAAAAGAAACCAACCACTCTACTGCGTTTTTGTTGTGCAGCATAACATAAAAGCAAGCCACCTGCATTTGGCTTCGTTGAATGCATTGAAAGAACAAATTATTAACAAATCTTATGGATGTTAAAACCCGTTTTTTATAGTGTTTGTGTGTTTTTCTTCTGTGTGTTCTCGTCTTTGAACGCGCAACAAAACTTGGTACCTAATGGTGGGTTTGAAAATTTATATAATTGCCCAATTG
>JAHEIL010000048.1 GCA_024639405.1 Crocinitomicaceae bacterium | reverse complement strand
ATTGGATAAAGGATACTGAAAAAGTAACCAACCACGACGTGAAAGCGGTAGAGTATTTTTTGAAAGATAAATTAATTGGGTTAGGTTTAGATCAATATTTGGAGTTCGTTCATTTTGGATTGACTTCACAAGACATTAACAACACATCAATTCCATTATCTTTAAAAGAAGCCTTAAACGAACAATACATTCCTTTAGTTGAACGATTGATTGCAAAATTGGAAAGTTTACAGCATACTTGGAAAGACATTCCAATGTTGGCGAAAACACACGGGCAACCGGCTTCTCCAACGCGTTTAGGGAAAGAAATTAAAGTTTTTTCAGAGCGATTAACAATCCAATTGAATCAATTGAAAAGCGTTCCTTTTTCAGCGAAATTTGGTGGTGCAACAGGTAACTTTAATGCACATCATGTAGCTTTCCCTACTCATGATTGGGTTGCTTTTGCGAATGATTTTGTTAATCAAAATTTAGGATTGAATAGAAGTCAAACAACGACACAAATTGAGCATTATGACAATTTAGCGGCACTTTTTGATACGATGAAACGCATCAATACAATTGTGTTGGATCTAGACCGCGATATGTGGACCTATATTTCTATGGATTATTTCAAACAGAAATTAAAAGAAGGTGAAATTGGTTCTTCTGCTATGCCTCATAAAGTAAATCCAATTGATTTTGAAAATTCAGAAGGGAATATTGGAATTGCCAATGCTTTATACGAACATTTATCTGCTAAATTGCCGGTTTCTCGTTTACAAAGAGACTTAACTGATTCTACGGTTTTAAGAACGATTGGTATGCCAGTTGCTCACACATTTATTGCCTTGAAATCTACCTTAGTTGGTTTGGATAAATTGGTGTTAAATGAAGTAGCTTTTGAATTGGATTTAGAAAAGAATTGGGCAGTTGTTGCTGAAGCAATCCAAACGATTTTAAGAAGAGAAGGTTTCCCGAAACCTTACGAAGCTTTGAAAGGCTTAACACGTAAAAATGAAGCAACTACGAAAGAGTCAGTTCACGCTTTTATTGATGAACTTCCTGTTTCAGATGCCTTAAAAGTTGAATTAAAAGCCATTACGCCTCAAAATTACGCAGGTATTCAATTGGTGTAATTAAATCATTTTTTTGGGACGCGTAAATAAGCTATAAATTGCTAAGATACTCACAATAAGTAAACTTAATTTTCCTAAGTAATCACCGTTTTTGGTATAAAAACTTTGTGCTTTATTGCGATTAAGTTCTTGACGTAATGCAGTTGGTTCACACCACTTACTTGCCGTAATTCGTTCACCTCGTTGGTTGAAATAACAACTAATTCCAGTATTTGCCGATCGTGCAACACTTCTTCTATTTTCAATGGCTCTAATTGCTGCAAAACTTGCATGTTGCTTGTAACCTGGTGTGTCGCCCCACCAACCATCATTGGTAATAACACAAATGATTTCAGCTCCTTTTCGGCATTGTTCTGCATTAAATTCGCCATAGATTGATTCGTAACAAATTAATGGGGCAAAACTAACGTTAGCAGCACGCAGTATTTTAGGGCTGTTTTCAATTCCTAGAGTTCCTGAAGTACCACCATTTTGAATGGATAAGGATTCTAAAAAAGGTAACCAATTTGAAAAAGGGATTTTTTCTACACCTAAAACTAATTTGGATTTGTGAACAAAATCATAATTTTTATTTCCATTCATTAAAAGCGAACTGTTGTAATTTTCATAAAATCCAGGTCCTCCTTCGAGTGGAATAGATGCCCTCGAATTTTTTATTGGAAATAATTTATAAGTCGATGCACCAATGTACAACGATTTATTGTGCCAATTGATCAATTTGTTTTGCAAGAAGTGGTGCAACGAAGATTGGCCAAAGTCATTTTCATAAAATGCTTCACTTATTGCAGTTTCGGGCGCTAATATTAAAGCAGTTGAAGGTGTTATTTTTGATTGACCCAATGCTAAAATCTTTTGAAGTTGATCTTCAAGAGGAATTGTGAATTTTTCGTCATACGGATCAATATTGGGTTGAATGACAACAATTTCAAGTGGATTTTTAAGTTCTTTATAATTATGAAACAGAGCCATTGATACAAATAAAGGCAAACCAAAACTACCCAAAAGGAAGAAATTTGTTCGCTTATTCCACTGCCATTTTTTGTGCGCTATAAATGTATGTTGCAAAAGTTTCGCACCAAAATAATTGACTAGTAAGATCCAACTACTTCCACCTAAAACTCCCGTAAAAGAATACCATTGTATCCATGACGGGCGAATTGAAAACGCATTCCCAAGTGTTAACCATGGCCATGATAATTCCCAATTATGGTGTAAATATTCAAAGCCAATCCAGCAGGTTAACAGTGTTAAAAGACTAAATTTTGGACCTATTTTTTTATTGATTTTGTGAAACACATAAAAAGCAATGGCCATTAAAAGTGAATTTAATACAAATGCTAAAATTGCACCGCCAACACTTGCATTCCAAATCCACCAAGTTGTTCCTATGTTATAGATTAAAAATGTAAGGTATGCATGTACAAAAATGCGACCTGAACGGTGTCTAAAACTAATAGTATTCTTTTCAATCAGTAACAAAGGTATCCATGCAACAAATGCCAACAAGGATAAGCTTCCAGTAAATGGAAATGATAAAACCATTAAAATACCTGAAAGAATGCTCAGCAGGTACCGCCATTTTTTGGATAGGTGAATCATTGGTTTATTCTATATTGTACAATAAAATTATCGACAATTGTGGAAACAATCAATTGGTTTCCTTCTTGTTTTAACACGCATTTTTTTGAGCCTTCGATTTGTTCTTTCGAAATGATTTCGCCTTTTCCGTTGTATAAAACAATGTTGTTATCTAATCCATCTACAACAGCAAAAATTGTTTTTCCATTCTGTTTGGAATAACTAACCCAATCAATTGAAGATATGTTGCTTTTTAGTTGATAAGGATTCGCTCCATCTTTTGTGATTCCTTGAATGGTATGATTTTGTAAAACACTCAAAGATAGGTCTGATGGTCCTTCAGAAACAAAAATCGACCCATTTATCATCGAATTTTTACTTACAACACCACCTTTCTGGTTGATAAGTGTAAGATTATTCCCATCACTATTAAAGATTAGTAATTCATTGTCAATAATCTTTGCTATTGCTTTTGATGAAACTGGTATTGTTCTTAAGGCTTGTTTTCGATCGATATCAATAATTTTTAGTTGTTGTCCATTTTGAACCGCTACTAACTGTTTATTGGAGCTTCTCCAAGCCAATAGAGGTTTGGTGCAATCTGTTAATCCTTTCAATTTAAATGCTTGCTTGCCTTTTGCATTTAAAACAATCAATTGCCCATTTTGTGTAGGGTAAATTAAATGAAGTTGCCCTTTAGAAGTTACTACTGTTCCAGCTTGTGTGGCTGCTTTTTCACTTAAATCATCTTGACTTTTTAAAAGTTCTGTTCCGTTTTTAGCAATTAGTTGAATAGCTTTATCGCTAGTTATTACAAAAGCATCGTTTTCTTTCGAGTAAACAATTTCTTTCATAATTTTTCCGCTAATTACTTTTTTCCAACTTAAATTTCCTCCAGAAAAGTAATAGAATTGATTATGGTTGGTAATCACAGCAACATTTCCTTTACCTTCCAGCACTTTAAAGTCAACAATTTCTCCTTGAACAGCCATAGAAATTGATTTTATTGTTGATGGTTTTATGCCAGTTAAATCAGAAGTATCAGAAGTCGCAACTAAATTTCTATGAAGCAAATGTGTTTCAAATAATTGATTGTTGTAGATTGATTTAGTGTATTTCACCTTAGAATTACTAAATCGCTCTGTTACATCTCTTGGCATATCGCCATACACTGTTTGCAATAGCTCTTGTTCTGTAGCTAATGTTTTTCCTATTTTGTTTAAGGCCACAATGTCTTCACAAATTGTTTTTGTTGCACTAATTACAACTGCATCATTAAGGTTGAAGACATAAAATCCATTTTTAAATGGAAACGTAGACGAAAGTTTGATGCCTTTAAAGAAACCTTCATCATTAATGGTGTTGCCTTCAAAATTGGTAAGTTCTTCTAAGTTTTCAATTGGATTTTGTCCAATTTTATAATCACTTACCAATACCAAATTCCCTTTATAGCTGATACTTACAAAGCCTTTATCCATCCATTTTGAAAAAATACTATTCGCAAAAGTCTTGTCAATTGTTTTAAAATATTCTTTCTCGTAAAAATGGTAATTTTTAAATGATAAGGGCAAAATCGAACTAAAGAGTTCTTTGTCGTTAATTTGGTTGCATTTAAAATGGGTAATTGTTTTTGTTTTGTAGGCAAATTGATTCCCTTTTGTTAAGTATAATTCTGTTTGTTTTGGAGATGCAGCACTAAAGTCGATAATCACTGCACTTGATTTTTTATCAAAATCCCCCCAGTTTTTTACTGAATTTGTAGCGCTTTTTTCTTTAAAAAAATGGATTTTCCCTTTGTGAAATTCAAATGAAAAGTGGCTTGTTTTTCCTGAGGAATTTTGACTAGAGATGATCTTTTCTTCCGATGCTTGAATTAATTTTTTGACGTTTTGAATTGTCCAAAATTGTTGCGCATCAATTAAAAAATGAGATCTGTTTTGGCTAATATAAAGGGTTGATCCTGTCGGCAAATTTGTTGAAATTGTTTGATAAAAATTCTTTATAGATAGCGGAATTTTAAATATAGAATCAAGATTGGAAACCTCATCTACCCGTTGAATGATTATAATTTTTTGGTCTTCTTTTCCAAATAATTGTTCAGCAGATAATGTTTCATTTTTATCAATTAAATCAAGTGATACATAACCAATCCAACCTAAACTTATAACTCCAAGAATCAAGAAAAAATAACGTGCAAACATAATAAAATCAATTTTATCAAAAATAGTAGATTTAAAAGCGCAAAAAAGAAGTAATTGGGTTTAAAATGAACAACGAAATGTTTACTTAAAACAGACTGAGTTGTTCGGGACTTAACAAGGTAAAAGATTTACGGTGTAAATTTGTTGCTCCATGAGTTAAAATAGCATTGCGGTGTTCTTTGGTTGGGTAACCTTTGTTTTTTTTCCAATTGTAAGCTGGAAATTGAAGGTCATATTCTTCCATTATATCATCACGATACGTTTTTGCTAAAACAGATGCGGCTGCAATACTCAAATATTTTCCATCACCTTTGATAATGCATTCATGCTGAATTTCACCATATTTTTTAAACCGATTTCCATCAATTAACAACAATTCAGGAACGTTTGATAATTGATCAATTGCTCGATGCATGGCTAAAAAACTTGCATTTAAAATGTTGATTTCATCAATTTCATGATTATCTACACTACCAACTGCATATGAAATAGCTGCTGCTTCAATAATTGGACGCAATTCTTTTCTCTTTTTTTCACTTAATTGTTTCGAATCATTGAGCATTGGATGGTAAAAATCGGCTGGTAAAATGACTGCTGCTGCAACCACTGGACCTGCTAAACATCCCCTTCCTGCCTCGTCGCAACCAGCTTCAATTGTGTTTTCTGAAAAAAATGATAAAAGTTTTTGCATATAAAAACAAATTTGATAAAAAAATTGTAGATTAGCACTATTATTCGTTTAAACTTCCATACAACTATTAGTATTAAGTAAGCGTCTAATTAAAAATTAAAAACTATGAAAACATTATTTTTAACAATTTTCGCTGCATTTTCATTCACTGCGGTATCTTTTTCACAAGAAGTAAAATCTGTAACGACACAATCAAAATCTGAATTGGCAACAGCTAAATCAACAGGATTGTATGTTTTTAAATTACCTACATCAGTTTCTGTTGAAGATGTTACTAAAAACGCATCTTACTATGTGAATTATTTTAAAGTTGATTTTAATAAATCTAAAAGTGAAGCAAAAATCACCATGTTAACGAATGATGCTACTAGCAGAAGAATTATCACGCGCTTCATTTCTTCATGTGGAATCAATTCATACAATGTTGAAGGAGTTGCAATGAAAATGGATGAATTTTACACAGCATTTTTACAGTAAGTAACAATAATATTGATAGGAGGTCGCTCAATGCGACCTTTTTTTATGCCTAAGAAATTCAAATCTCGTATATTTGTAAAAAAAAGTATGAGAAATAAATTTATCATTTTTGCATTCACTTCATTTATTATTGGTGCTTGTGCAACAAATTCAGCACTAGATTTAGGGGGAAACAAAGTTAAATTAGCGAAAAGCTATGGACCTGTAAAAGTTGATCCGACGAAAGCAATTTCTTCAGCTGAAATGTGGAAAAAATTTGAAGCAAATAAATTTAATACAACAGAAGTAACTGTGTATTCACCATTGCAATCTGTTTGCTTGAAAGCTGGATGTTGGGTAACGATTGATAACGGTAACAACAAATCAATCATGGTTCGTTTTAAAGATCATTTTACCATTCCACCAACAACACCAAGTGGCACAAAAGCATTTATGCACGGCATCATCTTTATGGATACTGTTTCAGTTGAAATGTTACAGCATTTCGCCGAAGATGCAGGAAAATCAAAAGAAGAGATCCAAAAAATTACCGCTCCGAAATTTGAAATGAATTTTCGTGCTGATGCAATTACTTTAGTAAAGTAAAACAATAGTTCACAAAGTATTTAAGGCGATCTTGTATCGCCTTTTTTTATTTCTAATCATTATGTGACCAAATACGAATGGATTAGATTTTTTAAAAAAAAACTGGAATCAAATTTTCGATAGCTTAAAATAAACTACGAATTATGGTATTAATTAATAAATGAGAGCGTGAATTTGAAAGTAATAAATTAAAAGAATCGAAGAATATTTCAACTTATCGTAATAGAATGAGAAAAAGGAATTTGATAAATAAACCACTTCCTTTTAAAAAATAAATTGGTATTATTTTGATTCAAGAAACAATAATTATATTCGAAAAGGTAATAATCACTTTACCTCCTAAACTTCATAGGTTCAATTCAAATAAAACCAACCCTATTCAATTTACAAGAACTAAAATAATTCTCAGCACACCCTTACATCCAATTCTTCCATCAGCCTATACTTTAACATCTATAGTTCTTTTCAACCCCAAATGACAAGATTAATATTCCTTTGCAATCTAAAACTAATGCCTAATTAACTAACAACTAATGCCTATAATTCATTCCCACATCATCACTTTCCCACTATCACAAATACCATTTTCATTAATTAATGCATACTGGTACATGCCTTTAGCAAAAAGAGGCAAAAATATCTTTTCTTGGTTGGATGAAAAAGCATGCTCAAAAACCACACGACCCATTGCATCAAAAACCCTCACTTTTGTTGGGCCTTTTGCAAAAACCTCTAAAGATATAGGTGCAGTACTCGTTCCTGGGTTGGAAGTAACATTAATGTGCTCCTCAAAAGGAAACTGATCTGGGCAACAAGTAGGGCAGGCCTTTAAGGAGAACTCATCGAAGAAACGGTAATCTAATTCTCCCCAATCTCCAATATTTGGAAGATGGTCTTTTAATATTTCAGAGCTTTGATGAAAATTTCCAATGGCAAAACCTTTTTCACCTCCTTGTGCCTTGAAACACGCTTTTACCAACACCCAATTGACAGAATCCCTAAAAATCTCTTCTTCTGAGTATATTTTATAGCCAAAATCAGCTAAGCGCGTAACATCCAAAATGGTATCATAGGTAATGACCACATCAAAAGCATTAGTAGAGAACACAGAAATTGTATCGGCTTTGCTCATGTAACACGAAAATTCATAAAGACTATCTTTTTGCAACGACTCAGAAAATTTTCCTGCTGCATAATCTTCGTACATTTCATAATAATTGTTAACAATTGCATTCCAGCCTAATAAATTTAATCCTAGATAATTGTTCCCATTTTTGGGTTGTTGAAAACCTGCAAAACTATTGGGCGCTGAACAATCTACTTTTGAATCTGAAAGTAGAGAGTATACATCAGTTGTCCAATGATGTTCTATTGAACCTATGTAAGGTATCCACCAATTAGATACGTTACTTCTAAATAAATAATCAGGGTAATTTCCATCAATATAGTCACCCAAATTATTAGGAATGTGATTTACATCTTCAACAGAAGGGTTTAAAATTAGATTTTGTTGGCAATGAAGAGTTTTAGAAGTAGTAAAAAACACGCCTAAAAAAAGCACCATCAACAGTGATTTGTTCCACCAATATTTTTTATGTTTCGATGCTTTCATTGTTTGGCTGAAGCTTATTGTTTTAAAAATTAGCGTAAATAACTATTCTTTAGCAAAATAACAACTTTTTTTTGGAAAAAAACTAGAACAAGTTCTAAAATTTCTCTTCTAGTTAACAGCTTTGTATTTTTTTCGTTATTTTTGAAGATAAACAGAAATTTTAAAGGTACACCTATATTAAGCTTTTGATTTTATAGAAACATCTCAAAAATCGAAAAACCATGAAAAAACTAATTTACATCCTTTTCTTTTTTATTGCAGTTAGCTGTAAAAAAGATGATTTCTCCAGTACTGGAGGTTATAATTGTGCCAAAGAAAAACCTGTTTCAGCCGATTTTATGATGGGAGAAATCTATGGGGATGAATTTATAGACTTAGATACTGTAGTGATGGATGTTGATTACAATGATGGAAATCCTGCTAATTTCATTAGAGATACCTATAGAACAGTTCATTTTAAAGCAAATTTAGCAGGAGCAAGTTATGAATGGCAAGTTGGAAACAATGGAACTGTAAAAACAAGCAAAGAATTTTCGTTGCTGTTTTCCAACCGTGTTGGGACTATACCTGTTCGTCTAATTGTACACAAAGCACCTAATAAATATTGTTTCCCAAATGACGATGGTATTGATACTATAGTGCGATATTTAACGGTGGACAACGTAGAACCACATCCACTTTTTGGGGAATACAAAGGGTACAGTCTTTCCAACCCATCAGAGCAATTTACTATAAAAATAGACACTACACGTTTTAATCAAATTGGCTTTGACCCAAATACAGGTAATTATGTATACCATGATGGCATCTATAACTTGCCAAATGGGAATTCGGGTTGGCAGAAATTTGGAGGCGGTACAAATTCAGTAAAATGTGATTTTTATCCTGAACCAGATCAATTGCCGTATGATCATGCATATAGTTGTTTTGGAAATTACAAATACATATTAGAATCAGACAATTATCCCTTAACTAATAGTGATGAAATGAATTTTAAATATTATACACGATGTAGGTATTATCCCAAAACCAAAAAAATAGTCATTATCTATTGGTACAGAAAATTAATAAACTACAATACTTTTGGCCCTAAAATGGCAGATGTGTTTATTGGGTACAAACAATAATAGTTAAAAGGAAATTATGAAAAAACTAATCTACATCCTTTTCTTTTTTATTGCAGTTAGCTGTAAAAAAGATGACTTCTCCAGCACTGGAGGTTATAATTGTGCCAAAGAAAAACCTGTTTCTGCCGATTTTATGATGGGAGAAATTTATGGGGATGAATTTATAGACTTGGATACGGTAGTAATGGATGTTGATTACAAAGATGGTAATCCTGCTAATTACGATAGAGATACTTATACATACGTTTATTTTAAAGCAAATTTAGCTGGAGCAAGCTATGAATGGCAAATTGGAAACAATGGTATAGTAAAAACTGGCAAGGAATTTTCGTTGCTATTTTCTTACCGTGTAGGGACAATACCTGTGCGATTAATTGTACACAAAGCACCCAATAAATATTGTTTTCCAAATGACGATGGCATTGATACTGTTGTGCGGTATTTAACTGTGGACAACGTTGAGCCGCATCCGCTCTTTGGCGAATACAAAGGATACAGCCTTTCCAACCCTGCAGAGCAATTTACCATTAAAATGGATACTTCTCGTTTCAATGAATTGGGTTATGAGCCAAATACAGGACATTATTCAGTTTATAAAGGAATTTATAACTTACCAAATGGAAATACAGGGTGGCAATCGTTTGTTGGTACAACAAATTCTACAGTTTGCAGTTACTATGAATCACCTCCACAATTACCTTATAACCACATGTGGTATTGTTTTGGTGATTATAAGTATATTTTGATGACAAATGAATACCCATCTACTTATACAGCTGAAATGAATTTTAAAAATTTCACACGATGTAGGTATTATCCCAAAACCAAAAAAATAGTCATTATCTATTGGTACAGAAAATTAATAACCTACAATACTTTTGGCCCTAAAATGGCAGATGTGTTTATTGGGTACAAACAATAATTAAAAAGAAATTCTATGAAAAATTACTGCTCCGAAATTTGAAATGAATTTTCGTGCTGATGCAATTACTTTAGTTAAGTAAAATAGTAGTTCACAACGTATTAAAGGCGATCTTGTATCGCCTTTTTTTATTTCTGATAAAGCGGATTTGCTAAATATGTATTGTCAGTGAGCGTTTTCAAAAATGCTATTAAATCCAGTTTCTCAGTTGGACTAAAATTAAAACCAGTAGTATTTTGAAAAATTGGGTCAATTGTCGCACTTTGTTTTATTCCATTGCTATAATGATCAATAACTTGAGCTAATGTAAAGAATCGACCATCGTGCATGTATGGATAGGTAATTGCAATGTTTCTCAAATTAGGAACACGGAATTTACCATTATCTGATGCGTTTTGAGTAATGTGACCGCGACCTAAATCCGTAAATTGTTCATCAATTCCATTGTTTCTAAATGAAAAATCTGTTGTTAATGGCTCTAAATGGCAGCTTACACAATTGGTTTTAAACAAAGTGTATCCGTTCTCTTCACTTGCTGTAAAAGTAGTTTTTCCAGTATAAACACGGTCGTATTTCGAATCAGAAGAAACCAACATACCCATAAATTGAGCAAGTGCTTTCAACATATATTGATCTGTTATTACATCAATATTATAGGCTTTTTTGAATTTGTTTTTGTAATTGGTCGAAGCATTTAATTTCGCCACCACATTCGCTATTGTCTCTTTCATTTCCAATTGATTTGTGATAGGTCCAACTGAAAATACTTCAATATGATTTATCCCTCCATCCCACATAAAATTAGGATACCATGCCAAATTCGATAATGCAGGGGAATTACGTTGACCCAATGTTCCACCAACACCGTTGCTGAATTTTATATTGTGATCAGAAAATGCATGCGCTTGGTCATGACATTTAGCGCAAGAAACAGTATTATCAAGTGATAAAATTGGGTCGTAAAATAATTGTTTACCTAAATCAAATTTATCTTGTGTGACTTCATTTCCAACAAACGAATAATTGGGTGCTGGAAAATGTGCAGGTTTAACAAATGCCAAAGGTGTTACAGTTGGATTAGTGCTTTCTTTTTTACACGAAAAGAAAACCAAAAAACTGAAAGCGATCAATAATAAACTAGCGTACTTCATAATCTTTTATTCGTGAAAGTGATCAAAAACAATTGAATTGTAAAATGCCAAGGCCATTGTCTTCGCTTCTGTTCCAGTTGTTGCTATGTTATTCAAAACACTCACTGAAGGCGAATTATCCCACAAATGCATCGGATTTACAGTGTAATGAACTTCTATTACTTTACCATTTTTCACAGTTAATGGGATTTGTGTTATAAAGTCAAATGTTCTTTTTGTAACAACATTATCAGGCCCTTCAAATCCAGCTAAATGAAAGGAGAAAGAGCCAGAACTTGAATTGTTAGAAATTCCTTCTGCTTTTGTCATAATATAACCCGTATTCCAACTCCAAAACATGTTGTTAGAAATTGATAATGCTCCACCTTGTGCACCTGAAACATTGCGTAAACTATCTACACCTAGCGTATATTCCATGGCGGAATAATTACCAATTGGAACATTAGGAATAGCTAATTCATAAGATGTTGGATCACTTAAATTTATTAAAAAATAACTTTCTGGATGAACCCACCATGTACCATCTGCTTTTTTTAACTTAACATTCGTTAAATAATAGTTGAAAGTTGTAAACGTCAACGTATCATTTGTTACAGGGTGAACAAGTGGTAAATCCAACAAGAAATTCGTTGTATTTGTTGCGTCCCAGCGGTGTGTCATTATTAATTTTACTGTCCCTGTTTCTGCAACATTGGGATTTTCATCCTCTTTTTTACATGCAAAAAGCAGGAATGAAATCACGACTAGAAATGTGAAAAGTTTAAAATTTTTCATTGATTTTTTTTTTAAAATTACACTTTATTTTGAAACAGCAATTTTTAGTTTTTTACCTTTTATTTTTTCGCTTTGTATGGTTCTTAAAAGTGATTTTACTTTTGATCGTTTTACAGCTACATAAGAACTAAAGTCTAAAACTGTTATTATACCAATTTCTTCTTTAGCTAATTGTCCTTTTTGCCCTAAGAATCCAACAAAATCAATTTTATTGATTTTATCTTTTTTACCACCACTAAAATACAAAGTGGCCCATTCACTTTCAGTTGGATAAGGAATTTGATCGGGCAATTTATATTCTTGAAATTTAGCTGACAAATAGGAAGGAAGAGTTTCTGCTTTGTCCATTAAAAGGTAGGAAGCCCCATTCGCTTTCATACGAGCAGTTCTACCATTGCGATGAATAAATGCTTCTTCGCTATTTGGGTATTGAAAATGCACAACATGTTGAATTTCAGGAATGTCTAAACCGCGTGATCCTAAATCTGTACAAATTAAAGTATGCGAACTACCATTTCTAAATTTTATTAAAGCACGTTCACGTTCTTCTTGTTCCATTCCGCCATGGTAAATGATGCTTTCAAAGTTTCCTTCTTCCAGAAACTCATAAATACTTTGTGTCGCTTCTCGAAAATTGCAAAATACAATGGTTGGTTCTCCATTAAATGAACACAATAAATCGTACAGTTGTTCAAATTTTGTAGCTTTTTGAATGGGGAATTTCCAAAAAGTTATGGCAGGTTCACTGGATTTGTCGAGATAATTTATCACAGAAGGTTCTGAGAAATTCAAAAATTCAGGAAACTCTTTTAAGGCTGTTGCAGAAACTAGACTGATACGTTTCAACTGTTCTAATTCTTGGTGAATGAATTTCATTTGATCTTCAAACCCAAATTCTAAACATTTGTCGTATTCATCAATAACAAGTTGTTTGACTTCACTTAAATCAATAGTGTTACGCGTAATATGGTCACAAATTCTTCCAGGTGTTCCAATCAACAAGGTTGGAGCTTCAGACAAACTATTTTGTTCAACACGCATGGAATGTCCACCGTAACAAGTCGTTACTTTGTGTTGTGTTTTGAATGATTTAAATACCGCTTCTATTTGAATCGCCAATTCTCTTGAAGGCGCCAGAATGATTGCTTGAATGTGTGTCGATTTTTCTTGTAATTGAAGCAGTAAAGGCAAAAGAAAAGCCACTGTTTTTCCAGATCCAGTTTGAGATAAGATTAATAAATTGGAAGCATTTTTTGCTTTAACTATCGTTTCTTTTTGCAAATCGTTTAGTGCTTCAAAACCGATGTTTTCGAGCGCATTTTCTATAATATCTGTTGGCTTATTCATGGCACAAAGTTACGTTAAATTTAAAGCATATTTTTATTTTTAGAAAAATGCCCGAACTTCCATTCCTCCTGCATGAATCATTGAGGTGTTTTCAGATTTTCTACCATTGTATTGAACTGAAATTTGAAGATTTTTTGAAACAGAACGTTGGTAGCCAATATTCCAAGTGTAATTGACACCTTGTCTCAAAGCTTCTAACATTTCAAACCCCAAAGCAGAATTTTCGTTGCCAGTAAAGGAGATCATCACAAGTTTTAAGCCGCCTTGTAAACTGCCTTTTTCAGTTTCGTTGTATTTGAATGTAGTACCAATTTCTCGAACAACAGCTGTCTCACCACCTAAAACTACACTGTTCTTTTTTTCTGAAAATCGTCCATCAAGTGTAACTCGAAATTTTGTCGAAGGTTGGTAAATAAAACTAGGTTGAATAAAGTAATATGATAAGGCATAATTTCTTCCAGAGGTGTAATCAGCAAATGCATCTTTTGTTCCGATTTGAGCTTTACTTTCAATTGAAAATATTTTTGCAATGTTCCAACGTAAACTAATTTCATGATAAATCGAGGCTTTTGAATCAAAACCAGATGCTAATAAAGATTTTGAGCTAAGATTTTGATAGATGTAATCCGCACCAAAAACTGAAGATGTTCGGTTGAAAAACAAGGTGTTTTTAATTGTACTATTACTTGCAATTAAAGAAGTATCTCTTATTTGTGTAGAAAATGGATTGAATGCTTCAGCACCATCAAAGACAGCAGTTTTCCGATTGATTCGAACGCGTGCCTGATCTGAAAAACGTGCAACGAATTTCAGCAGTCCTTTTCTAGAAGCCCAAATGCGTTCAGGTCGCCAGTAGATGGATTGATTCAACTCATTTGAATAGGTTTTTGAATACTGATTACTTGGAGTGAAAACACGAATGTAACTAGCTTGATCTGCAAATTGTGCGATTTCAAATTCGTTTAAATCTTTAACACCATCTTTGTTGTAATCAATCCAGGTGTAAATTCCTTGACCTGCATTGACTTGAATGTATAGAAACTCTTTTCTAAGTTCTAAACCAGATCCAATTTCATAAAATGTATTCCAAGTCAATGCACCTTTTAATAAACGCAATTCGTAATCAATTCTGCCCAACATTGTTTTTTCCGGAGCTTGGTTTATTAAGGTAGTATTTTGAATTGCTAATTCTCTATAACTTGAAATGAAAGTTAAATTTTGATTGCTCCATTGATTTAATTTAAGTTCTAATCCTGTTGTTCTTGCCTTTGCAACATTTACCAGTTTTAGTGTGTCAGATCTTAAGTCAAATCGTTCTCTATAAAACACTTTGTAGGTATTTTTCAAGGTGTCATTATTGGCAATGTAAAATTGGTAATCAAAAAATTGATAACTAGCCGAATTTAACTGATTGTTTTGTTGAAAGCGATTCAATTCATGGTCATCTTGGTAACCGATTTTAATGCGTTTTATCGTTTTGGAGAGGGAGATTTTATGCCTGAAAAACTCATTTTTTTGGGTAGTTTGACTCAATAAATAACTTGCATCTATAGTTGAGTTAAATCCATTTTTATTCCATTTGCTCGTTAAATTTGACTTTACACCTGTAAAGTCCTTACCAATGTTGAAGTGTTGGAAATTAAGTAAGAAATTACCATTTTTCTCATGAACAAAATCACTGCTAATACTCGTAAAAGCTTGATTTCCTTTGTAGTTTTTGTTACGTGTATTCCAATCACGGTCAAATTCGACACTTCTGTATTGTTCAATTGGAGAAAAAGATGCACTCAGCAGCTCTGTTTCAGCTTTTAAGACGACTTTCCAGGAAGAATTATGACGAAACGGAATCGTTCCTAAAAGTTTTGTAGTATTTGCATATCCGCCATCATCGCTGCTGTTCTTCGAAGAAAACGTATTGATGTCATTTTGAGAATATGCGAGTTCTGTTTCAATGCTGAATTTTGAATTGATCGAATAGCGAATTCCACTTGAAAAAAGTTGTTTTTGTTTTGGGGTTACAATGATTCGATTTGGAGCATAATCACCTTGTTTAATTCCACCAATAGGAGCAAGCCATTTATACACTTTTCCCAAGGCATTGTAATTGGATAAAATATAGTCACCTTTTCCAGCGCCAACAAAAGTAAAGCTAGCTCTGTAAACCGCTTGTGAAGGCACAACAGAAAACACTAAAACGGAATCAGTTCCCAAGGTATCAACCATTCGATAAAGAAGTTGGTTTTCTAAAAATCCAACTGAATCAATGCTAGAAGTTTGCGCTAGGTTTAAAGAATCGCCAATAGCAGCTAATAAGGTTTTTTGTGCAGGTGTTAAACTTTGTTGGATGGTTTGGTTTTTAGCATCTTGTTCGGAATAGGCATTTAACCAAAAGTTTACTTTTTTAGATGAATAACTTGTTGAAGATTGAAAGAGTGAACGGGCGTAATTTTGGTCGCTATATTGAAATTCAACTACGATTCTACTGTCTTTTGTGATTTGGTGCCGACTGGTAAAAACGACTTCAGATGTATTGTAATTTATGGTATAATCAAATTCTTGGCCGCGATCTAATAACTTTCCATCGATGTAAACGCGTTCTGTTCCTGCTAAAACAATGATAAAAGGTTCATTTTCATTGCCTCGCAATCGGTAAGGACCTTGATTCCCTTCAATTCCTGGAATGATTTGACGGGCAAATTTACCTTTCGAAAACGCACCACTTGCTTGTGTTGTCCATCGGTGTGTTGAATCTTTTCCCCATTGGTAATTGACTGTTAAACCTTGAGCCCTTTTTTTGTAGTTTAAGAAATAACCTGTTGGTTTAGTCAACCAAAAATCCCCAGCAATCAATTTAAAGCGTTGGTTGTAAACTTGAATAAATAACTGATCAAACTCTTGTAATTTATTGGTATTTCCATCAGGTTGAATGGGTAAATTATCATCGGATAAAGAAGCTAAAAGTTTTAAATTTGGACTAATTTCACCGGATAGTTCTAAATTCAAATTAGAATTTAACCCTAAATTCTGATTATTTCCAAACGATAAGCCTCTAGAAATACTTCCCGCTTTTTGAATACTGGAACCGCCAAAAACATCTTTTACATCAAACGTGGTTTGAACTAAATAGTTTTCGCGATCAGCAACAGAGCCTTTGAAGATTTGTGTCGTATCTCTTTTGGAATAGATTTTACTCAAATTCATCGGTAATACGCGGTAACAAATCTCAATTGAATCTTTGAATTGTTGATGGAATAGGATGGTTGCTTTTGCATAATCAACGGTAAAATTCCCAAGTTGAATTACTTCGTTTTTATTTGTGATTTTTACAGAATTTGGAAAGATTGACAAGGTGTCTAACACAATCAATTTCGAAGAATAAGCCATTTTTTTTGTTCGGAAAGCAGATACTTGCGCATGTGTAAGTGCAGCATTAAAAATGCAGATGAAAAGTACTGTTAACCGAAAAATTGAGGTCATATTCACGAAAGTACAACGTTGGATTTAGAAAATTCGTCTTTTTTATCATTTTTTATAAAGATTTCTTTTTTTGCTGTTAAAAAAAGTTAAGCCAAACGCGCTATTTCAAGAAGAGTCTTACTTTCGTTAAAAGTATTTTAAATGCGTAAAATTCGAGTAAATGTCGTTGTTGCTGTAGTTACCATTGCCTTGTTGGCTTTGCTTATAATACAGGTCATTCAAACCTTGCAATTGTACGATAGAAAATCGACGCAGTTTAACAATAACTTATCTACTTCATTGGAAAGAATTGCCATTCGTCATGAAAAGGCAGAAGATATGAGAAGGTACCTTCACATTGTTAATCATGATTTTAGTGGCCAATATAAAAACATACTAAAAGAAGAATTCAAACATTTGTTGGCGGCAAAAGAATCAATATCTATTCACGATACGACACTAGTTGAAAATGGATTTCAAGCCAATTATTTAATCATTAAAGGAAAAGCGTTTGATTCAATTACGGGTTTAACAACAGAACAACGTGTCTTAGCAAGAGATGTAAGGCAGCTTAGAGACTTATTTGATAAGCAAAAAAAGGCAATTCCACACAACGACTCGATAAAATTGGCCATCCAACTGGATCAGCGCGTGATTCAACAAGTGTTTAAAAAAGCAAAGTTTATCAATGACATGATGGTAGAGACATTCAGAAACAATGTATACCAAGATCCTGCCAAACGCATTGATGTGTTATTTTTAGATTCTGTCATTCAAACGGAAATAAAAAATGACGATTTACCGCATACGTATCAATTTATGGTAACGGATGAAATTGGTAAACCTATAAAGTTCAAACACGTTTCTTCCAATTATAATGCCTCGTTAGATACTGTTTTAACTGGTAAAACAGTTTTATTGCCAAGTAACATACTCGATGAAAACATTTATTTACACATTTATTTTCCAAAAAAAGGAGTTTTTCTTTTTCAAGAAATGTGGGGACCTTTTGCCATTAGTTTGACTTTAATGATATTAATCGTTGTTGCCTTAATGTTCATGTTTAAAACCATTTTAGCACAAGAAAAGCTATCGGAAATTAAAAATGATTTCATTTCCAATATGACCCACGAATTTAAAACACCTATTTCCACAATATCTTTGGCCTGTGAAGCGTTAAATGACAAAGACATGATTCCTGAAGAGACTTCAGCGATTCAGCCTTTTGTGAAAATGATTCAGGATGAAAACCAACGTTTAAGTATACTCGTTGAACGCATTCTGCAAAGTGCAGTAATGGATCGGGGCGATTTAAAGTTGAAAGAAGAATCGGTGATTTTAAATGAAATCATTCATGATGTTGCCAATAACGCGCAATTTAGAATGCAACATACAGGAGGGCAAATTAAGTTGCACTTGCCTGTAGAATTGATTACATTGAAAACAGATAAAATGCATTTAACGAACGTTATCTCAAATTTGATTGACAACGGCATAAAATATAGCCAAAACGAACCGATTATTGATGTATTTTTAAAAAGAGAGTCTAAAAAAATTGTATTGTCTGTTGCAGACAAAGGAATTGGAATTAAAAAAGAACATTTACCAAAGATTTTTGACAAATTGTACCGAGTTCCAACTGGAAATTTACACAATGTTAAAGGATTTGGTTTAGGATTGAGTTATGTTAAAGCGATTGCAGAATTAAACGGTTGGAATATAACTGTTCGAAGTAAATTTGGAGAAGGGTCTGAATTTTATTTAACCATCAAAGAACAAGATTAAATAGTTTAAAATTAAGTTGTTATGAATCAAAATGTATCACTTTTATTAGCAGAAGATGACGAAAATTTAGGTCAATTGCTGCATACGTTTTTAAAAACGAAAGGTTTTGAGGTTGAATTAGCTCGAAATGGTAAAATTGCTTTTGAAAAATTTACTTCTTCATCGTTTGATTTTTGCATTTTTGATGTAATGATGCCTGTAATGGATGGTTTTACATTGGCGAAAGAAATCCGAGAAATTGACCGCAAAGTTCCTATTTTGTTTTTGACTGCTAAAGCCATGAAAGAAGATAAGTTAGAAGGTTTTGCGCTTGGTGCAGATGATTACTTAGCGAAACCATTTTCTATGGAAGAATTATTAGCGCGTATAACAGCAATTTTAAGAAGGGTAGAAGTGAAGTCAACAGAAGATACTGCACACTTGAAAGTTGGTAAAATAAATTACGAGCCAGAATTGCGTTTGTTACATCTTGAAGATGGCACTAAAAAATTAACAACAAAAGAAAACCAATTGTTACAATTGTTGGTGAAAAACGAGAATGAAATTTTAGATCGTCAAGCAACGTTGAGAGCAATTTGGGGCGATGATAATTATTTCAATGGAAGAAGTATGGATGTGTACATTGCTAAGTTACGAAAGCTGTTAAAAGAAGATCCCGCAATCGAAATCATGAATGTACACGGAAAAGGATTTAAATTTATTGTGAAATAAAAGCTAATATTTTTAACCGTGAATAGTTTCTTCTTTCCCATAATTTTGAATTACTTGGGCTTCAAATTCTATCCATTCTTTCCAACGTTTATTGACATCTAAGTTGCCACAATATTTACGAGCAAATCCCAAAAAGGTGGTATAATGTCCAGCTTCACTTATCATCAATTCTCTATAAAATTCAGCTAATTCAGGATCATTAACATTGTCTGATAAGACTTTAAATCGTTCGCAACTTCTCGCTTCAATCATGGCAGAAAACAACAAGCGATCCATTAAACGTTGCTGATGTGTTCCGCCTTGAAGCATGAACTTAAAGAGTTCATTAACGTAAGAATCTTTGCGTTCTCTTCCTAAAACATAGCCTCTTTTTTTGATGATCTCATGTACCATTTCAAAATGTGCCAGTTCTTCTTTAGCGAGTGCTAATAAATCAGTTACTAAATCAACATGCTCTGAATTTTGTGCAATAATACTGATGGCATTGGAAGCAGCTTTTTGTTCACACCAGGCATGATCCGTTAGCACTTCTTCAATATTTGTTTCGCAGATGTTCGCCCATCTTGGGTCTGTTGCTAATTTTAATCCAAGCATCTTGATTTTTTTTGCAAAGATAGTGAATAAGCCTTAAATTTGTTGCAAGATTTAACTGAAGAAAAATGGCTGTTTTAACAATTCCAGATTTAGCAATTACACATACAGACTCAGCAACAATAAAAAATTATTTCAATGACCGAGGTATTTTCTTCGACCAATGGACGTGTGGAGTTGAATTTTCTGATACGGCAACTCCTGAAGAGATTTTAGCAGCTTATGATGAACAATTGAAACCTTTTATGAATGCTGGAGGTTACCAAACTGCAGATGTTATTACGATCAATCATTTAACCGAGAATTATACTGCAATTCGGGCTAAGTTTTTAGCAGAACACACCCATTCTGAAGATGAAATTCGCTTTTTTGTTGATGGGAAAGGCTTGTTTTGGTTTCATTTAGACAACCAACCAATTTTCAACCTCTTGTGTGAAAAAGGAGATTTAATTTCTGTTCCTGCAGGCACAAAGCATTGGTTTGATGCTGGTGAACACGCACCATTTGTTAAAGCCATTCGGATTTTCATAGATATGCAAGGTTGGATTCCTGAATATACTGGTTCTAAAATTGAAGAAAAATACAGCCATTAAGCTAAAAATTATGCGTACAAAATATATTTTAACTGATATTGAAGGGACAACATCATCTGTTCAATTTGTATACTCAGTATTGTTCCCATATTTCAGAGAGCATTGTCATGAAATTAAAGAAATGACATCCAATCTAGATATACAGCAAGCGATTAAAAAAACGGTAGAACTTTCTGCTACTTTAGAAAATAAAAAGATAACCTCTGTAGATGCTGTAATTGACACATTGATTCGTTGGAGTTTAGAAGACCGAAAGGTAACTCCTTTAAAAACGATTCAAGGGATCTTATGGCAAAAAGGCTACGAATCAGGAGAAATTAAAGGTCATGTTTATGCTGATGTAGCCTTGGCTTTAGAAAACTGGAAAAACGATGGCTTAAAATTGGGTGTCTTTTCTTCAGGATCAATCGCTGCCCAAAAATTATTGTTTCAACATTCTGAAGCAGGTGATCTTACGCCTCACTTTTCAAACTATTTTGACACTACAACAGGTGGGAAAAGAGAAACGTCAACCTATACTAAAATTGCTGAAGTAATAAACGAGTCACCTGCTGACATTCTATTTTTATCAGATATTATTGAGGAGTTGGAAGCAGCAGATGAAGCTGGTTTTCAAACCATTCAATTGCTTCGTGAAGAAACAATTCCAGCATGGAAAACATGCGTTCATACCTTCAATGAAATAACTTTATAAATCTCAATAGCATTAAACATGAATACACCATTTCGCACAATTTGGACAACTGAAGATCGTTATGTAGAAGTGATTGACCAACGTCAGTTGCCGCACGAATTTGTAACCGTTCGATTAGAAACGTATGAAGATGCTGAGGAAGCAATCAAAGAAATGATTGTTCGTGGTGCCCCTTTAATTGGTGCAACTGCAGCTTATGGAATTTATTTAGCTGTGCGTGAAATGGTGGAAGAACAATTGAACGGTTCGTTTTTAGATCAAGCGTTTTCTGATTTAAGAGCATCACGACCTACAGCTGTGAATTTGTTTTGGGCCTTAGATAAAATGCGTGATGCTTTAGATAACAGTTCTGGTGATTTCATTGAAACAGCTTGGAATGCTGCTGCAGCAATAGTAGAAGAAGACGTAGAAACTTGTCGCATGATTGGTGTGCATGGTTTGACTTTGATAGAAGAAATTGCACAGCGTAAAAAAGGAGACGTGGTGAATATTTTAACGCACTGCAATGCAGGAATGTTGGGATGTGTCGAATGGGGAACAGTTACCTCTCCAATTTATCAAGCACAACAAAAAGGGATTAAAGTTCATGTTTGGGTCGATGAAACACGTCCGCGTAACCAAGGATCTAATTTAACGGCGTATGAATTGACACGTCATAATGTTCCGCACACCTTAATCGTTGATAATGCAGGAGGACATTTAATGCAACACGGAATGGTTGACATGGTGATTGTTGGTACAGACCGAACAACGCGCCAAGGTGATGTAGCCAATAAAATAGGAACTTATTTAAAAGCTTTAGCGGCAAACGATAATAACATTCCTTTTTATGTTGCGTTGCCATCTACAACATTAGACATGTCAATTAACAACGGTTTAACAGAAATTCCGATTGAAGAGCGCAACCAAGATGAGGTGCGTTATATGATTGGAAAAGGGAAAAACGGTAAAATTCAACCCGTTTTAATTTGCCCTGAAACAACTCCAGCAAGTAACTTTGGTTTTGATGTTACGCCAGCACGTTTGGTAACGAAAATCATTACTGAACGTGGAATTTGTGGAGCATCAGAAGCTGGATTGTTAAATTTGTTTCCTGAATTTAAATAATCGAACTTAGATTGAATAGAAAGAGGCTGTCTTTTTTGGGACAGCCTCTTTTTTATTTCTAAAATTCAATTATTCAATAATTACAGCATAACTTTTTTCAATACCATTCGATGAAAGTACAACTTGATACGTTCCTCCATACAACGTTCCTACTTGAAAATAACCCATTGTTCCGCCTTGTGGTATCTTACTTTCTTGAACAATTTTACCTGCTGCATCTATTAATTGCATGTTGACTGTTGTTTTATTCATTCCTTGTGCTTGAATAATTAATACATCTGCAGCTGGGTTTGGAAAAATAGAAAAGTGAGTTGGATCTGTTTCACTTATTCCAGCTGTTGAAGTATATGTAGTGACAGTTTCTGTAACAGAAGTCACTTTTGCACCCGTTTTATTTCCATAGAATGTTGGACCAACAACGTAGGGATACGCAGAATTGTGATTTGCATCAACGGTCGCAAAATAACAATAAATTCCGTTTGGATATTCTGGCGTAATGCAAAAACGGCCATTGTGCGCATCTAAATAACTTTGATCTCCTGTATGTGCTACAAATTCATAATCTTCTCTAAAATAGCCTAAAGGATAAGTTGAACTCACTGCTGGTCCAGCAGTTACAGTAGCACCAGTTGGACTTGTTGTACGTGTTGTGATTGAACGTAACTGATACCCAGATTTGATGCGAACAATTCCACCTGTACCATCCGTATTAGCAAAGCCATAAGCACCATAAATTGGAAATCCGTCTTGCGCAAAACCAATTAAAGGAGAATGCTGAGTGGTATTGATTGAATACAAACCATCTGCAGCATATAAATCACAGATATTAGAAATCACTGTTAAATCTAAATTAAACGCACTTGGATTTTGATGATGGTGGTAGTTTCCCATAGCAGGGTGGCCTTTGGAACAATCGAATCCTGCTCGTTCAGCAACAATTGCATCACGGTTCCAATCCATTGTTGCATTGGGTCCACCTGGACATGGCGGATTTCCAGGTCCTCCGCATAAACTATTTGTAGTAGCATTCCAAGCAACGCCATCTCTGTAATCAAATAATGCTACACCATTAATGAAAAGGCCAATGTTACCTCCAGTTGTTGGAGACAAAGTACCTGTATTTTGAGTTGGATTTAACGCTAACTTAAAAATCCCATTTTGATTTTGAGCTTGAGAAGGATTTCCGTCTAAAAAAGGTCCAGTTGGATAAGCTGGAACACCTGTAGTTGTTACATATACCCAATTGTTAGAGTATTGCACTTTTTGGCAATTGACTAGAATGTTATTGCCAATAGCTGTTGAATTTCCACTGGTATAATAACTACCTGTTTGTGTGGTGTTTTGCAACCAAGATGTAATTGCTGGATTTGTTTGCGAATGACTAAGCAATGCAACAAACAAGCTCATGTTTAATAAAATCTTTTTCATAAATTAGAAATTAAGTTAAAAATTATGTTTGGTTTATTTTGGAAAGGAATACTGTTTATTCGTTAAAAATTTTCGATCTGTTAATGTCAATAAAAATGAGAGTAAGTCTTTTTTGTCCATCTCTGATAATTTAATCGAACGTTTTAATCGTTTATCAAGGTAGTTTGAATGAACTAAAGATTCATTTGTATAATGATTGATGACCTCTTTTAATTTTTTAAATCGTCCATCGTGCATATATGGAAAAGTGACTTCACAATTTCGCAAGGAAGGTATTTTAAATGTTAATGAATCATTGTTTTTGTGGGTGATTGAAAAACGACCTATATCTTTTAACGTTGAATCAATTGGTAGTCCATTGCTTGCATATTCATTACGCATAAAGAGTGGTTCTGTGTGACAAGCGGAACAATTTTGTTTAAACAATTGATAACCCTTTTCTTCTTGTTCTGTAAATATAATTTTCCCAGCTTTCATTTCATCGTATTTCGATTGACAAGAAACTAGAGATGCTGTAAATTGAGCTAAAGAATGAAGTAAGAGTGAAGAAGTGTAATTTTTTTCTTTTGAAAAGTCTTTTAGCAAACCCTTATATTTCTCGGAGCGATTCAATCGCTTTAGCACACCTTTCATCGTGAAATTCATTTCTGCAGGATGAGTAATTGGATTAACAGCTTGACCACTTAAACGTGTGACACCACCGTCCCAGTGAAATGTTTTGTTCCACGCTAAATTTTGAAGTGATGGTGCATTTCTCGTTCCTTTTCGACCATAAATTCCATGACTTACATTGTGGTCAATATGTGTAAAACCTGTAGCTTGTAAATGACACGAAGAACAAGAAATACTGCTATCTTCCGATAAAATAGGATCATAAAACAAGTTTCTACCAAGTTCAATTTCTTGTTGCTTCAATTGAGACAAATCAATATAAGGTTGTGGCCAATAGTTTGGATAATCGACAAAATTTTGTGCATCTTTAACAGATAACAAAAGAATGCTTAAAAAGCAAAAAATAAATACGATCACTTTATTCATTTGATTGTTGAAGTTGAAAGAGTGAAGGTAATATCGCTGCAATTGCTTTCGCTTCTTTCCCAGGAATTAAAAGTGAAAAAAGCTTTGTTTTACACATGTATTCATAAAGAGGAAGGAGTTGAATATCCAATTTTATTTGAGAGCTGAAATTCGATTGAATTGTTTTTTCTTGTTGCGTTTCAAAAGGTTTTTGATATCCTCCTATATGTAATTCAAATGGCTGATCTTGTTGACCTGATACAATTTTTTTTCCCGAAATCTTGAAGTGCGTGTAGCCTGTATTCCATGCCCAATACATTCCTAAGATTGGATCCAAATCGCCGGTGTAATTTTCAGAAACATGTGTAGCACTATCGAGTCCTATTGCAAAAGAAAGCGAATTAAAAGAAGTAGATGACTGTATAATAAGTTGCTTTTGATTTTCTAAATCATAGAGAAAAGCAGGATTGTTTAGCAGCTCATTATTAATTTTTAAAGAAGAAATGTAGCATTTTATTGTTTCAAAAACAATTGATTCATTCGCATTGATTGTAATTTTTTGATTAAGTTCTACAGGATTTGCACCAAACTTTGGATGAAAAGAAAGTGTTGTTTGTCCAACTGCGTTAGAAAGTACAATCGTTAAATAAATGAACAGTTTAATTTTCATGTTTATCTTGGTTGATGAGGATGTTTCCCTTCCATACGGTCAAATGCTCCGTGAATCAATCGTTGAATTTTGTTTTGTTGTTGTTGATTACACAAACGAATTATTTTTTGAAAGTACTCAAAGGTCATTTTAACATTTTCTCGCTGATTCTCATTAATTAATTGAATAATTGAATCGGCTAATTTGTTGTTTTTTGGAGCTGATAATTGAGTAAATAATTGAGCATGAAGTTTAGATGACTCTTCCATCAATTGGTCTTTTGTTTTAAAATGAGCTTGTTCCAATGCCACAATTTTTTCTCTTGTTTTAGTGTCAAAATCGGTCACAATGGACACAATACTTTTACGTTTTGGTGGATGATTTCGTTTTGAAACAATGACAAAGACAAGAATTCCATTTAGAAGAATCAATGCTATAATCAAAATTCGATTTAAAGTTGTTTTTTTCATACAATTTCAGTTAAATAGTCAAAATAGGATGAATACAAAGTTTCTGATGATGTTGGTGTATTGTTTTGGAAAATTGAATACAGATTCAATGAAATTAAAAGTGCAATTCCAGCTGCAATTGAAACACTAAATTTGATAGAAATCATGGTGTCCTTTTGATTGTTTAAGGAAGGAATAGCATTCAATCGATTAATTAATTCCTCAGAAGGAACTAGCTCATTATAGTAAGCAGGAATTTTATCCAATTGATTTTCAACCCATTTTTCTTTTTCCATATTCATTTGATGCTTAAAGTATTAAAGTCTTTTTATTTTTTATAATTTTTTTCGTAGTAATCAGTTAAAATTACTTTTAATTTTTGTTTTGCTCTGTAAATTAATGATTCTGTTGCAGGAATTGAATGGCCAATTTTTTCTGCTAAATCTTTGTATGAAAGTCCCTCAATCGAATTTAGCAATAAGACCATTTTATAGTTTTCTGGCAATTGTTGGATCGCGTTGTGAATGATTGTAAACTCTTCTTTTTCAATAAGTGCGTTGTCTGGAAGGATTTCTTGATCTGGTATTATTGATGCTATAGAAGTTAAGTCACTTGTTGTTTTTTTAAGGTGTAATCGTTTTTTTCTAGATGATTTCCGTAAAAACTCATTGCTTTGATTGAGTGCGATTCGATAGATCCAAGTTGATAATTTAGCTTGTTCATTAAAAGCATGAATGTTTAAGTATAACTTGGTAAAAACCTCTTGTGTAACATCTTCAGCATCTTCTTTTTTAAGAACAATACTGTAGCAAATTTTATAAATAAATGAAGAATATGTTGACACAAGAAGATCAAAGGCAAATTTTTCGCCTTGTTTTAATCCTTTAATTAATGCTTTTTCGGTCAATTATTTTTAGTATCAAATTCCATTAGATGCTAATTTCATAATTTCCTTTTGAATTTTAGCATTAATTTTCGCGTTGCATCAAATATTGAGCTAATTGTTGCAAGGGAATTTTTTGATTTTGATCAATTTCAATAGCATTTAGTGCGGTTATAGCTTTTTCATAATAGTCTTGCATAACTGCTTCACATGCTTCTTTTGCTTTAATTTCGTTGTAAATTTGTGTCGTTTCAATTATTTTTTTTGAATGATCTTTTTCTATTGCTAATTCTTTTAAATCCTCTAGTTGTTGTGTTGATGCTAATTCCAATGCTTTTAAATTCAACAACGTTTTTTTGTTGGAAATTACATCTCCACCAACTTGTTTTCCGAATTTTTCAGGATCAGCGTATAAATCTAAAATATCATCTTGAATTTGAAAAGCAATTCCTATATTCTGACCAAACTCGTATAAATGGCGCTTGTCATTTTCAGTAGCATTGGCTATGATAGCACCCATTTCAAGCGCGCAACCTAATAATACGGATGTTTTTAAACGAATCATTTCAATATATTCAGCGATAGAAACATCAGTTCTAGTTTCAAAATCCATGTCCATTTGCTGACCTTCGCACACTTCAATGGCAGTTTTATTGAATAAATCTAATAAATGAGAAAGGTGTTTTGAGTCGTGTTTTGCTAACAATTGAAATGCTTTCACGAAAAGCACATCACCAGATAAAATAGCAATGTTTTGATTCCATTTTTCGTGAACGGTTGCTTGATTTCTTCTCAAAGGTGCTTCATCCATGATGTCATCATGAATCAAACTAAAATTATGGAAGGTTTCAACAGATAAAGCTGCATTGATTGCATTTTCTTTTTGCTCTCCAAATAATTCAGCACCCAATAATGTTAAGATAGGTCGCATTCGTTTTCCGCCCAATTGCATGAAATAGCGCAGCGGGTCATACAAATTTGATGGTTTTAAAGGAAAATCTAAACGCGCAATTTCACGTTCAATATAATTGGTGTAAGCGCTAATTTCTTGCATTATTTCTTGATCAAATTCATTAAATACGTTCCGTAACCACTTTTAACAAGTGGGGAAGCAATTTGTTTTAATTCTTCCTCTGAAATAAACCCATTTTTAAAAGCAACTTCTTCAATACAACCAACTTTTAAACCTTGTCGTTCTTCAATTACTTGAACAAATTGACCTGCTTGCATCAAGGAAGCAAATGTACCGGTATCTAACCATGCTGTACCACGATCTAAAACAGCAACTTTTAATTGACCACGTTTTAAGTATTCAGCATTAATATCGGTAATTTCATATTCGCCTCTAGCAGAAGGCTTCAAATTTTTAGCAATTTCAACAACTGAATTATCATAAAAATACAATCCTGGTACAGCGTAATTTGATTTAGGATGAGTTGGTTTTTCTTCGATAGATACTGCATTCATTTCCTTGTCGAATTCTACTACGCCATAGCGTTCTGGGTCACTCACATGATAGGCATATACAACTCCACCTTCAGGATTATTATTTTCTTTTAATAAATTATCCATTCCAACACCATAGAAAATATTGTCACCTAAAATCAAAGCAACTTTGTCGTTTCCTATAAATTCTTCCCCAATAACAAAAGCTTGCGCCAAGCCATTTGGAACTTCTTGAACGGCATATGTGAATGAGCAACCTAATTGATTTCCGTTTCCTAATAATTTTTCAAAATGAGGTAAATCATGCGGTGTAGAAATAATCAAAATTTCTTTAATTCCTGCACTCATTAAAATAGAGAGCGGGTAATAAATCATAGGTTTGTCGTAGATCGGCATCAATTGCTTAGAAACTGCCAATGTCAACGGATGTAAACGTGTTCCTGAGCCGCCAGCTAAAATTATTCCTTTCATAGTTGATGTATTAATCGTGGTTTTCTATTAGGTCATTTTTTTCTTCCTCCAAAAATTTCAAACCTGTCCAATCGATTTCGCTACCTTCGGCGTATGCGTCAAAATAAGGCTCTTCGAATGATTTGGTTGTCAATCTTCTTTCTAAACTCAATAACAATGCAGGCAATAAAACTAAGTTCGTAAACAATGCAACAAAATAAGTTACTGCGGATAAATATCCTAAAGCTTGTGTGCCTCCAAAATCAGAAAATACAAATACAATAAAGCCGAAGAAAAGTACAACAGACGTATAGATGATACTTAAACCAGTTTCTCGAATAGAAATTGCTACACAATCTTTTAAATCCCATCGTTTTACCTTTAATTCTTGACGGTAACGTGCTAAAAAGTGAATCGTATTATCTACTGTAATTCCGAGTGCGATCGAGAAAATTAATAGTGTTGATGGTTTCAATGGAATACCAAACCAACCCATAATTCCTGCTGTAATAATCATTGGAATGATGTTAGGAATCATTGAAACGACTACAATTCGAACTGAAGAAAACAATAAACTCATCAATGCAGCAATGGATAAAATTGCAAAAACGATACTCGATAACAAATTAGTAACTAAATATCGAGTTCCTTCAGCAGCAACAACCGAAGTACCTGTCAAAACAACATCGTAATATTCTTTGTCAATCGCTTTTCTAAGGTTAGATGTAAAATTAGATTTTGAATAATAATTTTTTATTAATTCAGGATTTGTATCAAATTCATACTGCGTTTTAGCATTATTTTTTGCGATAACTGCAGTCAATGAATTATAAATGTTTGAATAGTTCTCTAACAATGAATCGATGTAGGTTTTCTTTCCTGCTTCTATGTGTTTGAATAAGCGTTCGATGTCTTTTTTGTCAGGATTCATAATGCTATCAATGCTGGCTTTTACAGCAGCAACTTTATCTGCAACTTCGTACGAACCTATATCGCGCATTTGTGTCCGGATTCGTAAGATATAGTTACTTGTATCTACCAATTCTTTGATTGAAAAGCTTGAGTTATTATTAGTAGTATTGAAGTTATCCATGTATTTTGCCAACCTCACTTTATCACGATTCGCAATGATTGTAAATCGTTTAGGGTCGTTGTTGTAATAAGCCATATTCACAACTTTCACAAAGTCAACAACAGATAGACTTTTGGCAAACATCGAATCACGCTTAAACATTGCTTGTACTTCTTCCACTCTATTGAGGGTAGATTTGCCAAATAAGCGACCTTTTTCTTTGTAGTCAATCATCACTTCAAAAGGAACAGCTCCACCAAAGTTGTTTTCCATAAAATGGATATCTTTAGTAATTGTATCTTTAGCAGGAATGTCACCTGTTAAATTTCCAGTTACTTCCATTTTTAACATACCAACAGCAGCAATTACAGTAAGAATTATCGTTACAACATAAATTGATTTACGGTTATTGGTTGTGATTTTAACTAACTTTTCAATGAAATTAACCGCCATTTTACGGTCTAAGTGGCGTAAATGTCTTTCAGGAGGACGTTTCGTAAAAGACGCTAAAATTGGAATTAAACAGAGTGACACCACATAACACAACATAATGTTAATGGATGAAATCATTCCAAATTCATAGAATTTTTGAGAATTTGTAAATAAAAAGGTAATAAATCCTAATGCAGTTGTCACATTTGTTAAAAACATGGCGATTCCTGTTTTACTAACAACACGAATCAATGCTTTCATTTTATTTCCGTGATCGCGGTATTCTTGATGGTATTTATTATAGAGGTAAATACAATTTGGAATTCCAATTACAATCATCAATGGTGGAATTAACGCCATTAATATCGAAAGTGGGTAACCTAATGTTGCGATCGTTCCCAATGACCAGATTACAGTAACAGCAACAATTGTCATACAAATTACAACAACGCGTACTGATCTAAAAAAGAAATACATTAAAAGTGAACTTACCAACATAGAGAGTCCAATAAAAATGTACATTTCTGATTGAATACGTTTCGCCAAAATAACCCTTAAATAAGGTAAGCCAGCATAATGAAATTCGCCAAAATAGGGTTTGTATGTGTTGGCTAATTTTTGAATTTCTAATACAACTTTAGATTTCTTTTGGTCTGCTAAAAAACGCTCGTCAATTCCGACCATCATTAATGAAACATGGGAAGAATCGTTGTATAACATCTTGGTATACAACGGATTTCTTCTAATTTCATATTTGATAGAATCGATTGTTTTTTCTTGATAAGTTACATCAGAAAAAATACGTTCGATAACAAATCGTTGTTCATTTTTGTTGTTTTTAATGGTAAACAAGGTTGCTTCAGAGATGATTGATTCAACACCGTTTAATTGTAGAATAGAGTCACCAAGCTCTTTCCATTTAAGAAAATTCTTTTTGGTATATAAAGAATCAGTTTGAATTCCTATGACAAATGTATTACCGTCTTCGCCAAATTTTTCTTTGAAAGAATTGTAGTTTTTTGTTGTAGGAGAATCTTTGGGAAGTATGATTCCATACTTGTTTTCCATGCGTAAACTCGTAAATGCATAATACCCAAAATAAACTGTTATTAAGGTAAATATACCGAGTATTGAAAAGCGATTTTTAAGTATGAAATTTGCTATTTTATGCCACATCTAGGTGCTCTGTTTAAAACGATAAGCTACAAAAATAGTGAAATTAAAGTAAAAAAAATAATTGAGTTAAAACAATCAATTAGCAACGAAAGGATTTAAAGTTTGGAAACCTATTTGATAAAAGATTTTTGAACTAAAATAGCAGCCATTTCTTGTTGAATTTTTTGCGCTTCAACTAATGCTTTTTCAGCAAAATCATCACCATTTGAAGCATAAATGATACCTCTTGAAGAATTGACTAAAAGCCCACAATTATTATTCCAGCCATATTGAACTACATCTTCAAGAGAGCCACCTTGTGCGCCAATTCCTGGAACGAGAAAGAAATGATTTGGAACAATTGCTCTGACTTCAGCAATTTCTTCAGCACGGGTAGCACCTACAACGTACATTAAATTTTCTTGAGTACCCCATTGGCTCGATTTTCGCAACACTTTTTTATACAGTTCTTCCTTGTTTTCATCTTTTATAAGTTGAAAATCCAATGCACCTTTATTTGATGTCAATGCCAATAAAATCACCCATTTGTTTTCAAAATCTAAAAATGGTGTTACGCTATCTTCCCCCATGTAAGGAGCAACAGTAACAGCATCACAATTTAGGTAGTCAAAAAATGTTTTTGCGTAATAAGATGAAGTGTTGCCAATATCACCACGTTTTGCATCAGCAATTGTTAAGCAATCGTTTGGAATATAATCTATCGTTTTCTTTAAAGATTCCCATCCTTTTGGACCATAACACTCATAAAATGCAGTATTAGGTTTATAGGCAACACAGAAATCTTTTGTTGCATCAATAATTGCTTTATTGAATTCAAAAATAGGATCTTCAGTGTCCAACAAATGAGCTGGAATTTTAGATAAATCAGTATCTAATCCTACGCAAAGGAAAGATTGTTTCTTTTTTATTTGAGCAACAAGTTCGTGTAAAGTCATTTTTTTCTTCTTGAATGCTACAAAAATAAGTAGAATAAGTGTTTAATAAAAATGACAATCCGTTTAATTCGGAATAATTATTTGTTTAGAACTTTTTGTACGAACTGCAAAATAGCCGAAACAATCCCCTGAAAAATTAGATGTCGGATTTGTAGGTGTTGCACCTCTGTTGTTTTGATTGAGGGTAAACAAATACTTATATATTTCTGGTTCTATCATATACATATCAATATCAACGATATCACCTTTTTTTATTTTTCTGTTAAAGATGGGTTGTTGCATCAATTTACCATCAGACAATTGATCATCTTGAATATTATTACCTTCTAATTTTATGCCATTTTGAAAAACTGTGAAGCTGTAATAATTTTTTTCATTAGCAATATCTAAACGTTCTGGAATTAGCGTAATTACACTATTTATAGAACCTCCGATTGTTAATGGTGTTATTTTAATTAATTCAACAAAATGAGGCACCTTACTTGTAGCTATAAACTCTTTGTTTTCAGCTTGAACTTTCAGGGTGTAGATTCTAGAAGAATCAATCTGGTAATTTGTCGTTTCATACTTACCAGGACTAACTAGATTTAATTGTTCTTGGTTACCAAGATCATCTGTAATTGTAACAATTGCATTGTCAATTGTTGGATTGGCAATACCTTCATAGATGTTCAACGTTTTTGTGATCGAAACGCTATGAACAGAATCACCTAACGTAAATAACGCTTCTATTACAAATTTAGGGTCTTGCGAATTTAAATCAACTTTAATTACTTTTTGACAAGCAAACAGACTGCTTAAAACAAGACAAATTAAGAATATTTTGAAATTAATTTTCATGTTATTTAAATTTAAAATTATAGGTAACAGATGGGACTAATCTAAATAAGGAAGTTTGCACAGCATCAGTAATTGCTGGGTTTTCTTCATTTTGTTCAAAACGAATTGAATATGCATTTTCACGTGCGTAAAGGTTATAGATTGAAAAAGTCCAACTACTTTCATATTTAGCTGTATTTTTTCGCATCCATGTCAAACCTATATCCATACGGTGGTAGTTAGGCATTCTATATCCATTACGTTCTGTATAGGTGAAATAGGTTTGACCATTCAATTCATATTTTCCTGTTGGAAAAGTAACGGCATTTCCAGTGTAGAATACAAACAAGCCAGAAATAGATAATTTTGGAGATAACTCATAAATTGCAACAACAGATAGATCGTGTGTGCGATCTTGTTTGGCTGCATACCAGTTATTGTCGTTTATTCCATTTATTTTTCGTTCTGAACGGGATAAAGTATAGCCAATCCAGCCAGTTAATTTTCCTGTTTTCTTTTTTATGACAAATTCTAAACCGTATGCTCTACCAATACCAGTCAACAATTCTCCTTCTATGAATTCATTTGCTTGAAGATCTGCTCCATTTCGATAGTCAATTTGATTTTGCATATCTTTATAATAGGTTTCAATATTCATTTCGTATGCGTTTTCTTTGAAATTTTTAAACCATCCAATTGAAATTTGATCTGCAATTTCTGGTTTTGTATTCAAACTTGAAGGAATCCATAAATCTGTTGGTGAACTTGTAGTCGTATTCGAAATCAAATGTAAATATTGAGCATTTCTAGAATAAGCAACTTTGATGGAAGCAGATTTTGAGTAAACATAACTCATTGAAATTCTTGGTTCTAATACTGGAAATGTTTTAACAAATGAATTGTCACTATACATGTTTGTGTCTTGTACAATTCCATCAGAATTGAATGTGTAAACATTTTCATTGTTACCTAGCATCGTAAATGCACTTCCTCTTAAACCATAACTTATGGTCATTTTTTCTGTCGCATTCCAGTCATTGGTAATGTATAATGCTGATTCTAAAGATTTATTAGGAGTTAATCTAATTGGATTTATCAGTGATGACTCTGTCACATCAACTTGTCCAGGAATAATACTATGACGAATTACATTGATACCAAATTTTAATTTGTTACGCGTATTTGCAAAATACTGGTATTCGTGTTTTATGTTAATATCATTGATAGATGATTTTACAGAAAAGGCTAAATCAGCATTACTTATGGCAATTTTATAATCGTAAGAACTAACAATAAAAGAAGTGTTTGAAAACCATTTACCACTAATAATTCTGTTCCAACGTATAGTACCTGTTGCATTTCCCCAATCGATTCCAAATTGTGTGCCGACACCAAGTTTGTCTCTTCCAAAATATCCTGACAAAAACAACCTGTTTTTATTGTTTAAACGGTAATTCAATTTTGCATTTAAATCATAAAAGTATAGGGAATTCCCTTTGAACTCATCGGATAATCCTAGAAACACATCTGCGTAAGTTCTTCTGCCTGAAATTAAAAAGGATGCTTTGTCTTTTACAATAGGTCCTTCTACATTTAATCGCGAAGCAATTAAACCAATTCCTCCACTTACATTGTATCGGTTACTGTTTCCTTCATTCATTTTAATATCTAAAACTGATGAAAGTCGTCCGCCAAAGTTAGCTGTTTGATTTCCTTTGTATAACACGGCATCTTTGACAGCATCAGAATTGAATGTTGAAAAGAAGCCAAGTAGGTGAGAAGCATTGTAAACTGGTGCCTCGTCTAATAATATTAAATTTTGATCTGCAGAACCACCTCTGACATAAAATCCAGAATTTCCTTCACCTGCACTTTTTACACCAGGTAATAATTGCATTGTTTTTACGATGTCTTTTTCACCGAATATTACTGGGATTTTAGCAATTGCATTAGGATTTAAACGTTCAACACCCATTAATGGATCTGTAATGTTTTGATCTTGTTTTTTAGCAGTAACTTTGATTTCATTCAATGTTTTGAATTTGTCAGACAACGAAACTAATTGAATGTTAATGCGTTTATTTTCGTCTAATTTCAGAACCATTTCTTTCGGTGAATAGCCTGTAACTATGAATGAAATGGTGTAAACTCCTTGTGGTAATGAAAGTGAATAAAAACCATATTCGTTCGTTCTAACACCTATTGATTTTTCTAGAACCTTGATAGTAGCATCAATAATTTCTTCTCCTTTTAATGAGTCAGTTACTGTTCCGCTGATGGTGAATTTTGTTTGTGACCAAGAGAAAAAAGTGGTTAAACAAAAAAGTGTGATTAAGTATAATTTCATGTATTGTTTATTTCAGTGCAAAAATCGTAAATCATTTTGACTTCTAAACAATTAATTATGTTAAAGGTTTAAAAATTATAGATTTTCTTGACCTTTTAATTTTTCAGCATTTTCAGCCATTTTCAAAGACTCGATCATTTCTTTCATATCACCATTCATAAATGCACTTAAATTGTACATTGTTTTGTTGATGCGGTGATCTGTAATTCGCCCTTGCGGATAATTATAAGTTCTGATTTTTGCAGATCGATCTCCTGTTGAAACCAACGTTTTTCTTTGTGCAGCTCGTTCATTGTGTAAACGATCTAATTCTGCTTGGTACAAACGCGAACGCAATACAGAAATTGCTTTTTCTAAGTTTTTATGTTGGGAACGACCGTCTTGACATTCCACAACAACTCCTGTAGGAATGTGTGTTAAACGAATAGCAGATTCTGTTTTATTAATGTGCTGACCTCCAGCTCCTGATGCTCTAAAGGTATCTTTACGCACATCGTTCATGTCTAGGTTGAAATCAACTTCTTCAGCCTCAGGCAAAACAGCTACTGTTATTGCTGAAGTGTGCACACGACCTTGTGATTCTGTTTCAGGTACACGTTGAACGCGGTGAACCCCCGATTCAAATTTCAACATTCCATACAACCCTAAACCTGTAATTTCCATCGAAATCTCTTTGTATCCTTTAATCGTACCTTCAGAAGAGTTTAAAATTTCATACTGCCAACCCATTTCTTTGAAAAACATGGTGTACATTCTAAAACAATCTTCTACAAAAATACACGCTTCGTCGCCACCTGTTCCTGCACGCAATTCCATGATCGCATTTTTATCGTCTTCAGGATCTTTTGGGATTAACAAGAGTTTGATATCTTCTTCCATCACGGGACGTAATTGTTCTAACTCATCGATTTCCATTTTTGCCATTTCGCGCATTTCTGGATCGGTTTCAGTTTCTAACAATTCTTTTGCATTAGCTAAATTACCAACTAAATTTTTGTAGTTTTTATAAACGGAGTCAATTTCTTCTAAATCTCTGTATTCCTTATTCAGTTTTACATAGCGTTCCATGTTTGAGATGATCTCAGGATCAGTAATCATGGTTCCAACTTCGACAAATCGAAAATGAATAGCTTCTAATTTGGATAATAAATCACTCATTTATAAAAAGATTGAATGCTTTTTTATTTAATAATTGAAAGTTCCATATGGAGATTCAATTGTTAATTTTTTTCCTTCAGTGCTTTTTTCAACTCGACCAACAATTTGTGCGTCGATGTTGAAAGATTTAGAAATAGCAATTATTTCTTCTGCAATAGAAGGATTGACATAAATTTCCATACGGTGACCCATATTGAAAACTTTGTACATTTCTTTCCATTCTGTTTTGGATTCTTCTTGAATCAATTGAAACAAAGGAGGAATTGGGAATAAATTATCTTTGATGATGTGCACATCGTTTACGAAGTGTAACACTTTCGTTTGAGCTCCACCAGAACAATGAACCATTCCGTGAATTTCACTTCTGTGTTGATCTAAAACAGCTTTGATAACGGGCGCATACGTTCTTGTAGGTGAAAGCACCAATTGACCTGCATTGATTGGTGAACCTTCAACTGAGTCTGTTAAATTTTTTGTGCCAGAAAAAACCAATTCTTCTGGAACACTTGGGTCGTAACTCTCGGGAAATTCTTGAGCAATGGATTTGTTAAACACATCGTGTCGAGCTGATGTTAAACCATTGCTACCCATTCCACCGTTGTATCCAGTTTCATAGCTTGCTTGACCAAAAGAAGCCAAACCAACAATCACATCGCCTTCTTGAATGGTGTGATTTGAAATCACGTCTGATCGTTTCATGCGACATACTACCGTTGAATCAACAATGATTGTTCGAACTAAATCGCCAACGTCTGCTGTTTCACCACCAGTTGAATGTATGCCAATTCCTTGTTCACGTAAAGTAGCTAGTAATTCTTCAGTTCCATTAATTATTGCTGCGATGACATCTCCTGGAATCACATTCTTATTGCGACCAATAGTAGAAGAAAGTAATATTTTATCGGTAGCTCCAACACACAACAAATCATCAATGTTCATGATTAATGCATCTTGTGCAATTCCTTTCCAAACAGAAATGTCACCTGTTTTTTTCCAATAAGTATAGGCTAAAGATGATTTTGTTCCAGCACCATCTGCATGCATGACAATACAATAATCCTCATCTCCTGATAAATAATCGGGTACGATTTTACAAAATGCTTGTGGAAACAATCCTTTGTCAACATTTTTTATTGCATTGTGAACATCTTCTTTTCCTGCAGAAACACCACGAAGATTGTAACGAGTATCAGCCATAAATTTTTAAATAAAGTACAAATTTAAGGAATTATTAGTAAAAAAGTTGTTAAACAACGGTTGCTTTACTAACGTTTCTGTATACATATGAGTTAAAAATATGTCTTCTTGCAAAACGAGCTAGAGTAGGTGAACTGTTTAATTTGTTATAAACATTTTTCTGAACACCAAAGTATTCATACGTACTACCATTTTGAAACGTAACTTTTAACGTTAATCCTTTGTATTGGTAATCTTCAATAGCATTAGTTGTAATCGTTTCAGTATATTCTGCTAATGTTTGTTCGTGTGTTTCAGGTGAAATTGAAACTAAAAAATGATACGCATCGATGATTGATTTGCTCTTTACTTCAGCTTCTTTCAATTTCGGATCTCCTTCTTGAAATTTATCAGGATGCCACTCTTTAATTAGTTTTTTATATTTCGTTTTTAAGGTGTTTAAATCTGCTTTTTGATCTACATCAAATAATTTTCTGTATTCAATAATTCTTTTCATTTTGAAAGGTTTTTTGTTGAAATTATAAACTAACAAAGATTTAGTTGGCACATAGAATGTGGTAAAAACCTTGTGAATTTTATTGTTTTGGGTGCAAAAGTACACATTTTTTAATGAACTACCGAAAGAATATTGGCGATTCATTTTTATTCAAGTTTTACTTGATATAGCATTAATCGTTCAAGATTTACCAAAAATTCGGAATTAAATAGATCTTAATACTTCACTAATTTAATGCGAGTCACTTGAAACAGGAATTGAGATTCTAAAAGTAGAGCCATTGTTTTCTTCACTTACAACGGATATTTCCCCTTTTAAAAGTTCAACTATGTGTTGCACTAAGGTCAACCCAATACCAGATCCTTCTTTGTTTGAACCATTATGATCAAATTTCACAAAACGGTCAAAGATTTTTGGCAAATCTTCTGGTTTAATACCAATTCCGGTATCAATGACAGAAAACTCTAGCAGGCCACCTTTGTTTAGCGAAGTTTCAATTGTTACCGTGCCTTTTTCAGTAAATTTCAATGCATTTACGATTAAATTTATGAGTAATTGCTTTATTCTTCGCGGATCAGAAATGATTGTCTTGTTGCCAATTTTATTGTCATAGATTATTTGAATCTCTGTTCGGTTGTGTTTTCTTTGTTCATTTAAAACAATGGGTTTTAATTCTGAGAACAGTTGTTCAATTGTAAAAGTTTGGTAAATCAATTGAAAATCTGCTGTTTCTATTTTAGATAATTCGATAATGTCATTTATTAGTTTTAATAGATTATCACTGCTGTTTTGAATGATATCTACGTATTGAGCGCGTGTAGATTGATCTTTTTCATCTTCAATTAAACTCGAAAATCCAACAATTGCATTCATAGGTGTCCGGATCTCATGTGACATATTGGACAAAAAAGCTGTTTTTAGTTGATCGGATCGAATCGCTTTTTCTTTTTGTGCAATAAAATCACGTTTGATAATGTATAAAAGAAAAATAAGCAATGCTGAATACAAAAAGAAGCTCAAATAAATATCCCACATACGTTTATCTGGAGAAGGATAGTCGAAGAGTGAGCTTGATGCTGTGTAATCTATAAAGAATAAGAAAACAATATTTAAAAAGTAAATCGAAAGTAAAACAACCAACGCTCTCCCATGCCAAACCCACAAAACTAACGCGCCAAAAGCAAAAATAAAAAACAAGACAGGACCGTTTGATAAATATTTGACATACCACGTAATGTCTAAAAATGCAATTCCAATTGTCGTTAAAATTAATTTTGGCCAGAACAAAAAGGACGTATACCGCAAAATAAAATACAATGCCATCATTATAACAGAACTCGAACTCGACATGATGAAAGGTTGAATTCTGAATCCATTGATTAAATGGACAACCGAAAGAATAATTAAAAATAGCGTTGCTGTTAAACAGGTTATCATGATGAAATAACGCTCACTATCCATTTTTTCTTTGTCACCAAAAAAGAAGTTGATAAATTTGTTTGGTTTCATTTTATGTTATTTGAATGATAAATTTAATGCTTATTGTGGAATTGTAATTGTAAATGTTGTTCCATTTATTTTTGAACTTTCACACACGATTCTACCACCATGTGCTTCAATGATTAATTTCACATAAAACAAGCCTAAACCAAAACCTTTAACATTGTGTAAATTCCCAGTTGGTACACGGTAAAATTTATCAAAAATCAACTTCACATCCTCCTTTTTTATACCAATTCCATTGTCTGTAAACGTTATTTGAAGTTGTCGATCTAGTGTTTTGGTACTAATGGTAATATGCGGTATTTTGTCGCAGTATTTGATTGCATTGTCAATTAAGTTGTAGATGACATTCGTGAAATGAATTGGATCGGCTACAATTGCATGTTTCTCAGCGTTTAAGTACAACTCAATATTTCCTTCTTTTTCCAATTGATTGAATAGAAAGTTGTCTTTGATTTCAAGCAGCATCGTATCGAGCTGAAGTGCTTCTTTTTTCAAAACCAATGGTTCTGTATCTAGTTTCGCAACATTCAACACCCGTTCTACTTGGTTTTCCAAGCGTTTGTTTTCTTTGTAAATGATGGATGCGTAACGTTGTAATTTTTCAGGATCGTTGGTGAAATCGGAACGTAATAACATTTCACTCGAAAGTCCAATGGTTGAAATGGGCGTTTTTAATTCATGCGTCATGTTGTTGATGAAATCAGTTTTTACATCAGAAAGGCGTTTTTGACGGTAAATAATAGTTATCGTATAGGTGAAAAAGATAAACACCAACAAAACAATTATGGAAATGTAAATCCAAGGTGAAATCAATTCAGAAGGTTTTTCAATGAATTCAGATAGCACGTTAGGGAAAAATACCGTAAAATAATGTCCGTCTTTTTTCCAACTAAGTTTGGCTGAAGTGATGCCTGTCAAAGTATCTGAAACAGGAGCATACAACGAATCTTTGGTGAATTTTATCAAATTTCCAAAAACAATGGAATCACTGAAACAATCGTAAATTCCATATTGAAAATCTTGGTGAATGCTGTGGTTGTAAAATTCCCGTTTTAATAAGGTTTCTAAATAATAAGGATGCAATTCTTCGTTGATATCTACTGTAAAGTAATTGGTGCGTAATTGTTTCACAGCGCCATACAAATCGGAACTATCGGCTTTCATCGTTGAAATTTCTTCCAATACATTACGCAAGGCAATGTGTACATCTTCCGAAAACTGTTTAATATTTAAGCGTTCTTCCTTTTCTTGAATGGCAATGTTTGTTTTTTGAATGGCAATGGTTTTGCGCATCCAAATCAATTGAACAAACAAAATACTTGCTAGCGATATTACACCTAATAAAACAACAGCATTTATGTTTTTACGAATCATTTTTTAAATACTTCTAAGCATAAAGATAAGCATAAAAAAAACCGCAGTCTTGCCGCGGTTTAAATTTTATCAAAAGCAAGTCTTAAAATCCTTGAACACCGTTTACGGTTGTGTATTTTAAAATGTTTTTCTTATCTGGGTGAATGCGCGCAAATGCAGATTGTACCGCTAATGTTCCTTCGTGGAAACCACACAAAATCAATTTCAATTTATTTTCATAGGTATTTACATCACCGATGGCATAAATTCCTGGGATATTCGTTGAATAATCTAAGGTATTTACTTTGATGGCATTTTTATCAATTTCTAAGCCCCAATCAGCGATCGGACCCAAACTTGGTTTCAAGCCAAATAATGGAATGAAATGATCTGTGTTTCGAATAATTTCCCCATCTTTTTGATGCGTAATAACTATTTGTTCAACGTTATTCGCTCCTTTGATTCCCGTTACTTCTGCTTCTGTAACCAAAATAATTTCGCCTTTTCCAGCCATATCGATTACTTTTTGAACAGAATCTAAATGTCCACGGAACGAACTACTTCTGTGAACTAAAACCACTTCTTTCGCGATTTTACGTTCTGCTAAAAATATCGACCAATCCAATGCTGAATCACCACCACCTGCAATTACAACGCGCTTGTCTTGGTAGAATGTAGGGTCTTTAATGATGTATTCTACACCTTTATCTTCGTATGCTCCTAAATTTTCAATCGGTGGTTTACGTGGTTCAAAAACACCTAAACCTCCTGCAATCATAACAATTGGTGCTTCGTGTTTTGTTCCTTTAACAGTTGTCACAATGAATTTATCATCTGCAGTTTTTTCAATGGTCATAGCTGCTTCGCCCAAGGTAAATCCAGGTTTGAAAGGAGCTGCTTGTTCCATCAAATTATCAATTAATTCACCCGCCAAAACGCTTGGAAATCCTGGGATGTCGTAAATTGGTTTTTTCGGATAAATCTCTGAACATTGACCTCCAGCTTGTGGCAAAGAGTCAATTAAATGACATTTTAATTTTAATAATCCGGCTTCGAAAACGGTGAAAAGTCCAACTGGGCCAGCACCAATAATGATAATATCTGTTTGAATCATGTTGTGTATGTAAAAAAACGCTGTAAAGTTAATGATTACTTTAAAAACAACTTTAGGGAAAAAATGTTCTTTTGAACGATGAATAGTTTAAATGTATTTTTTGGCAAATTCCCATAAGACAACGCCTGCACAAACCGAAACATTCAAGCTATGTTTAGTGCCAAATTGTGGGATTTCAATGACAACATCTGACTCATCAATAGCGGTTTGATTTACACCATTGACTTCGTTTCCAAAAATCAAAGCAAAACGATCACCAAGCAACGAATTGCAATCTTGAAGAAACGTTGTTTTTTCTGTTTGTTCAATGCTGCAAATGGTTGTGTTTTCAGCTTTCAATTGTTGGATCAATTGTGTAATGTCAGTTACATGTTCCCATTCAATAGATTCTGTTGCACCAAGCGCTGTTTTTTGGATTTCACGATGAGGTGGACAAGCAGTGATGCCACACAAATAGATTTTTTCAACATTAAAAGCATCGGCTGTTCTAAAAAAAGAACCCACATTGTTCAAACTTCGAATGTCGTCTAATACTAAGATCAAAGGGAATTTTTTCTGCACTTTAAATGCTTCTTCGCTCACACGATCCAATTCCCACAATTTTAATTTTTTATTCATCTCTACAAAAGTAAGGAGATTATTTGTTGAAACAAAAGAAGGTAAATTTTTTGGGCACTCGAGCAGGCTTTCCGTTGCAAGTCTTCCTTCAATTATAGCTATCAATGGAGTGAGGGCTTTCCACTTCAATCCTTAGCGCGAAAAGTCTTCTTTTTCAATTTTAAAATTGCAATTTATAAACGACATTTGGAAAAAAACCTAATTGATAGGTCGTATTTATTTTTTGTAATTTATTATCATAATTCTGAGAAAAAACATTCGAATGATTGGTTACATTTTGTAAGTCAAGTGAAAATGTTTGCCCAATTTTTCTTTTACTACTGTTTAATTTAAAACCTATTTTAAAATCTAATCGGTAATAATCCTCATAGTTATCAGAATTAACATCGCTGGAAAGCACTTCTATTCCCGTAGCAATTGATGCAGTTAAATCGATAGGGGTAAAAGCTCTTCCACCTGCATACGTATATTTACCATCAATTGAAATTCGATTTCTCTTATCTTTTCCTACTTTCCATTCTTTTCCAACTAAAAAATTTCCAACATAATTGCCATTGAAAGAAGTGTTGCGACTTATTCCATCGCTTCCTTTGTAAGTTGAATTGTAAACTGATGCGGTTAATAATCCATAATAGCCATTACTGAAAAACTTCTCTAAAGTCAATTCGATTCCGTAATTTGTACCATTCCCTGAATTGATTAAACTGTCTGTTAAATCCGTTTTAAAGGTTGCACCCGTATTTAACATGGAATAACTACTTGAAAGAGATGTAACCGGAACATTGTACAATGCTTGGTAATAGAGTTCTGTTTTTATTCTCCAATCTGTAAATGGTTGAATGTTGTAACCTAATACAATGTGATGACTTTTTGTAAAATCAAGATTTTTATTGTTGTAAAGAATTGATCCATTGGCATCTCTAGTTTGTAAGAAATACACATTGATAGGTTGCATTTGTGCATGTAATCCATAACCAAAATTGATGCTGCTTTTATTTGTAATGTTGTAAATCAAACCAACTCTTGGTTCAATTGAAGATGAATTGTTTAGAAAAAAGTATTGTGAATGTAATCCAGCATTAAGCGTCAATTTAGGTGAAAAAGTATATTTTAAATGTGCGAACGCTTGAACTAAATTGGTGCTATTTGAATAATCCCAAAGTTGTTTTTCTGGGGCAAAAACATTGTCTTTTGTTTTGTAAGACAAGTTTAAATCAATGACTTCATCTTGAATTCCAAGCTTGAAAAATAAGCGATTGGTAAGTTTTAAGTGATAAGTACTACTCAAGAAATAAGTTGATTTAGTAACATTGTTGTCTTCTCTAACATAACTTGAGTCAGCCATTTTATCATAATCGTATGCTGTTTGAAGGGTTGAAGCGTAATTGATTCCAAAGGACGAAGTGATAAAAGATTTTGCATTGATTTGTTTAAAATGGTTGATTCCACCTATGCCAATTTTGCTTTCAAAATCTATTTTATTTCCATTTCCATAAAGTGTATTGGATGAGCCTCCTCCAATATTGATTGTGCTTGAAGCAAGAATCCCGAAAAGAGAAAATTTGCCAAATTTTGTTGTGCCACTGGCAAGTTTAAATGAAAAATCTTGGTAAGATGGTGTCGCTGTTGTTCCGATGTTCACACCAACTGCTTGAGCTACTCCAGCTAACGAATAGCGATATCCAAGTAAATAGGAAGCATCGTTTTTTTTACTGAATGGACCTTCAGTTGTCACTTCTAAGCCTGTTATTACTCCTGCTTGTAGTGTTGTTTCTCTTTTTTTATTGTTTCCAGATCGTAAACCTAAATCAAAAACTCCTGCTGTAGCATTTCCATATTCTGCAGGAAAAGCAGAGGTGAAAAAGTCTGAATTTTTCAAAAGATTCGTATTCAATGCACTAACCGCACCACCAGTAGTTCCAACAGCAGCAAAATGATTTGGATTCGTAACGTTCATTCCATCTATTCTCCATAAAACGCCAACTGGAGAATTTCCGCGAATCACAATGTCATTTCTACTATCATCGGGCGCACTAACTCCAGCAAAATTAGCTGCTAAGCGTGCAGGGTCATTTCTTCCTCCAGCATAGCGGTTGACTTCTTCCATAGAAAAAGTTCGAGCACTTACTGTTGCTAGTTTGTTGATTGTGCCTCCTTTAGTTGAAGCTGTTACAACAACTCCTTTTAGTTGTTTAAATTCTTCTTCCATGGATAAATCAAGAATAACCTCTTTTCCAGAAGTCACTTCAATATTAGGTAAAATCATCGTTTTATAACCAACGAAAACTACGTTCAATTCATAGCGTTCTGGTGCAAGATTTTTTAACGCATAATTGCCAAAAGTGTCTGAAACACAAGCAATATTTTGATTAGAAACTTGAATTGTAGCTCCAATAATTGGCATTTGAGTAAGTTTGTCTGTTATCGTCCCTCTAATGGATTGTGAGTTGTTTTGTCCTAATGAAAAAAAAGGTACAAGCAGTGTTAATGCGACAAGTAATTTAAACATGAATAAAATTGTTAATAAAGAGCTTAGTTGCTCCACAAATTAGTTAGATGTTAAAAATCAAATTTACGTGCGCACTTTTCATTAAATTCCAATAATTTTTTAATTAAAAAGTATTTTTTTAAAGGAAAATCAATTCCTTTTTAAATCTTAGGAAAATTAGGTCAATTATTCAAGTTTCTATCTAAGTTGTTGAAAACATCTGTATTGCTTGTTTTGAAATCTCATGGATTGCCTCTAAATTTACCTTTTCAAAATAACAGCAATACATTGGCAAAAGAAAAACAAGATAAAAGCGCGACTGAAACGCCTTTAATGAAACAATACAATCAGATCAAAGCGCGACATCCTCAAGCTTTGTTGTTGTTTCGTGTAGGTGATTTTTATGAGACATTTGGTGAAGATGCTATTAAAACTGCCAAAATATTAGGAATCATTTTAACGAAACGTGGAGCAGGTTCACCTTCTGAAATTGAATTAGCTGGTTTTCCACACCATTCTTTGGATACGTATTTGCCAAAATTGGTCAGAGCAGGTCAACGCGTTGCAATCTGCGATCAATTGGAAGATCCTAAAATGACCAAAACCATCGTAAAAAGAGGTGTAACAGAATTAGTGACACCGGGAGTTTCTTTCAACGATCAAGTATTAGATAAAAACAAAAACAATTTCTTGTGTGCCATTCATTTTGAAAAAGACGTGTGTGGTATTTCCTTTTTGGATGTATCAACGGGTGAGTTTTTAGTAGCGCAAGGAAATAAGGAATACATTGAAAAATTAATTCAAGGGTTTGAGCCAACTGAAGTGTTGTTTCAAAAAAACAAATCGAAAGAATATGAAGCGCTCTTCGGTGATAGATTTTATACGTTTCGCCTAGAAGATTGGGTTTTTACACCCGATTTCGCGCATGAATCATTGAATAAACATTTTGGTACAAATTCTTTAAAAGGTTTTGGAGTTGACTCTTTAAATCAAGGGATTTTAGCTGCTGGAGCTATTTTGTTTTATTTGTCCGAAAACCAACACAATCGTTTGTCGCACATCACTTCCATTGCAAGAATTGAAGAGGAGAAATATGTTTGGTTGGATCGATTCACCGTTCGAAATTTAGAGTTAATCAGTTCGCCGCATGAGAACGCAACTACCTTAGCTGCTGTGTTGGATAGAACAAAAACTCCTATGGGCGGACGTATGATGAAACGCTGGATCGTATTGCCATTGAAAGATGAACAACCCATCAATCAACGATTGCAAGCGGTTGCTTATTTGAAAGATGCGGAGCCAATTGCTTACGAAATAGGGGAGCGATTAAAAGAAATTGGAGACATTGAACGCTTGATTTCAAAAGTTGCAGTTGGTAAAGTGAATCCGAAAGAAGTGATGCAATTGCGACGAACGTTGGCACAGATTGAACCGATTCAATCACAGCTTTCCTCTGCTACTGATATAGGTTTAAAACGAATTGTAAGTCAATTGAATCCGTGTAATCCATTGATGCAATTGATCGAACAAACCTTGGTGGATGACCCAGCGATTCAAGTTGGAAAAGGATTTATTATTCGCGAAGGATGTCATCCAGAATTGGATGAGTTGCGTATCATTTCGATGAATGGGAAAGATTACTTGGAAGATTTACAAAATCGCGAGTCGGAAAGAACTGGAATTCCTAGTTTAAAAGTGGCATTCAACAATGTATTTGGTTATTATTTAGAAGTTAGAAATACACATAAAGATAAAGTGCCAGATGAGTGGATACGCAAGCAAACTTTAGTGAATGCAGAGCGTTACATTACCGAAGAGTTAAAAGAATACGAGACAAAAATATTAGGAGCGGAAGAAAAAATTCATGCCATTGAGTTGCGCTTATTTCAAGAGTTAGTGCTTTCAATGGCGGATTACATTCAAGTTTTACAACAAAATGCGTTTTACATCGCCCAGTTAGATTGCTTGTTGTCATTCGCGATTGTTGCAAAAACGAATAATTATAAGTTGCCAACAATACAATCTGATTTCACCATCAATATCAAACAAGGACGTCATCCTGTAATTGAGAAACAATTAAAAAATGGAGATGAATACATTGCAAATGATGTTTTTTTAGATACAGAACAGCAACAAATCATCATGATTACAGGTCCCAACATGAGTGGTAAAAGTGCGCTTTTGAGACAAACTGCGTTGATTTGTTTAATGGCGCAAATGGGATCTTTTGTTCCTGCTGAATCAGCAGAAATTGGACTCGTAGACAAAGTATTTACACGTGTAGGTGCATCTGATAATATTTCATCAGGAGAATCCACATTTATGGTGGAAATGAATGAAACTGCAAGTATTTTGAATAATTTATCGGATCGCAGTTTAATTTTATTGGATGAAATAGGAAGAGGTACAAGCACTTATGATGGAATTTCCATTGCTTGGGCGATTGCTGAGTACATTCATGAGCATCCAAAATCGAAAGCAAAAACTTTGTTTGCGACGCATTATCACGAATTGAATGAAATGACCAATCTATTTTCACGGATTAAAAATTTCAATGTTTCTGTTAAAGAAACTGGTTCGAAGATATTATTTACCCGAAAATTAGTAGAAGGTGGAAGCGAGCATTCATTTGGTATTCATGTGGCAAAACTAGCGGGTATGCCTGCAAAGGTATTACACCGAGCAGAATTGATGTTGAAGGAATTAGAAAAAAGTCATGACTTAGGCGAGAAAACTGAAATGAAAGAAAAAGTGAAGAAAGCAGTTGCTTCAGATTCGATGCAGTTAAGCTTTTTTCAATTAAACGATCCTGTTTTGGAGCAAATTAGAGATGAATTGGTAAGTATAGATATCAATGCGTTGACACCGGTAGAAGCATTGATGAAGTTGAACGAAATCAAGAAGTTAACTGGCGGTTAAAAAAATAAATTAAAAAAAACCAACAAAGTGTATTGTCTTTTTAGAAAAACTTTATACATTTGTCGCCCGTAACAAACGAAAACATCGGTTTTCAATTTTTTGTTTCTGGATTCAGTAATGAATTGAAATATTGCGAGAGTAGCTCAGTTGGTAGAGCACAACCTTGCCAAGGTTGGGGTCGCGAGTTCGAATCTCGTCTCCCGCTCAAGTCCGCTCGGATGGTGGAATTGGTAGACACGCCGGACTTAAAATCCTGTGCCTGTATGGGCGTGCGGGTTCAAGTCCCGCTCCGAGTACTAAAGAGTCTCTGAATCTCAGAGACTCTTTTTAGTTTTAAAACATTAAAAACATACGAATTGGCTTCCACCTTTCGTATTGATTAATCCCATTCACTTTGTGTTTGGGATTTTTCTTTTCAAATAAATTCCAATCGTCTTCTAAAATTGTTATTGCCAATAGTATTTTAGGTCATTACTCAATTCTATAATGATCTATATTTAAGTCTTAGTCTTAGCTTAACAAATTCAAATAACAATTAATTTACTCGTTTTTGGTTTGATAATAAAAAATTTATTCAACATATTATACTTGTTTTTATAACAACTTACTGTATTAAAAAAATCAATTTATACAATTATAATTTTTTTAATTAAAAGTAGGTGGTTATTGAAATTTTATTATTTTTACCCCAATTAAAAACTATTAGATATGAAAAAAATATACTTATTAAGTTTTGCAGCTTTGAGTGTTTTTGGAGTTAAAGCTCAAAGAAACATCTCAGAAAGTAAAATGAAAGTTTTAGGTGCTGTTGAAAAATCAGCTAAACCTGTAAGTCATGAACAAGCTTCTACAAAAGCTGTTGTTTGGACAAATGATTTCTCAACTCCATCAGAGTGGGCAATTACGAATGCAACAAATGACGCTCAAAACTGGGTAATCACGAATGCAGCTAACAACACTATGGGTTACAATACTGGAAGCTGGAAAGAAACAGCGATTACTGTATCGAATGAAAATGGATATGCATTATTCGATTCAGATGCAGTAGGTGCTGATGGAGGAACTCAAGATGCGAGTATCACATTTGCAAATACAATCAATTTAACAGGTCACCCAAATGTTGTTTTAGAATTTAATCAACGTATCAGAATTTGGCAAACGACACAATCATTTGTTCAAATTAGTACAAATGGAGGTACAACTTGGACTGACTTTGAAGTTAACGCTGGAAGACCAGTATCTGTCGCTTTTGAAGAAAAAATGTCTGTAAACATTTCATCTGCTGCGGGTGGTCAAGCAAACGTTAAATTGCGTTTTAACTACAAAGGTTCTTGGGATTATGCTTGGATGATTGATGATATTAAAATTATTGATCAACCATTGAATGATATCATTAACAACGGACCAGTTTTTGTTGGTACTAACAATGAAGGAATTGAGTATGGTAGAACACCAATCGATCAATTAGATGCGAGTTATGATGTTGGTGGTCAAGTAATCAACTTTGGTGTAAATACACAAACAAATGTAGGTGTTGTTGCTAACTTTGGTTCATTTAATGTACCTTTTACTATTGGAACAATTTTGTCAGGTGATACTGCAGTTTATACAAGTACACAAACACCTTCTTTAAGTATTGGACAATATAATGGAATCTATACTGCAGTTTCTGCATTAGATTTAACAGGAGGTACAGAAGCAGCAAATAACGTTGTTAAAAGAAATTTTGCTGTAACAAATAACTTGTATTCTCAAGATGGAATTGGTGTTCACCCAACAGAAAATCTTGCAGTTAATAGTTTTGGTTCTGAGTCTTTTGGTAATCCACAAGATACATACTTAGCAAATTATTATTCTTTAAAAGCTACAAACAATTTAATTTCTGGCTTTGAAATCGGTTTGGCTAGTTCATCTGTAGCTGGAAGTGAATTGACTATATCTATTGTTGATACAGCAACGTTCTTCGCAGATGCAGTTGTGCCAGTAGTTGATAACAATGGTAATTCAGCTGAAGCTTTAACTCAATTTGTTACAGCAGCAGATATTACAGCAGGTAAAGTTGGTATCGCTTTCCCTCAACCTATTTCATTACCAGCTGGTGCATATTATGCAGTAGTTAAAACAGGAAATTCAGGTTCAACACCAGTTCGAGTTTTAGATGATATTACTATTCCTCAGCCTAATTTTGCTGCAATGGTTAACACATTGAGTGATGCTGGTGTTGCAACATCATATACAAATGGTAATAGTTTTGCAATTCGTTTGAAAATGGGTGATCAAACAGGTATTAATGAATTAGCTTCAACTTTTGGTTTATCTGTATACCCAAACCCTGCTTCTGCAGAAGCAACAGTTGCATTTGATGTGAAAAATGCATCTTCAGTTGCGATTCAAGTTACTGATTTAGCAGGTAAAGTTGTTTATACTTCAGCTTTAGCAAATGTTAACGGTGCTCAAAATGTTGTTATTCCAGCGCAAGAATTTGCAAATGGAATGTACACAGTTTCAATCAATGTTGATGGAGCAATCGCTACTAAAAAATTGAACGTTCGTAAATAATACGAAGTGTTTTTAATACATTGAAAGGGTCGGTTTTTCCGGCCCTTTTTTGTTTACTAAGTTTGTTTCATTACTTTTGTTTAAAATTTAAATTACTATTATGAAAGCATACGTTTTTCCAGGTCAAGGAGCTCAATTTTCAGGTATGGGAAAAGATCTTTACGATCAATCTGAATTAGCGAGAGAATTATTTCATAAAGCCAATGAAATTGTTGGTTTTGACATTACAAAAATCATGTTCGAAGGAACAGATGAGGAATTAAAAGAAACGAAAGTTACGCAACCTGCAATTTTCATACATTCTACAATTTTAGCTGCTTGTTTAGGTGATTCTTTTGCGCCTGATATGGTGGCAGGACACTCTTTAGGTGAATTTTCTGCTTTAGTAGCTAATAAAACATTGAATTTTGAAGATGGATTAAGATTGGTATACAAACGAGCTTTGGCCATGCAAAAAGCGTGTGAAATTCAACCATCAACAATGGCTGCGATTTTAGGATTGGAAGATGCAATAGTGGAAGAGATTTGTGCTAAAATTGAAGGTGTTGTTGTTGCTGCAAATTATAATTGTCCAGGTCAATTAGTGATTTCAGGTGCAATTCCAGCAGTTGAAAAAGCGTGCGAAGCACTTACAGAAGCTGGAGCAAAAAGAGCATTGCTTTTACAAGTTGGTGGAGCATTCCATTCTCCTTTAATGGAGCCTGCAAGAGAAGAATTAGCTGCTGCTATTGAAGCAACTACGTTCAATGAGCCTACTTGTCCTGTTTACCAAAATGTTACCGCTAAAGGAACGACAGATCCTGCAGAAATTCAACGAAATTTAGTAGCACAGTTAACTGCACCTGTTCGTTGGACGCAAATCATGCAACAAATGATTGCAGATGGCGCTTCTGAAGTGATAGAAGTTGGGCCAGGTAAAGTGTTGCAAGGTTTGTTTAAAAAAGTGGACAGAGCTTTTCCGTGTTCAAGCGCTGAAATAGCTTAATAAAATCATTAATAATGAAAAAGGTTCACATTTGTGAGCCTTTTTTTATGGAATTTTTTTCTTTTTTCATCTTACTTAAAATTTAAATCAATTAGTCATGAAAAAATGGATCACAATCGGTTGTATGTTGGTAGGTTTTTCAACATTCGGTCAACAGGCTCAAGGAGAAATTATCGGAACAGTAATCGATAAAAATACCAAGGAAATCATTTATGGTGCAGAAGCATTTGTACAAGACGTTGATAAGAAGTACCAAGCAATTACAGATGTTGATGGTCGTTTTAGAATCAGTGCGATTCCCTCTGGGACTTATGAATTAATGGTTAAATACAGAAAAGACACTATAAGTAACCGCATCGAAGTGAATGTTCCAATGGATGGAATTTGTAATGCAGGTACGATTCTTTTTTCTAAAGAAAAGGAATTCAAAGCAATTACTGTTTATGCACAAAACAATGATCGTGTAAAATTAGAGTATGGTTTTCTTCCCGTAAAAAAAATTACTTCAGAAGAAATTGCGCACAGTGCAGCAAAATTTGACATTAAAAGTTTAGCAACATCCATGTCTTCTGAGGTAAAAGTCGATGAAAATGGTGATCTAATGTTCCGTGGTGCTCGAAAAGGTGATATGATTTACATGTTGGACGGTATGAAAAGTACACAAGTATTTAACGTTCCAAGTTGTTCAATCGCAAATATGATGATTTATACTGGAGGAATTCCTGCCAAGTATGGAGATACGATGGGCGGTGTAATTGTAGTAGAAACAAAAGGTTATTTTGATTTGTACCGCGACTGGAAAAGAAGTGAAGCGAAAAAAGAAGCTGCGAAAAATTGAAAAATAAACGGGGTAAATTCACCCCGTTTTTTTTATGCTTTATTCTCGTCGATGTGCTTCAAATAATTTTTTAATTCTTGTTCATTTTCATTTTTAAGAATCATCAACATGTTGTCAGATTCTACAACGATGTAATCTTCTAATCCATCTATCAAAACCAATTTGTCATTAGGCACATTGATCTGACAATTTTTAGAATTAAATAAAAATGCATTTTGACCAATCACAGAATTATTGTTGGCATCTGTCTTTAAATGCTCACTTAAACTCCCCCATGTTCCTAAGTCGCTCCAATCAAAATCAGCCAACACAACATCAGTGTTCTTAGCATGTTCCATTACAGCAAAATCAATTGAAATATCTTCACAAACTTCAAAACAATGGTTAACTTTATGTTGTTCTTCCGAAGTGTTGTATTGACTTAAATCACCTGCAAATAAACCATGTAGTGCAGGTTGGAATTTTTTTAGTGAAGATAAAATGGTAGCTGCTTTCCAAACGAACAATCCTGAATTCCAGTAGAAATTCCCACTGTCTAAAAATGATTGTGCTGTCTTTAAATCTGGTTTTTCTCTAAATTGTAAAACTTCTGTTGCTGCTCCAGCTTCAATTTTAGTAGCAACTTCAATGTATCCATATCCTGTATCTGGACGAGATGGTAAAATACCTAATGTTACCAAACGTTCACCTTTGTTTGCTTGATCGATTGCAGCATGAACGATTTCAGAAAAGCGTTGTTCTTTGATTATTAAATGGTCTGCCGGTGAAATAATCATAGTGGCATCACCGTTTTTAGCCATGATTTTCGCTGCAGCATACGCTATACAAGGAGCTGTATTTTTTCTTCTAGGCTCCGTTAAAATTTGATCGTATGTTAAAGCAGGTAATTGTTCTTTTACAAGCTCAGCATATGCAGTGTTGGTTAAAACATAAATGTTCTCACTCGGTGCAATTTGAAGCAAGCGTTCATAAGTCATTTGAATCAATGATTTTCCTATGCCCAATACATCTAAAAATTGTTTTGGTTTTTCAGGAGTTGACATTGGCCAAAAACGACTACCAACACCGCCTGCCATGATTACGCAATAATTATTTTTCTTCATTTTCTATAAGTTCTTTTGGGTATACATTTGCCAACGCATTGACCAAATATGATTTTTTTGTTTTAACATCTTCGCAAATAAAACGTTTGCGTCGCAATGGTCCTTTAATAAATTCACGACCATTCAATACAAAGGTAGAATTTTTTGGCAATCGTTCTAAAATTTCTACACCTTCGATGGGTTTGTTATATGAATTTAATACCCGAGAAAGTTGATGGTCTGTGCAAGATGATGCTTTTGTGTTAATCAAAGAATTGACCAATGCTTTCCGAATGTCTTCGGGTAAATGTTCGCTATTTACAATTGGAATTAATAATTTTCTATAGGCATTTTTCCATTCTTCACCATGAGGAGCTACTCGGTTTTGATAAGTGTTAAATGTTTGTAAATGCGCAAATTCATGTAAGGTAGTTATTAGAAAGGAATACGAATTCATATCGCCATTAACACTAATCTGATGTTTTTCTCCATTTATGCCAGCTCTAAAATCTCCTAATTTTGTTTTTCTTCCGTTGACAATTTTAAATTTCACATTTGCCGTCAGAAATATTTCAACAACATACAAAACGAAAGCTTCTGGAAGGTATTTTTTAAACCCTTCAATAACCAATTCTTTTCGCTTGATTGCTGCTACTTTCATAGCGTAAATTTAAATTTTTAAGTTGATTATTTTTAATAAAGTTTTCAGCAATAAAATGTGAATCAAAGAAATTAAATTTAACTTTGTGAAGCATGAAAGTTATTTCAAATATTGGCAAATACATGTTGATGCTCTATGTTGTTTTTTCACGACCAGAGAAGTTCAAAATATTTCGTAAACGCGTTTTTACTGAAATCGAAGGCATTGGAATTGATTCATTACCAATTGTTGCGTTGATGTCAGTTTTTATGGGTGCTGTTATTGCATTGCAAACTGCTTCCAACATCGATAGTCCAATCATGCCGGATTATACCATTGGTTTTATTACACAAAACTCTACCGTTTTAGAGTTCTCTCCAACTATTATTTCATTGATATTAGCTGGAAAGGTTGGGTCAAATGTTGCATCAGAAATTGGAACAATGCGTGTTACTGAACAAATTGATGCCTTGGAAATCATGGGTGTAAATTCTTTGAATTTCTTAGTTCTTCCAAAAATTATTGCTGCTATTTTATTTTTCCCAGTTTTAATAATCTTTTCAATGGCTCTGAGCATGATAGGTGGTTGGATTGCATTAACAGCATCTGGATTATTGACTTCTGAAACTTATATCTTAGGTATTCGCTACTATTTTAATGTTTACAATGTGTTTTATGCATTGACGAAAACGGTAGTATTTGGTTTTTTAATTGTTTCGATTTCTTCATTTTATGGCTACTATACGAAAGGTGGAGCATTGGATGTTGGAAAAGCATCAACTAAGTCTGTTGTTAGCAGTAGTATTGCTATTTTGATTGCCAATTTCATATTAACGCAATTGATGTTGTTATGATAGAAGTGGTGAATGTGTCCAAATCGTTTGGTTCAAAGCAAGTGTTGCAAAACATCAATGCACATTTTGAAAAAGGCAAAGTAAACCTTGTTATTGGTCAATCAGGTCATGGAAAATCTGTTTTAGCCAAATGTATCATTGGTTTACACGAGATTGACAAAGGGCAAATTTTGTTTGATGGTCGCGATTTTTCTAAGATGAACCGTTTGGAGCGCACTGAAATTAGAAAGGAAATTGGAATGTTGTTCCAAGGATCTGCTTTGTTTGATTCAATGACAGTAGAAGAAAATGTGTCTTTCCCATTGTCGATGCTTACAAATATGACAAAAGGAGAAATGCAAAAAAGAGTCGATTTTTGTTTGGACAGGGTTAATTTAGCTGGAAACAATCATCTTTTACCTTCTGAATGTAGTGGAGGAATGCAAAAAAGAATCGGAATTGCACGTGCAATAGCTATGAAGCCAAAGTATTTGTTTTGCGATGAACCAAATTCTGGTTTAGATCCATTAACGTCAATTGTAATTGATAGTTTGATTAAAGAAATTACTTACGAATACAATATGACAACAATTGTCATTACACATGATATGAATAGTGTGATAGAGATTGGAGAAAACATCTTGTTTATTTACAAAGGTCAGAATTGGTGGGAAGGCGATCGTAATTCAATTATTAAAACCGAAAATAAAGAAATTGAAAATTTTGTTTATGCATCTGAATTTATGAAAGATATTCGTGTAATGATGCAAACTAAAAACAAGCATTAAAAATAGGCAATGTAGCCAAAATGCACTTTTCCATTACTCAACAAAACAGGATTTGAAAATTGTTTTCCCAAGGCATAAGAAATAGAAAACACCCCAATTTTTGTCCCAAAAGATAAACCAGCACCAAATCCAAAAGGAGCATCTTTGTAGTATTTCACAGCATTGTTCTCCATAAATGCTTGGTCGTAAAAAGCAAATAAATTAGAGTTCTTATCTAATAGAAATCGATATTCCAGCGATACAATTGATGTGGTCGTTCCATACAATTCTTCTTCATTGAATCCTCTTAAAGATGTTTGCCCACCAAACCTAAAAACTTCATTTTGATAAATGATTGGAGCAAGGTAAAAATCCGTTTTTGTGGAAAGGTGAAATATATTTCTAGCGCTTATTGGAAAATAGAATTCAAGTTTAATCATTCCTTTAATCGTTGTGTTTTGTAAGGTTTTACTTGTGTCACTATTTTGAGCGATTCGATTTCCAATTGCGATGGAAGTTTGGATATTTCTTCCTTTAGTTGGATTGGGAAGGTAATCAATTGAACGATTGCTATAACTGATTCCGTAAGCGTTGGTGTTGACGGAAGAAAGATTGGTAAAAAGAGGATTGTTACTGCTTCCTCCTAAACGAGATGAATTGGAATTTTGATAAAACACAGAAAATAAACTACCACTATTCAAAGCGTATTGAATTCCTACAGTTGTTTTAAGCTCTAAAAATGTAGTATCTCTTTTGTACAATTGAAATTGACCATCCACACCAAATCTACTTTTAAATAGAAAGGGGTAATTGATCGATGCTTTTAAGTTTTGGGTTTGAGCTTGGATACTTCTCCAATTTAAATTGATTTGTTCACCTCTTTTTAGTGTGTTTAAAAGTTTTAAATCAAGTTCTCCAGTAAAACTAACCGACTTATTTTGATCGTTTTGTTGAAGTCCAACAATTCCATTTAAGGAAGATAATGGAACAGATTTTAAATAAAAATAAATTTCAAAACCATGGTCTGTAAATAACAACTCAAAGGGTTTTATTTCTTTCAAATAATTCAATTGTGCAATTTTTTTTGAAATTTCAGCTAATTTAGATTCATCGTAAAGTTCACCGATTTTAAGGTCAATTAATGTGCTAATAAATGATGTCGAAATTGCTGAATCTCCCTTCACATGAATCTCTGAAAGTTGATATAAATCTCCTTTTTGAATGCTTAAATCTGCTGTCAGTAATTGATTTGTCTCTGATAAATTTTCAAGATAACATTTAGCAAAAGGGTAACCACTTGAATTGAATGAAAGTAGAATGGTCTTAATTAAGCGACTAATTTCGGTTGGGTTTAAGCTAGATTTTGCTAATATTTTTTCAGAAAGATGGCTGTTTTTCTTTATGAAATCAATCGTTTCTGTTGGCGCGTTGAGTTGTAGATAAGAATAACGTTCCCCAATATCAAATGAAACAAAAAGTGTATCTTGTTGATACTTTAATGAATCCACTGAAGCTCCTAAATACCCTTTTTTTATGGCTTCAAGTTGTAAATTCTTTAAAAAATCAAGTGCTTCTTTGTTACTTGAGACTGTTGCAGGAACCTTTTTCGTAACCTTTATATAATCTTTCGTTCTAAAGTTAAGATAAACAGGAGATTGACTGTTTGCTTCATTTATACAAAAGGAAATAGCTAGAAATAGGAATAAACGCAGCATTTTTTCTCTAAATGAAGTTGTTACAATATTAATTTCTGCAAAAATGAAGATAATTTTTCGCTTAAACATAAAATTGATTATTTTTACACCATCAAACAACGCAAATTTATAAAAATGAAAAAATTAGTATTAGTTACAATCGTTGGATTATTTATGACAGCAGCTTTTTCTGCATGTAGTACTTCTAAAAGATCAAAATGTGATGCTTATTCACAGAATGACTCTAAAACTATTCGTGTAAACTCAGCTAAATAAGCTTATTAGATATTGTGAAAGGTCATTGAAAAATGACCTTTTTTATTTTTTACGCAGTTCGAAATTTTGTCCAAGGTAAACTTTTCGAACTTGTTCGTCGGCTGCAAGTTCTTCTGCAGTTCCAGTTTTCAAAATATTCCCCTCAAACAATAAATAGGCTCTATCTGTAATCGATAGTGTTTCTTGTACGTTGTGATCGGTAATTAAAATCCCAATATTTCTTTTTCTCAAATCAGCCACAATGCTTTGTATGTCTTCAACGGCAATTGGGTCAACACCTGCAAATGGTTCGTCTAACAAAACAAATTTAGGATTCGTTGCCAATGCTCTAGCGATTTCTGTTCTTCTTTTTTCACCACCTGATAAACGATTGCCTAAGTTTTTTCGGACATGCGTTAAGCTAAACTCTTCCAATAATTGTTCTAATTTTTCTTTTCGTTCAAGTTTCGTTAAATCAGTCATTTCTAATATCGCCATGATATTATCTTCCACGCTTAATTTTCTAAAAACAGAGACTTCTTGTGGTAAGTAACCAATTCCTAATTGAGAACGTTTGTACATGGGGTAGTTGGTAATGTCAACATCGTCAAGAAATACCTTGCCTGAATCAGGACTTACCAATCCAACAATCATGTAAAAAGAGGTCGTTTTACCTGCGCCGTTAGGACCTAATAAACCAACAATTTCTCCCTGATTCACTTCAATCGTAACGCCTTTTACAACGCCTCTTCCTTTGTAGGTTTTCTTGATGTCTTCGGTGTATAATTTCACGTTACTAAGTATTAATAAATCAGTGGATTAAAGAATGTTTTTTTCGCGTTCTCGTTCAACTTTTCTAGAAACAAGAATTCCAATTTCGTATAAAATAACGATTGGAATGGCTACAATTATTTGTGATATTACATCTGGTGGTGTAATCGCTGCTGATAAAATCAATACACCTACAATCGCATGTTTTCGGTATTTTTTTAAAAATGCAGATGACAAAACACCTAATTTCGTTAATAAGTGCGCTACTACAGGAAGTAAAAAGAGTAATCCAGAGTAAAATACTGTTGACAAAATCATGCTTAAATATGAGCTGATTGTAAAGATATTTTGAATCTCAGTACTGATCTTGTAGGCACCAAAGAATTGAACACTTAAAGGAGCAACCACAAAATAGCCAAATAAAATCCCTATAAAAAACAAGATGCTTACGTAAAAAACAATTCCTTTGGCTACAGATTTTTCGTTTTGCTTTAAACCAGGCTTAACAAAAGACCACAATTGATAAAAAATAAATGGAAAAGAAATTACTACACCACCCATCAAACTCATCATTAAAGCATAACTAAATTGCCCTGACATAGTTGTGCTTTGAAAACTAACCGGAATATCTTCAATGCAAACATTGAAATAGCGACACATCACTTTAAAAGTAATGAAGTTTGAATTCTTCATCGACATAAAAAAAGTATTCATGATCCACTCTTGGAAATAAAACAAGGTACTTGCAACTACCAAAATCGAAACTGAAATTCGCACCAATCTCCATCTTAATTCTTCAAGATGGTCTAAGAATGACATTTTTTTATCTTCTGACATTGTCGGCAAATTTAAGCAAATACTCTCAATTCATAAAATATAATCCAATCTATCTGTATTTTTACTTATTTATTAAAGATTTGTCAATATTTTAGGGGTATTAACTGATTTTTCTAAAAAAATCGTATTATCTTTATGTAAAATTTTAGATAAGTATTTTAAATACGAAAAATGGTAAAAAACGATCTTAAAGTAGCATTGCGCAAATATTTTGGATTCGATAGTTTTAAAGGTAAGCAGGAAGCTATAATTACAAATGTCTTAGATGGAAAAAACACGTTTGTAATTATGCCTACTGGTGGTGGGAAATCAATGTGTTATCAATTACCAGCTTTGATTTCTGAAGGAACAGCGATTATTGTCTCCCCTTTGATTGCATTAATGAAAAATCAAGTTGATGCTATTCGAAATGTAAGTGAAAATGAAGCGGTAGCACACTTTTTAAATTCATCTCTTTCAAAAACAGAAATTACACGTGTAAAGAAAGATATTCAAGATGGAGTAACTAAACTCTTGTATGTAGCACCTGAGTCCTTAACAAAACAAGAGAATGTTGATTTTCTTACTTCCGTTTCAATTTCGTTTTTTGCCATCGATGAAGCACATTGTATTTCTGAATGGGGACATGACTTTAGACCAGAATACCGTCGTTTAAGAGAAATTTTTGAAAAAATATCCAACGTTCCAATCATAGCATTAACTGCTACAGCTACACCAAAAGTTCAATATGATATTCAGAAAAACTTGAACATGTTGGACGCAGTTGTTTTTAAATCTTCGTTTAATCGTGATAATTTATACTATGAAATTCGTCCGAAACGCGATGTAGAAAAACAAATCATCAAATATATTCGAACGAAAGAAGGTAAAAGTGGTATTATTTATTGCTTAAGCCGTAAAAAGGTTGAAGAATTAACGGAATTATTGCAAGTAAATGGGATTAATGCATTAGCTTATCATGCTGGTTTAGATGCAAATACACGCGCCAATCACCAAGACATGTTTTTGATGGAGGAAGCAAGTGTTATTGTTGCAACGATTGCATTCGGAATGGGAATTGATAAACCGGATGTTCGGTATGTAATTCACCACGATATTCCTAAATCTTTAGAAAGCTATTACCAAGAAACAGGAAGAGCAGGAAGAGATGGAGGAGAAGGAGAATGTGTTACTTTCTATAGCTACAAAGACATTGAAAAGTTGGAAAAATTCTTACAAGGAAAACCGCTAGCAGAACAAGAAATCGGTAAACAACTCTTGAATGAAATCGTTTCCTATTCTGAAACGTCTGTCTGTAGAAGAAAATTCATCTTGCATTATTTTGGTGAGAATTTTGATGAAAAAGAATGCAACTCTTTTTGTGATAATTGTAAACATCCTAGAGAAAAATCTGAAGGTCAAGAAGAAGTTGTTTTGTTGTTAAAAGCATTAATCGAATTGCAAGAAACGCAAAAAGCGAAACATTACTGTTCGTTTTTAGCTGGCAACCTTACTTCTGATATCAAAACATACAAACACGATGCGCTAAAAGGTTTTGGAAGCGGTAAACACAAAGATGAACATTTTTGGAATGCTGTTATTCGACAAGTGATTGTAGCAGGATTTATTTCAAAAGACATTGAAACTTATGGAACGTTAAAAATTACGGATGAAGGACATCTATTTTTACAAAATCCAAGTAGTTTCAAATTAATAAAAGAACATGACTATTCTTCTGATGATGAGGAAGATGCTGGTGTTACATTGAGTGGAAAAGGCGCTGCTTTTGACGATGTTTTATATGGCTTATTGGTTGATTTAAGAAAATCTATTTCCAAACAAAAAAATATTCCACCGTTTGTGATTTTTCAAGAGCCTTCTTTGAAAGATATGTGTTTTCAATATCCAATTACGTTGGATGAGTTGACCAATATTCAAGGTGTAGGAACAGGTAAAGCTGCAAGATATGGTGCGCCTTTTGTTGCATTGATAGAGCAATACGTTGAGGACAATGAAATTGAACGTCCACAAGACATGGTTGTTAAATCTTTGGTTAATAAATCAGGTTTAAAAGTTCAATTAATTCAAAATATTGACCGAAAATTACCACTGGAAGACATTGGTAAGGCGCAGGGTAAATCAATGGACGAAGTTTTAGAAGAATTAGAAGCTATTGTTTCTTCTGGTACGCGTGTGAACATTAATTATTACATCGATGATATCTTAGATCCTGAAAATCAAAAAGAGATCTTTGATTATTTTAGAGAGGCTGAAACAGACGATTTAAAAGATGCTTACCACGAATTTGATGGTGATTATTCAGAAGAGGAATTGCGTTTAATGCGCATTCGCTTTATGAGTGAACTAGCGAATTAACGTGAAAAAAGTAGGGTATTCAATCGATAAGACTCGTCCCAATATTCGATTTTCAAATAATCTTTAGAAGCATAAATGAGTTTGAATTCAAAAGAATAAAGCTCATTGGAAGTTTTTAAATAGTTTAAATGAACTGTTTTATTGTCTGAACTTAATGTAAACGTTCCATTGAAATTATAATTATTGGATACAAAACTTGTATTATATTTCAAGTTGAATGTATATGTTTTTGAATTACTATTGAAATTTAATTGTCCAACTGTTGTTGTTCCTTCATATCGTATTCCTTCACTGTCAGTTAAAGTAACACCATTAATTTTCCAAGCACCATTTAATTCGTCTAACAAAGTTTGTTCTTTGTTACAAGCTAAAAGAAGCATGAAGATAAGTGCTATTTGAAGTACTTTTATCATTAAAAAACTGCGATTGCCATTGATTTCATTCCTGTTAACAAAGCAGCGTCATCACTGTCAAACTTTGAATTATGAACTGCATGAATAATTCCTTTTGCTTCATTCCTAACACCTAATCTAAAAAAACAAACGGGTATTTGTTGTGCATAAAATGCGAAATCTTCAGAAGTCATTCGAATTGGTAAATCAATAACATTTTCTTTTCCAAGTATTTGAGCCGCTTTCGACTTTAGATTTGATGTTGTAACAGGGTCATTTTTTAAAAATGGATAACCTTTACTTATCGTTAATTCAACTGTTGCACCTTGACTTTCAACAAGGGCATGAATTTGTGTTTTAATTAAAGAAAGTGCTTCTGCTCTCCATGTCTCATCCATTGTTCGAAAGGTTCCTTTCAAAATTGCTTTAGATGGAATTACATTGGTAGATCCGAGTGCTTCAAAATGTCCAAAGGTTAATACAGAAGGAATACTTGGGTTGCATTTTCTGCTGATGATTTGCTGCAATTGAACGATTAAATTAGCGCCAATTACGATGGGATCAATACAAGCTGCAGGTGTGGCTCCATGACCTCCTTTTCCATGGATTGTTAAATGTATTTCATCGCTAGAAGCCATGTATAATCCTTCTTTAAATCCTATTTTACCTGTTTCCATCTCAGGAAATACATGTAAAGCATACATTTCTTTTACAGTCGGATTTTCTAATACGCCATCAGCAAGCATAAAAGTTGCACCGCCTGGGTTTTGTTCTTCTCCTGGTTGGAAAATTAATTTTACAGGTTGAGGAAGTTCATGGCGCAATTCGGCTAATATTTCAGCAGTACCTAATAAAATTGATGTGTGAACATCGTGACCACAAGCGTGCATTACGCCTTTGTTTTTAGAAGCGAAATCTAATCCTGTTTCTTCTAAAATAGGCAATGCGTCAAGATCTGCACGGAGTCCAATGCACGACATTTCGTCTGTATGGTGAGCTGCTTTTATAAGTGCCACAACTCCAGTTTTTCCAACACCAGCAGTATGTTCAATTCCTAATTCAGTTAATTTTTCAGCTACAAATTTCATGGTTTCAACTTCTTGAAAAGATAATTCAGGATGCGCATGAAGATGCTTTCTGTAAGCGATTACTTTCTGAAAGATTGCTGCTGCTTTTGAATTTATTGTATCAATAATTGTTGAATTCATTTTGCTTTTATTTCTTGAATACTTGAAAAAATTAGTTTGAATGAAACATATGCCATTAAAAGACCGAATATTAATTTAACAATTTGAGGTGATAGTTTTAATGATAATTTAGAACCGAAATAACCACCAATAATAAATGCAATTGCAATGATCAGACCATATTTCCAATTGACATTACCTGTTTTCCAATAATTTGTTAAAGCAAGAAAAACAACAGGCATAACGAGTACAAATAAACTCGTCCCTTGCGCTTCATGTTGACTTAAACCTAATAAAAACACCAATGCAGGAACAATAACAACACCGCCGCCAATTCCAACAAAGCCGCTAAGCATGCCAGCGCCAAGTCCAATAGATAATAAAATTAAAAGCGTTGAATTTGTCATAATTTCTGTAAATGTAATTAATTATTTTTTTGAATTATTCAATTAATAAATTACACCCTCTAATATCTGATTGATCAAAGCGACCCATAACTTTAAATTGGTTTCCGTGAATTTGACCTAGATCTTGGGTAGCAATAAAACAACAGCTATTGATATTTGCAAGGTCAATCACATTGATTCCTCCAGTTTTTCCTTCAGCTACAAGGTGAAAAGGATCATTAACGTCTCGACAGATTATTTTCATCCAAGTTGGAGGGGTAAACAATTCGTTTTGGTCACTATATGCTTGTGAAAGTAATTCGGTCATTCCATATTCTGAATGAATAACAGGAACATTTAATCCCTTTTTCAAGGCAGTATGCAATTCAGATTTGGTCATTTCTTTCCGTCGACCTTTCATTCCACCTGTTTCAATAATCGTTGCATTTGAAAGATCAATATGTTGTTCCGCTAAGTCTAAAAGAGCATATGAAACACCAAAAATCACTACTTTTTTTCCTGAAATTAATGCTTGCTGGTAGCGTTTTTCTACTTCAAAAAGATCGTTTAGTAAAAAACCTGATAAGTCGTTCATACTTTCCTTAATTAATCGATCGACCATGTATACCAAACTTGAAGACCCTTGTTCAACATAATTGGGTAATAGTGCAAGAATAATTTGATCTTTAGGTTGACCAATGAATTGTTGGTAAGTTGTTAAGAATGAAGTCTCGTAAAGTTTTAGATCGTGAATTGGATGCTGACTTTTTATACTTTGAGTTGTGCCACTACTTAGAAATATTTTTTCAGGATCAACTTCTGTGAAACAAGTTACAGTGTGTGTTTTAAAAAAATCAATTGGAAGAAAAGGAATCTCCTCTAATTTTGTTGGTCTTTTTTTGCCAAGTGAATGAATAAAGGCTTTATAAATCAAACAATTTTCTGATTGATAGTCGAAAATATCTAATGCAATTTTCTCAAATTCACGTGCTGATTGGATATTAAATATCGATGAAAAATTAGGCATTTTAATGATTGATTTCTACACGTTGGTTGGGATCGTGTTTGTGTTTGAAAAACAATGCAAATAACAATGCAACAATTAAAGCATACGTAGCAAATAATAGCCAAATCCCTTTCCAATCATTTCCTCCATCAGCTAATTTGTAAAATCTTTCAATGATTATACCGCTTGAAAAACTACCTAGAATAGCCCCAAATCCATTAGTCATCATCATAAATAATCCCTGCGCACTTGATCGTATTCTTGAAGATGTTGTTGTTTCAATAAATAATGAGCCTGAAACATTGAAAAAGTCAAATGCCATTCCATAAACTATGCATGACACTATTATCATCCACAAGCCTTCAGCAGGATTCCCATAGGCTAATAATCCAAATCTGAGTACCCAAGCAAACATGCTTATTAACATGACACGTTTGATTCCAAAACGTTTTAAAAAGAAAGGGATTGCAAGAATGAATAATGTTTCTGATACTTGTGAAATAGACATGATGATGGTAGAATGTTCGACCACCCATAAATTTTTATACGCTGCAATATTTTTAAATTCTGATAAATAAACATCGCCGTACATATTTGTCAGTTGCAATGCTGCGCCTAACAACATGGAAAATAAGAAAAACAACGCCATTTTGTATGTTTTAAATAGCTTAAAAGCATCTAATCCAATGATTTTATCTAACTTTTTGCTTTTTTCACTTGTCTTTTGAGGTGGACATTTCGGCAATGTAAATGAATAAATACCTAATAAAATGGCAGAAATTGCAGCGATGTAAAATTGATTTTCAGAAGCTTTATTTCCAGTTAAATTCGTTACCCACATTGCTGCAATAAATCCAATTGTACCCCATACGCGAATCGGTGGAAAATCTTTTACAATGTCTAAATTATTATTTTTTAACGTGGAATATGAGATAGAATTCGAAAGTGCTATTGTTGGCATGTAGCACATCATTGCAAAAAATATAACCCAGAAGAAATCCGATGAATTTGAGACAAAAGGAATATATGCTAATAACAGTCCTCCAAAAATGTGTAAAATAGCATATAGCTTTTCAACGTTGACCCAACGATCAGCTAATATCCCCATTATTGTTGGCATAAACAACGAAGAAATTCCAAGTGTAGAAAAAATCGCTCCAAATTCCGACGGCGACCAATGTTTTGTGTCAAACCAATAATTCGCAATTGTGATTAACCAAGCTCCCCAAACAAAAAATTGCAAGAAATTCATGTAAATCAAACGTTGTTTAATAGAAAGCATGGCAGTAGTTTTTATGTTATTATTTAGATGTTCTTTTATTAATTTCATCACGAATTTTTGATGCAATTTCATAGGCTTCATTTTCAAGGGCCTCATTTAATTGATCTGTTAATTCTTCAATCGATAAATTTAAAAAAGAATTTGTTTCTATTTCATTATTTTCTGCTTCTTCTAATTTTGGAACATCGAATTCATTCTCATCTAAAAGAACTCCAGCATTTGATAATATAGATTCAAACGTGTAAATTGTTGCATTAAATCGAATTCCAATAGCAATTGCATCAGAAGTTCGCGCATCAATCTCAGTGATTAATCCATCTTTTTCACAAATCAATTTTGCATAAAATATTCCTTCATTCAAATTGTAAATAACAACTTCATTTACTTGTATAGAAAAGGATTGCGCAAAACTTTTAAATAAGTCATGTGTCAATGGTCGAGTAGGAGTCATTTTCTCCAATTCAATCGCAATTGCTTGCGCTTCAAAGCTTCCAATGATAATTGGTAATTGTCTTTTTCCACCTGTCTCAACTAGGACAAGTGCATACGCACCCGATTGTGTTTGACTGTATGAAAGTCCAGCAATTTCTAATTTTATTTTATTCATCCTTCCTAAGAAGTTTAATTGTTATTGAAACAAATAGGGAAGCAAATCTGCTTCCCTAATTAATTTATTTTCAGTAAAGTTACAATATTATCATTGTAAATTAATGGTTTTCTGCTTTGAATTTTTTAACTGCAGCAGTTAATTTTGGTAAAACTTCAAAAGCATCACCTATAATACCATAGTCAGCAGCTTTAAAGAAAGGCGCTTCAGCGTCAGTATTAATAACAACTATCACTTTTGATCCATTAACGCCAGCTAAATGTTGAATTGCACCAGAAATTCCGGCAGCAATGTATAAGTTAGGACGAATGGCAACACCTGTTTGGCCAACATGCTCGTGGTGAGGTCTCCAGCCAATATCAGCTACAGGTCGAGAACAAGCTGTTGCTGCTCCCAAAGCAGCTGCTAAATCTTCTACCATTCCCCAGTTTTCTGGTCCTTTTAATCCTCTTCCTGCTGAAACAACTAATTCTGCTTCAGGAAGTGGAATTGCTCCTTCTGGTTTTTTGGTGCTGATAACTTTAATTTTGGAAGTAGTTAGTGTTCCATTAAATGCTTCTACAGAACAATTGCTTCCTGAAATACTTGGTTGAATACTATTAGGTAAAAGAGAAATAATTTTTTTATCACTTGTAACCTTTACACTACCAAATGCTTTTCCTGAGAAAACATTCACTTTAATTGAACCATCAGCATTTGGTGCTTCAATTGCTCCAGAAACTAAGCCAGCTTTTAATTTAACAGATAAACGTGGAGCGATTGCTTTTGCGACAACATCGTGAGAAAATACAATTGTTGCTGCATTTTCTGCTTGAGCAACAGTTGCAATTAATTCTGTTAATTGTTGAGCATCATCGGCTGTTACGGACGCTTCAAAAATTACTTTTGAGGCACCGTATTGACCTAATGTTGCTAACAATTCTTGATTAGATGAACCTGTAGCAATTACAGTTACATTTCCACCTAAATTTTTACTATACGTAACGACTTCTAAAGCTGCTTTATTTAATCCGTTGTTACTATTTATATATACTAATGTAGACATATTTACTTTTTTAAGATTAAATTACTTTTGCTTCGTTGTGCAATAACTCAACTAATTCATCCATATTTGAAGGATCTATTAGTTTGCATGCTGATTTAGCGTTTGGCATTGTATACGTTGTGTATGTTGTCAAAGTTTCAACTGCAACTGGAGCAATTACCTGAAGAGGTTTTGTTCTGGCAGCCATGATACCACGCATGTTTGGAATACGTTGTTCTGCCATTCCTTTTGCACAAGAAATAACCGCTGGAGTTTGAACTTCTACAACTTGAACACCACCAACAATTTCGCGTTCTAATGTTAATGTTGTACCGGCAGCATCTAATTTTGTAGCCAATGATACAAAAGGTAAATCCATTGCTTCAGCAATCATTCCTCCAACTTGTGAACCATTGTAATTAATTGTTTCTTTTCCAGTCAACACTAAATCAAATCCATTTGATTTAGCATAATCCGCAATTTGCATTGCCGTATAATAGGCATCTGTTGGATCAGCATCAATTCTAACTGCTTCATCTGCTCCAATAGCTAATGCTTTACGGATGATTGCCTCATCTGCTGCATTTCCTACTGTAACAATCGTAACATTTCCTCCAATTGTTTCTTTCAATTCTAAGGCTCTAACCAATGCGTACCACTCATCATAAGGGTTAACAATGTATTGAACACCATTTTCATCAAACTTTGTATTATTGTCTGTAAAGGCAATTTTTGAAGTTGTGTCTGGTGATTTACTTATACAAACAAGTATTTTCATCTTTGATTTTTTTTCTATCGGTTGCAAATTTAAAACAAAAATTCCGACTAGAATGTTCATTTAATCTTGAAAAAAAGATTTTGAAATAAAAAACAAAAAATCAATGGAATAAAGGATTTTAGATTCATAGGAATAATAGACAAAGCGTCATTTTTACACTAACCGATGTGATTTTTTGAAAGATCTTTAAAAAAAGGGTATTGTACATTGTTTAAAGTTTATTATTTTTGGCATCCTAAATTGAATTATTAGAAACATTTGATGAAATTAATTCAATTTAGTTGTTACAAACAAAAGCGATTAAATTTATAGCTATGAAAACTGTTCAATTTAGAGAGGCATTAAGAGAGGCAATGTCTGAGGAAATGCGTCGAGATGAATCCGTTTTTTTAATGGGTGAAGAAGTTGCTGAATACAATGGTGCTTATAAAGTGTCGCAAGGCATGTTAGATGAATTCGGACCAAAAAGAGTTATTGACACGCCAATTGCTGAATTAGGTTTCGCTGGAATTGCTGTTGGGGCTTCTATGAATGGTTTACGGCCAATCGTTGAATTTATGACTTGGAACTTTGCGATTTTAGCAGCAGATCAAATCATTAATAGTGCAGCAAAAATGCTGCAAATGTCTGGAGGTCAATACCATTGTCCAATTGTTTTCCGTGGAGGAAATGGAACAGCGGGTCAATTAGCTGCAACTCATTCACAATCTTTTGAAGCATTTTATGCGCATGTACCGGGGTTGAAAGTTATTACTCCATCAAATCCTTACGATGCTAAAGGATTATTAAAAGCTGCAATTAGAGATAATGACCCAGTTGTGTTTTTAGAATCTGAAAAAATGTATGGAGATAAAGGAGAGATTCCAGAAGGAGAATACATTATTCCAATTGGAGTTGCTGATATTAAAAGAAAAGGAACAGATGTAACAATAGTTTCATTTGGAAAAATAATTAAAGTAGCATATGAAGCTGCTGAGTTATTAGAAAAAGAAGGTATTTCTGTTGAAATTATAGATTTAAGAACTATACGTCCAATTGATTATGCGTGTGTAGTTGAATCCGTTAAGAAAACTAACAGATGTGTTGTTTTGGAAGAGTCTTGGCCATTGGCTTCAATCTCTTCAGAGATATCGTATCATCTACAACGATATGCATTTGATTATTTAGATGCACCAGTTATGCGTGTTACTCAAACAGACACACCATTTGCTTTTTCACCAACATTAATTGATGAAGCTTTACCAAATGTAGAACGATTAATAAAAGCAGTTAAAAGTACATTGTATAGAAATTAGAATTTATTCTATATTATTTTATAAAGAGGCTTTTTCGGCCTCTTTTTTATTTTCATTTTCTTTTATTGTTACATTTGTTGAAACCTTAAATAATAGTTATGAAAAAATTAATTATCGCAGTTTCGCTTTTTGCTGCAATGTTTAAACAAAAAGCTCATGCACAAGAATACTTTCATGGAATTGGCGCACAAGCTTTGATTGGGATTTATAGCTATGATTATGATTATACTTTTTTTGATGGAAGTGGAATTTCTTCTGGTTCAGAATCAGGTTTTTTCTATTGCATCAGTTCCAAGTATCTTTTATAAAGCCACATTAGGGTTTGAATTGTCAAGACATTCAAATTTTGCTGTTTCTGCTTATCCATCACTTGGTTTTAACTTAAATTCTCAAACAGGTGGGTCTTTAGGATACCAATTTCCTATTATGGCAGAATATTACATGGGTGACATAGATGATGCTAACTTTAATATTGGTTTAGGTTTCTCTTATGGATATGCTTAGTCAACATCTACTGCAGAGTTTGGAGATTCTTTCGTTGCACCTGTAATTGGAGCAGTTGTAGGACCAACACTTGGTTTAGGCGGTCAATTTGAAATGAGTGATCGTTTGTTAGGAGTTCGAGGTTCTTTCACATACGGTATTAATTCTACTTCAGGTTTCACAAGAGACACTAAATTTTTAATGACATTAGGTGTTTATTACCCATTTGGACAATAATTAATTTTCCTGTATAAAATTAAAAGCGCTTAATAGGCGCTTTTTTTATTTCAAAATTTCTAAAATAAAGATGCAAACACTTAAATGTGAAAAAAATCATCTTTTTTAGCTAACTAGTTGGTTTATAAAAATAATTGTTTATCTTTGCACCCCTCAAAGTGTGTTTGGGGGAATTTATTTATTTATAAAATTAAGAGTATTTTATGCCAACTATTCAACAATTAGTTCGCAAAGGAAGAACAGCGGTAGTGAAGAAGAGTAAATCTGCTGCACTTGATTCTTGTCCACAGCGTAAAGGGGTATGTGTACGTGTTTACACCACTACTCCTAAAAAGCCGAACTCTGCAATGCGTAAAGTTGCAAGGGTGCGTTTGACTAACGGAAAGGAAGTCAACGCTTATATCGGTGGTGAAGGTCACAATTTACAAGAGCACTCTTTGGTGCTTGTACGAGGAGGAAGAGTAAAAGATCTTCCAGGGGTTAGATACCACATCGTACGAGGAGCTGAAGATACAGCTGGAGTAGAAGGAAGAACACAACGTCGTTCTAAGTATGGAACGAAAAGACCTAAACAAAAATAATTAAAGCTTTTAAGAGATGAGAAGAAGAAAAGCCAAGAAAATTGCCATTCTCCCGGATCCAAAGTTTAACGATGTTGTTGTAACAAAATTCGTTAATAACTTAATGTACGACGGGAAAAAGAATTTAGCATTTAAAATATTCTACGAGGCAATCGAAATCGTAGATAAAAAAATTGAAGACCAAGCAGGATTAGACGTTTGGAGAAAAGCATTGGAAAATGTTACACCAAGTGTTGAGGTTCGTAGTCGTCGTGTTGGTGGAGCTACATTCCAAATCCCTACACCAGTTCGTGAAGAAAGAAAAGCTTCTTTAGCAATGAAATGGTTAATTGGTTACTCACGTAAACGTAATGAGAAAACGATGGCTGGTAAATTAGCGTCTGAAATCATTGCTGCTTCGAAAGAAGAAGGTGCTGCCTACAAGAAAAAAGAAGATACATTAAGAATGGCTGAGGCTAACAAAGCATTCTCACACTTTAGATTTTAATTGATATGGCTAGAGATCTTAAATTTACACGTAACATTGGTATTGCAGCTCACATTGATGCTGGAAAAACCACTACAACAGAAAGAATCCTTTTCTACTCTGGGGTAAATCACAAAATTGGTGAGGTACACGACGGAGGAGCTACAATGGACTGGATGGAGCAAGAGCAAGAAAGAGGTATTACAATTACTTCTGCTGCAACTACAGTTGGTTGGAAATATAGAGGACAAGATTACCATATTAATATCATTGACACACCGGGACACGTTGACTTTACAGTTGAGGTGAATCGTTCGTTAAGAGTATTAGACGGTTTAGTGTTCTTGTTTTCAGCAGTTGATGGTGTTGAGCCACAATCTGAAACAAACTGGCGTTTGGCAAACAATTATAACGTTCCTCGTATTGGTTTCGTTAATAAAATGGACCGTCAAGGAGCTGATTTCTTAAATGTTTGCCGTCAGGTAAAAGAAATGTTAGGAAGTCACGCATTGCCATTACAAATCAACATCGGTGATGAAGACAACTTCAAAGGAGTTGTTGATTTGATTAACTTTAAAGGTATTGTTTGGAATGATAACGACATGGGAATGACTTTCCAAGAAGTTGAAATTCCTGCTGATATCATTGAAGATGCAAGAAGATTAAGAAGTGAATTATTGGAAGCAGTTGCTGAATTTGATGAAACGTTGATGGAGAAATTCTTCGAAGACGAAAATTCATTGACAGAAAGAGAAATTTTAAATGCATTACGTGCAGCTACAATTTCTGGTAAAGTTGTTCCAATGATGTGTGGTTCTTCTTTTAAAAACAAAGGTGTTCAAGCAATGTTGGATATGGTAATGGAAATTTTACCTTCTCCATTAGATGTTGAAGCAATTACAGGTATCAATCCTAAAACGGATGAAGCAATTACGCGTCAGCCTTCTTATGATGAGCCATTCGCTGGTTTAGCATTTAAAATTGCAACGGATCCTTTCGTTGGACGTTTATGTTTCGTAAGAGCATATTCTGGTGTTTTACCAGCTGGTTCTTATGTATACAATACACGTTCAGAAAATAAAGAACGTATTTCTCGTATTTTCCAAATGCACGCAAATAAACAAAATCAAATTGATGAGTTAGGTGCTGGAGATATTGGAGCTGTTGTTGGATTTAAAGACATTCGTACAGGTGATACATTATGTGCTGAAGGTCATCCAATCGTATTAGAATCTATGGATTTCCCAGATCCAGTTATCGGGGTAGCTATTGAACCTAAAACGCAAGCAGATACAGATAGATTATCTACAGGTTTAAATAAATTAGCTGAGGAAGATCCAACTTTCCGTGTAAATACGGATGAAGAGTCTGGTCAAACGATCATCTCTGGAATGGGTGAGTTGCACTTAGAAATTATTATCGACCGTTTGAAACGTGAGTTTAAAGTTGAAGTAAACCAAGGTGCACCTCAAGTAACTTACCGTGAAGATATTACTGCTTCTGTTGATCACAGAGAAGTTTACAAAAAACAATCAGGTGGTCGTGGTAAATTTGCTGATATTGTTGTGAAAATTAGTCCACAAGACAATCCAGAGAAATCAGGATTAGAATTCATTAACTCAATTAAAGGTGGTAACATTCCTCGTGAATTTGTTCCTTCTGTTGAAAAAGGATTCAAAGAGTCTATGAAAAATGGAGTAATGGCTGGTTTCCCAGTAGAAGCTATGAAAGTTGAATTGTTAGATGGTTCTTTCCATGCTGTCGATTCAGATTCATTGTCGTTCGAATTGTGTGCGAAAATGGCTTATAGAGCTGCATTGAAAAATGCGCGCCCAATTTTATTGGAACCGATTATGAAATTGGAAGTAATCACTCCAGAAGAAAACATGGGTGATGTTGTAGGTGACTTAAACCGTCGTCGTGGTATGATGAAAGGAATGGATGATAAAAACGGATCTAAAGTGTTAAAAGCAGACGTTCCATTATCTGAAATGTTCGGTTACGTAACTCAATTACGTACAATTTCATCAGGTCGTGCAACTTCAACAATGGAGTTCTCTCACTTCGCTGAAGCACCTAAAAATGTTGCAGAAGAAGTAGTAGCAAAAAGTAATGGTAAAGTTTCAGCTTAATATTCAGGTAAATGAGCCAAAAAATTAGAATCAAATTAAAATCATACGATTACAACTTAGTTGACAAATCAGCTGAAAAAATCGTTAAAACAGTAAAAGCAACAGGTGCAGTAGTTAGTGGTCCAATTCCATTGCCAACTCATAAACGCATTTACACAGTGTTAAAATCTCCACATGTTAACAAAAAAGCGCGTGAGCAATTTGAGTTATGTGCATACAAAAGATTGTTAGACATCTACAGTTCTTCATCGAAAACTGTTGATGCTTTAATGAGATTAGAGTTGCCAAGTGGGGTAGACGTAGAAATCAAAGTTTAATAATTAAATAGTTAAAGTATGCCAGGAATTATTGGTAGAAAAGTCGGAATGACTAGCATCTACAGTGCCGAGGGTAAAGCAATGCCATGCACGGTGATAGAAGCGGGTCCTTGTGTTGTAACTCAGGTTAAAACACAAGACAGAGATGGTTACGAGGCTATTCAATTGGGTTATGGAGACCGTAAGGAAAAAAATACTCCAAACGCATTGAAAGGTCACTTTAAAAAAGCTAACACAACTCCAAAAGCGAAGTTGGTTGAATTTAAAGGTTTCGAAAACGTTAATCTCGGAGATCTTGTTAATGTTGACATCTTCGAGGAAGGTGAATACGTTAGTATCGTAGGAACTTCAAAAGGAAAAGGTTTCCAAGGGGTTGTTAAACGTCACGGTTTTGGTGGTGTTGGACAAGCAACTCACGGACAACATAACCGTTTGCGTGCACCAGGTTCTATTGGAGCTTGTTCTTACCCAGCACGTGTATTCAAAGGAATGCGCATGGGTGGACAAATGGGTAACAAACGCGTTGTAGCGGAAAACTTAGAAGTTTTGAAAATTCTAGGAGACAAGAATTTATTAGTAGTGAAAGGGTCAATTCCTGGATCTAAAGGTTCAACCGTAACAATTTTGAAATAATGGAAGTAAAAGTATTTGACGCGAAAGGTAAAGCTACTTCTAAAAAGGTAACCCTTTCAGATACAGTGTTTGGAATTGAACCAAACGATCACGCAATTTATTTAGATGTTAAGCAACACTTGGCAAATCGTCGTCAAGGAACGCATAAAGCTAAAGAAAGAGCTGAAATCGCTGGATCTAGTAGAAAAATTAAGAAACAAAAAGGAACTGGTGGAGCTCGTGCCGGGAATATTAAATCTGGTACTCGTGTGGGTGGTGGACGTATTTTCGGACCTAGACCAAGAAACTATCATTTCAAATTGAATATCAAATTGAAAAGATTAGCACGTAAATCTGCATTCTCTTACAAAGCGCAAGGTGATGCTATTATGGTGTTAGAAGATCTTAAATTTGATGCTGCTAAAACGAAAGATTTTAAATCGTTATTAGCTGCTTTGAAATTAGAGAATGAGAAAGTTCTAATGATATTAGGTGACCAAAATGATAATGTTTATTTATCATCTCGTAACCTAGGAAGAGTTAAAGTCGTAACAGCTGATTCTGTTAATACATTTGATGTATTAAATGCACGTAAAGTTGTTTTGGCAGAAAGTTCAATTGAAGTAATCGAAAAGATTCTAAACTAATTGATGATGAAAGCAATTATCAAAAAGCCAATTATCTCTGAGAAAGCTACAGGAGCAAGCGAAAAATTTAATCGTTTTACTTTTGCAGTTGATAAGAAGGCAAACAAAATAGAAATTAAAAATGCTGTCGAGAAAATGTACGGAGTAAGTATTACTGACGTTCGTACAATGAATTATGGCGGTGGAAAATCCTCTGTTAAATATACTAACAAAGGTATCGTTGAGCAACCTAGCAAACAATGGAAAAAAGCTGTTGTTACTGTTGCAGTAGGAGAAACGATTGATTTATTTAATAATTTTTAAGTAGTTGACAAATGAGTCTTAAAAAATTCAAGCCTATTACTCCAGGGCAAAGACACAAGATCAACAGTGATTATTCAGAAATCACAACAAACGTTCCTGAAAAGAGCCTTGTTGCGCCAATGAAGAAATCTGGAGGTCGAAACAACGACGGTAGAATGACGATGCGCTATATGGGTGGTGGTCATAAACAAAGATACCGTATCGTTGATTTTAAAAGAGACAAGCATGATGTGCCTGCTACGGTTAAAACGATCGAGTATGATCCAAACCGTACAGCAAACATTGCGTTGTTATTTTATGCAGATGGGGAAAAACGTTACATTATCGCACCAAATGGTTTAAAAGTTGGTGATGTTGTTGTAGCTGGAAAATCTGCTGCGCCTAATGTAGGAAACGCACTTTTATTAAGTGACATTCCATTAGGTACTGTAATTCATAATATTGAATTAAAACCTGGAAAGGGTGGTGCTATTGCTCGTGGAGCAGGTACTTACGCTCAATTGAACGCACGTGATGGTCGTTATGCTATTGTTAAAATGCCTTCTGGTGAAACTAGAATGATTTTAACAACATGTATGGCAACAATCGGTTCTGTTTCAAATTCTGAACACAACTTAGTAGTCTCTGGTAAAGCAGGACGCTCTCGTTGGTTAGGTCGCCGTCCACGTGTACGTGGTGTTGTTATGAATCCTGTCGATCACCCAATGGGTGGTGGTGAAGGACGTAACTCCGGAGGTCATCCACGTTCGCGTAATGGTGTGCCAGCTAAAGGTTACAAAACGCGTAATAAGAAGAAGTATTCAGATAAGTTTATCATCGAAAGAAGAAAAAAATAAGAAGATATGAGTCGTTCGTTGAAAAAACCACCTTTTGTACATTACAAGTTAATGAAACGAGTGGATGATGCGCAAGCATCAAGTAGTAAAGCAGTAATCAAAACTTGGTCACGTGCTTCAACTATAACTCCTGACTTCGTCGGGTTAACGTTTGCCGTACACAATGGTAATAAGTTTATTCCAGTTTTCGTAAGTGAAAACATGGTTGGTCATAAGTTAGGTGAGTTTTCACCTACACGAAATTTCCGTGGCCATGGAGGGAATAAAAAAGATAAAAAAAGATAGAATTTAAATAGCAAAGTCATGGGTGCTAGAAAAAGGTTAAGAGCTGAAAATTTGAAGCAGACGAAAAGTACAACGGCAATTGCACGTTTGAACGATTCGCCTATCGCTCCAAGAAAGATGAGATTAGTTGCAGATCTTGTAAGGGGAGTTGAAGTAAATAAAGCTCTAAATATATTGCAACATAATGCGAAAGATGCGTCAACTAGTTTAGGTAAGTTATTGCGTTCAGCAATTGCGAACTGGGAACAAAAAAACGAGGGTAAAAGCATTGAAGAAGAAACATTGGTAGTTCGATCAATTGAAGTTGGTGGTGGTGCTATGTTGAAAAGAATTCAAGCTGCTCCTCAAGGTAGAGCGCACAGAGTAAGAAAAAGATCAAACCATGTTACCATTGTAGTTGATGGTGCAAAATAAGTAGATAGAATGGGACAAAAAACAAATCCAATAGGAAATAGACTTGGTTTCATCCACGGATGGGAGTCTAACTGGTATGGAGGGGATAATTACAGAGATAAAATCATCGAAGATGATCAAATCCGTAAATACCTTAATGCTCGTTTATCTAGAGCTAGTATCGCGAAAATTATTATCGAGAGAACACTTAAACTTGTTACTGTTACGATCAACACAGCTCGTCCTGGAGTTATTATTGGTAAAGGTGGACAAGAAGTAGATAAACTAAAAGAGGAGTTAAAAAAATTAACGAAAAAAGAAATCCAAATTAACATTTTCGAGGTGAAACGTCCAGAATTGGATGCTCGTTTAGTTGCGGATGGAATTGCTCGTCAATTAGAAGCGCGTATTTCTTTTAGAAGAGCTATTAAAATGGCAATCGCGAGCACTATGCGCATGGGAGCTGAAGGGATCAAAGTTAAGATTTCCGGACGTTTAAATGGAGCAGAGATGGCTCGTTCAGAGATGTACAAAGATGGACGTACTCCGTTACATACGTTCAGAGCTGACATCGATTATGCAGTTTCCGAAGCACATACTACGTATGGTCGTTTGGGTATCAAAGTGTGGATATGCAAAGGCGAAGTTTACGGAAAACGCGATCTTTCTCCAAATGTTGGAATGGCTGCAGCCGCTGCGAAAGCAGGTAACGGTCAAGGGTCAAGAAAACCAATGGGAGCAAAGAGAAAGAAAAAATAAACAGGACAGTAAAATTTACAGAAGATGTTACAGCCAAAAAGAACCAAATTTAGAAGAGTTCAGAAAAGTCGAAACAGAGGTATGGCCCAAAGAGGTAGTACAATTGCTTTCGGATCTTTCGGATTAAAAACATTGGAGCCTGGATGGATTACATCACGCCAAATCGAAGCATCACGTATTGCCGTTACTCGATACATGAAACGTGAAGGAAAGGTGTGGATCCGTATTTTCCCAGACAAACCAGTTACCTCAAAACCAGCGGAAGTACGTATGGGTAAAGGTAAAGGTGCTCCAAGTCACTGGGTAGCAGTAGTTAAACCAGGTCGCATCATGTTTGAAGCGGATGGTGTGTCATACGAAATTGCTAAAGAAGCATTGCGTTTGGCAGCTCAAAAATTACCAGTGAAATGCAAATTCGTTGTCCGCAACGATTATGTTATACCAGAGAAATAGTTATTAATATGAAGCAGCAAGAAATCACAAAGCTTTCAGTTGAAGACGTTAAGAAACGTATATCGGACTTGTCTGAGCAACTAGCTAAGATGAAATTGTCGCACAGTGTTGCGCCAATGGAGAATCCTATACAGATTCGAGATGTCAGAAAAACAATCGCAAGATTGAATACTGAATTAACTAAACGTGAAGCACAGGCTTAGTTGCTTGTTTAAACAAATGAAATTAGCTTGACATGGAAAAGCGTAATTTAAGAAAAGAGCGAGTTGGAGTCGTTACAAGCAATAAAATGCAGAAATCTATTGTAGTTTCTGTAGAGCGTAAAGTAAAACATCCAAAATATGGTAAGTTTGTCAAAAAAACTACTAAATTTGTCGCCCACGATGAAAACAATGACTGTAACGAAGGTGATACAGTTAAAATCATGGAAACACGTCCTTTGAGTAAATCAAAGAACTGGAGATTGGTGGAAATTATTGAACGAGCTAAATAAGTTTTAGTAATGATACAAACAGAATCAAGACTTGCAGTCGCAGATAACTCTGGAGCAAAAACTGTATTAGTAATCCGCGTTTTAGGCGGTACGAAAAGACGTTATGCTTCCGTAGGAGATAAAATCGTAGTCGCTGTTAAGAGTGCAATGCCCTCTGGTGCCGTCAAAAAGGGAACGGTAGCCAAGGCAGTAGTAGTAAGAACAAAAAAAGAAGTACGCCGTGCGGATGGTTCTTATATTCGTTTTGATGATAACGCTTGCGTTATCTTAAATCAAGCGGGTGAAATGAGAGGAACTCGTATTTTCGGACCAGTTGCTCGTGAGCTGCGTGAAAACAACTATATGAAAGTTGTTTCATTAGCTCCTGAGGTACTTTAAACTAATTGAAGTTATGCAACAGAAATTACACATTAAAGTAGGTGACACTGTTAAAGTAATTAGCGGTGAATCAAAAGGTCAAGAAGGCAAAGTCCTTACTATAGACAGAAAAAAAATGCGTGCAATTGTTGAAGGTGTTAACTTAGTTAAGAAACACGCTAAACCAAGTGCAGCAGATCCTCAAGGAGGAATAGTGGAGAAGGAAGCCGGTATCCACATTTCAAACCTTATGAACGTTGTTAAAGGTCAAGCTACACGCATTGGCCGTAAAGTTAACACAGAAGGAAAATTAGTTCGTTATTCAAAAAAATCAGGGGAGGAGATTAAGTAATGAGTTATTCACCAAGACTTAAAGAAAAGTACAATGCTGAGATTATTCCTGCATTAACTGAAAAGTTCGGGTACAAAACAATTATGAGAGTACCTAAACTTGAGAAAATTGTGTTGAGCCAAGGAATGGGAGACGCAGTAGCGGATAAAAAGTTAATTGATAATGCTGTAGTAGATTTGTCAAGAATTGCTGGTCAAAAAGCGATTACGACAATTTCAAAAAAGGACATCTCTAACTTTAAGCTAAGAAAAGGAATGCCAATTGGTACGAAAGTAACATTAAGAGGTGAGAAAATGTATGATTTTCTTGATCGTTTAATTGCTGTTGCTTTACCAAGAACACGTGATTTCCGTGGTATCAATCCAAAAGGATTTGATGGTCGTGGAAATTTCAACTTGGGTATCAAGGAACACATCATTTTCCCAGAAATTGACATTGATAAAGTAAACCGTATATTAGGTATGGATATTACATTTGTTACTTCTGCTGATAGTGATGAAGAAGCAATGGCTTTGTTAGATGCATTTGGTTTCCCATTTATTAAAAAATAAGTAGAAATGGCAAAAGAATCAATGAAAGCGCGTGAGCGCAAAAGAGAAAAAATGGTTGTTAGATATGCTAAGAAACGTGAAGAGTTGACAAAAATTTTAAAGTCAACTGACACTTCTGAAGAAATTCAAGCAGCTAAGTGGGATGCAATGATGGCAATTCAAAAATTGCCTGCAAATTCTTCTAAAATTCGTGTTCATAACCGTTGTGGTTTGACAGGAAGACCTAGAGGTTATATGCGCCAGTTTGGTCTTTCAAGGGTAACTTTCCGTGAAATGGCTTTATCTGGTAAAATCCCAGGAGTTAAAAAAGCAAGTTGGTAATTTAAACATTAAGTAGGAATATTATGAATACAGATCCTATAGCAGATTTTCTAACCCGAATTCGTAATGCGAGTTCAGCAGGTTTGAAAATGGTAGAAATTCCAAGCTCGAATGTAAAACGTGCTATGACACAAATTTTATTCGATCAAGGATACATCACAAATTACAAATTTGAAGAAGATGACAAACAAGGTATTATCAAAATTGCCTTGAAGTATAACCCATCAACAAAAGTTCCTGCAATTACTAAATTGCAAAGAGCTTCAAGACCAGGTTTAAGAAAATACAGCGGTGCAGTTGAAATGCCACGTGTATTAAACGGTTTGGGTATTGCAATCGTCTCTACTTCAAAAGGTGTAATTACTGATAAAGAAGCAAGAAAACACAACGTAGGTGGAGAAGTTCTTTGCTACGTATATTAATTTTAAGAATAGTTAGAAATGTCAAGGATAGGTAAATCCCCAGTTAACATCCCGAGTGGAGTAGACGTAAAGTTAAACGGAAACATTGTTACCGTTAAGGGTCCTAAAGGTGAATTAACACAAGAAATCGATTCATGTGTTACTTTATTAATTGAGGACAACACAATAACTTTCAGCCGCGAATCAGACGCGCCTGCACACCGTGCAAAGCATGGTTTATACCGCGCTTTATTGCAGAACATGGTTGTAGGTGTATCGGAAGGGTACAAAAAGGAATTAGAAGTAATCGGTGTAGGTTACCGTGCTACAGCAACTGGTCAACAGTTGGAATTAGCATTGGGATACTCTCACGCTATTATTTTAGAAGTTCCTAATGAAATTAAGGTATCTGCAGACACCCAAAAGGGTAAGGCACCTGTTGTTACGTTAGAATCGTACGATAAACAACTTTTGGGCCAGGTCGCTGCCAAAATTCGTTCCCTTCGCAAACCTGAACCTTACAAAGGAAAAGGTATTCGCTTCTTAGGTGAAGAAATTAGAAGAAAAGCTGGTAAATCTGCAGGTAAAAAATAATTAAGTTATGGCATTCAGTAAAATAAACAGAAGAGCAAAAATTAAAAGAAGAATCAGAAAAAGAATTACTGGTACTTCTAAGGTGCCTCGCCTTACAGTATTCCGAAGCAACAAACAAATCTACGCACAGTTGATTGATGATGCAAGCGGAGTAACTTTGGCATCAGCATCTTCTTACAAAAACAAAGCGGTTGAGAACAAAAACAAGTCTGAACAAGCTGCTGTTATTGGTAAAGAAGTTGCAGAAAAAGCATTAAAAGCCGGAATCGAGAGCGTTGTGTTTGATCGCAATGGTTATCTATACCACGGTAGAGTTAAATCATTAGCTGACTCAGCTCGAGAAGGCGGTTTAAAATTTTAAAAAATGGCAGCACAAGAATTGAATAGAGTAAAATCTGCAGATATAGAGTTAAAAGATAAACTCGTTGCTGTAAACCGTGTTACTAAAGTAACTAAAGGAGGTCGAACTTTCACATTCTCTGCAATTGTTGTAGTAGGTGATGAAAACGGAATCGTTGGTCATGGTTTAGGAAAAGCAAAAGAGGTAACAGAAGCAATTACAAAAGGAATTGATGATGCAAAGAAAAATTTGATCAAAGTTCCAATTTTAAAAGGTACTGTTCCACATCTTCAAAAAGGTAAATTCGGTGGAGCTCAAGTATTGTTGAAGCCAGCTACTGTCGGAACTGGAGTTATCGCCGGTGGTGCGATGCGTGCAGTTTTAGAAAGCGTTGGTGTACACAATGTATTGGCAAAATCTCAAGGATCTTCAAATCCTCATAACGTTGTTAAAGCAACAATCGATGCACTTTCTAAAATGAGAGATGCTGTTGCTGTAGCAAAACAAAGAGGAATCAGTTTGGATAAAGTATTTAACGGTTAATAGACGAAAAAATGGCTACAATTAAAATTAAGCAAGTTAAAAGCGCTATTAAACGTCCAGCTGATCAAAAAGCTACGATAAAAGCGTTAGGATTTAGAAAATTGAATCAAGTTGTTGAACATGAAGCAACTCCTCAAATTCTAGGGATGGTTAAGAAAGTACAACACATGTTAGAGGTTGTTCAGTAAAACTTTAAAATCGATTTACAATGAATTTACATAATTTAACTCCTGCATCAGGTTCTGTTAAAAGAGAAAAAAGAATCGCTCGTGGTCAGGGTTCTGGTCACGGTGGTACTTCTACTCGTGGACATAAAGGAGCGAAATCAAGATCTGGTTATAAAACTAAGATTGGTTTCGAAGGTGGGCAAATGCCGTTACAAAGACGTGTTCCTAAATTTGGTTTTAAAAACATAAACCGAGTGGAATACAAAGCAATCAATTTAGATATTATTCAAGCTTTGGTTGATCGTAAAAACGTATCAGAAATTACTCCTGATGTTTTACGTGACAATGGTTTGGTATCTAGAAATGAGCTAGTTAAAATTTTAGGAAGAGGAGAGTTGAAAGCGAAGATTAATGTAACTGCTCACAAGTTTTCATCAACAGCAAAAACTGTTATTGAAGGTCAAGGTGGGAATTGTTCAGAAATCTAATTAACTTTGCCAATATTTTTAAAATGAAACGTTTTATACAAAATATCAAAAACATCTGGAAAGTTGAAGAGTTAAGAAAAAGAATTATCTTAACTCTTGGGCTTATCTTGGTATATCGTCTTGGTTCGTTTGTGATTTTACCAGGGGTAAATTACACAGCCTTGATGAATGCACAAGCAAACGGTGGGCAAAATACGTTGGAAACGTTGTTGTCTTTATTTTCTGGTGGTGGTTTTACACATGCGTCAGTAATGGCCTTGGGTATCATGCCATACATTAGTGCATCCATCATTATGCAATTGTTAGGAATGGCAGTACCTGCTGTTCAAAAAATGCAAAATGAAGGTGAATCAGGAAGAAAAAGAATCAATAACTACACTCGTATTTTAACTGTTGTTATTTGTGCTTTGCAAGCTCCTAGTTATTTAGCATTGTACGTAGAATCTAAAGGTGCAATGCCTGCTGATGCTGGTACATTCTGGTGGACGCAAACAATATTAGTATTGATTGCAGGTTCTATGTTTGCTGTATGGTTAGGGGAAAGAATTACTGAAAAAGGAATTGGTAATGGTATTTCATTATTAATTACTGTAGGAATTCTTGCTAGATTACCAGAAGCATTTACAGCTGAGTTTGGATTTAATTTAGGATCTGGTAACTTAATTAAAATGGTGATTGAAATCGTGGCATTTATGTTAGTGGTTTTAGGTACAATTTTAATTGTTCAAGGTGTTAGAAGAATTCCATTAAACACTGCAAAAAGAGTTGTTGGTGCGAGAGCTGTTGATGACCAAGGAGCAAGAAACTATTTGCCTATCAAGGTAAATGCAAGTGGAGTAATGCCGATCATTTTTGCTCAAACAATCATGACAATTCCAATGATGTTGTTTTCTGGTAATAATGCTGAGCCAGCAGGATTTATTCAAAAAACGTTGGGTGATATGTATGGTTTAACATACAATGTTTTATTAGCATTGATGATTATTATCTTTACTTATTTCTACACAGCGATTATGATTAATCCTCGTAAAATTGCCGATGATTTAAAAAGAAGCGGTGGTTTTATACCAGGTGTTCGACCAGGTGAAGAAACAGCTGATTACATTGACACATTGGTTTCGAGAATTACGTTTCCAGGTTCATTGTTTTTAGCAGCAATTGCTATTTTACCTTCAATCGCAAAGATTGCTGGTGTTAATGATGCATTTGCTATGTTCTTTGGAGGAACGTCAATTTTAATCATGGTTGGAGTTGTTCTAGATACCTTACAACAAATTGAATCTTATTTGTTAAATCGTCACATGGATGGTTTAATGGAAGGGACACGAGTTAAAGGTAGAAGACAACCAAACGAATTATCAGGATTTTAATTATGGCAAAGCAATCCTCAATTGAGCAAGATGGCGTAATCATTGAAGCACTTTCTAACGCTATGTTTAGAGTAGAACTTGAAAATGGTCACATCATTACAGCTCATATCTCCGGGAAAATGAGAATGTTTTACATTAAAATTCTTCCAGGTGATCGCGTAAAAGTTGAAATGTCTCCTTATGATTTAACAAAAGGAAGAATATCATTTAGATACAAATAGGAATTTCCTTAAAAAGAAAAAAGATGAAAGTAAGAGCATCAGTAAAAAAACGAACTGCAGATTGCAAAATCGTTAAGAGAAAAGGTAGAGTTTATGTGATTAATAAAAAGAATCCTAAACTTAAACAAAGACAAGGGTAAAAGTAAAAAAGTATGGCACGTATTGCAGGTATAGATTTACCAAAAAACAAAAGAGGAGTAATCGGTTTGACTTACATCTTCGGAATTGGTAAAAGCACTTCAAGTAAAATTTTGAAGGATAACGGAATTGATGAAAACATCAAAGTTCAAGATTGGAATGATGATCATTTGTCAGCTATTCGTAACTCGATTAATGAAATTAAAACTGAAGGTCAATTAAGATCTGAGATTCAATTAAACATTAAACGATTAATGGATATTGGTTGTCAAAGAGGAATTCGTCACCGTTCTGGTTTACCATTAAGAGGTCAAAGAACGAAAAACAATTCTCGTACAAGAAAAGGTAGAAGAAAAACTGTTGCTAACAAGAAAAAAGCAACTAAATAAGAAAACGCTTAGCGTTTGATAATAACAAGCGTTACCGCAGTTAAAAATTAAAATTTAAATGGCAAAGTCTAATCAAAAAAAGAAGAAGAATGTCAAAGTAGAGGCATTGGGTGAAGCGCATATTCAAGCTACCTTCAACAATGTTATTATTTCTTTGACAAACAATGCTGGTCAAGTTATTTCTTGGTCATCAGCTGGTAAAATGGGCTTCAAAGGTTCTAAAAAGAACACTCCTTATGCTGCACAAGTTTCAGCAGAAGATGCAGCGAAAGAAGCACATGACTTCGGATTACGTAGAGTAAAAGTATTTGTAAAAGGTCCTGGAGCTGGACGTGAATCAGCAATCAGAGCGTTACACAATGCTGGAATTGAAGTAACTGAAATCGTTGATGTTACTCCATTACCACACAATGGATGTCGTCCTCCTAAAAGACGAAGAGTATAGTATAATTAATAACTAAAGAGCAAAACGATTATCGAAGGAAAGCCTTAATTCATAGTCGCTCTTTTAAACAAATAAAAATGGCAAGATATACAGGTCCAAAATCAAAAATTGCACGTCGTTTCAGAGATCCAATCTTCGGACCAGACAAAGCATTAGACAGAAGAAGTTATGGCCCAGGTCAACACGGTCCTTCAAAAAGACGTGGTGGAAAGCAATCAGAATATGCGATCCAGTTGGGTGAAAAACAAAAAGCGAAGTACACGTACGGTATTTTAGAGCGTCAATTCTCTAACTTATTTGAGAAAGCTTCTCGTATGAAAGGTATTACTGGTGAGAACTTATTACAATTGTGTGAGACTCGTTTAGATAATACAATTTATAGAATGGGAGTTTCTCCAACACGTCGTGGAGCTCGTCAATTAGTTTCTCACAAACACATTACTGTAAACGGAGAGGTTGTTAACATCCCTTCTTATACGTTAAAAGTAGGTGATGTTGTTGGTGTTCGTGAAAAATCTAAATCTTTAGAAGCAATCACATCTTCATTAGCTTCAAATAATAAGAAATACGACTGGTTAGATTGGAATTCTTCTGATATGACAGGAAAATTATTAAGTGTTCCATCTCGTGACATGATTCCTGAAAACATCAAAGAACAGTTAATCGTCGAATTATATTCTAAATAATAAAAAGCATTAACATGGCAATTCTAGATTTCCAAAAACCTGATAAGGTTATAATGATTCAGTCCGATGAGCATCACGGACAATTTGAATTCCGTCCGCTTGAACCAGGATATGGTATTACTATAGGTAATTCTTTACGTCGAATTTTATTATCTTCTTTAGAAGGTTTTGCAATTTCTTCCATTAGAATTGATGGTGCAGATCATGAATTCACTACAATTAAAGGAGTAGTAGAGGATGTAACTGAAATTATTTTAAATTTAAAACAAGTTCGCTTCAAACAACAAATCGAAGGAACTGATTCAGAAACTGTTGTAGTTTCTATTTCAGGTCAAGACAAGTTGACAGCAGGTGACTTGGGTAAATTTACTTCTGCGTTCCAAGTTTTAAATTCTGATTTGGTTATTTGTAATATGGAACCTTCAGTTAAATTGGAAATGGAATTAACGATTATTAAAGGTCGTGGTTATGTTCCAGCTGAAGAAAATAAAGTAAGTGGAGCTCCATTCGGTACAATTTTTATCGATTCAATTTTTACACCTATCAAAAATGTAAAATATGCAATCGAAAACTTCCGTGTAGAGCAAAAAACTGATTATGAAAAATTAGTCTTTGACATTACATCAGATGGTTCAATTCATCCTAAAGATGCATTGAAAGAAGCAGCAAAAATTTTAATTCACCATTTCATGTTGTTCTCTGATGAACGCATTACTTTAGATAGTGAAATTAAAGCTGAAACAGAAGAATTTGATGAAACTTCATTGCATATGCGCCAATTATTGAAAACAAAATTGGTTGATATGGATCTTTCTGTTAGAGCATTGAACTGTTTAAAAGCTGCAGATGTTGAAACATTAGGTGAATTGGTTTCTTACAATAAGAACGATTTATTGAAATTCAGAAACTTCGGTAAGAAATCATTAACAGAATTGGAAGACCTTGTTGATAACAAAGGTTTGAATTTTGGAATGAATGTTTCTAAATATAAATTAGACAAAGATTAATAATCGAAATAATATTTTGAGATGAGACACGGTAATAAAGTAAACAATTTAGGTAGAACTGCTTCACACAGAAAAGCAATGCTATCTAATATGGCTTCTTCTCTTATCCTTCACAAAAGAATTAACACTACAGTTGCAAAAGCTAAAGCGTTAAGAGGATATGTTGAGCCATTATTAACAAAATCTAAAACTGATTCTACACACAACCGTAGAACTGTATTTAGTTATTTGCAAAATAAAGAAATCGTTTCTGAATTATTCAGAGAAGTTGCTCCAAAAATTGCAAATAGAAATGGAGGATATACACGTATTATTAGAACAGGTTACCGTTTAGGTGATAACGCTGAAATGTGTATGATTGAATTGGTTGATTTCAATGAAATCTATACTAACGAAAAAGCGAAGAAAAATACGCGTCGTTCAAGAAAAACAGCTACAGCTAAAGCTGAAACAACAGAAGTTGTTGAAGATGCAGTTGTTGAAGAAGTTGTTGATACAGTTGAAGAAACTCCTGAAGCACCTGCTGCTGAAGAGGCTTCTGAAGAAACTTCTGAAGAAAAATAATTTTGATCATTTGATTGAATATAAAAAGGGTAATGGTAACATTGCCCTTTTTTTTGGATTCTATTTTTAGAAATCAATTTGAAATCCTAACTTTGCATAAATTAGTTTAAATGGAAAATAAAAAACCCGCAGTTTTAGTTTTAGCTGATGGAACAGTATACAATGGTATTGCAATTGGAGCAACTGGAACTACAACTGGTGAAATTGCTTTTAATACAGGTATGACAGGTTATCAAGAAGTATTTACAGATCCTTCTTATTTTGGACAAATTCTTATCATGACGACTTCTCATATTGGAAATTATGGTGTTCATAGCGATGAAATAGAATCTGATTCCATAAAAATTGCTGGTTTAGTTACCAAAAAATATTCTGAAATCTTTTCAAGAACATCTGCAAAAGGTTCTCTTGATGAAAACATGATAGACAGCAATACAGTTGGTATTTCTGATATAGATACTCGTTCTTTGGTGCGACACATTCGCAGTAAAGGCGCAATGAATGCAATAATTTCATCTGAAATTTTAGATGTAGAAGAATTAAAAATACGCTTAGAAAAAGCTCCTTCAATGGACGGTTTAGAATTGTCTTCTAATGTAGCTACTACTAAAGCATTTGAAGTAAAATCAGAAAAATCTTTATTAAAGGTTTCATTGTTGGATTTTGGTGTGAAAAAGAACATTATCCGATGCCTTGTTGATAGAGGTTGTCACGTTAAAGTTTTTCCTTTAGATGCTACAAAAGAAGATTTGTTAAGCTTCAATCCTGATGGTTTTATGTTGTCGAATGGCCCAGGTGACCCTTCTGCAATGCCTAACTCAATTGCACTAGTGAAAGAATTAGTTGAATTAAATAAACCAATATTTGGGATTTGTTTAGGTCACCAAATTCTAGGTTTGAGCCAGGGATTGAAAACTGAAAAAATGTTTAATGGTCATCGTGGTATTAATCATCCAATTTTAAATTTAAAAACTGGTAAAGGTGAAATTACTTCTCAAAATCATGGTTTTGTAATTTCTAAAGAAAGTATTGCTGCAAATTCTGAGGTTGCAATTACGCACCTTCATTTAAATGACGATACAATTGCAGGAATTGAATTGGTTAATAAACCGGTTTTTTCTGTTCAATATCATCCTGAGGCTTCTGCTGGACCTCATGATTCTCGCTATTTATTTGATCAGTTTATTGAGAACATGTTAAAACATAAAATATGAGTTATATCGCAAAAATATTCGCACGACAAATTTTAGATTCGAGAGGAAATCCAACAATTGAAGTTGATGTTTATACTTCAAATGGAGTTATTGGTAGAGCAGCCGTTCCTTCTGGTGCTTCAACAGGAATTCATGAAGCGGTTGAGTTGAGAGATAATGATAAAAGCCTATACAAAGGGAAAGGAGTTTTAATGGCTGTTCAAAATGTGAATTCAATTATTAATGAAGCCTTAAACGGAATGGATGTATTTGATCAAAAATCGATTGATACGTTAATGATTCGTTTAGACAATACCGAAAACAAATCTAAACTTGGCGCAAATGCTATTTTAGGTGTTTCTCTTGCCGTTTCAAAAGCAGCAGCTCAAGAAGCAGGGTTAAGTTTGTATAAATATATTGGTGGAGTTGGAGCTGTAACAATGCCAGTTCCTATGATGAACATTTTAAATGGTGGTTCACATGCTGATAATCTGATTGACATACAAGAATTTATGGTAATGCCTTTTGGTGCTTCGTCTTTTTCTGAAGGATTGAGATGGGGAACAGAAGTTTTTCATGAATTAAAAGGTGTGTTGAAGGCACGTGGAATGTCAACAAATGTTGGAGACGAAGGTGGTTTTGCCCCTAATTTAAGTTCCAATGAAGAAGCAATTCAAGTGGTTATTGAAGCTGTTGAAAAAGCTGGCTTTACACCAGGTAAAGACATTTACATTGCTTTAGATGCAGCTTCATCTGAATTTTACAATGCAGAAAAAGGTAAATACATTTTTGAATCAACTGGAGAAGAAAGAAGCTCTTCTGAAATGGTTGATTTTTGGGTGGATTGGACAAGAAATTACCCAATTATTTCTATTGAAGATGGCTTAGCAGAAGATGATTGGACAGGATGGAAATTAGCTACTGAGAAATTAGGTGATAAAGTGCAATTAGTAGGGGATGATTTATTTGTAACTAATACGAAACGTTTGAAAAAAGGAATTGATGAAGGTATTGCAAATTCAATTTTGGTTAAAGTAAATCAAATAGGTTCTTTAACAGAAACAATTGAAGCAGTTCAAATGGCTACTCGAAACTCTTATTCATCGGTGATGAGTCATAGAAGTGGTGAAACAGAAGATGCTACAATTGCAGATTTAGCAGTCGCTTTGAATACAGGTCAAATCAAGACTGGTTCTGCATCTAGAAGTGATCGAATGGCTAAATACAATCAATTGTTAAGAATTGAAGAAGAATTGGGTGATTCGGCAATTTATCCAGGTAAAGATTTTAAATTTATTTAAAATTCGTTTAAATATTAACAAAAAGAGGAGCATTGCTCCTCTTTTTTTGTGTTACTATTTTTTTATATTATCTTTAGCTACTTGATTGGCAACTTTTGTAGAATTAGTTCGTCATTTGAGAAACTTAAAGTGCACTATAGATGAAAATAATTAATAAACACGTTATACTATCATTCAATTCAATTTTTGAACGTTTTATTTTATATGTTTTTTCCTTATTTATTATTCATAATTATGCTATTGGACAAAATATCACTATCGGATATACAGGTTCTCCTACAAATATTACCGTGCCAGCTTGTGTTTCTACTCTTAATGTTACATTAAGTGGAGCAGGTGGAGGTGGCCCAAATGGTGGAGGAGGTGCTCAATTGAATTTAAATATTCCTGTACAACCAGGTGATGTAGTGACCTATATTATTGGGCAATCAGCAACGGGTATAAATGGAGGTTATCCAAATGGAGGTAATGGTGCTGCTTCAAGTACTCCTGGATATGAGTCTTTTGGAGGCGGGGGTGCTTCAATGATATATATAAATGGTGTTTTGGTTGCTGTTGCTGGTGCTGGAGGTGGTCAAGGAGGAGGTAATACTTCTGCGGTTGCTGCAAATGGAGGGTGTCTAACAGGTTCTGGAACAGCTGTTTCACCTTTTGGTTCAGGTGGAGGCAATGGAACTCAAACCGCAGGTGGTACAGGAGGTCCTCCATGGATTGCAAGTGGGAATGCTGGTTCTCCAGGCTCTTATTTACAAGGAGGAAACGGTGGGTCAGATCCTTGTTTTAATTTAGGTCCAGGCGGTGGCGGTGGCGGCGGTTATTATGGTGGCGGCGGCGGCGGAAGTGATTGTTTTGGTGCCGGCTCTTTAGGTGGTGGAGCAGGTGGAGGCGGATCAAGTTTTTTTCCTCCTGGATCTGGGTGTGTTTCTGATGTGAATCAAGGGAATGGAAGTGCTATAGTAAATACAGGAGGTGTCTCTGCTTCTAATACAGGGCCATATTGCGCTGGTGGAACTATTTCATTGCATGCTTCATCTGGATTAACATACAGTTGGGTTGGTCCAAATGGATTTACTTCATCTTTACAAAACCCAACAATAACAAATATTACAACAGCTAACGCTGGATCATATGGGGTAGTTGTTACTGGGACAGGTTGTACAGATACAGCTTATACAACAGTAGTTATTAATCCAGCTATTACTCCTAATGCAGGTTTAGATGATACTGTATGTTTTGGTTCTCCATTTTCTTTAAATGGAGCTTTGACGATCGCAACAGATTCTAAAATATGGACTTATTTAGCGACAGGAATTACACCAACGCCTAATGTTACTTTTTCTCCAAATTTCACAACATTAACACCAACTGTAAATGTTAGTCAGCCAGGTTTGTATCGTTTTATTTTAAAAGAAACAAACACTTTATGTGGAGCGTTTAGAGATACAGTGAGTATTTACGTAAAAAAAATGAACATAACAGCTCAGGTTACATCACCTTCTTGTTTTGGTTATTCAGATGGCGAAATACTACTTGGAGGAAACCAAGCTCAAGAATATAGTTTTGATAATAGCGTAACATGGACGAATAATCCAATAGGTACTGGTTTTGTTGCTGGTAATTATACAGTTTGTGTTCGAGACAATAATTTATGTAAAGCATGTTCAACAATTGTTGTTACTGATCCAGTCGCAATTGGTATTACTACAAGTAACGATACTTTGATTTGTCAGAATGGGACAGGTTATTTATCTGCAAGTGCTACTGGTGGTACAACTTATGATTTCCATTGGACAAATATAGCTAGTACTAATGACAGTGTAAGCGTAAACCCAATTGGAGACTCTACTTATTACGTTCAAGCAGAAAGTGAAAACGGTTGTTTGTCAGCTATTGATTCAATAATAGTATCAGTTAGACTTCCAATATCTGGAATTATTTCTCCTCAAGATACTGTTTGTCCTGGTTATCCAGCAACATTGTCTGTAACAGGTAATGACGGATTAGGTTCGCCTTATAATTTTGTTTGGAGTAACGGAAGTGTTGGTACAGGTATTTCTGATACGATTTTTGTCACACCTACAACTGACTCTGTATATACGGTTACAATAACTGATGGATGTGAATCTAGCCCATTAACATTAACAACAAAAGTGATTTTAGCGCCATTACCAGTACCTTTGATTCAAATTCCCGATGGCATCGATAAAAAATGTGAAATCGCTGATTTTGAAGTGTTAAATATTACAGATACAACCATGTCTCAATCGGTGATATGGAATGTTTCAAATGGCTTAAGTTCTACAAATTTAGATACACTTTCAGTTGAAGGCTTATCTGCTGGATTATACGATATTCAATTAATTGTTACATCTCCACAGGGTTGTATAGATTCTACTACATTTAATAACTATTTAACGGTTTATCCGAAACCAATATCTATGTTCAAGTTTAATCCAAATCCTGTTTACATGTATAATACTCAGGTTATTTTTACAAATTATTCAACTGGAGCAGAATCATTTATTTGGAATATAGAACAAGGTTCCCCTGCATTTTCTCAATTAGAAAATCCTACAACCCAATTACCTGATGGTGAAACAGGTGAGTATTACGTTTCACTTGAAGTCACTTCAGAATTTGGTTGCAAAGATACCTCTATTCAAAAAATTGTAGTGATGCCAGAAGTTTTAATCTATGCTCCAAACACATTTACTCCTGATAATGATGAGCATAACCAACACTGGGGAATTCATATTGAAGGTATTGATGTAACAGATTTTAATTTGTTGATTTTTAATCGTTGGGGAGAAATTATTTGGGAATCAAATGATCCATCAGGAACTTGGGACGGGACTTATAACGGTTCAATTATACCTCAAGGAACTTATTCATGGATAATCAGAGCAAAAGACTTATTGAATGATGGTAAATACGAATTTAATGGTTACATAAACATTTTAAGATAACATGAAATTTATAAAAAGCATTTTAGTTTTATTGATAGTATTAATATCAAACTGTTTATTTGCTCAGCCATCAAACGATGAATGTTTTAGCGCTATTTCGTTAACACCTAGTTCAACGTGTACTCCTGTAACTGGAACAGTTTTACAAGCAACACAATCTATTCCTGGGTGTACAGGTACAGCAGATGATGATGTTTGGTATTCATTTGTCGCTACACAATCTAATTTATCTGTTATTGTTTCTGGAACCACAGGTTTTAATCCAGTTGTTCAAGTTTTTTCAGGGGGTTGTATTTCACAATCATCTTTGGCATGCGTAAATAATACAGGAAATGGCGGGACAGAAGCTGTGTCATTAACCACATTAATTATAGGGGTTACATATCACATTAGAGTTTATCATTTTGCACCAACTGCACCAACTACACCTACTTTTACGATTTGTGTTTCTCAAGCGATGTTGATGCCCAACTGCGCCACATCAACACCAGCCGGTGAAACTTGTGCTTTAGCAACGTTCATTTGTGATGTAAATGGGTATTGTGGAAACACAACAAGTTATGCTCCAGATTCATGGCCAGCATTGTCTTCCGCATTTTGTGGCTCGATTGAAAATAATTCATTTATACAATTTGTAGCAAATGCAAGTACTGTTTCATTAAATGTTTGGGTCACTTCTTCTACATCTAATCTTGGTATTCAGGTTATGATTTTTTCTACAACATCATGTGGAGGTGCTGTAACTACTCATACATGTGTTTCTCCAGTTGCTCCAACGGCATCAACTTCATCACCATCTGTAGTCACTGCAACAGGTTTAGTCCCAGGTAACACCTATTACATGATGATTGACGGATATGCTGGTGACCAATGTAATTATGTCATTGGTGTTAATTCTGGAATTCAAGTTTCAGGACAAATTTCTGCTCCATCTACAAACCTTTGTATTGGAAATACTGTAACATTAACAGCAAGTGGAGGAAATGGAATTTACACTTGGATTCCAAATCCTGAATTAAGTACAACATTAGGTGCTACAAATGTTGCAACACCATTAACACAAGGACCCCATACTTATTCAATGACTTCAATTTCGTTAAATCCATCATGTCCTACAGATACTGTTGATATTGTAATTAATGCATATTTACCTCCAACACCAAATGCAGGTATAGATGATTCTGTGTGTCTAGGTGAAATTATACATTTGTCAGGGATTCAGACAAGTCCTTCAAATACAATGAATTGGTCTGCTAATTCATCTGGAATTGTGCCAACACCAACTATTTCATTTTCGCCTAACTTTTCATCTTTAACTCCAAATGTTACTGTAAATCAGCCTGGAACTTATAGATTTATTTTACGAGAAACAAATACTGTTTGCGGAATTGTAAGAGATACGGTAAAAATTACAGTTATTAAAGCACAACAAACTTTGTCTTCAGTTCAACCAAGTTGTTTTGGATTTAGTGATGGAAAAATTATTGTTAACAATCCAATTGCAAATTCTTATAGTTTTGATAATGGAGTCACTTGGCAGGCCGATTCAGTAAAGACTGGATTAGCTTCAGGTACATATACAGTATGCTCAAAAAATTATTTAAATTGTCAAGTATGTTCCTCGATAACAATTACTGATCCAGTTCAACTTTCTTTTACAACAAGTAATGATACAATTATTTGTCAAAACGGAACAGCTCATCTTTCTGCTTTAGCAGCTGGTGGAAATTCTTTTAATTATACATGGAATTTCACCAATAATCAAGCGAGTACTCAAGATTATTCACCTGTGAATGACACAATTGTTACTGTTTTTGCAACAAGCGATTTAGGTTGTGTAACTTCAACTGAATCAATAATAATTCAAGTAAGAGATTCATTGTCAGGTACTATTTCAACTAATCTGGCAGTTTGCCCTGGGTATTCTGCTACAATTGACGTAACAACTACTGGTGGTATAGGCGCGCCGTACAATTATAATTGGACAAATGGTCAGACATTAACTGGAAATGGATCTTCAATAGTAGTAAGTCCAACTTCTTTAACACAATATGGGGTAACTATAACAGACGCATGTGAATCATCACCTTTAATTTTAACAACATCAGTAGCTCTTTTGCCTTTACCTGTTCCTCAGATTAGTACGCCAATCAGCGAAAAATGTGAAAAAGCATCATTTACACTTCAAAATGAAACTGATCCGTTAATGACTGATCATTTGGTTTGGCATGTTTCTAATGGAACTACATACATAGATCAAGAAACTATTGATGTTGATGATTTATTCGCAGGTAATTATACCGTACAATTAATTGTTACATCACCTCAAGGATGTATTGATTCAACGACATTTCCTAATTTTTTAACTGTTCACCCTAAGCCAGAATCTTTGTTTAAATACACACCAAATCCTGTTAAAATGTTTAACACCTTGGTTAATTTAACAAATTACTCAACGAATGGAGCGACTTTTGAATGGTTTATTACAAATGGAAACCCAGCGTATTCTAATCAACCAAATGTTACTACTGTTTTTCCAGATGGAGTTACAGGTGAATATCCTGTATTATTAATTACAAGATCAGATTTTGGTTGTGTGGATTCTCTTGAATTGGATGTTATTGTTCTACCAGAATTAATTATTTACGCTCCTAATTCATTCACTCCAGACAATGATGAACACAACCAGCATTGGGGAATTTATATAGAAGGAATTGATATTACTGAGTTCAATTTATTGATTTTTAATCGATGGGGAGAAATTATTTGGGAATCAAATGATCCTAAAATGTCATGGGATGGAACATTCAATGGTAAAATTGTCTCAGAAGGCACTTACAATTGGACGATTCAAGCGAAAGACATCGTTAACGATGGCAAGTATAATTTCAGTGGTTATATTAACGTATTAAGATGATAAAAGAGCTCAGTTTTTCTGAGCTTTTTTTTTGATTTATAATTAAGTTCATTACTTTCTGTTAAATTTGTAGAAATTATTGAATATGACACTAAGAGACTTTCATCAAGCAATATTAGAAGGTATTCCTTCTGAAATTCCTTCCAAAAAAGAATACGAAGTAGCAATAAATCACGCTCCTAAAAGAAAAGATATTTTGCGTGCTGATGAAAAGAAATTAGCTATTCAAAATGCATTGCGTTATTTCCCCAAAAATCAACATGCGGAACTCATAAAAGAATTCTACCAAGAATTAAAAGAGTATGGTCGGATTTACATGTATCGTTATCGTCCAGATTACGTAATGCATGCTCGACCAATTGAAGATTATCCAGGAAAATCAATACAAGCTAAGGCCATCATGTTAATGATTCAAAATAATCTGGATTATGCTGTTGCGCAACATCCACATGAATTAATTACGTATGGTGGCAATGGTGCTGTTTTTCAAAATTGGATCCAATATCGTTTGACGATGAAGTATTTGGCTGAAATGACAGATGAACAAACTTTAGTAATGTATTCAGGTCATCCAATGGGTTTGTTTCCATCTCATAAAGAAGCACCACGTGTCGTTGTAACGAATGGTATGATGATTCCGAATTATTCTAAACCAGATGATTGGGAAAAGTTTAATGCATTGGGAGTAACACAATATGGACAAATGACAGCTGGTTCTTACATGTATATTGGTCCGCAAGGAATTGTGCACGGAACTACAATAACTGTATTGAATGCAGCGCGAAAAATATCATCGAAGAAAGATGCAATAAATGGAATGTTGTTTGTTACTGCAGGACTCGGAGGAATGTCAGGAGCACAACCAAAAGCCGCATCTATTGCTGGTTGTATTTCAGTTACGGCAGAAGTAAATCCAAAAGCTGTACACACACGTCATTCTCAAGGATGGGTAGATGAAGTGATCAATGATTTAGATCTATTGTGTGAACGAGTTAAAAAAGCTAAAGAATCCAAAGAAGTTGTTTCAATTGCATATGTTGGAAATGTCGTTGATATTTGGGAGAAATTTGAACAAGAAAATATCTATGTAGACTTAGGTTCAGATCAGACGTCATTACACAATCCTTGGGCTGGTGGTTATTATCCAGCTGGATTAACTTTTGAAGAGGCAAATGAATTAATGGCAAATCAACCTGAAGCATTTAAAATAAAAATTCAAGAATCGTTGAGACGACATGCTGCTGCTGTGAATAAACATACTCAAAATGGAACATACTTTTTTGATTATGGTAATGCATTTCTATTAGAAGCTTCTCGAGCGGGTGCTGATGTAATGGCTGAAAACCATATTGATTTTAAATACCCTTCTTACGTTCAAGATATATTAGGTCCAATGTGCTTTGATTATGGTTTTGGACCATTTAGATGGGTTTGTGCTAGTGGTAAACCAGAAGATTTACAAAAAACGGATGAAATTGCGTGTGCTATTTTAGAAGAAATGATGTTGACTAGCCCTGAAGAAATCAAACAGCAAATGGCTGACAACATCAAATGGATTAAAGGAGCTCAAGAAAATAAATTAGTAGTTGGTTCGCAAGCTAGAATTCTTTATGCGGATGCTGAAGGAAGAATGCGCATTGCTGAAGCATTCAACAAAGCAATCGAAAAGGGCGATATTGGTCCGATTGTATTAGGAAGAGATCACCACGATGTTTCAGGGACAGATTCTCCTTATCGTGAAACTTCAAACATTTATGATGGATCTCGTTTTACAGCTGATATGGCCATTCAAAATGTAATTGGCGATAGTTTTAGAGGAGCAACTTGGGTTTCTATTCACAATGGTGGAGGTGTAGGTTGGGGAGAAGTAATCAATGGTGGATTTGGAATGTTGTTAGATGGTTCGAAAGAAGCTGATCGTCGTTTGAAAATGATGCTGCATTGGGATGTAAACAATGGAATTGCTCGTCGTTCTTGGGCAAGAAACGAAGGAGCTGTGTTTGCAATCGAACGCGCAATGGAAGCTGAACCTTTATTAAAAGTAACAGTTCCTCAAAATGTTGATGACAATTTGTTTACAACGCTAATGGATTGATAGCTATTAATTCATTCGTAGTGGAATAATAAATATAACCTTTCACTGAAGGAAAATTCATCTCCTTCATCAATGAAATGTAAAGCAATATTTGTTGTGAATGCGTTGGTTTAATAGAACCTGTTTTGTAATCAATTACAATCGTTTCATGTTCTTTTAATATAATTTTATCTGGACGTTTTGTTGTTTGACTGTCAATTAATATAGATTGTTCACTCAAAATTTCTGTCGCATTTTCAAACAAAGATGTATAGGTTTTATTTTCAAATAGTAATGTTAATTTTCTGATCATTTCTACTTTGAATAAACGCTCGATTTCACCTTGGTTGATCAATTGATCAATTGTTGAATCAATTTGCGAAGCATCTGAAATTTGATCGATTGCAAGATGAAATTGATTGCCAAACCGTTGTTCATTTGATAAGTAATCTTGCTGTTTCATTTCTTTTTTGTCTTGAAGAGCAATCTCAGGATACCAAAGTATATCAGAAAAATTTTCAGGGATGAAAAACGCGGATTCTTTTGTTTTTTTATGTTCTTTCACAGAAGCTTCACCAATATGAATGGACAGCATCTTATCTGAAGTTACGGATGCATCTGTGATTTTCTTGAAGCATTCATGAATGGTTTTTCCAAAGCCTTTTTTTGTAAAATAATTAAGCACATACAACCTTGATTCAGGTCGTGTAAATGCTACATAACATAGGTTTAATACATCTGTAAATTGTTGGTTGTATTCAGATTTATGTAATTCACTAATCATTGAAATTGGTGATTCTTCTTTTAAGGTTGAATACAGAATTGTACCATTTGTTTCAAATAAGTACTTTTTAGTCGCTTTTAATTCCGTTGTGAAATTGACATCAGGAAGAATAACAACGGGGAATTCAAGTCCTTTTGATTTATGGATGGTCATTATTTTAATCGCATCATCACTTTCAGGAATTTGAATAGCAGTTTTAGATTTTTGTACTTCAAAATGATTTAAAAAATCTTTCAAATCTGGACCTTTTTTCAATTCGAAATCGTGAACAAAATCTGCAAAATGATGTAAATATGGATTTTCTAATTCATTCCAATTTAAAAAGCTATAAAAAGATTGAGTTAAGTCGTATATATTCTCGTATTTACAATAAAAATCAGTTAAATGTTGAAACGTTGATATTACAAATGCATCAAAGTTTAAGAAAAAATATTTTCGACCTTCTTTGGAGATTTTTTCCTCTAAAAAGCGACTCATTCCTACAAATGTTTCTTCTTTTTTAATTCTATAATACAGATCAATAAATTTTCTTTGCTCACTCGCATTAGACGGATTCAATCTAAGTTTGAAATAAGATATGATTAATTTGATTTTTAAATCGTGTTTAATTAATAATGAATCAGCTGAAACTACTTTGTAACCTTTCTCAGACAATGCATTTGCCCAATTATTTGTCCGTTTGTTTCGATCTCCCAAAATACAAATATCACCACGTTTAAATCCGTCTTTTTCACATTGCTCTATTTTCTCGATAATTTTTCCAACAAGATCAATTTCTTCGTCTTCAATTTCCTTTGAAAAAATGTCAACTAAGCCGACTTGTTTTGAAACAACATTTTGATGAATTGATGTGTAAAAATCTTTTGCTTCGTCCGATAAATGTTCTTTTAGTATAGGAAATAATTCATTGTTGAATGTAACAATCGATTTTGCTGATCGCCAATTTTCTTTTAAAAAATCCACTTCTCCCATTTCCTCAAAGTAACGTGAATTCTTCATGATTGAAGGTTCATTTTCAGGGTTGTAAATTTTTGGAAGCGCTACAAATTGTTCTGCGACACCGTTTTTAAATCGGTAAATGGACTGTTTAGGATCACCAACAATTAAATTTTTATCCATTTTTGAAATGGATTCAAGAATTAACGGAACCATGTTAAGCCATTGTAAGCGAGAAGTGTCTTGGAATTCATCCAACAGGAAATTCTTATAGCGAACTCCTAAACGCTCGTATATAAAAGGTGCGTTTTCGTTTTTAACTAAGTCTGCGATTAATTTATTGAATTCTGAAATTCGAATCAATTGCTCACTTTTTTTGATTTCAAACAATTCCATTGCCATAAATTTCAGCAATGCCATGTTGTAAAAATTTGCTAAAAAATGTTTTTGTAAGAAATAAGAAGCCTTTGTTTCTTCGTAATATTTTAGCAATTCAAGAGATACACGTTTTAAATCGTCAGGATAAGTTTTGTTTTTAGGAGTAGGTTCAACAATATTATTGATAAAAGTATTGGTGAAAAACCCATCATTTGGATACGAATTCAATTGGTTAATTGCTTCGTATTTGTTCAAAAGTTTAGAACCACCAGGCAAGCTACTTGTTGGTATGTTATGCGAAATAAATTGGTTGTAAACAGCTTTGCATTTAGATAAAAACAACTCGTTTGTTTGAGTATAAGCAGTTTTTAATTGCATAAATCGTTGGGTTGAAAAATCTAATTGCATCAATTTTTCAATTAAAACTTGGTCTTTTTCATTGCTTAACAACTTTCCGAATTCAACTAATTTATCTCTAAAATTCCATTTTTCGCCTTCGTCTAAATTATTTTGAGCGTATTTAAATACTGTTTCTGTTAAATTTGTTAATCCTGTTGCACCAATTTTATTCATTATGGTATCAACAACTTGTTCGATAAGTATTTTTTCCTCCAAAATTACATCAAAATCATTCGGTAAATCTAAGTCTCGACTGAATGAACGGATTAATTTTAAGTTGAACTTATCAATGGTCATGACATAAAAATCCTCGTAAGAATGCAATATCGTTTTTAAAATAAATTTCGATCTTTCGTGGATTTGTTCCGGTTTCACCTTTAATTCATCACTCAATTCCTTACCAAACTTAAGTGACTTTTCACCGTAAAGGTTTGGGTGACTTAATTCATCTAAAGCCCTAACAATCCTGATTTTCATCTCAATTGCTGCCTTATTGGTGAATGTCATTGCAATGATGCGTGAAAATCGTTTCACATCTTCACTTTCATTGAGCAATAAAAGTAAGTATTCTTTAACCAATCGATATGTTTTACCACTTCCTGCTGATGCATCTACAATTTTCAATGGCTTTAAATCGGTTTTTAATGCGTCAGTCATAGTGTGATTTTAAAAAGTTAAAAGAATAAAATTAAGCATAAATTCATACACATTCATTATATTTGTTAGAATATGAAGTGTAAATATTTAGGATTAATTTCTTTTGTTGTTATGTTGGCACAAGCGTGTCAATCAGATAAAAATACGCCATCCCTTCCAAAAGAAAACGAAGTTCAATTTTTACTACAACCAACTTTCGGGGCTCAACCATTAGCCTTAGATCAAACGTATATTAGTGATGAAGGATATGCAATTCAATTTACTGATATTAAATGTTATTTTACATCACTCTTTATTGGTTCTAATTTATATACCACTGCAGCTTTATTTGATTACCGTCAGAAAGGGTCGTTTGTAATTAAAGCAAAAAGCTCAGCCAAAGATGATGATTCTTTAGTATTTTTATTAGGTGTAGATTCAAGCTACAATCACATCGATCCTTCTACATTTCCAACTACAAATCCATTAAATATTGCAGTTGCAAATGACATGCATTGGGATTGGAATCCAGGTTATATTTTTGTAAAAATTGAAGCAAAAGTTGACACTTTAATTGACGGAATAGAAACATTTAATCACGTAGCTGTTTTTCATGTTGGAGGTGACAGCTATTTGAGAAAAATGTCTTTCAGTAACCTGAATTGGCAAGCTTTATCTCCAAATTTAAAGCAGTTTAAACTGAAATTTGACGCGCAAAAATTTTTAAATAATGGCACATTTTCTATTGACTTAAAAGAGGAATTTTCCACACATTCTTCCGCTGGACAAGAAGCTTTAACACAGAAAGTAATGGATCAATTTAAATCTGCCATAAGTGTTTATTGATGAAGTATTTATTGATTATTTTCTGTAGTGTTTTAATTGTTGTTTCTTGTAAAAAAGACAAGGTTTCATTTGAGCCAACTTTTGTTACAATTGAAACACCAGCTCATTTCCCAAAAATGCTTGTGCCAGAGGATAATCCTTTCACTATTGAAGGAATTGAGTTAGTGAGGAATTTGTTTTACGAAGAACTTTTAAGCGGGGATAATACTCAATCATGTGCAACATGTCACGCTCCTTCTATAGCTTTTTCTGATTCGACCCAGTATTCAACTGGAATTGATGGGATTAAAGGTACACGCAACGCTATGCCTTTATTTAATATGGGCTGGCAAGATTTTTATTTTTGGGATGGAAGAGCAAAAACATTGGAAGATCAAATTTTAGAACCAGTTCCAAATCCAATTGAAATGCACCAGTCTTGGAAATCAACTGTTTCTAAACTCAATGAAAATGAAGTGTATAGAAATCGTTTTTTGAAAGCTTTTGGGACCCCAGGAATTGATCCATCGAGAGTAACAAAAGCATTGGCACAATTTATTCGCACCTTGATTTCAGCATCTTCAAAATACGATGTAATGTACAAATTTCAAAATAATTTAAGCTTATCTATTAAAGAACAACAATTATTAGCATTGGTAACTCCAGAAGAATGGGGAGGTTACGACTTGTTTAAAAGTTTAAACGGTGCAGATTGTTTTCATTGTCATAATGGACCATTAATGCAAGTCAAAAAATTCAGCAACAATGGGTTGGATGCTGTTTTTTCAGATCTAGGAAGAGGCGCAATAACTGGAAGCTCAAATGATAATGGGAAGTTTAAAGTACCATCACTTAGAAATGTACAATTGACAGCGCCTTACATGCATGACGGAAGATTTAAAACATTAGAAGAAGTTGTCAATCATTATTCTTCCGGTATACAACAAAGTGCAACAATTGATCCATTAATAGAATTTGCTTTTCAAGGTGGAGTTCAATTAGACGCACAAGAAAAATCACTGTTAATTGCTTTTTTAAAAACATTAACAGATTATAATTTTATTAATAATCCTAAATTTCAAGACCCAGAGTAACGACAAGAGACAAAAAATTAGTTTCTTTGTGGCTTGATTCAAAAGTATGATTGACGAACGTAGATTAACAACAGAAGAAAAAGCACTTAAAATCAACTTAACTCCAGATATTTATGGATGTTTTGCTGAGATTGGTGCAGGTCAAGAAGTTGCAGCTAACTTTTTTAAAGCAGGAGGTAGTTCTGGTACAATAGCATATACGCAGTCAGCATACGATATGAAAGTATCTGATTCAATGTATGGTGAAGCTTCGCGTTACGTTTGTGAAGAGCGCTTAATTACGATGTTGAATACGGAATATGAAACATTAAAATACCGTTTACCTAATAAATACAAAGAATCGCGCTTTTTTGCTTTTTGTAATACGGTTGAATCATTAAATTACCACAAAACAAATCAAGGTCAAGGTTGGGTTGGTATTCGTTTTCAAATGCATTTAGAAGCGGAGCCAAACGAAGTTATTTTGCACATTCAAATGCATGATAATAGCCACAAAGCGCAACAAGAAGCATTGGGTATTTTAGGGGTAAATTTGGTTCATGCATGTTATTTTTCAGCAGATTTCAATGAATTTTTATCTAGTTTAGTACACCGCTTGCCCCGTGACCGAATGGAAATAGACATGTTGCGTGTTTCTGGTCCAGATATGGAAGAAATAGACAACCGAATCGTAGCATTGAATCTAGTGAAAAGAGGAATCACAGATGCAACAATGTTTGATTTGTGTGGAAATGTTTTACAACCTGCAGCAGCTTTATACAAAAAGAATATTTTATTGATGCGTGGCCGATTCAGACCCGTAACAAAAGTTCATATTGACATGATCGAATCAGGCAGAAAACAATTCTTGAAAGAAGAAGATGTTCAAGCTGAAAACGTTTGTGAAATTTTTGAATTAACGCTGAAAGATTTAACAGCAGACGGAAAAATCTCTGACAAAGATTTTGTGGATCGCGCTGAACTTTTAGGTACTTTGGGTTATACAGTAATGATTTCTAATTATTTGAAGCATTACAAAATGGTTGATTATTTAGCCACTATTGCCAAAGGAAAACGCATGGGTGTAATCGTTGGTGTTTACAATCTACATACTATTTTTGATGAGCGTTATTACGACAATCTACCAGGTGGATTATTGGAAGCATTTGGCCGTGGATTCGGACACAATATAAAAATGTTTGTTTATCCAGCAAATGAAGTGGATTCTGGTGATTTATACTCCTTGAATGAATTAGTCATTCCAAAACACTTGAAAGGTTTATTGCAATACTTGAAAGACAATAATAAAATGGAGGCTATTGAAGAATTTGATAGTCATTTGTTGCATATTATGTCGGATGATGTTTTGTCTAAAATAAAAGCCAATGCACACTGGGAAGAAGATGTTCCAGAAGAAGTAGCAAAAGCAATTAAGTTTTATGAATTGTTTGGTTATCACCAAGAGAAAGCCTTGAATTAATTATGCCTCATATTAAGAATGCACTTATTAGATATCGAATCATCGATCGCTGCATTCGAAATAAATATAAAAAATTTCCAACAAAGCAGGACCTAAGAGAAGCCTGTGAAGAAGCATTGTATGGCACAATTGATGGTGTTAATATTTGTGATTCAACCATCGAAAAAGACATGTTTTCCATGAAAATGGAACACGACGCTCCCATCAAATACAGCAAAATTAATAAAGGATATTATTACGAAGATCCTGATTTTTCCATCAATGATATTCCTTTAACGGAAGACGATTTGAGTTCTATTAAGTTTGCAGTAAGCACATTGATGCAATTTAGAGAAGTTGAACTTTTTAAACAATTTGGAAATGCCATCGATAAAATTGTGGATCGCGTTTCTATTGCGAGTAATCCAAACGATCAAGAAATAAATAACTACATACAATTTGAATCTGCTGTTTCAACTGGAGGAAGTGAGTTTTTACCACAATTATTAGACGCAATTAAATCGTCGACACTTGTGACTTTTTCTTATGCGAGTTTTGTTACCGACCAACCTAAAAATAGAAAAGTAGTTCCTTTGTTATTAAAAGAATACCGAAACAGATGGTATTTAATAAGTTTCGATCAAGACAAAGTAGCAATAATCACGTATGCTTTGGACCGTTTAAAAGAGTTAACAATTACGGAAGAAGTTGTTCAAAAACCAACAGATTTCAATCCTGACTCTTATTTTAAATATGCGGTAGGAATTTCAGCAAGTAACAATGAAAACCCTGTAAAAATTGAACTAGAGGCGAATCCAATCGCCGCCAAATACATTGCCACTCAACCATTGCATGCTTCTCAAGAAAAAATAAAAGAAACCACAAAATTCACATTGTTTAAATTAGAAGTGTTGGTATCAGAAGAATTAATTCGAACACTTTTATCATTTGGGGGAGAAATAAAAGTAAACAAGCCACTCAGTTTACAAATAGTATTGATGGATCGAATTAAAAAAATGAACGAAATCTATAAAATGTAAAAACTACTTGTTTTTAGCCAGAAATTAAAGCTAATTCAGGAGTATATTGTATCTTCGTTGCATAAAATTTTTGAAAATGGAAATTCTTACAACGATCGAAAATGGAGTGTGTCAATTGAAATTAAATCGACCTGCCGTTTTTAATTCTTTCAACAAAGCAATGGCTTTATTATTACAAAGTGAATTAGACAAAGCAGCATTGAATGACCAAGTTAGAGTAATTGTATTAACAGGTGAAGGAAAAGCGTTTTGCGCTGGCCAAGATTTGTCAGAAGCAATTGATCCAGAAGGACCAGAATTACAAGCAATTGTTCGAGACCATTACAATCCAATAATAGAACGAATTCGAACAATAGAAAAGCCAATCATTGCAGCAGTAAATGGTGTGGCAGCTGGAGCAGGCGCTAATATTGCGTTGGCTTGTGATATTACAATTGCGAAGAAGAGTGCCGCTTTTGTTCAAGCATTTTCGAAAATTGGTTTAATTCCTGATTCAGGAGGTACTTATTTTTTACCAAGAATAATTGGAACTCAAAAAGCAATGGCTTTATTCATGACGGGTGATAAAATATCTGGTGAGCAAGCGGATCAATTAAATATGATATACAAAGCGGTAGAAGATGAATTGTTTGATGAGGAAGTAAATGCTTTCTCAAAATCAATAGCTTTGATGCCGACAAGAGCGTTAGGCTTGACCAAAAAAGCAGTTAATGAAAGTTATGGAAACACCTTGACAGAACAACTTGCATTGGAAGAGACGTTGCAAACAGAAGCTGGCTTAACCTATGATTTTAGAGAAGGAGTGAACGCTTTTTTAGAAAAGAGAAAACCTGTTTTTAAGGGGGAATAGATAAAATAGACTTGGGATAATTGGAGTCAGGAGTTAAGAAAGATTGAAGATTTGACTTGGGGTAATTGGAGTCAGGAGGTAAGAAAATAAAAAATTATTCTGGAATATGAAACATAACTTTAGAGATCTAGGAATTTGGAAAGATTCATTTAATATCGTAAAAGATGTTTATGATTTATGTGTTAAATTACCTTCTGAAGAAAAATATGGTTTAAAAAGTCAAATTCAAAGATGTGCTATTTCAATTCCTTCTAATATTGCAGAAGGTTCAGGAAGAACATCAGATAAAGAATTTCTTCATTTTTTGAGTATTGCAATTTCTTCTTCATATGAATTGGAAACACAATTATTACTATGTAATGAAATTTTCGCTATTGAAGTAGATTTTATTATAGAAAAATTACACATTAATCAACGAATGATTGGTGGGTTGAAACGGAAAATAAATGCATTAAAATAAAAAAAAATAACTTTACTATTGGATTCATATTGGAATTGTTTTTTGAAATAAGTCCTGTATCTTGACTCCAAAAGTCAAAAAATCTAAAATATGGTAGTAGGAGTATTAGGTGCGGGAACAATGGGTGCTGGAATTGCTCAAGTGGCAGCTCAACATGCATGTGAAGTCGTGTTGGTTGATTTAAATCAAGATGTATTAACAAAAGCTGAAAACAATTTGGACAAGATTTTGGCGCGATTGGTTGAGAAAAACACACTATCAGCAGATGACAAAATTAATATTCAAGGAAGAATTAGTTATTCTACAGATATTGCAGATTTTAGAGCATGTAAAATAGTGATCGAAGCAATTGTTGAAAAATTAGAAATAAAACATTCCGTTTTCAAACAATTAGAAGCAGTTGTTTCGGATGAGTGTATTTTGGCATCTAACACTTCATCCTTGTCAATTGCTTCAATTGGAGCAGCTTTAACAAATCCTTCACGTGTGATTGGAATTCATTTTTTTAATCCAGCACCATTAATGCCTTTGGTTGAAATCATCCCAGCTGTTCAAACGAGTTTAGAAACATTAGATTTTTCAAAAGCATTAATTGATTCTTGGGGTAAATTTGGAGTTGTATGTAAAGACACTCCAGGTTTTATAGTGAACAGAGTAGCTCGCCCATTTTATGGTGAAGCGTTAAGAATTTATGAAGAAGGAATGGCAGATTTTGCAACAATCGATTGGGCAATGACATCTATTGGGTTTAAAATGGGACCTTTTACCTTGATGGATTACATTGGAAATGATGTGAATTATACAGTAACTGAATCTGTTTTTGAAGCTTTTTATTTTGACCCACGATTTAAACCTTCGTTTACGCAAAAACGCCACAAAGAAGCAGGTTATTTTGGCCGAAAAACGGGGCGTGGATTTTATGATTATTCAGAAAATGCAATTGTACCTTCTGCCACACAAGATGAGGTGCTTGGAAAGAAAATTTCTAATCGAATCCTCGCTATGTTAATCAATGAAGCGTTTGATGCTGTATTTATGCAAGTTGCATCTGCCGGAGATGTTGACATTGCCATGACAAAAGGCGTAAACTATCCAAAAGGATTATTAAAGTGGGCGGAAGAAATAGGCTATTCAACTGTTCTTGACACATTAAATCAACTATTCGACGAATATGGCGAAGATCGTTATCGTCCCAATCCATTATTAAAGCGTATGGTGAACGAGCAAAAATCAGTATTTAATTATAAAGGTTAAAAAAATTATTTTCAAATATTTTTCTTTTCTTTCTTTTAAGCTTAAACTTTTTTTATACTTAAAAGATATTATCTAATAAGTACTAATTGTGATAATATGTTTTTTTGCTTGTGTTGCATAAAAACCATTCAATCGAATTATTTCAGCCAACTTTGTTTCGGCTGCTTCGATTCGATGTAGTTTCAAAAGAGAAAGTGCAGTATACCACTCTGCTTCTTCGTTAAAGTTAGAAAAAGGCGCGTCAACTACCTTTTGAAAAGCAGTTGTTGCATTGTCATACTCTTTTAATTGAAACCAGCAGATGCCACTGTAAAACAGAGCATTGACATCATCAGGGTAATTAGCTAATATTGTTTTAAAATACCAAAGAGACTTTATATAGTCATTTTTTGAAAAAACTTCCATCGCTTTTCCTAAAAATTCTATGTAGGTAAAATTGATTTTATTTTCCAATTCATCTGCATTTGTTTTAGAAGCTTCATTTATGTTTGCAGGTGTTCCTGTAATGAATCCATCTGTTGTTATCTTTATTTGTTTTGAACGATAATTTCTATAATCAACTAGTTTAAGCGCATACAAATAAAATTCAGCTCCTTTTTTGGTTTGAATTGAAATTGCTCTATTGGGTATCGTTTGTATTCCGTTGGCTCCTTTAAATGGAAGTCGTAATTGTGTGAACTCAAAATCTATATGATTTGTTGGTTTAATGTTAACCGATTTTTTAAAAGGAACAATTGTAATGGAGTTGTTATTTTTTTCGTTTGTGTGTTCATTTAATAGAATAGGAGTCGTTTTATTATTGTCAGTATTGATTCTTGTTGTTAGTTCAAATCTTTTCTTAGTTTGTTTTATTACAGAAGTTGTAGGTTTGATTTGAAACAAGAGAATGCTCCCAATAACAGATAGAGCTATTAAACCAATTAAACCTTTTGTAAAAAAATAATCTTTTGGTCCAAAACGCCGATCCAACTTTTTGAAATCAAACGAATCAGTTGCAAGTAATTCCCAACCTTCCAACGCGTCAGATTCAAACAAACTTGTTTGTGCTTGTTGTTCTATTGCATTTCGTTTCTTCTGGTTTTTCTCAGAAAAATAGCGTTGAATAGTGGATCTATTTAATAATTTAATCTTCATCGTTGTTATTTTCTATGAAAATGCTGTTTTTTTCTAAATTAATTTTAAGATTCCGTTTCCCGTTTTGCAAAGCACTTTTAACTTGCTTGATACTAATTTTAAGTGCATCACTAATTTCTACATATGATTCATTCATTATGTAAAACCGAACCAAACATTCTCGTTGTTCTTCTTTTAAATCGTTCAAATGCTGTTCTAGAAGATTGTATTTAATATCTTTTAAAACGGGATCATCTTCTTCATCTTCATTTGTTAGGGTTGTAAAATCGGCTGTTTCATTATAGCTTTTTATTGACCTTAAATACATAAAGCATTCATTTTTAGTCACCATATACAGCCATGACTTGAAATTTGAAACCGAATGAGTAATCAATTTATGTTGAATTTTCTCAAATACTTGCATCGTAAGATCTTCAGCGAGCATTTTATTTTTCAGGTATTTCATGCAAACACCTATTACAAGATGAGCATAACGCATATAAAGTTCACTAAAAGCTTCCGCCTCTTGATTTTTAATTAAATCAACCAAAGCTTCATCTGTTAATGATTTATAATATAAACGTTTAATTAAACCCATAACTTCTTAGAGATGCATAAAAAACTATTTTCCATAAATTCTATCCTAATATTACTAAAAAACACGAATATTCACTAACTTAGAAGGAGGAAATCTTTTTAACAACTATTAATATGAAAAAAATAGCCTTTTTAACTTCTGGAGGTGATGCTCCTGGCATGAACGCAGCAATTCGTTCGATTGTTCAAACGTGTTTACATTTTAATTGCATTCCGTTTGCTATTTACGATGGTTATCAAGGTATGTTAGAAGGAAGAGGTCGAATCATGGAATCAAAAGATGTTGAAAATTGTATTCAACTAGGAGGTACTATTATAGGAACAGCTAGATGTAAAGAATTTATGACATTAGAAGGAAGAGGTAAAGCGATAGAATTTTTAAGAAAAGAAGAAATTGATGGATTGATCGTAATTGGTGGAGATGGAACATTTGCAGGAGCTATGTTATTAGGGAAAGAGATGAATATCCCAATCATCGGTATACCTGGAACAATTGACAACGACATAAAAGGCACTGATTATACCATCGGATTTGATACTGCTTTAAATACAGTTGTAGCTTCCATTGATAAAATACGTGACACAGCGAGTAGTCACCACCGTGTTTTTTTAGTTGAAGTTATGGGCAAAGATGCGGGTTCTTTGGCAATTGATAGTGCTTTAGGATCTGCTATAGAAACGGTACTTATCCCAGAAGAACAAACTGATATCTTGAAGTTGGTTCAACAAATTAAGTCAAATAGAGAAAATATAAAAGCAACGATCGTTATTGTAGCAGAAGGCGATGATGCTGGCAATTCATCGATTATTATTGAAAAAGTAAAACCATATTTAGAAGGTGTTGATATCAAGCAAACAATATTAGGTCATATACAAAGAGGCGGTTCACCTTCTGCGTTTGATCGTATATTAGGCACTTCAATGGGTAATTTTGCAGTAAATGAATTAATTGCAGGCAACACTAATAAAATGGTTTCCATTAAAAACAATAAAGTTTGCTTACACGATTTAAATAATATAGGTAAATTATCACAAGATTTCAATCAAAAACTTAGAATTATTGAAGAATTAGTAGATTTATCAAAATAAATTTAAAAATCTTTCATCACCAAACCTATATTTTTCAATGAGTTAAGTAAAGCAATAAAACTTTTTCAAAAAAAGATTGTTAAAAACCCTTGTCAATATAAAAAGAGTGTCTATCTTTGCACCCGCTTACAACGGTAAGTAAATAAGATTGACAGTGGAGGTTAGGGTTTTAATAATAAATCATTAAAAGATCTTTAAGTAGCTTTAAAAGAGTCGAAAAGAAAAAAAAGTGAAAAAAACTTTAAAAAAAGCTTGTCAGAATAAAATAACTGATTACCTTTGCAACCCCAATCGAACGAGATTGGATTAAGTAAAAAGTAAAAAGCGATCAATGGTTAATTGAGATTAACATCTTATAACTAACAAGAGAGTTCTTTGAAATATTGAGAAATAAGGAAACAGCGTAAGAAATTAAATTAAACTAGCCACAACAAAATTCAAAGTTTTTACAACGGAGAGTTTGATCCTGGCTCAGG
>JAHEIL010000023.1 GCA_024639405.1 Crocinitomicaceae bacterium | reverse complement strand
TGCCACGATTTTTGGAATTGATAATCCGCCATGCTTACAATTGATTGTGTGCTTTGTGAAGCATTGCTCAAATTAGTATTATCGACAGCATATAAGCGAGTTTTAAGCGCATGTTTATTCGAAAAACGATCAGTAAATTTTACGTAAGGATCAATGCTCAAACGCCAACCAGTATTGTACGTTAAGGTAGATGCAGCATTGCTTGTATCAGCACCACCACTTGGAGTATATGCGAAGGAGTCACTTTGCCAAATGATAAAATTCCCCGTTTTTTGTGTTTGAAAATTATAGCCGAGTCCGATTTTTAATTTTTTAATTTTTTGTGGAAGGTAAAAAAATGTACCACTAATTCTTGCGCGCGCTTCCGTTTCGCCTTGTCGGTAACCATGATTCCGAAACCCGTTTGCAGAAATCGTAAAACCCGTTTTTGCGTACATTTTTCCAAAATACGCATCGATCTGTTGAAATTGCGGGTTGGATTTCCACCATTTTAAAGAAGAGCGTTGTGGATTGTCGTAAAAACCGCTCATTACTTTTATGGAAGTTTCACATTTTTTGATTGGCTCTTTTTCCGTTAGCGAAATAATGCCATTCAATGCACCGCTTCCATACAAAACAGAAGAAGCCCCTTTTAACACTTCAATTTGCGCCGCTTGTTCCATTGGAATGGCATTCCACTTTGAGTCTCCAGCATCGCCGCTTAAAAGCGGCAAACCATTCCAAACTAGCAACACGCGACTACCAGCGCCGTAGGCAAAACCACTTCCTCCGCGAATGCTCACTTGCCCATCCATCGCATAAACGCCTGGACTTTGATCAACCGCTTGTTCCAAATCTGTGATTCCTTTATTGTCAATTAGCGTTGGTTTTAAAATTTCCATTGAAATAGGAATTTCTTCAATTTTTTGGGCCCTTTTTCCAGCACTAACCACAACACCTGATAATTGATGGATTTTAAGTTTTACTTCTATTTTTATAACCTGTTTATTAGAATTAAACACGATCGAATCAGTTTCAATGGAAGGGTGACTCCAAGTAATAGTTCCTTTTTCCAATGAAGTTGTGAATGAAAAGTGCCCAGTTTTATCTGGCGCGGTTACCAATCCATTGGATAATTTTAATGTTATCGGATAGATTGCATCCGTTAGATCAGCAATTTTAACAATTCCTTGAAGTTGCCCGAACGTTAAAAAAGGAAGTATGAAGCTTAATAAACTGATAAATTTCATGCGTAGCAGTGAAGTTTTTAAATACTTATTCGGCTAAAATAGCATTTATTTTATTCAAAAAAAAGAAAGAAAAGGGATTGTTTTATCGAAACTTATTCCTTAAATTCAAGGTGAAACAACTCAAAAAAAGTGGAAACGACAACGTTAAAAAATCAAATTGCCTTAACATTATTGAATGGCATAGGACCTGTGAAAGCGAAATTATTAGCCGCAAAAATGGGTTCATTGGAGGCTATTTTCAAAGCGTCGCTTAGTACGCTGCACCATGAAACGGGCATCAGTAAAAGTGTTCTTAAAAACATGAATCGCAAGGCGGCATTGGAACGTGCAACAGGTGAAGTAGATTTTATATTGAAGGAGGAATTAACGACACATTTCTATACTGAAATTAATTATCCTCGTCGTCTAAAACAATGTGATGATGCGCCCTTATTGTTGTTTAGCAAGGGAAATTTCAACCCCAATCCAACACGGGTTATTGCAGTTGTAGGAACAAGAAATGCGACTAATTATGGGAAAAAAATCTGTGAAGATTTTATTCAACATTTAGCAGGTTGCAACATACAAATCGTTAGTGGAATGGCCTACGGAATTGATATTTGTGCACATACTGCTTCGGTTCGTAACCAATTAGAAACGGTTGGTGTTTTAGGGCATGGTTTGGATCGTTTGTATCCTAGTGTTCATCGAAAAGTAGCTGAAAAAATGATAGAACATGGCGGATTAATTTCTGAATATTTGCCGGGGACTAATCCAGATCGTGAGAATTTTCCTATGCGCAATCGCATAGTTGCTGGAATGGTTGATGCGGTGGTAGTGATTGAAAGCAAAAAGTCGGGAGGGTCACTTATCACGGCTGATTTAGCCAATGATTACAACAAAGATGTATTTGCGTTTCCAGGAAATGTAGACCAAGAATTTTCTGCAGGTTGCAATGCATTGATTCAACAGCAAAAAGCACATTTATTGGTCAGTGGTGCGCAATTTCTTAAAGAAATGAATTGGTTAGAAAGTCAACAAGTAAATACTTTTCAGCGCAGTTGCTTTATCGATTTATCAGTTGATGAACAAGCAGTTTGTAATTTATTAAGTCGCACACAAGGGGAACACATCGATATCTTGGCGACACAAACAAAAACACCTATTTCTAAAATGAATGTTTTGTTGTTTCACTTGGAAATGAAAGGTGTGATTCAAGCGTTACCTGGAAAAAAATACCAGTTGATATAAAAAAAGGCCGTTCAATTTGAACAGCCTTTCCTATATAAAGTTGAATATTATTTCAATTGATTTGGATCATTTTTAGCTTTTTCATTGAATTTCTTTTGCCAGTTTAACCAGTAAAATAAACCAATAAAACCAAGAACAATTACAGAGTAGTTAAAAATGTTTCCTACATGTTCAAAAAATCCAAATGTCCAAGTTAAAAAATCACTTATTGCGTAAAATACTTTAGTTGAGCTCATCGTCATTAAATTTAATGTTACAAAGGAACTAAAAAATTTTATAAAAAATCATTTTTACGCTGAAAAAACAAATTTTTGATTAAAAAATCAGTCGGCTGGTTCAATGTGAATTAATACATGCCCAATTTGAGGTATTTTTTCTTTCAATGCATCTTTCAATGCGTGGGACAAATCGTGTCCTTGTTTTACTGAAATCGTTCCATCTACAATTGCATGTAAATCAACGTGATACTGCATACCCGCTTTGCGAATAAAGCATTTTTCGGTTGCAATGATTCCATGAACATCCAACGCGACTGTTCGAATTGATTCAATGACATCATCGTACACATGCTCGTCCATGATTTCACCTAAGGCGGGTCTAAAAATCAAATAACTATTGTACAAAATAAATCCTGATGCAAACAAAGCCGCCCAATCATCTGCAGCTTCGTAACCTTTACCTAGAAGTAATGCGATTGAAATACCAACAAATGCAGCAATAGAAGTGATTGCATCACTACGATGGTGCCAAGCATCTGCTTTTAGAGAGGAACTATTCGTGAGTTTACTTTGTTTGATAACAATTCTGTAAGAAATCTCTTTCCAAATGATAATTCCTCCCAATACATACAAGGTAAAAGGACGTGGTAATTGATGCGGTGTTTGAATATTGATAATGCTTTCATGTGCAATATAAACTGCTGAAAATATTAAAAAACCAACGACTAAAAAGGTGATCAGTGGTTCAATGCGCCCATGACCGTAAGGGTGATTTTCATCCGCTGGTCGTTTTGCATAATTTAAGCCAAATAACACTAACAAGGAGGCAAAAATATCAGCAGTAGATTCAATCGCATCTGCAATTAGTGCATAAGAATTCCCAAAAAATCCAGCAAACCATTTTAAGATTGCTAAAACTGTATTTCCGACGATGCTGAAATAGGTTGCATTTATTGCTTTTTGGGTATCTGCAGTTAATTTCATTCAGAAACAGCTGTTCTGTCAATTTTTTCGACAGCTTGTGTTAGTTCGATAAAATCTTCAACAGACAAGCGCTCTGGACGCAAGGTTAAAAATGGATGGTCAAAGTTGGTGCCTCCAATTAATTGCTTGATCGAATTACGAATTGTTTTTCTGCGTTGATTGAAACTCATTTTCACCACTTGAATGAAAAGTTTTTCATTGCAAGGAAAGGTTTCACGTGAATTTCTTGTACATCGAATTACGCCCGATTTTACTTTTGGAGGCGGATTAAACACATGCTCATCCACTGTAAAACAGTATTCAATATCGTAAAATGCTTGTAAAAGAACACTCATAATACCATAGGTTTTAGAACCAGGTTTCTCGGCTACACGTTCGGCCACTTCCTTTTGAAACATTCCCATTATTTCTGGAATTTGGTTGCGGTGATCCAAGCATTTAAAAAGTATTTGAGACGAAATATTGTAAGGGAAATTTCCAACGACTCCAAATGGCGCGTCGCCCATAATTTTCTTCAGGTCCATTTTTAAAAAATCGGCCTCAATGATTTTATCTGTTAATGCAGGATAATGATCGTTCAAGTAAGCAATTGAATCGCGGTCAATGTCCATTACATACAAATCGAGTTCTTCTCGTTGCAGTAAAAAGTCAGTTAATGCTCCCATTCCAGGACCAATTTCTAACACTTTATTGCAGCCATTATGATTGCGGTATTGTGCAGCAATTTTCAAACAAATATTTTTATCCGTTAAGAAATGTTGCCCAAGGTGTTTTTTAGCTTTAACTGCCATTATTTAAATTCTTCGATTAATGAAAGGGTAGTTCTAAATGCAGCAAATTTCCCTTGATACCGTTCCGCATGGTCTTTTTGTAATAAAGGCGCATGCATCTTTTGGTATTCGTCAATTTTTTCTTGGCTTGGAGAAAGATAAGTGATAGCATAGGTCATTCCACCTTCTTCTTCTCCATGTACGCGTGAAATTCTACTTTCGATAAAACATCCTGTTGCCATTACGTCAGGAATGTGGTTGGAACGCATCCAAGTTAACCAATCTTCCGCAATGTGGGGATCGATACTAACTGTAACATTGTATAAAATCATGGGATAAAGATAGGAAATAGTAGAGTAGGTTCGTTCATAATCGCTTTGAAATTACTCGAATTCAACGTTTTCAAGAATTCTTCGATTAAAAATTCCTATTTTTGCAAAAAAATTCGCTATGTTAATGTCTATGACGGGCTTCGGTAAAATCACCGGAAGTTTTGAAAGTAAAAAAGTATCCATCGAAATTCGCTCGTTGAATAGTAAATCGTTGGATTTAAATGTTCGAATTGCATCGAATTACAGAGAATTAGAGTCTGAAATTCGAAAAATTGTAGGCGAAGAATTAGACCGCGGTAAAATCGATGTTTACATTAATCTAGATAGCACAGGCGATACAAAAAATTTCACCTTAAATAAAGATTTAGCAAAAGCTTATTTCGAAGATTTGAAAGAAGTTAACACTTTAATCAATGGTAAAACAGAAGATTATTTATCGCTGATTTTGCGCATGCCCGATATTTACAACAATGAACGCGAAGAACTTTCAACAGAAGAGAAAACGTGGTTATTGGCCTTAATGAGAGAAGCTTGTGGTAAGCTGAATGAATTTAGACGTCAAGAAGGCGATGCGTTGGTTCAAGAATTCACCTTGCGGATTGAAGATATCAGACGTTTGTTATTAGAGGTTCCAAAATATGAATCAGAACGTTTGGATACTGTTAGAGATCGAATGCGTAAAGGATTAGAAGAATTACAAAACGGAAAAATCGACGAAAATCGATTGGAACAAGAATTGATTTTTTACATTGAGAAATTAGATGTTTCGGAAGAAAAAATGCGCTTAATGAATCACCTTGACTATTATTTAGAAACAATGAAGGTGCCAATGTCAGGTAAAAAATTAGGATTCATTTCGCAAGAAATTGGTCGTGAAATCAACACCTTAGGAAGTAAAAGTAACCACGCCGAAATGCAAAAATTAGTCGTGGATATGAAAGATAACCTTGAAAAAATCAAGGAACAAATTTTAAATACGCTTTAATATTTTCTTGATGAATCAAACGGGTAAATGCATCATTTTTTCAGCACCTTCAGGAGCAGGTAAAACGACCATTGTTCATGCTTTGTTGAACGCAAATATTGGCTTAGAATTTTCTGTTTCTGCTTGTAGTCGTGATCCCAGACCCAATGAAGTGAATGGAACAGATTATCATTTTCTAGGCTTAGAAGGTTTCAAACAAAAAATAGAACGTCAAGATTTTATTGAATGGGAAGAAGTGTACACCAATAATTTTTACGGCACATTAAAATCGGAAATTGAACGCATTTGGTCGCACAATAAAACCGTAATTTTTGATGTTGATGTCATTGGTGGATTGAATTTAAAACGCATTTTTGGCGACCAAGCATTGGCCATTTTTGTTCAACCTCCAAGTTACGAGGAACTAGAAAAGCGTTTGCGCTTTCGTAGTACAGAAACAGAAGATAAAATTCAACAACGCATGAATAAAGCGCACCAAGAACTAGCTAGCGCGAAAGAATTTGATGTAATTTTAGTAAATGATCAATTAGATCAAGCAATAACAAAAGCGAAAGACATGGTTGTTTCGTTTATTAAAAAATGAAAATAGGACTTTATTTCGGAACTTTTAACCCTATTCATGTGGGACATTTGGTGATTGCTAATTACATGGCAGATTTCACCGAATTAGACCAAGTATGGATGGTTGTTTCGCCGCAAAATCCGTTAAAAGATAAAGCGAGTTTGTTGAGCGATTTACACCGCTTAGCATTGGTGAAGATTGCCATTGATGACAATCCAAAATTGCGCGCGAGCGATATTGAATTTAACTTACCAAAACCTAGTTATACCGCAACAACTTTAGCCTATTTAAAAGAGAAATATCCGCAACACGAATTTGCCATTATTATGGGGGAAGACAATTTGAGAACCCTTCACAAATGGTATAATTACGAGCAACTATTAAAAAATCATACCTTGTATGTTTACCCTCGATTGTTGACTATGCAAGAAGAACATGAAGTAGGGACGATTAATAGCCATATTTCAAACGATTTTTCAAAAGAAGGGAACGTTATCATTTGCGAAGATGCTCCTGTTATGAAAGTTTCTGCAAGTTTTGTTAGACAAGCAATTAAAGATGGAAAAGATGTGCGTTATTTGTTAACTGAACCGGTTCACCATTACATCAACGAAATGAATTTTTACAAGAAATAATGGCAGAAATAGAATTAAAGCTGAATGATTTTCAAGCTGTTATTTTTGACATGGATGGCGTATTAATCGACTCAGAGCCCTTGTGGAAAATTGCTATGGAAAATGTATTCCATTCAATTGGATCGAATTTAACCAAACAAGATTTTCAAAAAACGGTTGGTTTGCGTTTGGATGAGGTGATTCATTTTTGGTTTCACCATGAAGGCTGGAAAAATTGTACTCCTCAAGAAATTGAAGCTGCAATTGTGTCTAAAATGTGTGAACTTATTAAAGAAACTGGTTGTCCATTGCCAGGTGTTTTAGATACCTTGAAATTTTTAAAAAATCAAGGATTAAAAATTGGTTTAGCAACTTCGTCTTACCGCATTCTTATTGAAACGGTATTGACGCAATTGAACATGCATTCCTATTTTGATTTTACCCATTCCGCCGAGAACGAAGCATTTGGAAAACCACATCCTGCAGTTTATTTATCGGTCGCAAATCATTTTAAAGTTGATCCTGCAAAATGCCTCGTTATTGAAGACTCTTTAAATGGAATTATTTCAGGAAAAGCAGCTAAAATGAAAGTGGTTTGCATTCCTGAAAAAACACATCATCCGGAACCAAAATTGATCCTGGCAGACTATCATTTTGAAGACATGGAACACTTTTTAAATGCAGTAAAATAGACTTTTTCTGCAAGTTATTCAAAATCAAACTAGTACAACTATTTATATAAAATCTAAATAAGCGTTTCTGACATTTATATGACAAACAAATCAAATGAAGTTTGCAAATTTGCAGTCAATTAGAGAAAACGTGTTAGAATCGTATCATATTATAGCATTTACACATCGAAACATTGACATCAATGAAATCGGTTTATTGCATATTGAAGAGGCGAAACAAGCGGATCGATTGTCTATGATAAAAGAACAATTGAACTTAGACGAATTACTCTTTTTATCCACGTGTAACAGAGTAGAGTTTCATTTTTGTTCGACAGCTACAATTGATTTTGAAACGATTCACCGATTTTTTACCAATTTATACCCTGAATTTACTACTGATCAACACCAATTTTATGCTGAAAAAGGCTCAGTTTTCAAAGGAATTGATGCTGTAGAACACATTTTATCTGTTGCTTCATCAATAGATTCAATGGTAGTTGGTGAGCGTGAAATTATCACACAGGTTCGTCAAGCGTTTGACAATTCTAAAAAATTAAAGTTAACGGGCGATTTTATTCGTTTAGTGATCCGACATACGATCGAAACAGCGAAACGAGTATATACAGAGACAAGTATCGCAACAAAACCAGTTTCTGTTGTATCGCTTGCTTACCACAAATTACGTGACATGAACATACCATTGGATGCACGTTTCTTAATCATTGGTGCAGGTGTTACGAATACGAATATGAGCCGTTTTTTGCGTAAACATAAATTTAAAAACTTTGTGGTTTTCAATCGTACACTTGAAAAAGCGGAAGCCTTAGCAAAGGATTTGAATGGACGTGCATTTGGTTTGGATCAATTGAGTGATTACGCAGAAGGCTTTGATGTAATCATCGCTTGCACAGGAGCTGATACACACGTTATTTCTCCAGAATTGTACCATCATTTGTTGCAAGGAGACACCGCACGTAAAGTGGTGATTGACATTGCTTTGCCGCAAGATTTACACCCTCAAATTGTGATTGATCATCCTGTAACGCACATTTCTGTTGACGTATTACAAAAAATTTCTAATGCCAATTTGAAAGAGCGTTCTAAAGAAATTCAACATGTGGAAGAAATCATTTCAGAAGCCTTGTTTGAATTTAAGCACATTCAGAAAGTTCGAAATGTTGAACTAGCCATGCGCGAAGTTCCTAACAAAGTGAAAGAAATTAAAGCTACAGCAATCAATGAAGTATTTAAGCATGAATTAGCTGAGTTAGACGAACATTCAAAAGAAGTATTAGAAAAAGTCATCGATTTCATGGAGAAAAAATACATGAGTGTTCCGATGTTGATGGCGAAAGAAATTCTATTAAAAAATTAAGCTATGCAACACATTCGAATTGGATCTAGAGGAAGTGATTTGGCCTTATGGCAAGCCAATCATGTTAAAAATCAATTAGAAGCATTGGGTTGCACAGTAACGATAACAATTATTACAACTCAAGGTGATGCCATTCAAGATTTGAGTTTTGATAAATTAGAAGGAAAAGGATTTTTCACGAAAGAAATCGAACAGGCTTTATTGGATAATACAATTGATTTAGCGGTTCATTCTCATAAAGATTTAGAAACAAATCAACCAGCAGGTTTGCAAATTGCATGTGTTTCAGAGCGCGAAAATCCTGCAGATATTCTTTTAATTGCAAAACATGCTGTAGATCCTTCACAAAAATGGAAGGTGAAAGAAATGGCCGTTGTTGGAACTTCTTCTGCTCGAAGAAAATCACAAGTTATTGCATTCAGAAACGATGTCGAAATCAAAGATTTAAGAGGAAATGTTCCGACCCGAATTCAAAAATTAAGAGATGGTCACTACGACGCTATTTTATTAGCGAAAGCGGGCGTAGATCGCTTGAAAATTGATTTATCAGAATTTGAAGAAGTTGTATTGGATCCAACAGAATTTGTTCCTGCACCAGCACAAGGTGTTTTAGCTTTGCAAATTCGTGAAGCGGACACTACTTTATTTGAGGTGTTGCAAAAAATGAATCATCCTGAAGTTCAAAAACGCATTGCTGTAGAACGTAAAGTATTGAACTTGATGCAAGGCGGCTGCCAATTACCATTAGGTGTTTATTGCAACGAGGAAGAAACAGTATATGTTTCTTATACTGCTGATTGGGAAAATGGTGCTGCATGGTACGAATACAGCGCAGATGATTTAACTGATTTAGCGGAGATCATTGTTGAAGATCTTCTTGAACAAGAATAAAACGTGAAAAAATCGATTTTTATATCGAAAAATGCTTCAGAACTTCCTTTGTTGAGTGCGTTTTGTGCTACAAATCAATTGTTACTTACCGCACAATCTTTCATCACATTTAACGCGCTTTCTTTTGAAATTGATGTTAGCTACGATGTTGTGTTTTTTAGTAGCATTCGCGCTGCAGAATTTTTTTTAGCGCAAGAAAAATTACCTGTACATTGCCAAATTGCATGTGTAGGGGCTGTTACCGCAAAAAAAATTAATGCCTTAGGATTTGGGGTTTCTTTTATTGGTGAACAAGCAGGAAATCCATTGCATGTTGCCGAAATGTTTAAAATGTGGCTAGGAGAACGCCGTGTTTTATTTCCACTGTCTACCGTATCAAAAAGAACGATTGTTGAACAAATTCCAACCGCTCAACGCATTGAAGTAGTCATCTATGAAACGGGTGCATTGCCACTAAAAATCGAAAAAAGTGATTACTTGATTTTTACAAGTCCTTCTAATGTTGAAAGCTACCTCCTTCAAAATGAAATAAACGGCAATATATTGATTGCATGGGGAACAACTACAAGAAATGCATTAGAAGCTAAAGGATTTTCTGTTGATTTTACGCTTCAAGAAGCCAATGAAGAAAACTTAATTACTTACTTAAAGGAATCTTTAATCCTTTAAAAAGCGAATGGATTGAGTCGTATTATCAGAAGTACATTTCAATAAATATACACCTGTTTTTAAACCACGACAATCTAAATCTAACGTTGTATTTTCTGAACCATCTTGGGATAAAAGTAACGAACCATCAATGGCGTAAATTGCCACATTATCAGCAGATTTTAAACCATTTACAGTTAATTTATCCTGTACGGGATTGGGTGAAACAGTTAAATTTGCTACAGAAACATCTGTAATTCCAGCCGTACCAACAACAATTCGATAGCCACTAAATGTATATGGAGCTGGAATAATAACTCCAAAACCAATGTTGATGTTGCCTGTTACCTCAATCGTTACAGGATAGGTTCCAATCATTGTTGGTGTTCCAGAAATTTGAGCACAACCTGTTGATCCGCCATTAAACGTACAACTTGCATTATTACAAGCATACGATAAACCAGCTGGTAAACCAGTTACATTATTCACAACGAAGTTTTGTATTGTACCAGTTAATCCATCTACAACATCAGATGCATTTAATGGCACTTTAAAATTTAATGTAGTTGTATATGGAACATTAGCAGCTGCACCTGGAAGATTCTCTGTAGTGTCTGGCCATGCACCAAATAAAGAATCTGAGAAATTTGCACCTGGTGTACACTGTCCAAACGAAAGTGTTGTTAAAAAACTTATAGTTAGGAATGCGATAATTTTTTTCATAGTAGTATTTTAAAATCAAATATACTTAAATTCAATTAAGTTGTATCCGATGGTTATTTTTATATAATAAATTATGGCCAATTTCTTTATAAACATTTAAGTTAGCATCTTGGATCAAAACATCATCTATTCTTACATGACGCCCGTATTTTTTATTCGTTAACAACATAATTTCGTATGATAATGTTGGATCTTCATGCTGTAATTCAATCGAAATATACGTCCATTTTCCATTGATTTCATGACTTTCTGTTGGAAATGTATGTTGATCAAGCCAAGAACGTTTGCCCTTTTTATCAATTGATTCAATGTAAAAATCACCTTGTGTGCAATCTTGTCCTTGATTTGGCCCATCGTTGTACATCCAACATGAAATTGTATACGAATGATGAAGAGAAAGTTGAGCGCCATCAATTTTAGCAATGACATTGTAGTCATTCGGTTTTGCTCTAAAATAGTCTCTTTTTGAATTTAATAAGGGAGTATTTGTGTCAGAAAACCCAATGAAATTAAAGTATGCGTTAGTGTCTGAAACTAAAAATCCATTTTTTTCAATTAATTTACTTTTTAACTGTTGAAATCGATTCCATTCTTTTTTCGCTGAGTTTTCAAAAAAATCAGCATATTCAATGGCTAAAAGGTCGAATTCTTTTCCTTTAACCAATAAACGACATTTTTTATAAATCTTATAAGCTTTTTTGGATAATTGATCATGTGTGTAGAGCACTAAGAATGGTTTTTTTGATGGCAAGTGTTTTTGAATTTCCTTTTCGTAAAAATCTGATGCTAACAATTGCATGCTTTTTTTGCTTTCACCTATGGAAATTCGCGTTAAATAACTTTCAAGGAGGGGCAATTGTAACTGTTGCGCTGCTATAAATGACCATTTGTAGAGTTTATCTGTGCCATTAATTCCTAAATTATCCGAACCAAAACTATAGAAAGGCAAGGTAAAAATGGCTTGATAGTGCTGTTTTTGAATCGATGAAAAAAGCGCTGTTACCTTATCATTATCGTTAGATAATAAATTTTCATTTTTGGATAACATCATTGCTTTTTCTACAAATGGATCGTGTCCTTCAAAGAAGAGTAAAAACGGAAAAATAAATCCAATAAAATAAGCAGTTTTAATTTTTTGAATTCCTATGAAATGGGTGTATAATTTCCCCCCAACAATAATAAAAAGAAGTGTTGCAACAAAATAGAAAGGCCAAGTAAATCTTCCGATTGCTCTGAATTGTTTTACAATTGCGAATTTTTCTAATAAATCATCGTACCCAAATCTAAATGGAATAAATAATGCAAAAAGTAATAGCACTACTGAACTTACCATTAAAAAATTGAAGCTAGTTGGGATAACCTTTTGGTGTGATTTTTTTGGTGTTAGTTTTAGGTAAATGAATCGAATTAGGAGACTAATAATTAAAATTATTGTTCCTAAGCCAATATATGCTCTGCCTTCCCATGGTTGATTGATTCCTTCCAAAAACGGAAAAACATGAATCATATTTTTTGTAATGTATGGTATAAAAACAGTGCTAAGTTCTGCATGATTGTCGTAAATGCCCCACGGATTTGTTGTACGGCCAATATGCATATCTGTAAGTTTGACACAGCTATAAAAAAGTATTACAGGTAAAATCCCACACAATAAAAGCCACAATGAATGTCGATACGCATCTTTTTTAAAGCCTTGTTTTATTAAGAGCAATAGTGCAATTAAACTTACAAGTCCAGAACAGATAACACCTAAATAAGCATGTGTTTCAAAAAATACAAAACAAAGAATTCCAATGATTACTGCATTTTTCAAGCAATTAATTTTATCAATATAAAGAATAATAAAATAAATAATCATTGGAATGGCGCAACTATATGCTAATGCATAATGACAAGCTAATCGACCATTTTGTGGACTCAACAAAGTAATTGCAAAAGCACCGAATAATGCAATTGTAGGATGAATAGAAAAATGCCGGATAATTTTATAAAGAAAAATTACAGTTACAATCAATGAACTGAGTAATAATAGGTTTAAAATTCCAACGCCATAAAAAATAATAGAGGGGAATATATAGCTAATAGCTTTAATTACTACTGCTAAAAGTGGATGTCCGTCTGTATAGAAAATACTTTCTCCAAATGGGTAATTCATCCCTTCAAAATTTGTCCAAGAATGATTGTTTTGAATGTAATAAGTGAATGTGAAATAATTCTTTAACCCATCACCTGTGTTTCCAAATAAATAGGAATTTGGATGAAGAAGAATCGGATAAAATAAGTAAACAAAAAATCCTATCATAGTTATTAATAACAAATAATAGGATTTATTTTTTTTAAAGTGGTTGGATTCAATCACTCTAATTCTTTTAGAATTTTTTGAACGTCTTCTTCTGTATTGTGCAATTTATTTTTACAAAGTTGAATCAGTTCGGATGCACGTTTTACTTTAGCAGCTAATAGGTCAACGGAAATTTCACCATCTTCCATTTCACGAACAATTGCTTGTAATTCTTCAAATGCGATAGTATAACTTGTTTCTGCCATTAGAATCGAGCGCTTATACCTAAATTTAATACAGAGCCACTTCCAATACCGAATTCACCAAATGCTCCGATATTTTTAGTAAACACAGCTCTAAAACCAACAAAAATTCTTCCTGCGAACGGGTCTGTTATTTTGTCTAAAAAACGGATTGGAAAGAAAACAGAATTTAATTCATCTGGCTCATTTTGTGGATTAACTCTTGAAATGTTTGTGATTCCAAGTCCAGCTCCTAAATACATATCAAATTTTTCGCGTTGAATAGGATGGTAATAAAAACGCCCTAAATAACGAGATTTTGTTTGCGAGTAAGTCGTAATTGAATTATTCATGGTGTCTTCCAAACTAAAACCAGCTTGTTCGTAATTATAATCAATACCAATTCCGATATTGTATGTAAGCATGTATTCCATTTTAAAACCTAATTCAACAGGCATGCTTTTATTGGTATATATTAAATTAGAATAATCGTTTTGATTTTCTTGCTCAAAAATTGTCGCTGCTGCGTTAGTAATTCCAATATAAGGCTCAAAAATAAAATTTCCTTTTCGATCTTCTTCATCGAAATCCTCTTGACTAAATACAGACAAACTTACGGCTGTAATTAAAAATAATAAAACAAATTTTTTCATAATCAAACAACTAAAATTAAAACTAAAATTAAGAATATTTTCACAAAAATACATTTTCATTCAACATTTTTAATGGTTGAAATGATATTAAAATCAAATAGCTCAGTCTCAATATTCATGCCATTCTTTAAAGCTTCTTTATTGGTTATCACGTTGCCTTCAAATCGCGTAATACTGTATCCCCGTTTCAAAATATTTTTTGGATTTAAAATTGACACTTGTTTTTCTACAACTTGAATATGTTGTGCCGCTTGTTCTGTAATACGCGTTATTTTTTTTGGCAAAGATGACGCAAGGTCACTTATTTTTTCACGGTTCAATTTCAAGTTGCGTAAACATACATTTTGCAGTGTTTTATGTAAATAAATAAACTGTTCTTGCTGTAAATTAAAAGTAATGGTATAATTTTTTTTAAGTGCTATTTGTGCTGTTGCAACCTTGTTTTTTTCGTGATTTAAAAAAATTGTCGCACTGTTTTTGAAATGTTTAATTTCTGTTTTAAAAGCATGTTTCGTAACGTCCAATAAATTTTTTGAGTACGTGAATAGCAACTTTTTTGCTTCTTGAACGGGTACAGAAAATTCGTGGAACGCTTGGAGTAAAAAATCAGCTAATTCTGTTGGCGTAATCGCATTCCGAAAGGCAACTAATTCTGCAACGGTCATGTTAGTTGAATGACCAATACCTGTTAATACGGGCAAACTACTGTTTGTTATCGCTTTACAAAGTTCATAATTATTGTAACACGATAGTCCAACTTCTCCGCCACCACCACGAACAATAACAATCACATCAAAATGATCTTTCACCTTCTCGATGTTTTTCATTTGATGAATAATCGACGACACTGCAACATCTCCTTGCAAATAGGCTGGAAATAAATGGGTAAAAAATGCATAATTCCATGGATTGTTGTCAAGAACCTTCATAAAATCAGATAATCCTTTGCTGGTATCTGCCGAAATAATCGCTATTCTTTTTGGCAACAATGGAAAAGCAAGCGCTTGATTTTTATTTAATATCCCTTCTTGGTGTAATTTTTTTAAGGTTTCTTCTCGCTCTCGTTGTAATTCGCCTAAGGCATAATTTGGGTCAATATCTACTATTTGTAAACTCAAACCAAAAGTTTCATGGAACGCAATGCGAACGTGCAATAAAAGTGTTGTTCCTTCTTTTAACGGTTCTTTTACAACCGTCATAAATTGGTGATTGATCCGGTGCAATTGTTGTTTCCAAATTGATCCCGTAATCTGTGCAACAATTTTACCCTCTTCTTTTTGAACCAATTCGGGAAACGCGTGTCCACTTGGATATAAATTTAATTTGTGCATTTCAGCTTTCACCCAATAGGCTTGCTGGTATCGATCCTCTAAGGTTTTTCGAATGGAGGAAACGACTTGCTTCAAGGTAAATATTTGGCGATCTTCTGACACGGAGGTTGAAGTTAATAAAAATTTAGAAGTGAATCCTACTTAAAACGAAATGCTCCGTATCTTTGTCTAAAAAAGTTGAAAATGGAAAATATACACACCTATAATTTTGAAGGAAAACGCGCATTAATTCGTGTAGATTTCAATGTTCCAATTGATAAAGAAACAGGTAAAATAACGGACGATACTCGAATTCGTGCAGCAGCTCCAACAATTTTACATGTTTTAAAAAATGGAGGTAGTGTAGTGCTTATGTCGCATTTTGGCCGACCAAAAAACGGCCCAGAAGCCGCTTTTTCATTGCAACAAATTGTAGCGCATACGGCAGAAGTTTTAGGCACATCCGTTCATTTTGTAGCTGATTGTATTGGTGAAAAAGCCTTAACAGCGAGTCAAAACCTGAAAGCTGGCGAAGTGTTGCTATTGGAAAATGTGCGTTTTTATTCGGAAGAAACTGCAGGAGACGTCAACTTTGCAAAGGCATTGTCTAAAAACGGAAATGTTTACATCAATGATGCATTTGGAACGGCACACCGAGCGCATGCAAGCACTGCAGTAATCGCTCAATTTTTTCCAAATGATAAATTTTTTGGTTATTTAATTGAAGCTGAAATTAAAAGTGTTGACAAGGTATTGAATAGTACAGAAAAGCCATTAACGGCTATTGTTGGTGGAGCAAAAGTATCTTCAAAAATTGCTATTATTCAACAATTGTTAAACAAAGTTGACAACCTAATTGTCGGTGGAGGCATGGCGTTTACTTTTGTTAAAGCGATGGGTGGTGAAGTTGGAAACTCGTTGATTGAAGACGATTTTATTCCAATGGCGCAAGACATTCTGAAAGAAGCGAAAGAAAAAGGGGTGAATTTATACATTCCAACAGATGCAGTTATAGCAGATAAATTTGACAATGAAGCCAATCGAAAAGTGTGTAACATTGGAGAAATTCCAGCAGGCTGGATGGGCTTAGATTGTGGTCCTGAAACAACAACGGCATGCCGCGCAATCATTGCTGCTTCTAAGTTGATTTTGTGGAATGGTCCAATGGGCGTGTTTGAAATGGAAAACTTTCAACAAGGAACTAAAGACATTGCTTATGCGATTGTTGAAGCAACAGAGAAGGGCGCTTTTTCATTAATCGGTGGTGGCGATTCGGTTGCTGCGATCAACAAATTTCATTTAGCAGATAAAGTTTCTTATGTTTCAACAGGTGGTGGAGCAATGTTAGAATATTTGGAAGGGATTGAGTTGCCAGGAATAAAGGCAATTTTGGAGGATTGAAAATAAAAAATATCAAAAAAAGGGACTAAATTAGTCCCTTTTTTATTGAATTTACCTTGGAGAAAATGTTTTTCCATTGATGTCCTCATTGCCCTCTTTGAAGAATTTTTCTTTCAAAACGCCGCCTTTTTTGTCATAGATCACAAAGCGTCCATCTTTCACGCCGTTTTTAAATTCCATTTCTTGTAATAAGTTTCCACGGCGATCGTATTGTTTCATTGCACCATTAAGCTTGCCATTTTTGTAATTCGATACAACGGCTGGTATTCTTCCACCTGGGTAAAAAGCGGTCCATTCCCCATCTTTTTCTCCGTCTTTGTAGTTGCCCGTTTCTGTTAATTGGTAATCTTTTGCAGAAAATGAAGCGGCGTATCCTTCTTTTACACTTTCATACAACACACGGTCTTTCGCAAAGCCATAATCAATTTGTGATTTAATTTTTACTAATTTATACGTTGTAATTTCTTTGGGCTTACCATTTTCATAATAATCCACCCAAGTTTTTACCTTGAAGTTTTTTTCGTAAAAACCAGTCAATTTTATTTTTCCAGTTGGGTAATTAGAAATCCATTGACCATCCATTTCTCCTTTTTTGAAGGTGGTTTTATTTTTCACTACATTGTTTTCCCAATAATTGATCCATTCACCTTCTTCTTTTCCTGCAACATAAACGCCGCTCATCAAAATGTCTCCGTTTTCATACCAGGTAGTCCATTGACCTTCTTTTTCGTCCGATTTAAACGTTCCTTCTTTGAATTTTTCACCGTTTTTATACCAATACACCCAAAGTCCGTCTTTTTTTCCAGCTTTGTAATTCGCTTCGTACGACAATTCACCTGTTGGATGCCAATATTTCCAACTTCCATCTTGTAAATCTTCTACAAACGAACCTTCCATATCGGGCGTTCCTTTGTTGGTAAACCAAGACCATTTATCTGTTTTTAAGCCGTTTTTGTAGTGACCTTGTACATTGAGTTGCGCATTGTCGTAGTAGTAAAAATACGGACCATTTAATACGCCATTTTTATAGGTGCTAATTTTTTCTGTTTTACCGGTGTAATAGGCGAAGGTCCACGTGCTATCTTTTTGACCGTTTTTGAAAAAACCAGTTAATGTTGGATAACCATAAGTACTACGTTCTTCAAAAGCCCCATTTTTCAGTCCATTTTTGTAGCGGTACCATTCTTTTAATTGTCCTGTTGTATAGAAACTTTTCAGTTCGCCATTGCCATTGATTATTGTTTGTGTATGAGCAGAATCAGCCAACCAAAACGCACGCATTTCAGGTTCTTTTTCTGAATAATAACTTACGGATTTTTCTTTACCTGTTGAATAAAACTCCTTCCACTCACCAATTTTTTGGTCTAATTTATACGTGCCTTGCAGGGTTAATTTCCCCATTTCATTCCATTCCCTGTAGACACTATCTTGTTGATCGAGCTTAAAATAACCTTCTTGTTTTAGTTTTTTCGACGGATGATACAACACGACTTTTCCGTTTAATTTATCCCGGTAATAATTGCGCTCTTCTTCTAATTGTCCCAAACGATTGTAGTAGAGCCATTGACCATGTTTTTCCGTTGTAACACTTAATTCATCTTGAAAATAAGCGCCACTAGCTTGCAATTGTGTTTTCTTAAAATCCCAATAGAGGGTTTCTTTTTTTGTTAAATTTTCAGGGTTAATTGTTTGCGCTAAGCTAAAGAACGAAACAAAAATCAAGAGAAAAGTAAATATTTTTTCCATAAAATAGTTTAAGGCTGTAAACGTAAAAAGTGCGATTTGTTACATTTTTAAGAGTTCTTTCAAGATCAAAACTATCCCAAAACCTAAAAAAACGAAACCGATGAATTGATTCATTCTTTTCAAAACACTCTCTGTCACTAAAGGGCGTAATTTTTTGGCACCAAGAATTTTTAAAAAGTCGAATGAGAAAAATGAAAGCAACAAAATACCAATGTATATAAAGGTATCTTGTTCATGACTCCCATCAGTGCTGTAAGATTTTGCCCCTAATGTAATCACACTGAACCAATAAAATATCACCAACGGATTAGCGAAGTTTAACAAAAACCCTTTTAAGACTAACATCACTAAATCGCCTTTATTGACGATGGTGTTTCCAACTTCATCTACTTTGATTTCTTTTGATTTTTTCAAAAACGTAATGACGCCAAAAATGATGAATAAACTTCCCGCGGCAATTTTTACAAAACCTTGGTGTTTTCCTGACGCAAACGATGATACTTCTGCATAAAAGATATATGCAATTAAAATGTATAAGATATCACTTAATATCACACCGATATTGAACGCTAACGCTGCTTTAACACCTCTACGAATACTTGTTTCTAACAGAATAAAAAAGACAGGACCAATCATGATGCTCAAGACAAATCCTGTAATAATTCCTTTTATAATTAGTTCTAACAATGGTTTCTTTTTTGAAAACACAAATTTACGCTTTCATGGCAATAAAAATGCGTTTAAATTTAACTTACTATCCAAATATCAGAAAAATTATTGATGTTTTCGAATAAAAAAGCAAAATATTTCGGAAGATGTTTAACTTTGTGAAAGAAATAAATTCGTTTTGTTTTTTGTTGGATTCTACCGACTAAAGAAATGAACGAGGAAGAGTGTTAAAAGTTTACAAAACATATATGAAATTAGCGACAGCAAACAGCAAGTTAGATGAAATCATCACTTTAGTTGAAAAAAAAGGAGTTACAGCAGATAAACTAATTGCCAACTTAAAGGAATTAAGAGAATTAGCATTGAAAGAACAAGATCCTTTGGTAACAAAAGTTTTGCGTTTAACTTATGAATACTTAGCTGAACACGAAAATTTTGAAGTGGAAGCTCAGTACGATGAAGATGAAGAAGGGAATGAATATCCAATTGAAATCGAAGCAAAAGAAAATTTATTGTACTTGTTGAACTTGCTTAAAAATGCAGATCACAAAATCAACCGTGAAGAGATTAAAGATTACAGAACAGCATTGAAATTAGATTTATATTAATTCATTACACGTTCAGTTATATTAAAAAAGCACCTTATAGGTGCTTTTTTTGTTATGAGACAATTTAATTTATTCGCAGTAGGAGCAAAATGATCCAAAGAAATCATTTCCAAGATGCTCAAATGGTTTTTCAACGTTGTATAAATCTGTAAACACTTCTTCAATAAAAGTTGGGAATAAATCGACAATCTCTTGTAGCGTTTTTTCTTTGCTTTTTAGTATTAAAGGACTTTCAGAAATATTTACCATTGAATAAATGGCAGATTCAGTTGGTAAAACACCAAATTGCTGTTGGTACAAATAACTGTACCATGTTAATTGAACCAAGTGTTTTTGACTGCTAAAGGCATGAATTAATCCGTTGTCTGTTTTTTTTGGGAATTTGACATCTTCTTCTTTCGATTTCCCTGATTTGTAATCAATGATACGAATTTTGTTTCCGATCGAATCTACGCGATCGATGACCCCTTTTAAGCGAATCGTTTTCGGCTGACCAAGTACATTGATTGTTAATGGAACTTCCATTGTAGCTTCAATAAATTCAATGAAAACAGGTTCTTTTTGTTGTGCTACAAATGCTTTTTCTTTCTCTAAAATTCGTTTGGTTAATTCCAATGCCATTTTATAGCTCAACAAGTTTTTCCCGGTTTCAAACGCTTTTACATCTTCATTGAAATGTAACATAAATTGCGCACGAATCAACGCTTCGTATCGGGTTAACATGCGTTCAATATCCAATGGAGTTAAGTTGGATGGTTGAATAGGTTTCAAAACGCCCGCTTTGTCGTGACGTGCAAAAGGCTCAAACAATAGTTCCAATACGTTGTGAATAAAACTACCAAATGTGTTGTTTTCGACTTCTTCTTCAATGGTTTTTTCTTCACCAAAATCTAGTAAGTACTTGTAATAGTAATTCAAAGGGCATTTTAAATACGTATTGATTGCTGAAGCAGAAATTGCCCGCTCAAAAAATGTGTCCATGCGCGCAAGGATAGCGGGTGTTTTCTCAACGATTTGGTGAATTTCATTGTCGTTGGATAAATTTGGAATGGTGTAGAATGAACGCTCAATTGTACATGCTGGATTCAAACGGGCCAGTTCTAATTCTAATTGTAAAATATAACGACTTGCTTCGTTGCTTCCAATGTTTTCTTGTGCGCTTGTATATGTAATCCACATAGATTCACAAAGGTGTAATAAACGGTAAAAATGATGCGCAAATAATCCTTGTTTTTCTCGCGGCGAAGGCAAACCTAAGTACTTGCGTAAATCCATTGGAATCATTGTTTGAATCGGATTCGTTGGCGGCATTTTCCCTTCATTTAATCCCAATACAATGCAATTTTTGAAATCTAACAAACGGGTTTCTAACAATCCCATAATTTGCAATCCGTCTAATGGATTTCCATGGTATGCAATTGATTTTGAACTCCAATGTTGTTGAAACAATTGGCGGAAACTCTTCATAGACATGTCTGGAAGTCCTTCTTGCACAATGTTGTCAAAGTCAATTAGTGCATGATCAAACCCTTGCACGACTGCTTTTTCAAAGCCATCTGTTTGTTGAAGATTACTGTAAATAAGTTGATTAATTGTTCGGATTGTTTCAATTGCTACAATCCAATTGTTGCCCCAATTTTGTGTGAATAATTGCAACAGTTGGTGACTAATTCCTGAAAAATTCAAGTTTTTAACGGAAATAAAAATACGGTTATTTTGAATTAATTTTTGTTCAATTGAAGTAATGCTCTCACGTTCTTCTTCTGACAATAAGCAGTTGATGAATGGATGGTTCCAAAATTTTTGTAAATCATGAATGTAAATTGCCTCTGTAGAAAACCGATGTTTATTTTCTTGGATGGTAAACAACAAATCTACCCATGTACGAATCGCCGTATTTTTCAAAGGTAATCCAAGGGTGACGTTTGCTTTTTCAATTTTTTGCGGTAAATTTTTGAGTAGGGGAGCGATCAAGCTTTCATCCGCTAACAAAACTAGGGTATTTGAAAGTTCTTCCTGCGTTAATTTATTGAGCAAGGTTGCGGCAATTTTTACTTGTCCTGTTTGTTGCGCACATTCAATAATTTGAATATTTTTTGCAGCCGTTGAAAGCGAATTTTGAACGACAGGCAATTCTTTCACTTGTAAAGTTGCTTTTAATTCCCGTAAAAATTTTCCAGCTTCGTGATTGATGTCATTGAAATAGTAAGTATCTGCATTAATAAGGACATGTCCACGTCCCATTGTATGGAGCTGCTGAATAATTTTTAATTCTGCTTTAGACAAAGCATTGAATCCTGTAAATAAAAAGTGCCGTTGTTGATCTTTTTGAAAAACAGCGTCAATGTTTTCTGCAACAAAACGGTATGCTTTACCCATGTAACACACGTTTTCATTGCTTAGTTTTTTATTTAATCGCGTGTAGTAGTCCGGCAAGCGATCCCAAAATTCCATAAAACGTTTTTGACCTTCCGTTAGTTCGGTTGAATCAAAACTCCACGCCTCAATCTCTTTGATGTCTGCTAAATTTTTAAAAACTTGTTCAGAAGAAAGCAAGTAACGATCGATTTCATCAAAATCGTTGAGTAAGGTATTTCCCCATGCAATAAATTCATCAAAGGATGCATCTTTAGGGTCAACTAGTTTTTCCAATTGAATCGAAAAAAGCCGAATCAAAGCACGGGTTTTATCAATAACTGTAAAAGGTGACAAACTTTTTACCCATTGATCGATGGTGATCATTTCAGGCGCTAAAAGTGGTTTTTGTGCGCGATTAAACAACGAACGCGCAATGTATTTTTTGGCACGTTCAGAGGGAAGAATAAGTGTTAAATGTTTTAAGTCTAAGTTGTTTTCTTCAATGTAAAGAGCGATTTCATCAGTAAAGTACATGTGGGTTATTTTTTAGTTAAAAAGCCCCAATATGTGGAACGATTTAATGTATGAGTAGCAATTAATGGATATGCTTCTTGAAACGAAGCTGGGAATTTAATGGTTTTCTTTTTTCCCCAAATGGTTTTATAGGCATGTATTTTTTCGTCACTTGTTTCAATAAAATCAATTGTTTGTTTGGTGTGTGTTTTCCAAAATTGATAACGTACATTTTTACCATTTAATTGATTCCATTTGATGCGTTCAGATATCAACCAATTACGCCACAAACCATCAAGGTCGTTGCGCATTTCAATGGGATTAAAATTATTGATCACCGCATTTCGAATGCCATTATCTGCGAAATAAATAACGTGACTTTTTTTTAATTCATAGCGATGTCCTGAATACAAAGTTGGAATGCGAATAAGCAGAAATGAACGCACTAATAAATCAACATAGCGTTCCACTGTTTCATTGTCAAGATCACATTTTTCTGCAATTTCATTGTAAGATATAGCTTCGCCAACAGAAAAAGCGATGGTTTGTAACATGCGCATTAATTTTGCGCCTTTATTGATGCGGTCGGTTACACCTAAATTGGTAAAAATGACCGTTTGAATCATTTCCTTTAAGGTTGTTTCCGCATTTGCTAAATCTTCAGTTACAGCCGGATAATTTCCAAAAACCAACCGTTGTTCGATCAATTGCTCTTCTACGGGTAGCGAATTGTGTTGCGCTAATTCATAGAAAGTTGGCGGCATGATTTTCATTTCTAATCCTTGCAATTGCAATACTTCACGCAACACTTCGTCCATAGCTGGTTCAAACGAACAACATAATATCAGCGTTGTATTGATTGAACCGGACAAAATATGCTCTATTATTTCTTGTAACTTTTCGATGTATTGCGCTTCATGAATGATGGTGAATTTAGCTGCTCCAAAAAGTTCGTTTAATGCTGCCGCATCCACTTGTTGAAACAAAGCTTTATCTTTTTTGTTGCCCGCATTAAATTCAATGGGTGTTTCTTGCAAAGCAGTTAAGACCTCTAAAACCATCGTTCTTTTTCCAACTTTTCTCGGGCCAATTAATAACACGATTTTATTGGCAATACAGTTTTCTTTCAGTAAATTAATTTGTAAACGCTGCATGTAAATTTCAATTTTCACTAAAAATAAGTAAAAAATCGAATCATTTAGTTGAATTATGCGAAATAATTATCGAATCCAAACAGTATTAAAAAATGCATTTGGACGATTAGAAGACATGAATTTATTGCCGCCATAGGTTTTGACCAATACAAAATAACTGTCATTTTGAAAAATTCGTACCCAATTTAACCCTTCTGGATAGGTGTCTGAAAGTCCTTGAAAATGTTCAACACCATCATCGGAAGTAGTATGCGTGTAATTGGTTAAATCTGGACTTGCGATGTAAATTGCAGCTTGTTCTTCTAAGGAAGAGGTTCCGTCGTTTGGAATTAATTCAACAGAATACGTGTTACCTTGCCCCATTTCTCGGTAAATCAATTGAAGATGGTTGTCGTATGTTTTTAGCTCTGCTGGTTTACCTGGAAAAGTAGCAACTAAACCTGTTGTGTCATTTTTGTACGTGTAAGTTCGTTTACTTCTAACACTGCTTTTTTCCTTAATAGGTTTTTCAGAATGAGTTGCTTTTACGACCCTTAAATGAAATCCTTTTTTTCGCAATAAATTAATGATGCCATTTTCTCCTGCTAAATGTCCTGCTCCCACTGCACAAAAAACCATTTCTTTTCGAATCAAAGAGTCTAAAGATTTGACCATGTTTTTGTTTCGTTGCACAATTATTTCCTCATATTTTCCAGGATAAATAGAAAGGTTTGCTTTCATAACGCGGTCCAATGCTTGAATGTCACCTTTTTCATAAAGCTCAATCATGCGTTCTTGTGTTAAGTTTAAGCTCATGCCTTTTTTGCTTGGAATGTTCCAGTTTTCCAACAAGTTCAATTGATCTTCCACTTTTTCTAAAGGGAAAAACTTTTTCTGCGCATTGTAGCAATATTCTAGAAAATATGCATCTAAAAATTGTGGCATACCATCTTCGTTACCGTAAAATGTAGTACTTGCTTTTTTAGAACTGGTATAAGGCTTTCCTTGATTATCGAACGCTATTTTAACTTCATCTTTTCGCGTGTCCCAAGTTGAAAACAGTGAGAAAATATCTGTTTCTAGTACGATTGTTTGTGCATTGTTTAAAGCGAAATAGGTTGAGTCAGATAAATAAAACACACGTTTATCATTGGAATGAATGCTTCCAAACAAATAACTTTTTGCTTTCATTCCATTACCAGAAATCTCCCACAGTAATTCATTTTCTACCTGTCCTGTTTGTGCAACAAGTTGTGTAAAAAAGAACAAGCCTATCAACCACTTTAACATTGTCATCAATTTAGATAAAAGTACTATTTTTTATACGATTACAGGATTATTTGTTCAATTAATTGATCGCCAAATGCGTAAGGTATGTATGCAATCGAGGGAATTTCTTTGGTGAGTAAGATTGGAGATTGTCGCCCTAAGGCAATTTTTCCATGCGTTTCACTGAGTCCCATAGCATAAGCGCCGTTTACAGTTAATGCGTTCAATGCTTCCTCAGGTGTCATTTTTAATTTAATGCAAGCCAAGGACCAAACTACACTCAAATTACCAGTTGGTGTTGTTCCAGGATTGAAATCACTTGCCAGCGCAACAGGAATATCTGCGTTCATTAAAGCACGTGCATTTCCAAAAGGAATGGAAATAAAATGAGAGCAACTTGGTAAAAGCGTAGCAATACACGAACTGTTTTTTAATGCTTGAATGTCTTCGTCAGAAATTTCTTCCAGGTGATCAACAGATAATGCGCCCAATTCAATCGCTTTTTGAATACCTCCTAAGACAGAAAATTGGTTGACATGTACTTTTGGAGTCAAGCCAAATTTTGCTCCTGCTAATAAAATTCGTTCCATTTCTTCCACAGAAAAATAGTTGCGTTCACAAAATACGTCAATGTAATCTGCTAAGTTTTCTGCTGCAATTTTTGGCAACATTTCTTGGATGATTAAATCTATGTAAGCAGTATGATTTTCTTTGAATTCAGTCGGAAACGCATGTGCACCTAAAAACGTTGCTTTGATGGAGATACCTGCAGTTTCTTTTAAGCGTTTAATCACACGTAGCATTTTTAATTCTGCCTCTACACTCAAACCGTAACCTGATTTTATTTCCAACGCTCCTGTTCCATACGCAATCAATTGTTGCACCCTTTTTAGAGCATCTTCGTACAATTCATTTTCAGATAGTGCAGCTAATTTGCGGGCTGAATTTAGGATACCACCACCTTTCAAGGCAATTTCTTCGTAACTTAAACCGTTGATACGGTCAACAAATTCTTCTTCTCTGCTTTTTGCAAAAACTGTATGTGTGTGAGAATCACAAAATGCTGGGAGCACATATTTACCAGTTGCATCAATGATTTCTAAATCGCGCCAATCTTCAATACCACCCCAATCTTCCATTGCTCCATAAGCCACAACTTGTTTGTCTTCCAATGCTAAGAAGGCATTTTCAATCATAGGAAGCTCCTTCATTTGTTGGCCTTTTACCACCGAAGGGATTGATTCACCTACTTGAAGCAAGCCTTTGATATTTTTTATGAGCAATTTTTTCATTACAATTGGGTATTGGAACTAATCCTACAAAAATACGATAGATCTAAATCTATTCCTTGTTTTACAACGATTTTTTCATCAATCTATTGGTAAATACAATAAAATTAGTATTTTTGCATTCGCTAAACGAAAGTTAGCAGTCCGTAAATGCCTCGGTGGCGGAACTGGTAGACGCGCTGGATTCAAAATCCTGTTCTTTCGGGAGTGCCGGTTCGATTCCGGCCCGAGGTACT